>CAYMUW010000039.1:0-21881 GCA_964393865.1 uncultured Lachnospiraceae bacterium
GGTAGAACACCAGCCTTCCAAGCTGGATACGTGGGTTCGATTCCCATCACCCGCTCTATTTTTTTGCCCAAAAATAACAGCTCGCCTTCATGCGCCATCTCGGATGTACGACTGCACATAAAGGCTGAACTGTTACCCAGCCAATATCATTTCCCGCTTATCCAGCCAGAAAATCATATTGTGACATATACAATCTATAATAGTCTCCCTGATTTTTAAGAAGCTCTTCATGGGAACCGATCTCCCTGATACCACCCTTATCAATATACATAATAAAATCTGCATTTTTAATGGTGGAAAGCCTGTGGGCAATAATAAAGGATGTTCTTCCCTGAAGCAGCCTCTCTAATCCCTGCTGCAGCAATATTTCTGTTTCCGTATCAATACTGGAAGTAGCTTCATCCAAAATTAATATCCTCGGATCAGCCAAAAGCGCCCTTGCAAAGGATATGAGCTGACGCTGTCCTGCCGACAGCCTGCTTCCTCTTTCATTTACCTGAGTATAATAACCATTTTCCATTCCCATAATAAAATCATGCGCGCATACGGTTTGAGCCGCCTTTATCACCGCTTCATCACTGACCTCATTATTTCCGTATCGGATGTTATCCATTATCGTACCGGAAAAGATAAAGCTATCCTGCATCATTACGCCCATCTGCCTTCGCAGTGATTTGATGGTGACATTTTCAATATTGATTCCGTCTATCAATATCTCTCCGCTGTCTACGTTGTAAAATCGGCTGAGCAGATTAACTATGGTGGTTTTTCCCGCACCTGTAGGGCCTACAATCGCTACCGTTTGACCCTTCTCCACGGAAAAATTAATTTTCTTTAGAATTTCAATGCCCTCATCATAGCTGAAGGTAACATCCTTAAATTC
The DNA here is from genome assembly GCA_964393865.1 of uncultured Lachnospiraceae bacterium. Lineage (GTDB taxonomy): Bacteria > Bacillota > Clostridia > Lachnospirales > Lachnospiraceae > Suilimivivens. Next base: position 884 of record CAYMUW010000039.1, read on the forward strand.
CACCTTTCCTTCAATTGCAGGCATTTGCCCTGCATTCGGTTTATCCTTAATCTTAACGGGCTCGTCAATGGTTTCAAAAATACGCTCCAAATAAGATATCGCCGTCAGAACAGAATTATAGAAGGATGCAAGCGTATTAATGGGCTGCCAAAACCGGCTGATGTAAGCGGTAAAAGCAATTAATACACCTACCGTAATGCCGGAGGCTTCTCTGCTCATCCATGAAATACCCAGCACATAAATAAAGGATGTAGTCACCGCACTGATGATCTCCACAGAAGGTCCCATAACAAAATTGTACTTTACCGCCCTCATCCATGCCTGTCTGTATCCGTCGCTTAACCTGTTGAAAATACCGCTGTTTTCATCTTCTCTGACGAAGGACTGGGTCACACGAATACCGTTAATGCTTTCCGCAATATAAGCATTTAAATTAGACTGCTTGTTGCTCTGTATCTGCCATGCCTTTCTCTGCCGCTTCTTAAGAAAAATCACCACCGCTGTCAATACCGGAAGACCACACATACATACCAGCGTCAGCTTCACATTGATACTCAGCATAAAAAAGATAATAAAGAACAGGTTACACAAATCCGTTACCGTATTAATAATACCGTTGCTCAAAAGATCACTCAGGTTATTTACGTAATTCACCACCCTCACCTGAATTTTTCCATGAGGTCTTTCATCATAGTAGGAAAAAGGCAGTTCCTGCAAATGGTAAAAAATATCGTACCTGATCGTGTGAATAATATTTTGTCCTACATTCGTCATCAGCTTAATCTTGATTCGAAGGCTGACACTTGTATATAACGCTATCAAAATCGTATATCCGGCATATATCCAGATTCCCCGCATATTCCTTTCGGGTATACACACGTCCATTACCGACATTACAAACCTGGGAATTAACATGCCCAGCGCTGAGGAAGACAGCATCAAAAACAAGACTGACACCATCTGTTTCTTATAAGGCTTAATATATCCTGCCAGACGTTTTAGCTGATTGACGTCAAACTTATCCTCCAAAATCTCATCTACGTCATATTTATTTCTTGCCATCTACTTCACCTCCCCCTTATTCTGAAAACTGCCGTATTGATGATGGAAAGCTGATGCATAATAGCCTCCCGCCGCCACCAGTTCTTCATGAGTTCCCTGCTCTACAATTTTTCCTCTGTCCATTACCAGAATTAAATCCGCATCCTTAATAGAGGAAATCCGATAAGCTATGATAAAAATCGTACAGTCTTTTTCTATCTTTTTCAGCTGCTTCTGAATATAGCTCTCCGTTTCCATATCCACTGCGGAGGTAGTATCATCCAGAATTAAGATGGCAGGGTCCTTTAAAAGGGCTCTTGCCAATGAAATTCTCTGCTTCTGGCCTCCGGATAGTCCTACTCCTCTTTCCCCTACAATGGTATCGTATCCCTCCGGCATATTTTGAATAAATAAATTCGCATCCGCCATCTTAGCCGCTTTTTTGACCTCCTCAAAGCTGCAGTGGGAACGCCCGTAGGCAATATTTCCTTCTATGGTATCTGAGAACAAAAACACATCCTGCATGGCCATGCCAATATTATCCCGAAGATCATACAAATCCAAATCCTTCACATTGATACCATCCACTAAAACCTCCCCCGAAGAGGCGTCATAAAATCTGCACAAAAGATTCATAACCGTAGATTTTCCCGCTCCGGTGGAACCAATAATTCCAACTGTCTGACCCTTTTTTACCTTAAAGTTAATATCCGTAATAATATCCGCATCATCTGCATGATAGAATACATGCTTAAATTCCACATTTCCCTCAAAATGCTTTCTTTCCACTGGACGCTCCGGCTCTCTTATATCAGGCTCCTGGCTGTAGGTGGCATAAATCTTTTCTGCGGAAGTGGTAAATCTGTGTATATCATTAATCCACCAGCCTGCCATTCTAAGGGGCACCGTCAGCATCCACAAATATCCGTTCACCGTAACCATATCTCCCAGCGTAATCTTACCCTGAATAACCATATATCCTCCATACAGCATCAAAACCACTGTCAGCACGTTGGAGAGAAACTCAAAGATCGGAACAAATTTCATCCAGATTGCAGAGGCATTTAATTCAGCATCCCTGTATGCATCATTTTCTTTATTAAATTTCCCAATTTCATAATCCTCTCTTGCAAAAGCCTTTACCACACGATTCCCGCTGATATTCTCCTGTACAAAGGTATTCAGTGAAGAGAACTGCTGCCTGATTTTTTGAAATGCAGGGCGAACCCTTTTGGACTGTCCATAGGTAGCCAGCGCCGTAAAGGGAAGCACTATCAGCATACAAAGGGCCAGCCTCACATTCACCGTGAATATCATCAGTAAAGCAAAGCCCAGAAGCAGCACATTTTCATATACCGCATAGATGACATACGCAATAAAATGACGAATTGCATCCATATCCCCTGTCTGCCGGGACATCAGATCACCTGTACGGTTTTTATTGTAAAAGTCAAAGTCCTCCTGCAAAAGCTTCCTGTATACCGCATCCCTCATGCTGTAAAGAACTCCCTGAGAACAGATTTCAAACATAATCTGAGAGCTGAATCTCAGAATCCCCTTTACAATTGTTACTCCCATCAGGCATCCTATCATAACAGGCAAAAGCTCCCTGTTCCCTGCCCCGATTACATCATCAACAATGATTCCCGATATGTAAGGACTTACAACTGTAAGCAAAGCAATGCCGGTGGTCATAAGCAGCCCCAGTATCATCTTTACCCTATATTTTTTTAGAAATGAATAAACCCACTTAACCGGTGTCATAACTGACCTCCTGTTCATTTACTTTATCTAACTACAAGCTAATTTCAATATAGGCGGTTCTGCTCTTATTTCATATAATAGAACCAGTCAAAAATAGAATATTTCTATTTTATTCTTGCAAATAAATTTAGGAAGAAATACACTAGTAGCAGAGACTGCTTTTACAAAATGAATCATTAATTAAATTTTTTATTTTTGTCTTGAAAGGATGTAATCTTATGACTGCGGAGCAAACACAATCAGAAAAAGAGTTGCTTGCAAAAACTGCAGCGGCAATGGAAAACCATGAACTTACAGCCTATTATCAGCCGCAGTATGATGCCATTACCAACCGGCTCGTCAGTGCGGAAGCTCTTGTAAGATGGGTTAAACCGGATGGAACCATTATTTCTCCCGCAGAGTTTATTCCACTGATGGAACAAAACGGTGCTATATTAAAGCTTGACTGGTATGTTCTCAAGGAAGTTTGTGCCTTTTTGGAGCGTCAAAAGAAAGAAGGCATTCCCAGAGTACAGATTGCCGTAAACTTTTCCAGAATGCATGTATTATATGAAGATAATTTTACAGAAAAACTATGTGCTATTGTGGACCACTACGATATCCCCCACAAACTGATTGAAATAGAACTCACCGAATCGGCATTTGTTGATCAGTCCGATCAAATTGAAAAGCTGGTAAAGGATATAAGGGCGGCCGGATTTCATGTTGCTATCGACGATTTCGGCAGCGGTGTATCCTCCTTAAGCTTTGTCAAGGATGTGGAGATTGATACATTAAAAATTGACAGATCTCTGTTAAGCAGAAACTGTGAGGATGAAAAAGAGCGGATTGTTTTGGAAAGTATCTTTAACTTTGCTCACCGCTTGAAGCTGAACACCATAGCGGAAGGAGTTGAAACAAGAGAACAGCTTGGATTTCTGCGTACCTGCAGCTGCGAAAAAATTCAAGGCTTTTTACTTGCCCGCCCTATGCCTGAACAGGATTTTATTACGGCATGTAAAACACAAACTACTACTTCCGAGACCGAGGACATTTTAATGGTTCAGGCTCCCTCCAGCGCTACCCAGATGCTTTTGGAGGTCATATTCACCAAATACCCTCTTGTGATTTTTTCAAACCTCACAAGAAACAGCTATTACATGATGGCTTACGAGCATTTTACTTCTACCTCCTGTCCGTCTACCGGTATTTTTGAGGAGCTGATCGCCCATGGTGCTTCAACCATGCACCCGGAGGATCAGGATGCCTTTAAGACAACCTTTAGTATCGAAAATCAAATGGCTGCCCATCATAGAGGCGAAAAGACTGTCCGCCTTGTCACAAGACAAAAAGGTGACGACGGCGTTTACCGCAGAGTGGAAACCACTAATTATTTTGTGAAAAGTCCATCTGTGGATGACCTTTTGGTAATCAGCCTGTGTGACAACTTAAGCTAAAATTATAAAGAAAAAGGAGCATAAACTTGAAATGACACCAAACGATAACTTAAAAACCTACTCTTTAAAAGAAATGAAAAATTACAAAATTCACGGAAGAACTGATGAAAGCCAGTATCCCCTGCCTCTATTCTTTAACGGAAGCGGAATTGAAGTAAACGCAACGGGCAGTGAACTGTGGATTGATGTTGAAGTGGATTGTGATACTCATGAGCCCTGGATTTGGACCGCATTAAACGGAGCTTTTATGAGCAGACAAATGCTGCTGCCCGGCTCTTATTCTGTGTGCCTTTTCAGAAGCATGAGCCCTGAAGCCGTTAAAAACGTTAAATTCTTTAGAGAGCTGCAGGCTATGTCAGAGGACAGCCGCTGTTGTTTGCTGATTAAAGGCTTTCGATCTGACGGAAGCTTTCTTCCCGTTGCCGACAGACGCTTTAAATTGGAATTTATCGGTGACAGCATCACCTCCGGCGAGGGAACCTATGGCGCAATGGAGGACACGGACTGGCTTGCTATATATATGGGTACCAGCCGCAATTACGCAAGAATGGTCTCTGATGCGCTGGATGCGGAATACCGCCTGATTTCTCAGGGCGGCTGGGGTGTTCTGTGTGCATGGGACAATGATCCCCGTCACAACATACCTTCCCGATATGAAAAAATCTGCGGCCTTGCAGAAGGTGAAAGAAATGAAAAGCTGGGAGCCAGCAAGCCCTACGATTTCCAAAGCTGGCAGCCGGACGCTATTATTGTCAATCTAGGCACCAATGATGCAAGCGCCTTTAATCTACCGGAATGGACCAACCCTGTTACCGGAGAAACCTTCAAGCAGCACAAGGAACCTGACGGAAGCTACAATCAGGACGACCTTAACCGTTTTAAGCAGGCAGTCATTGACTTCCTTACCATGATCCGCCGAAATAACCCCAATTCTCATATTGTTTGGACATACGGCATGCTTGGATACGACCTGACCTTTGCCATCACAGATGCCATGAACTCTTACCAGAAAGCTACCGGAGATATTAACATCGCCTTCCTCCAGCTTCCAAGCACGACAGCGGAAACGGTTGGTTCTCATGCTCATCCCGGCGAAAAATCCCATGCCAGAGCCGCAAAAGTTATTATTGAATATTTACAGACAATTTTGGAGGCGTGAAACACGTCTCCTTTTTTTACTCCGCTTAAGCCTCACTGACTAAATTCTCTTGTTTCTTAGGTCGTTTATACACCTTCGTAAACAGGAAGGGAACAAATAATATACCATTAATTATCAAAAGGAAAAGAACATCCTCCCACCGATAAACCTGATTGCCTAGATCAGTGCTTTGCGTCACTACTACTGCCATATTATTGTTAATATAATGAATGACAATGGGAACCCACATATTTTGTGTACTTCCATAAACGTACCCAAAGAAAACAGAAAAGGTAATACAGGTGATCTGATGGATCAAAATGCTTTGAAGCCATGTATCCGGACTGTAATAAAACACATTAATAGGAAGATGCCACAATCCCCAGATCACACCAAGCAGAATCACTCCGCCCTTTAAGCCAAAACGCTTCTGCAATAAAGGCTGCAGGAAAAATCTCCATCCATACTCCTCACCAAAAAAACAATAAAGCTGAGATAAAAATTAATCACCAGAACAATCATTGTGACCCATGTAGCAGGCTCAGCAAAAATTGCCAGAATATCTCCGGTACTTCCGTCCGTCAGGGAAGCAATCACCAGTCTGAGAAAATAAAGCACTAAAAACAAAAACATCATTAAAAAAGACTTCCCTGCGTTATGTCCGCCGAAACGAAGTCCGAAACTGTCCCTTACATCCTTCTTCTCACACAAAAGCATAATCCATGAAAGAACACTTCCCACTATAAATACATAGTTTTCAATCAGATACCAAATCATATTGGGCACTATTACTCCAAGTATTGTTACCAACACGGTAATAACAGCGGTAACAAGATAGGTAATAAAGAATTTCATCGGAAGCTTCTGTTCTTTTCCCAATGTCAATATGAGCGCCAGAATAACACCTGCTGCAGGATACATCATCTGTGCGGAAGGAAATGTTGTCACATCATTTCCTATATGATAGCTAAATCCCATCAGAATGCCCATCAAAATAGTCATTCCAAAATTTATGATTACAAAAATCTTAAGCTGTTTTTTCTCACGCTCCGTCCATTTAGCTGTCTCACTCATCTTTTTCATCCTCCTCATCTCCTTCAATTGCTTCCAGCTCCAATATCCTTTCTCTTCGTCTTCCGATACTTGTCAGTATCAAAAAAACCGCAAATGTTATTACAAAAATCATCCCTGCGTATACCGCAGCACATATCAGAACTCCGTTAATATTATTCTGATGCCACTTCAGACCCGAAATTGCTCCCAAAATACCTCCTACAATTCCTGCAATCAGACTGTATCCCAGACAAGCTTTCATGCCCGGTATCTTCCTGGACTGATAGCTCCAAACGCCTTTTCGCACCCAGCCAATCAGAACAAACACACTGGTAATCATAAACACAATCCATTCTCCCTGAACCTGATCGCCTTTATCCATGATAACCCCCTGAATAACCAAAGCTGCAAAAAGCATCCAGTACATCAGCCAGAAGCCGTAATGCTCTACCACCATCAAATCTCTTTCCTGTCTCTCATCTACCTTTTTTGAAAATATTTTTCTTAACCAACTCATATTTTAACCTGACCTTTCTTCTTATTTCAGATGCCATTATGTTATTTCATAATCTCCACAAGAACTATCCTTCCTCAGACTCTTCCCAGAACAATTCATCCAATGTCTTACCCAGTGCTCTGCATATGGAAAGACAAAGCTGAAGGGATGGATTAAACTTTCCTGACTCAATCATTCCTATAGTCTGTCTGGTAGCACCCACCAGATCTGCTAATTGTTCCTGTGAAAGATCTTTTTCAATTCTTGCAATTTTCATTTTCTTATTCTTCAAAAAAAAATCCTCCTTTCTTCCTTTGACAATATTAATATATTCTTTATTTGTCTTTTTGTCAATTATATTTTACATTTTGTTTTATAAATTTTTCTTTTTGACAATTTTATTTTTTTCTTTACTTTTATTTCCACTTATAATAACATAAACTTAAGCTTTTAATTTGCTAAGTATTTAAAAAGGAGGCTGTCATATGAACAAACATACCAGGAAAATGATCGCTCCCATCATCATTACAATATTTGTTGTACTTTACTACACAGGATTTGCCGCTGTTTGTCTGGTTGTTCAGGACATTCCCCTGCCTTTCAGATGGTTTTTCGGGCTCATTCCTCTGGTGCTTGCCGGAGTTATGATATATGTACTATTAACAAGAATAAAGGAAATAAGGAGCGGAGAAGAAGATGATCTTGGTAAATACTGATTACATTACAGGAAAAGAATTGGAAATGCTTGGACTTGTAAAGGGAAGCACCATCCAATCCAAAAACATTGGACGCGATATTACCCAAAGCTTTAAGACCATAGTAGGCGGCGAGCTTGGCGCTTATACGGAAATGATGAATGAGGCCAGAGCTCTTGCCACCAAGCGTATGGTTGCGGAAGCTGAGCAAATGGGAGCAGACGCAGTTGTAAATATCAGATATGCTTCTTCTGCCATTATGCAGGGTGCTGCCGAGGTTATTGCCTATGGCACTGCCGTAAAATTCAAGTAAAGCTTTCACACGATCAAATCATAGTCAAACCGCCATACCCGGGTTCACTGCCGGATATGGCGGTCTTATGATTCTTATTCTGTTTTTACTTCTGTTACGCTAATGCAAACTGGCTGTTATACAGCTCCGCATAAAAACCTTTCTTTTCCAGCAGCTCCTGATGATTGCCCTGCTCAATAATATGCCCGTCCTTCATAACCAGAATAACATCTGCATTCTGAATGGTGGAAAGTCTGTGAGCTACTATAAAGCTGGTTCTTCCCTCCATCATGGCAGCAAAAGCCTTTTGAATTCTGATTTCCGTTCTGGTATCAATGGATGAGGTAGCTTCATCCAAAATCAACATAGGCGGCAGACTCAGCATTACTCTGGTGATACATAAAAGCTGTTTCTGCCCCTGTGAAAGATTTCCTCCGTCCTCCCCTATCGTGGTATCGTATCCATTGGGGAGACGTCTGATAAAGCTGTGGGCATGAGAGGCCTTTGCCGCTGCAATAATTTCCTCCTCTGTTGCCTCCGGCTTTCCTACCGTAATATTATCCCGTATGGTTCCTCTCTTTAACCAGGTATCCTGCAGTACCATGCCGTAAGAAGTGCGAAGTGATTTTCTGGTAATATCCCGAATATCGGTTCCCTCCACGCTGATAGACCCCTGATCCACATCATAAAACCGCATAAGAAGGTTAATAATGGTAGTCTTTCCGCAGCCGGTAGGGCCTACAATGGCGATCCTTTGCCCCGGATTGACATGCAGATTTAAATTTTCTATCAGCTTTCTGTCAGGCACATAGGAGAAAGCCACATTATCAATATCCACCCTTCCCTCAGCATCCGTAAGAACCCGAGCATCCTCTTTATCCGGAACCTGCGCTTCCTCCTCAATCAACTCAAAAATTCGTGATGCACAGGCAAGGGCATTTTGCAGCTCCGTAATAACACCGGAGATCTCATTAAAGGGTTTTGTATACTGATTTGCATAGGAAAGAAAACAGGTCAGCTGTCCTACTGACAGGCCGCCTCTTATTACTGAAAGCGCACCGGTCAGACCGACTCCCATATATACCAGACTGTTTACAAACCGGGTACAGGGGTTGGTGAGTGAGGAAAAGAAGATCGCACGAAGAGAACACTTTTCCAGCCTTTCATTGATCTCATCAAATTTCTCCAGTGTTTCATCCTCCCTGTTAAAGGCCTGAACCACCTTTTGATTACCTACCATTTCATTGATAAGGGCAGTCTGCTCTCCTCTGGTTGCAGACTGCAGCTGAAACATGCTAAAGGTCTTCCGGGCAATAAAGCTTGCCACCAAAAGCGATACCGGCGTAATCACCACTACAACCACTGTAATTCCCACATTTTCGGACAACATAAAGCCAAGGGTTCCCAAAATCGTAATCACCCCCGTAAACAGCTGGGTAAATCCGATCAGCAGTCCGTCCGCAAACTGGTCTACGTCCGCTACCACCCGGCTGACAATATCCCCATGGGAATGGGCATCCAAATATTTCAATGGAAGCTTCTCCAACTGCCTGAATGCCTTTTTCCTGATATCCTGAATGATACTGTACACAATTCTATTATTGCAGATACTCATAATCCACTGTGTCAATGCTGTCAGCACAATGACTACCGCCATCTTCTGCAGGATTCCGAAAAGTCCCTGCCAGAAGCTTTCCGTTCCGATCAATTTCAGCATATCCACCGCATCTCCGGTAAGGATAGGCAGATACAGGGTCAATGCAACGGAGATCACCGCCATCACCATTGTCAGACTCAAAAGCAGGCCGTAAGGCTTAATATATTTCATCACCTTGACCAGGGTTTCTTTTTGTTTATCTCTCTTTTCATTCTGCTTCATTTCCGTCATCCTCCGGTCCATGCTGTTTCTCAAACTGGGAATAGTAAATTTCCTGATATACCTGACAGCTTTCAAGAAGCTGATTATGTTTTCCCATTCCGGCTACACAACCGTCATCCAGCACAATAATCTGATCCGCATGCATCAGTGAGGATGCCCTTTGGGAAACAATGAAAACCGTTGTCTCTCCCGGCATTTCCTTAATAGCCTTTCGCAGCCTTGCATCCGTGGCGTAATCCAGTGCGGAAGCGCTGTCATCCAATATCAAAATCTCGGGCTTCTTCACCAACGCCCTAGCTATGGAAAGTCTCTGCTTCTGCCCGCCGGACAAATTTCTTCCCTCCTGCTCTACGGGCGCATCCAGTCCGCCCTCCTTCTGCACTACAAATTCCTCCGCCTGGGAAACCCGAAGTGCCTGCCAAAGCTCCTCATCCGTAGCATTTTCATTTCCCCAAAGCAGATTTTCCCGAATGGTTCCCTGAAAAAGAACCGCCTTCTGCATAACAATTCCAACCTTATCTCTAAGGGCCATCACATCATAATCCCGTACATCCATACCGTCTACCCGCACACAGCCCTTTTCCACGTCATAAAACCGCGGTATCAGGTGCACCAGAGTGGTCTTACCGGAACCTGTTCCTCCGATTACGCCGATGGTATCGCCCTTCTTCGCATGAAAGGTAATATTCGTAAGAGCCTCCTCGCCGCCCTCATGGTACTTCATGGACACACCCTCAAAATCCACTGTGCCCTGTTCCTTACCTGCTGTTTCCAATGCTCCGTCCTGCCGGAACATGCCGCCCGGAATTTCAAAGACACTTGCAATTCGATTGCCGCAGGCAAAGGACTTGGTTACCGTGATAATCAAATTGGCCAGTTTAACCAGCTCTACCAAAATCTGGGACATATAATTAACCAGAGCAACCACCTGCCCCTGAGTCAGTATTCCCATTTCCATTCTGACAGCTCCGGTATAAATCAGTACAATCAAACCTCCGTTTATAATAATATAAGTAAAGGGATTCATCAGCACTGATATTCTTGCCGCAGTCATCTGAATCTTTCTCAGCGCATCCGTCTGACTGTCAAACTTCTCAATTTCATCCTCTTCCTTACCGAAAGCCCTGATTACCCTTACGCCGGTAAGGTTTTCCCTTGTAATTCCAAGCACACGGTCCAGATTGCTCTGCACCCTGCCGAAAAGAGGAATGCTTGCCAGCATCACCCCGAAAACCACCACGGAAAGCAGCGGAATAACAACCACAAAAATCAACGCAGCCTTTACATCTACGGTAAAAGCCATAATCATTGCGCCAAACACAATAAAAGGCGACCGTAGAAACAGACGCAGCACCAGATTCACTCCCGACTGCACCTGATTAATATCGCTGGTCATTCTGGTAATCAGCGTAGAGGTTCCCTCCTTGTCCATATTGGCAAAGGATAAACTTTCAATATGGGCAAACAATGCATGACGCAGCTTTGTAGCAAAGCCTACCGCTGCCTTTGCCGCAAAAAACTGGGCCGTCACAGAACTAATCAGACCGATCAATCCAAGTGCTGCCAAAATCAGACACATTTTGACAACATAGCCCTTGTCACTGTTGGCAATACCCACATCAATCATGGATGCCACAACCAGAGGCACAATAAGCTCAAAAGAAGCCTCCAGCAATTTAAACAGAGGCCCCAAAACACTTTCTTTTTTATAATCCTTTAAATAGATCAACAAACTTTTCATTGTAGTATCTTTATCCTTTTATATTTGCATTCATGATAAGAAGTCTTCTATGATAACCGCCTCGGCAGCCTCTTCGCTAAGTCCGAAGGTATTCAGCTTAATTAACTGCTCATTGTTAATCCTTCCGATAGCTGCCTCATGAATAATTGCCGCATCCACATGATTAGCGTCAATTTCCGGTATGGAACACACTCTTGCCTGATCCATAATGATGGAATCGCACTGGATATGTGCGTGACAAGGGGCGTTTCCGATTGCCTTGGGATGAAATATCTGCTTTGAATTTCCTTTTGCAACAGAACGGGATACAATCTGCGCAGAGCCTCCGGCGCCGTTTAAACAGACATCCATATTGGAAACTGCACTCTGCTCCCCGTGAGTCATAAGCTTCTCCGCCACAAAAAGCTTACTGTCCTCTCCCATGATTACCTCCGTTTCACGCTTTGTAGAATCAACCCCTTTGATTTGAGCCGTATCCAACGTAAATACGGAATGCTCCTCCATAATAATCTTTGTTACAGGGTTTAATATCCGGGCGCCCGTGCCTTCGCCTTCTCCGTAATGCTTCTCCTCATACCGGACATTGGCATTTTTCCCTACATGGAAGGTGTGAATTCCATCATGGCGGCTGTCGTTACAGCCACTGTTGTGAATACCGCAGCCTGCTACAATAGTAACCTCAGCGCCATCCTCAATATAAAAATCGTTATACACCTCATCCACCATACCGGAAGCAGCTACTACCACCGGAATGTGAACCTGCTCTCCCTTTGTATCGCCGCTGATGTATACGTCAATTCCCTGCTTGTCTTCCTTTCTCTTAATATGAATATGCTCCGTATTTCCATGGCACAGGGAATATCCGTTATACCTTAAATTGTAGGCGCCTTCCTGCTTAAATCCCTCACCGTCAATCTGTTCCAGAATTGACGCTGTTACCTGATCTATTTCTGCCACCGTAATCTTCCTTTCCTTTACTGCCTTAAGCCTTCGATTATGCCTCATGGCGCTGATTCATGCAGACACACCCGGCATCCTTGTTCACCAGATACGGAAAAACCTCCTCTTTTGACCCAAGGGCATCTACCTTTCCGTCTTTTATCACCATGATACGATCAGCCATCTGTATAATTCTTTCCTGATGAGATATCAAAATGAGACTTTCCTTTTTCCCTGCATGCAGCTCTTCAAATTGTTTGACCAGCATGGAAAAGCTCCACAAATCTATTCCCGCCTCCGGCTCATCAAAAATACATATTTTGTGAGGCTTGGCTAATACGGAAGCGATCTCCAGACGTTTCATCTCTCCTCCTGACAAGGTGCCGTCCACCTCGCGGTTTAAATATTCCCTGGCGCATAGCCCTACACCGCTTAACAAATCACAGCATTTTCTTTCCGTCAGCTCTTCGCCTGCTGCCAGAGACAGAAAGCGTGATACCGTCATTCCCTTAAATCTGGGAGGCTGCTGAAATGCAAAGCCGACACCAAAATTGGCGCGCTGCGCAATGGAATAGCCGGTAATATCCACACCATCCAGCTTGATGGTTCCCCCATCTAAGGGCTCAATACCCATAAGAAGCTTTGCCATGGTTGATTTTCCGCCTCCGTTAGGACCTGTGATGACCAGCATCTCACCATCCTCTACGGTAAAACTGATATCTTCTATAATGCTTTTCTCCACACCGTTATCCAACGGGTGGAACATCAGATTTTTGACCTCCAGCATTTTAACAGCCATGCCTCCTTTTAAGCCTGTAAATTCATGTCTTTACTTCAGATATTCTTCAAACCTGTCATCCGTTTCATTCAAAAATACAATACCTAAAATTCCGGGGCCTGTATGAGCACCGATTGCACATCCTACCCTTGCCTCCAGAATTCCTTTGACATGATAACGGTCTGCCAATTCCTTTTTGATATAATCATATGCCTCTACATCAGTTCCATAGCAGGCTCCGACTACCTGCTTTTCTAAGTTTTTCCCCTTTTCGCCGACCATATCCAGAATTCTCTTCTGCGCTTTCTTCCAGCCGCGAACCTTCTCCACAGCCTTAAGCGATCCCGCTTCATCTACAATGATAATGGGCTTAATATCAAGCACCGTTCCTGCCAGAAACGAAGTCCTGCTCAGTCTTCCACCCTGAAACAGGTATCCCAGCTCAACTGCGGTAACTACATGCTCCATGTGCTCACAAAAGAACCTTGCAGCCTCAATAATCAACTCCTTAGATGCACCGTTTTTCTGCATCCGAAGCAGCCTCTCCACCACCAGACCATATCCTACAGATGCACACTTGGAATCTATAATTGTCAGCTTAAAATCAGGATATTCTTCAAGCACTTCCTCATAAGCCAGATTTGCGGCATTAAAGGTTCCTGCAATTCCCGTGGAAAAACAAATATACAGAACCTCATCTCCTCTCTGCGCAAACTTAAGGAAATGCTCATGGAACATATATTGATTAATATGATAGGTCTTAATTTTCTTTCCGGAGGCCTGAATCTCATAGAACTGATCCGGAAAGATCGTCTCACCGTCAAAATAATCCTTACCCTCTATCGTAACCGGTGTAGGCATTACATATAAATCATATTCCTTGATCACACTTTCCGGTATATCGGATGCAGAATCCGTAATAATACAAAAACCCATCTCTTTGTCCCCCTTAGCATAATTTGATCACAAAATCAATATAACTATACTACATTTACATTCTTTATGCACCTTAAAAATTTCTAAATGAACCATCTTATCAGTAACTTGCCCGCATATACAGCATAAAATAATTCAAAAAGGCAGGATTTTAATATGCGTTCCGACCAAATCACACCAAGAATTGCCTTTAATCAATTGCTTCAATATGAGCGTCCTCAGGCAGCTGCCTGGGTCACCGGCAGTTCTGCCGCTCCCCAGCTGAGCGGTCTGGTTAAATTTTATCAGACACCCTACGGCGGCGTACTTGTTGAAGCAGAAATTTTCGGCCTTCCTAATATTGAGGAACAGGGCTCTTCTGACTTTTATGCCATGCATATTCATCAATTCGGAGACTGCTCCGGTGACTTTTCAAAAACCGGCGGACACTATAATCCCACTGATAAAATGCATCCCTACCATGCCGGCGACCTGCTTCCTCTTCCGGGAAATCAGGGCTATGCATGGTCTGCATTTTATGATAAGCGTTTCACCATTGAGGAAATAATAGGAAAATCCGTAATTATTCACTCACACCGGGATGACTTCACCACTCAGCCCGCAGGCGATTCCGGCACCAAAATAGGCTGTGGGGAAATACGCCGCACCCTTTAGAAAAAACGCAGCTCTGCAGCATTTTCCTATTCCAAAAAAGTCAGGCCCCACAGCCTGACTTTTTTAAACCTATTTATTATTTTCCAATACTCCTACTTCCTGCTCCGTCACAAAGAATGTAAATTCACCGCTGTCCAGAATCCTGCCGCCATCATCCCTGATCTTCACTTCAAATACCGCTAAATGTCTTCCCTGCCTGAGCTGCACTGCCTCACAATACACATAGTCGGTATTAGCTGCAGGAAGCAGAAAGTTCAGATTTCCGGACACGGTAGTGACAAAACGACCGCCCATACATGCAGTGCTTCCTGCCACAATATCAGCCATGGAGTAAAGGCATCCTCCATGCAATGTTTTGTAGGGGTTTAGCAGTTCCTCCTTATACTTCATTTTCGCCAGACCATAGCCCTCTTTAAGCTCCAGTATTTCAATCCCCAGAAATTTCATATAAGGATTGCTCTCAATAACATCCCTCATTGCCTGCTCCCGTAAAAGCAGTGTTTGATTCTCCATTTTTAGCCTCCGTGTTGCTTATATTAGTGATGGAACAATCTGATGCCTGTAAATGCCATAACCATATCGTACTTGTCACAGCACTCTATTACCAGGTCATCTCTTACAGAGCCGCCGGGCTGCGCAATATATTTCACTCCGCTCTTGTAAGCTCTTTCGATGTTATCGGAGAACGGGAAGAATGCATCGGAACCAAGAGTCACATCCGTATTTCCATCCAGCCACACCCTCTTTTCCTCTTTGGTAAACACAGGAGGCTTCACCTTAAAACGCTTCTGCCATTCTCCCTCACGAAGCACATCATCATATTCATCACCGATATAAATATCTATGGTATTATCCCTGTCCGCACGTCCCAAGCCGTCTGAAAACTGCAGATCAAGAACCTGAGGAGCCTGACGAAGATACCAGTTATCGGCTTTCTGTCCTGCCAGTCTTGTACAATGAACTCTGGACTGCTGTCCTGCACCGATACCGATGGCCTGTCCGCCCTTTACATAGCACACGGAGTTTGACTGTGTATACTTAAGCGTAATCAGGGAAATTTTCATATCAATCAGCGCTGCTTCCGGTATCTCTTTATTCCTGGTTACAATATTGGAAAGCAGATCCCCATTAATATCCAGCTCATTCCTTCCCTGCTCAAAGGTGATGCCATAAACCTGCTTTCTCTCTATGGGCGCAGGAACATAGGACGGATCGATCTGAATAATATTGTAGCCGCCTTTTTTCTTTGCTTTCAAAAGCTCCAACGCTTCATCCGTATAGCCCGGTGCAATCACACCGTCAGATACCTCTCTTTTAATCAGCCTTGCCGTATCAGCATCACATACATCCGATAATGCAATGAAATCTCCAAAGGAAGACATTCTGTCTGCACCTCTTGCTCTTGCATAGGCGCAGGCAAGGGGAGAAAGCTCTCCCAAATCATCTACCCAGTAAATCTTTGCAAGAGTGTCGGTAAGAGGAAGCCCCACTGCCGCACCTGCCGGGGAAACATGCTTAAAAGAGGTTGCTGCCGGAAGTCCGGCAGCCTCCTTCAGCTCCTTTACCAGCTGCCAGCCATTAAAGGCATCCAGAAAATTGATATATCCCGGCTTGCCGTTCAGTACGGTAACGGGAAGATCACTGCCATCCTCCATAAAGATTCTGGAAGGCCTTTGATTGGGGTTGCATCCGTATTTTAATTGAATTTCATTCATCTTTACGCTCCTTCTGCCGCTTTATCGGCTTTCTCATCTAAATCCTGATCTTATTTATTCTTATTCACAATCCTTGTGTCACAGCTTCCGCTTTCAATATCAATATATCTTACAAACAAAGAAACCTTATTATCCTCATTGAGACTCTCCCATACCTTGTCCGTAAAAGTATCAATATCGCCCTCAATCGCTACCAGCTTCGGCTCTCCCTCAAAGCTGGGAAGGGGATTACCGTCATGCATATAAGTGTGAATAAAATGTCCCTCTCCTGCAATAGGATTTTCATAAGAGTAGGTATATCTGTTGCAGGCGTCAGGATTGCCGTTATTGCTCTTCAAAATAGACATGCAGTAGTCATACTGTCCCTCTTCCACATGCATTACTCCGGAAATTCTGGGTGTATAATTGGGGCCATCCGGCTCAAACTCACGGCTTCTTAAAGACTGATCAAAGGTAAGCCCCTCTTTCATTCCGTCATAAACGGTATCTGTCTGGTCTCCATTGGTTACAATAGTCAAATGCTCCAAAACTCTCACCGGTGCATAAATAATAAGGCTGGGATCCTCCAGCTTGGAAGGATCAAAGGCTTCCGTTCTAATTCCTTCTCCCTCCTGTGCAAAAATACGATTGCGGCTGTTAGAGCTTCTTCCCATAATAAAATACGCTGTTACCGCTTTTCTTCCATCCGCTGATCTTCCGATCACGATTCCTCTGCCGGGATAAGCATTTTCCTTAAGCTCCTGTGTCAGTGACAACATTTCCATTTTCTTTTCCTCCGTTATAAATAGCTGCCCGAGCATCTTACCATAAAAAACGCCTGGGCGCACTTTTACCATGCTGCCCAGACGGTCGGCTCAAATAAAACAATACACTCCCTGTAGGTTATCCTACACAGGCTATCCCTGCTTCCGTCAGTTGTGTATCTATCCATAATAATATATAAAATATTGGGTAAATGCAAGAGGCAAACTGCAACAAGCTTTATCTAAAACAAAAACTGCACCAAAAGCATATAGCACACCATTCCTCCGGCTATGGAAAGCAGCATCTGCCTTTTCCACAGATGCAGCACCGCTATGGAAACCGCTTCTGGTATTCCATGGATTCTGGCAAACAAACTGACATTTCTCAGACAGTAAATTACCAGAAGGGCGCTGACATGATTTTTCTCCTTCCGCCACTGCTCCATGAAAATAACCACAAACATGGCAGTCATGACAAAATCCAGTCCCTCCGTATTAAAATGGATGAAGGAACCGAAAATCCCGCAAAGATGGGTATGGTATGAGGAAACGCTGCCTTAAAGGCCTTTTTCATTATGACTGACTTTTTCTGCATATCCTTGAAACCTCTCAAACCCTTAATTCATAATTTTCAATATCCCGGTATGCCCCCAGCTTATATCCTACCTCATGCATACAACCGCAGTATGTAAAGCCATACTTATTATGGAGCCTGATGCTGACCTCGTTTCCGCCTGTTATCACCGAAACAACCGTATGGATACTCTCATCTGCTCTGGCCAGCTCCAGGATAGCCTTCATAAGCGCGTCCGCTACACCTCTTCTCCGATATGCAACTCCCACATAAACAGAAAGCTCCACCGTCGAACGGTAAGCTTCCTTTTCCCGGTAGGAGGATAAGCTTGCATATCCTGCAGCATGTCCTTCTATTTCCGCCACCAATAAAGGATGATTGTCTATGCTGTGGCTGTCAAACCACTGCCTTCTCTCCTCCAATGTTTTAGGATGCAGGTCAAAAGTGGATACTCCATACACCACCTCATAATTATAGATTTCCAATAATTCCTCAAGGTCTCCTAACTCCGCTTTTCGAATCAGCATCATAGTCTCCTTTAGACTTTATCATACTTCCTTATTATCCACACAATATGCTCTGAAGAAATCCAGAAAGCCGTCCTCTACAGCTACCTGATCCAGCTCATCATGCTCCAGATCATAATAGTACTTTCCGGTCTTAATGTCTATAGATAAACTATCCAACGGAAATCCTTCCTTATGTATGGAATGAGACACAGAGGTTATAATAAAAGGCTGACTTGCCATGCTTTCTTCCATGGCCGGATAAATATGCTCTTCATCCAGCACCAGGCAGATGGCATTCCTGTATCTGGCCGTTAAATTCCCGTATTTTTTTGCCAGCCCGGAATAATACTCCAGCATTTCTTCATCCGTAAGATATTTTCCGTTAATCGTCCTTACATGAATACCCGGCTGAAGCTCCTCAGGTATTTCATCAATATAAAGACCCGAATCACAGGAAAATACCGGCATTTTAAAGGCTTCGTAATACTTAAGGGCTTTCTTCCTCGCATTTTCAAGCGGTGTACTTCCATCCTCAACTGCCTCAGGAATATCCTTTCCCAAATCCTTAAGGCCGATAATTTCAATATCCAGCTCTGACAGCCTTCTTTTCATTGCCGCTATTTTGGCCGGGTTTCCTGTTCCGTACAATAGCTTCATCCTTTAAGTCTCCTCATTTTTTACCTTTTTCACCTTCTCAATAGTTCCATCCGTCCTGTTATCTTCCCTTCAACTCTGTTGCAATTTCTTCCAGCTTCTCCTCTGTCAAAATATACCTTTTATAAAATACAAATACCGCTATCAGCAGCCCGATAATGGGAAAAGCTGCCATAGTCATACGAAGTCCAACAACAGAGGATGCTGAACCGGCAAATGCCGCTGCCTGGGTCGTATCATCACTTAAGTTAAATACTGTCAGGCAAATAGAGGCAATCAGCGCTGCCAAGCCGGAGGCCAGCTTTACCACAAATGTCTGCATGGAAAAAATAACGCTTTCATCCCTCCTGTTATTTTTCAGCTCACCATAGTCCACTGTATTGGCAAGGAATACCGTGGTCAGCACCGTCAGCATTCCAAATGCTGTAAACACAAGGAAGCCGGGAATAAATAACAGAAGAATGCTGGACATATTTGTAAATGCTAAAATAAGAAGCACCACATAGCCCGCAACTGCCATCACAATACTGACATAGAATACCTTGATAGTACTCATAAATTTACGCAGTAACGGGAAAAACAACATCATGGATAATATTTGAACAGCACCTCCAAAGGTATTAAATAAGGTGTAGCTGTTATACCATGTTTCCCCTCCAAAATCATATTTAAAAAAGTAAATCAAAAGATTGGATGTTATATATAGGGCACAGTTAATCAGTACAATGGCTATCACAACCGTCACAGCCTGATCATTTTGTACCAGTGCCTTAAACATCTGCTTTACGGAAGGTGAATCTACATCTACCGTAGATTTTTCCCTGATGGTAATACATGCAAGTACAGTAAAGATAATGAATAAGACCGCTATAATAAATGCAAACCAACGAAAGCCGATCCGTTCATCTCCCCGACCCAGAGTATAAACACATTTCATAGTAATAATCGTAACAATTGCCGAACCAACGCCTGCACAGGAACGAGCCAGCGTGCTAAGCCCTTCTCTTTCCTTTCCTCCTTCTGTAAATGCCGGTATCATTGACCAGAACGGAATGTCCATCATCGTATAGGTAACACCCCAAAGGACATATGTAATTGCCGCATATGCAACCAGACCGCTGCCCGAAAGTACAGGAGGCGCTGCAAACATAAAATACAGAACGACTGCATTCGTTATTGTACCGATCAGCAGCCAGGGACGGAATTTGCCCCACCTGGTTCTTGTCTTTGCCACAATCACACCCATGATCGGATCGTTAAACGCATCAAATACCCGCGCCGCCATTAAAATAATGCCCATGGCAATGGCGCTGACGCCCAAAATATCCTGATAATAATACAAAATATAGCTGGCGGAGAGCATGTACACCATATCCTTTCCGACTGCTCCCAATCCATATGTGATTTTTTCCTTTAATGATAATTTCATGTTTCCTTCTCCCTTGTATCATATCTTTTAGATACTAAATAGTATTTGCCTATAGTTTGCCCCTTGCTTCAACTTTTTTCTGATCATACAAATTAGATTTTTATTTCTTCTGCTCCGTTTTTAATACTGCTGTATTGATTTCCAGGATTTTCACTCCAAAATTTTTTAAGATCAAACCGACTTTGCAAGAGCTTTTCTTTTAGATTCTTTTCCCTAATCAAATCATGCTTATAATCTCTGTTGGACTTGCTGTTTGTCAATTCTTTGATCTGCCTGATATCACAGCTCCTAAGCAATTCATCCTCTAAATTGTTTACCTGTGGAATACAAATCACTTTTTTAACCAAATAGCAATGCTTTAATATTTCAATATTTTTATTCAGTATGGAAATATTCCCTGCATCTGTATCAAAAATTAATATTATAGTGGTATCCTTTTTTAACTGCATTAACCGCAAATTTGTCAATACCTCTTGTGCTTGAGTTTCCGCAGTTTTATCCACAGAAGTACGTTTTCACCAGCATCCCTATG
>CAYMUW010000040.1:0-21547 GCA_964393865.1 uncultured Lachnospiraceae bacterium
AGCGCCGTTCCTCTGCAGTTCGCTTTTGCATTTCTCGTTCATCGGACTCTCCTTTTGTTTTTATAGTCACTTGCGCAAAGTATAACTCATTCGTTTTAACGTAAATATCATATGTATTTTATACTAAAATCAAAGAATTTACAAGCCAAATATATGTTTTATCCGCCCGGCATCCTGACGAAGCCCAAAGGAGGCCGCAGCAAAAAGCAAAGACCGACGGGCTGGTAATCCCTTCGGTCTTTTGATAGAACCTTATTCTATTACAATTTTCCAAAATCCCATAACCCGCTTTATCTGAAAGTGCTTTCAAACTGAAATACTTTTATCTCCTCGGCAAGGATTCCCGCAATCCGCTTCAGCTCCTTCATGTTCTCCGCAGTTTCCGCAACCATTTGGTTCACCTCCGTGACGGACGAAACAGTTTCTTCCGTTCCGGCAGCGTTCTGCTGTGCAATCGCCGCTATATGCTGCACGATCTCCTCCGTGCTGCCCTTTGCCTGTTCCAGCATCTCCACGTCCTCTAATACCATCCGGATATTTTGGTCGGACCATTCCACCCCCTGCTCCACAATCTCAAACTGTTCATTTGTCTTGTGCAGAATGTCAGCCTGCCGGTTGATACTCTCCTGTACGGTTTCCATGGTTTCCACCGAAACGTTGGAGTTTGTATTCAGCTGCCCTAAAATCTCCTGTATGTTCACGACAGAAACGGCACATTGCTCAGCCAGCTCCTTAATTTCATTCGCAACTACGGAAAAGCCCTTACCCACTTCCCCGGCGCGGGCAGCCTCGATACTGGCATTCAGCGAGAGCAGATTAGTCTTGGAAGCAATGTCGGTGATTACCTTCACCATTCCCGATATCTGTTCCACGGATTTATGTGTCGCATTCGTCTGATCATATACCAGACCCACGCTTGTCTGGACATTTTCCATGCTGGATACAAACCCATTGAGAATCATTTTCAGGCTCTCCGAGGCGCTTGAAATATTCCGGGTGGTATCAGAAAAACTCGCCATCTTCTGATTGGTACTTTGAATGGCGTTTCCAATCATCTCCACACTCTCATTCGCATTGTCCACATCCTGCGCCTGATTCGCCGCCGCAGCAGAGATACCCTCCACCGCCATTGTGATATCCGAAGTCGCCTTTGAAGCGTTTCTTGCCTTTTCCTCGCAATTTTCTGCAATGAAACTTAACTTCCCGGACTGCTCCTGAATCTCGGAAACAATCTCCGTAAGCTGTCTATCCAGCTTCTTCACGCTGCGGCCCAAATCACCAACCTCATCTTTCCGCTCAATCATCGTCTTTTTCATGGATATTCCGAGTCTTCCTTCACCTATCTGCCGCACATAGAGAACTGCCTCCCGGATGGAACCGCTCAGCCGTCCGCCCACAATCACCGACAACACCAAGGACAGGACCAGGATTACGCTCATTCCCCATAAAATTGTCGTGCATGCGCTTTCTACCAACGAAAAAACCTTTTGGTATTCCTCTCCGAGAAAAATCATCCCCACCGGCTGGTCATTACCCCCCCCCCGGCTGGTAGAACGGAATATAATAGCAGATATACTGCTTCCCCAGAATCTCGATATCCTTATCGTAATAATTTTCCCCGTTTTCAAGCACGGAGGCAGTCACGATATCGGAGGCTTTCGTGCCCACCTGCCGGTTTCCGGATTCATCTGTGATCGTCGTCAGGATACGGGTATCCTGGTAAAACACGGTCACATCATATCCGGTATTCTTTTTGATTTCATCCACAAGATCCAGTGCCTCGGAAATGTTCATGTCATCGCCCTTCCAAAGGTTTCCGTCTGCGTCCATGACATAGTCCCCCTCGGCTCCCATCTCAAAAATCTGCCGGATTGCCAGCGCTGTCGATTCCATTCCCACATAAGCCTGATTGACGATACCTTTGCGCACCTCCATGGCGGCAATGATAAAGGATATCATAGCGAGCGCCAGCATCGGCAGACTTACAAGCAGCAATATTTTTGTCCTTATTTTCATTTTGTTTTTCCTTTCTTAGTAAATTTATCTTCTGTCATTATATGAGTAATGACTCACTTACTTTGTCTGCAAAAAAAAGGATTTCTTTTCTGGAAACCCTATTTTTCTTCGGTCAATCCCATGATTCCCCTCGATACCAGCCCGAATATAATCTCGTAGTTCTCCGGTGTGCCGGAAAGCTCCCTGCGGATAATGCGCCTGGCGAATATCCCGGTGGTGTCTATGATGTATGCCCAGAGGAAATCGGCAGACACCTTTTCCTCAAAGTGGTATTTTTCGTCAAAGGGTTTAATGATCTTCCCAAAATTGCTGAAATAGGTCTGCTTCGCCTCCTCTCTCTTCTCCTTAATATCCTTACTCAGGCCGAAGTTACCAGAATACCGGTACTCAAAATAGAAAACTGTGCGGTAATCGTTTCGGACAAGGAACGAAAAATACTTCATCCACAGAGAATGTATAATCGCATAGGCCTCCTCATCAGTCTCCGGAATCTGTACCGTCATTGAATGAAAAAGTGCGGCAATCTGCCTGTCAACCAGTTCAAAGCAGGTGTACAAAAAATTCTCCTTCGTCCCGAAATGACGGTAGATCAACGCCTCGGAAACGCCCACATAGTCCGTTACCTGCTTCATGGAAAAGGCTGCCATGCCTTCCTTGGCGATAATCCTCATACAGGCATCCATTAATTCCTCTTTTTTATTCCCATACGCCATATGATTCCTCTTTTCTCAACACCTGGTTCAATCACAATATGCTTATAATATAATACCCTGGAAAATTTTTCAAGAGATAATTTTGTCGATTTTTCAAAAGCTTTCTAAGAGGGTAAGGTTGCAAACTGCTTATACAGCTCTACATGGTCGTAAATACACCGCCATGCACTGTGTGCATCCGCCGTCACACAGATATATTCCTTTCCTGCCATATCTACGCCATAGCTTGCCGCACAGTTTCTTGACTGTACCACATAACCTGTTTTAGCGCAAATCACCTCGCCTCCGGTATCCTTATCCTCAATTCTTCTAAGAAACCAGTTGGAAATTATAATTCCCTCCGGGTGCTGCTCCGTCTCAGATGTTGTATAAGTGTGAGCAGACAAAACCTCCCTGCAGAACTCGTTATCGATTGCCGCCTCCAAAATCATGGCCATATCATACACGGTACAATAGTGTTCCTCATTATATATTCCCACGCAGTTAGTCATATGCGCCGTATCGGAAAGACCCAGCTGTTCAAGCTTGTCATTCATCATATCCACAAAGGAATCCTGATCTCCCGCCACATAAGTGGCAAGCGCCACTGCCGCATCCGCACCGGAGGGCAGAATCGTTCCGTAAAACAAATCCCGGACAGTTACCTCTTCGCCATCTGCAAAGCCCGCACTGCTGCAATCATTGATATACCCGTAGTCCGTGATTTCCAGCGTCATGGTAAAGGTATCGTCCAAATCCTCCACATGCTCTGCTGCCACCAGCACTGTCAGAATCTTCGTCATAGACGCAGGGCTGATTTTTGTTTTGGAGCCTCTCTGTGCCAGAATAGTATCATTGCTCAGATCAATCAATATACCATAGTTGCTCATAACCTCTTCCCCGATTGTTATGGTGCTTTCCGTGGTCTCGGCAAAGTAATTCCTTTGAGGTAATGTATTTTGCAACATGTCGGTATCCTGCTCCTGTTCTTCTGCTCCATTATCCAAATCAGTCAACAATTGATCCCCGCCGGTAACGCTTACGACATTACTGTCATTTACCTCTATACTTCCGGCTTCTCCGTCGTACTGCTCCTGATTTTCCGGCTTTTCGTCGCCATCCGGCTTATAAGTAGCTTTACGGAATATACCGCTTCCTATCATGATAAGCAAAAGCAGTGCCGCTGCACCGGCCACAAGGGGCGCAAGCTTTTTCACACATTTGCGAAACAGCATCTGCTTTCTTTTCTTTTCCTGCATTTCCCTTATTCTCTGCATCCGGCGCACGCTGGCTGCCTCCTCCATACTTTCTCTTTGATCCACCTGCAAAACTCCTTTTTGTTATATTTCCCTTAATGATTGTTTCTAAACACCGTTTTAAGTATATTCCAAAAAATACGGCTCTTCAATCATTTCTTTCCTATTGGAAAAAAACGGCTTCGGTAAAAGTTTTTCACTTTTGCCGAAGCCACTTTCTTCTTAAACAAATTGATTTCTTCCGCTGTCATACCGGTATCCGATACTCTTTAATTTTTCTTCAATCTCCCCCTGGCTGATGTCCAGATCATCACACATATTTTCCAGAGAAGAATAATAATCACGGAGCTTCAAGTTTACATAACTAAGAAGCACGTTGGGATCACTAGGTAACTGCATCGCTATTCTCCTTTCTGATTAATCCTATTATAGCAACACCCTTCCATCACCTCAAGCCCTATCGGCTGACAACTCTCCGTTTTCCATCTTAATCAAAATCCTGTCACCCTGTTCCACCTGATCGGCTAAGATCAGTTTTGCGGATAAGGTCTCCACATGCTTCTGGATAAACCGCTTAAGTGGTCTGGCACCGTAAACCGGATCATAGGCATTTTCTACAATGTAGCTTTCCGCCTCGGGCGTCAGCTCTACCGTCAGTTCCTTATCAGAAAGTCTTCTGTTCAGGTCAGCAATAATCAGTTTAATAATACCGGAAATATTGTCCTTGGTTAAGGGCTTAAACAAAATAGTCTCATCCAGTCTGTTTAAAAATTCCGGTCTGAAATGAGCATGAAGCTCTTCCATCACCAGCTTTTCCGCATCCTCGCTGATGTTACCGTTCCGGTCAATACCCTCCAGCAGATAGGACGCCCCGATATTGGAGGTCATAATCAGGATTGTATTCTTAAAATCCACTGTCCGTCCCTGTGAATCTGTGATTCGCCCGTCATCCAGCACCTGCAAAAGCACATTAAACACATCGGGATGCGCCTTTTCAATCTCGTCAAACAGGACCACGGAATAAGGCTTTCTTCTGACTGCTTCGGTCAATTGTCCACCTTCCTCATATCCCACATATCCGGGAGGCGCTCCAATCAGTCTGGACACCGAATATTTCTCCATATATTCACTCATATCAATACGAACCATGTTGTTCTCATCATCAAACAGAGAAGCGGCAAGAGCTTTAGCCAGCTCTGTCTTACCCACACCGGTAGGTCCCAGAAACAGGAAAGAACCGATAGGCTTGGTAGGATCTTTGATTCCTGCCTTGGAACGGATAATAGCCTCCGTTACCTTGGTAACGCCTTCATCCTGTCCCACCACACGCTTGTGCAGCTCTTCATCCAAATGCAGCGTCTTGTTTCTCTCGCTTTCTGTCAGCTTTGCGACAGGAATTCCCGTCCATCTGGATATGATCCTGGCAATCTCTTCCTCCGATACGCTTTCATGTACCAGCGACAAATCTTTATTCTTAACCTGCTCCTCCTCCATCTCCAGCTGTTTCTTAAGCGCCGGGAGCTTGCTGTAGCTTAACTCCGCTGCTTTCTCGTAGTCGCCATCTCTCTGTGCAATTTCAATCTGACTGCTGACTCCGTCAATTTCCTCACGCAGCTTGGAAAGCCGTTCAACGGACGCCTTTTCATTTTCCCACCTGGCCTTACGATTGTTCAGCTCTTCCTTTAACTCAGCCAGTTCCTTTTGAAGTGTTTCCAAACGTTCTTGACTCATTCGGTCATCTTCCTTTTTCAGAGCCGTTTCCTCTATCTCCATCTGCATAACCTTACGCTGCAGTTCATCCAGCTCTGTAGGCATGGAGTCAAGCTCTGTTTTAATCAGCGCACAGGCTTCATCCACCAGATCAATGGCCTTATCCGGAAGGAAACGATCGGAAATATAGCGGTTGGACAAAACCGCCGCACTTACCAGAGCATTATCCATAATCTTAACCCCATGATAAACCTCATAACGCTCCTTCAGGCCACGGAGAATGGAAATGGTATCCTCAACGGTAGGCTCCTCAACCATAACCGGCTGAAAACGTCTTTCCAATGCGGCATCCTTTTCAATATACTGACGATATTCATCCAACGTAGTGGCTCCGATACAATGCAGTTCACCTCTTGCAAGCATGGGCTTAAGCATATTTCCCGCATCCAATGCGCCGTCCGTCTTACCGGCGCCCACAATGGTGTGCAGCTCATCAATGAAAAGAATAATCTGTCCGTCACTGTTTTTTACATCCTCCAAAACGGCCTTTAATCTTTCCTCAAACTCACCGCGGTATTTTGCGCCTGCCACCAGAGCCCCCATATCCAGCGCAAATATTTTCTTGTCCTTAAGGCCCTGCGGCACATCGCCCCTGACAATACGCTGTGCAAGGCCTTCCACCACCGCAGTCTTTCCTACGCCCGGCTCGCCGATCAGAACCGGATTATTTTTGGTCTTTCGGGAAAGAATACGGATCACATTTCTGATCTCACTGTCTCTTCCTATTACCGGATCAAGCTTTTGCTCTCTTGCCTTTTCCACCAGATCCTGCCCATACTTGGCAAGCGTGTCATAGGTGGCCTCGGGATTATCGGAGGTAACACGCTGATTCCCCCTTACCGAAGAAAGCACCTGCAAAAAGCGTTCTCTGGTAATGCCAAACTCCCTGAAAATCTCCTTTACTTCCTTATTAGGATGTTTAATCAGGGCAAGGAACAAATGCTCTACAGACACATATTCATCTGAGAGTGCTTTTGCTTCATCCTCTGCGGAAACCAGTACTTTATTTAGATACTGCCCCACATAGACCTGTCCGCCCTGTACCTTAACTCTTTTATTTACAGCTTCCTCTGCTCTGTTTAAGAAATACTGAGTATTAATCTCCATCTTTTCAATCAATTTTAAAATCAGGCTGTCATCGATTGTAAGGAGGCTGTACAATAAATGCTCCTGCTCGATCTCCTGATTGCCGTATTCATATGCAAGCTTTTCGCATCCTTCCACTGCCTGCATAGATTTTTGTGTGAACTTTGATATATTCATAAGCACTCCTTCCTGCCCCTGGCGATTGGCTTAATTATCTTGTTTGTATGTTCTATTGTGAATATAACACCAGTTGTTAGCACTGTCAAGAGGTGAGTGCTAATTTTATAATTTGTTTATATATTGTACTTTTCCCATAAATCTATGCTATACTCAATCTATGGTTATAATCTATACCATAGATTGATTGAATAGTAAGGTAAGGAGTCTGCATATGAGAGAATTCATTATTTCCACTGAAAGCAACTGCGATCTTCCCAAAGATTACATTGCAGAAAACAATATATGCGTCATTCCACATTATTATACTGTGGATATGACCAGGTATACGGAGATGACAAAGAGCTGACCTGTCGGCAATTTTATGATGAGATGCGGAATCTGAAAAAGGTTGGCACCATGGCAAGCAATCCGGCTGTCATCGAAGAACGCTTTACCGCCATTGCAAGAGAGGGAAAGGACATTCTGCACATCAGCTTTTCTTCTGCCTTAAGCGGCGGCTGTGGCAATGTGGTCATGACCTCCAAAGAGGTAATGGAAGCCTTTCCTGAAATGACCGTTACCGTTGTGGATACCCTGTCCGCATCCTTAGGCGAAGCGCTTTTAATTATGAAGGCCGTAGAAATGAAAAAAGAAGGAAAATCTCTGGAAGAAACCGCCCGTGTGGTGGAGGAAATGGTTCCTCATCTGTGCATTCTCTTTACCGTGGACGATTTGAATTATTTATATTGCGGCGGACGTCTGTCCAAGCCAGCACCCTAAAACTCTGTTGCGAAATTCCTTCTGTTCCATACTATCGTTCCTTTCTGATTCCTTTCACGAACCTTTATCAAAAATCTTCTTATCCGACCTTAAAAAGCAGCCGTAAAACTTACAGGCTTGCCTTAAATTTCCTGATTTCCTCCAAATATTTCTGCCCTAAAGGACTTAGAGCTGCACCCTTCCTTTTCAGGTAGCCGATCGTCATAACCTCATCCGACTTCAGCTTCACTGCGCAATAATCGGAACCGTTTAAATTCTCACAGATTATCCCGGAACACAGGGTATAAGCATTTAATCCCACCATAAGGTTTAAAAGAGTGGCACGATCATTGGCCTTAATCAACCGCTTATACCGATATGTGCTGAGCACCTCCTCCGCAAAATAAAAGGAATTGTTTACTCCCTGTTCAAAGGAAAGGCAGGGGTACTCCTCCAACTCCTCAAGCGCAATCTCCTTCTGTCCGGCAAGGGGATGTCCTTTCCACATATATACATAGATGCCGCACTGAAAAAGCTCCGAAAATTCCAACCGCGACTCCTGAAAAAGCTTTGTGAGCACCGCAGTATTAAAATCATTTAAATAAAGAATGCCGATCTCACTGCGGAAATTTTTCACATCCTCTATCACCTCATAAGTCTTGGTTTCATGTACCGCAAACTCATATTCATCCATGCCAAACTGCTTCACCAGCTCCACAAAGGCCTTGACCGCAAAGGTATAATGCTGGGTCGAAACACTAAACCGCTTCTTGCTGTTCTTCTTCTCAATATACCGATCCTCCACCAGGCGGTACTGCTCCACTACCTGTCTGGCATATCCGAGAAATTCCTCGCCCTCAGGGGTAATGCTCACTCCACGGTTGCTTCTGTTAAAGATACTGATTCCAATCTCCTCTTCCAGCTCCTTCACTGCCTGAGAGAGACTGGGCTGTGCAATAAAAAGCGTTCTTGCCGCTTCATTCATGGAGCGGGTATCTGCAATGGTAATCACATATCGTAGCTGGGTCAGTGTCATAATTTTATCCTTTCTGCGGCATCGTTCCTAAATAAATGCATTCCAAACACAAACAACCCCGGAACCGCAATTCCAGGGTTGCTTAAGCTCATTATACACAATTACTTCCGACTATTCAAAGGGAATTACTGCTCCGTCATAAGTATCATTGATATATGTCTTAATGGTATCGGATTTCAGTGCTTCCACCAATGCCTTAATCTTATCGGCATTCTCGTTTCCTTCCTTTACAGCAATGACATTCACATAGGTCTGTGCTGCCTCAGAGTCGGGATTTTCATATGCAAGCGCATCCCTTGCTACTGAATAGCCTGCCTCCAGTGCGTAGTTTCCGTTCATAACTGCGTATGCAACCTCTCCTAACACTCTGGGAATCTGTGCTGCTTCCAGCTCAACGATATCAAGGTTAAAAGGATTTTCAACAATATCATTTACGGTAGCTTCAAGTCCTGCGCCATCCTTTAATACGATAAAACCGTTATCCTGAAGCAGAAGCAATGCTCTTGCCTCATTGGTCGTATCATTGGGAACTGCAATACTGTCGCCCTCTCCAACCTCTTCGAGTCCGCTCTTTGTTCCGGGATAGATTCCGAAGGGCTCATAATGAATGCCGCCTGCATTAACAAGATGGGTTCCCTTTTCATCGTTAAAGCTGTTCAGATAAGGAATGTGCTGGAAATAGTTTGCATCAAACTCGCCGCTTTCCACTACCTCGTTAGGCTGTACATAATCATCAAAAACCGTTACCTGCAAATCATATCCCTGCTCTTCCAGAATAGGCTTTACCTGCTCCAAAAGCTCCGCATGGGGAGTTGCCGACGCTGCCACCTTGATTACCTTGTCATCCGCACTCTTAGAACCGCATCCTGTAAGCGCCCCTGCAATAAATGCTCCTGTTAATAAAACTGCTAATAACTTTTTCATAATAACTTTCCTCCTGTTTTCTTTCGATAGACAGAGTATAGCATTATGACGCACATTTGCATAATATCTAAAAAATCTTGCCAGATATAGGCAAATCCTATATCAATACACTTTAATCCAACTCGCTTAAACCTGTATAAAGCTCATAATAACGTCCCTTTTGTGCCAACAGGTCATCATGGTCACCCCGCTCAATAATCACACCGTTCTCCAAAACCATAATGGCATTGGCGTTTCTTACGGTGGAAAGCCTGTGGGCAATCACAAGCGTAGTGCGCTCCGCCATCAGGCGGTCCATTCCCTTTTCAATATGCTTCTCTGTTCTGGTATCCACAGAGCTGGTGGCTTCGTCCAGGATCAAAATAGGTGCCCTGGATATAGCTGCACGGGCAATATTAATCAACTGTCTCTGCCCCTGACTTAAATTTGCGCCGTCTCCCTCAAGCACGGTGTCATAGCCATGCTCCAGTCTCATAATAAAAGAGTGAGCGCTGGCAGTTCTTGCTGCCTGTTCTACTTCCTCGTCCGTGGCATCCAGTCGTCCATAGCGAATGTTTTCCCGCACTGTTCCTGTGAACAAATGGGTATCCTGCAGCACCATGGAAATATTTCTTCTGAGATCATCACGCTTTATCTCCGTTGCGGGAATACCGTCGATGGTAATCATACCCGAATCAATATCATAAAAACGGTTAATCAGATTGGTGATCGTGGTCTTTCCCGCTCCGGTGGAACCCACAAAGGCAATCTTCTGTCCCGGCTTTGCATACAGGGAAACATTTTTCAAAATCGTCTTATCCGGATTATAGCCGAAGGTTACATCCGTCAGGGTCACTGCCCCTTTCACTTCTTTATAGTAATTATCCTGATCCTCCCTGATTACATCAGCGGCAAAATTCTCCTGACCCGTAATGGCATTGGTCTTGGGAATTACATAAACATTTTTTCCATCCAATTCACACATGGATATTGCGTGCTCTGCATCCTGCCCTTCCGGCTCTTCATCCATCACCGCAAATACCCTCTCAGCACCGGCAAGCGCCGAAAAGATGGTATTCACCTGCATTGCCACCTCGTTGATGGGACGTGAAAATTGTCTGGAGTAATTGACAAACACGGTAAGTCCGCCAATATCAAAACCTCTAAGCACACATAAAATTCCTCCGATGCAGGCCGTCAGCGAATAACTGACCTGGCTCAAGTTCCCCATAACAGGTCCCATAATACCGCCGAAAAATTGTGCCTTAATCTGCTTTCCTTTCAAATCACTGTTCAAATATGAAAATTCATCTCTGGCCTCATCCTCATGACAGAACACCTTCACTACCTTCTGTCCCGTTACCGTTTCTTCAATATAGCCATTCAAAGTACCGATAGCCGCCTGCTGCGCCTGATAATATTTCCGGCTCTTTCCTCCCACAAACTGTACTGCTTTCAGCATAAGCGGTATCATCACTATGGTAATCAGCGTCAGCCATACATTGGTGTAAATCATCAGCGCAAGAGTTCCTACTATATTAATCGCCCCTGAGATCAGCTGTACCACGGTATTGTTAAGCATTTCACCCACCGCATCCACGTCATTGGTAAAACGGCTCATCACATCTCCGTGATTGTTGGTATCATAAAACCGGACAGGCAGCTTTTGCAGTTTTCCAAACAGTTCATTACGAATCTGCAAAATAGCTCCCTGAGATATACCGATCATAATTCTTTGCTGCAGGTACTGAGCCAGCACTGCCACAAGGTAAATACAGGCCATAGTCAGAATACCCCTTAACAGATTGGCAACACTTCTGTCCTCTGCCGTTAATCCGTTAATGATAGGCCGCAGCATATAAGAGCCTGCCAGGTTTGCAACGGTACCTCCTATAACACACAAAAACACAATTCCCAGTTTCAGCTTTTGATGGGCTATATACCCCATCAGTCTGCTCACTGTTTTTCTTACGTTTTTGGGCTTACTGCCCGCCGTCGCCTGCTTTCCGGCACGTTTGCCGGGCTTAACGCCTTTCCCGGCTTCGGGCGCCGCTCCCATGAGTGCGTCATTCTTGGGATTTAATCTGCTTTCGTACTTCTTTTCCAAATATTTCAGCTTTTCCTCTCTCATGAAGCACTCACCTCCTTATCCATCTGGGAATAGTAAATTTCCTGATAAGCTTCACATTCCTTCAGAAGCTGCTCATGACTGCCCAAACCGGCAATTCGTCCCTCATCCAATACAAGAATCTCATCTGCATCGATTACAGAAGTGATTCTCTGTGCAATAATAATCTTGGTAGTATCCTTAAGCATACCGGAAAAGCTTTCTCTGATTCGGGCCTCCGTTGCCGTATCAACCGCACTGGTGGAGTCGTCTAAAATAAGTATTTTGGGGTTCTTTAGCAGTGCTCTTGCAATGCAAAGTCTTTGCTTCTGTCCGCCGGACACATTGACACCGCCCTGCCCAAGCTCTGTTTGATACCCTTCGGTGAAGGATTTCACGAAATCATCGGCCTGCGCTGCCTGAGCCGCATCCATGATCTGCTGATCTGACGCTTCACCGTCTCCCCACATCAGATTTTCCTGAATGGTTCCTGAGAACAGCACATTCTTCTGCAATACCATACCTACTCCTTCACGCAGATTTCTCAAGGAATAGTCCTTTACATTGACGCCGTCTACCAAAACCGCTCCCTCAGCTACATCGTAGAGACGGGGGATCATTTGAACCAGTGTGGTCTTGCCGCTTCCCGTAGAACCGATAATGCCCAAAACGCTGCCGCTCTCTATCTGAAAGCTGATATGGGAAAGCACCTCCTCCTTGTTTTCTTTATAATATTTAAAGGAAACATCCTGAAATTCCACCTTGCCGCTTTCCACCCTTTTCTCCGGGAAAGCACAGCCCTCATCAGACAGATTTACTTCCGTATCCAGTATCTCCGTGATGCGGTGCAGGGAAGCCAATGCTCTGGAGCTTTGCAGCAAAATCATTGCAAGCATCATCAGTGACATTAAAATCTGCACAATATAAGTCGTAAAAGCAGTTAAATCTCCCACCGGCATGGAGTCTGCCAAAATCTGCTTTCCGCCAAACCACACGCTTCCTAAGGTAGTTACATTCATAAGAAGCATCATAACCGGCGTGGTAAAGACCACAATCTTATAAGCATCCATACTGGACTTCTTTAATTCTTCATTGGAGGCCGCAAAACGCTCTTCCTCATAGCCTCCCCGTACAAAGGATTTGATTACCCGCACATTGGTCAAAACCTCCTGAATATTGGAATTTAAGATATCCAGCTTTCTCTGCATGGTTTCAAATCTTGGAAAAGCAGCTCTGATAATCAGCGCAATCACTAATATCAGTACCGGAATAACCACCAGAACCACAACTGCCAGTCTGGCATTCATCATAATTGCCATAATCAATGCACCGATCAGCATTCCCGGCGAACGCAGCAGCATACGAAGCGCCATATTAATCAGGTTTTGCACCTGTGTAATATCATTTGTCAATCTGGTTACCAGGGAACCGGTGCTGAACTGATCCAGATTGGAGAAGGAAAATTTCTGCACCTGATCAAACAAATCGCTTCTAAGATCGGAAGAAAAGCTGATTGCCGCCTTCGCTGCAAAATAAGCTCCTCCAATTCCTCCGGCCATCATAAGCAGTGCGGTTACCACCATCACTGCACCCATTCCGATAATGTAAGGAACATCATGGTTTACCGCCCCATTATTAATAATGTTAGCCATAAACTTGGGTAAAAGCACCTCACCGACCACTTCCACAATCATCAAAAGCGGCCCGATGATAAATGCCGATAGATAAGGTTTAACGTATTTCCAAAATCTTTTCATAAAATTTATTCTGCCTCCTTATTGCATATCATCCCTGACGGAACTATTTTCCCCCGGAGCGTCAAAGCCTCCTTCGGGCAGGGAACCGCAATATCTTTCCCCGTTTTGAATAATCCTTGTCAAAAAGCCTTTTATCTCCTCAAGCTCTTTTTCCGAAAAACCTTCAAACAGTGCATTTTCAATCTCCCGAAAATAAACACAACTGATACGAATTGCTTCCTGTCCCTTTGCTGTTATCACCACATGGTTCATACGGTTATCCGTTTCATCATTGGTTCTTTCGATATAGCCTGACTTCTCCAGCTTCTTCAATGCCACTGCCACCGCGGCCGAAGACACCTCTAGCTTTTCTGCCAGCATGGTTTGGGAGCAGTCAGGATGCTTTCCCAGAATCATCAGAAGCCTGTGCTGGCTCTGATACAGCCCGGTATCTTTCACCCGTTTCCCAATGGAGCGCTTTATGGCCTGATCGCACTGCCTGAAAAGATTGACAATCTGATGCTGACTTTCCTCCATCATAACCTCCTTCATGAATATAAAAAGCTTTTTTCACTTTTCACGTTCCACAAATGTTAAATATTTAATTTTTAACTAGTTAACCATTTGCCATTATATTCCATACATATTATCAATGTCAATTGGCTGAAAAATATTTAACAGAAAGAATATTATTTTTAGAAAAAGTTTATATCTTCCAACTGGCATGGTTAAAAAGTTTTAATTTGGCACTTTTCGAGATACCATTATTGCATATAATAGAATACGATAATAATGTCTGTTACAGACATAGTCAGTTACAGACAATAAGTACATTCTCTTGAGGAGGAAACCGTTATGAAAAATCAAACGACACAAAAAATTGCGCTGACCGGTTTAATGGCAGCACTGTCCTATGTGGTATTTACCTTTTTACAATTTAAGATCCAGCTTCCCGGAGGAGACGCCACCTCCCTGCATCTTGGAAATGCCATCTGCGTACTTGGTGCTCTTTTGCTTGGCAGCGTATACGGCGGCTTAGGCGGCGCTATTGGTATGACCATAGGGGACTTGCTTGATCCCCAGTACATAGCCTATGCTCCTAAGACCTTTATTTTGAAATTCTGTATCGGATTGATTGCCGGACTGATTGCGCATAAGCTTGGAAAAATTACCACTGAAAAAGATAATAAGAAGGTTTTAAAATGGACAATTATTGCCGCAGTATGCGGTCTCGGCTTTAACATAATATTTGATCCGCTTCTTGGCTATGCCTATAAGCTGCTCATTATCGGAAAACCTGCTGCCGAGATTACTCTGGCGTGGAACATTGCTTCCACCTCCATCAACGCAGTGGTTTCAGCCGTTGCTTCCGTAGTCATTTACATGGCTTTGCGGCCTGCCCTTAAGAAAGCGGGATTATTCTTTACTTTAAGCTAAACACATTCATGTTAAAACAGCGCTGACCACAATCAGTATAACCCTGATATCTGTGGCAGCGCTGTTTTTCATTGAAATCAAATCCGAATTACCGGTAAAATCACTTAATCAGTTTAATGGAACCGATCAGCGGAACCTCCTTCTCTTCTCCATTAATGGCGGCAATCAGTCCCATGATCCAGCATACGACCATAAACACACCCCAGGCCCATCCAATACAGGGAATGGGAACAGGTAAACAAAACAATAAGATCACCAGAGCCTGATTAATATGGAATTTGGCTTCCTCCTTATCTCCAGCCAGCACTGCAATCAAAAATCCAATCCATGATAAATATGCTACAATTCCCGTTGTCTTTGCATCCATAAATTCTATTCTCCTCCTAAACTAACCGCTACACTGTCTTTTGCTTTCGGTTTATTACTTATATCGCACACGCTCTGAAAGGACACAGCAGGTATCCTGTCAATTTAAAGCATGCAATTCCCAGCGGAATCAGGATCAGCGTACAGCAGAACAACAGTCCCAGCACTCCGCATAAGATTGCACAGGGCAGGCAGATCAGCAGTTTAAACACCAGTTTGAGAATTCCTCCCATAATTAATCACTAAATCCTATTCTGATTTCTCCCATACTACAGGATATGTCAAAGGTTCCCTTCGCGCCATTATCAATCTTCTTCTCCGCAGCCAATGCCCCAAAACTGTAACCGTCCATGTCAATGGTTCCTGCCGAACATTCAATCTTATAATTGTAGTCCTCGTAATTACCTTTAAGCTGCAGCTCCATGCTGCCCATAGCACACTCCGCATCCAAATTGTTTCCGATCTCACCCTGATACAGACACTCACCCAGGCTCAGCTCAAGCTCTACATTTTCTGCCTTCATATTGCGGGTTTCCAGTCTTCCCGCCCCGATCTCAGCGGTGAAATAATCCTGTATTTCCGCTTCTTCAATGATTACCTCTCCTGCTCCGATTTCAATATCGGCAGATTTGGCAAGCAGATTTTCCACCTTGAGCACACCTGTGCCGATCTCCAGCTCTATTTGATCCATCTTTACTCCCTTGGGGAGTTCGACCACAATTTCATTACATGAATGGCCGCTGATCACATGGTTTCCCTTAAAACCTTCTATATATAAGGTGTCGTTTTTTACATAGTAGTTGCTTTTACCAAGTCCCGAAATGGAAATATCAATGGTCTGATCATCCGTGTCCTTTTCCTTAATGTAAAACTCCCCTGCTCCCACCTCCATGTGAAGCTTTTTCACATTGTTCGTCTGAACCTGCCATTGGGAATTTACATTTGACTCTATCAATCTGCCGTTGACATACAGTTCTGCAGGCCCATCTTCTGAAGAAACCACCACATCACCATCCACAATATCCACTTTTCCAACACAGATTAATGCGAACACAACCCCTGCCAGCATGAAAATGCCTGCAACGATAAATCCCCATTTAAAAAAATTATTCATGATCTGCCGCCTCCTTTTTCCCAAAAAGCTTTTTGAAAATATATGCTATACCCTGACAGGTTGCGGGAAACACCCTGCCTGCAAAAAATACGGTAAGCATTAAAAATAAGATACCGATAGACAGACAAATCAGTCCTCCGGCCCAAAGTCCCAGAGCAACAACCGGTTCCGGAAAAACGCATCCAAAGCCTGCTACAATCAATGCAATCCCTACAATAAACAAGATCAGCACGCTTAACCCGAATCCAAAAATCAATCCCAGCACGGTACATATAACGGTTGCTATAAGTCCCAGTGCCGTTGCAGCCACACCGATAATCACAGGGGATAAAAAGATACAGCCGATCACAATCAAAACAATTGCCCAGCCAGGCATCCCCTCCTTCTTAGCCTTTTGCGTTCCCACGTCCGCACCGGTCTGTGTCTGTCCCTGGCCTCGTTCCCGGCTTTCCTTTCCTGATTCTCTTCCTCCTTCGGCCTGGAAGCCTTCGGTTGATTGAGCTCCTTCGGTAACGAAAGGTCTCTTTACAATTTCATTTCTGCTGTCCTTGGAACTGGAAAAGCCGGTTTCCGTAAACTCTCCCATTTCCGGATTATCCGAAAGGCCGTCCTTCACAATTTTAGCCACCTGCTCCGGTGATCCCAGTGCCTTCATAACCTCCTGCTCATTTTCTCTTCCTGCGTCGTTAAAATAATCATTATAATATTGAAGGGCCTCCTCTCTCTCACTGGGTGAGATATCGGAAAGCAGCGCCTCAAGCTGCCTCATAAATTCCCATCTGCTCATTTACTCATTCCTCCCTCGAATATTCCATTGATTTTTGCAGAATATTTTCTCCATTCACTTTCGTACAGATTAAGCTGCAAACGTCCCTTTTCCGTTGTCTTGTAATATCGCCTGTTCCTTCCGGCACACTCCATATCATATACCTCCAGGCAGTCATCCTTTTGAAGACGTCTTAACACCGGATACAATGTGGATTCGGAAAGCTCTATGACCTGTCTGACATCCTGCGTAATCTTATATCCATATGCCCCCTCCGGTTCCCGGG
Organism: uncultured Lachnospiraceae bacterium; assembly: GCA_964393865.1. Classification (GTDB taxonomy): domain Bacteria; phylum Bacillota; class Clostridia; order Lachnospirales; family Lachnospiraceae; genus Suilimivivens. The sequence goes on from CAYMUW010000040.1 coordinate 17,490, forward strand.
ACACTACTGCCAGCACAATCGCGTCAAGCAGTGCCGCTCCTGTATTAAAAACCATCGCGTTTCTCCTTTCTGCAATATTGTCAAATTTTATAATATTATATGATGTATAGTATTGTTAGTGATATAAATACTATATGTCATATAATATTAGTTTGTCAATAGGGATGTACAAAAAATAACAGAAAAAAAACTTAAGAAATGTCAGAATTTAAGACTTCCAAAACGGTCAGTTTACAATTTTGGCATTGGGATATATCCTCTCCATTCTTTCATCATTAAAGCGTTCGTCCAAAATCTCCTCCAGTACATTATCCGCACCGGGCGATAGTTGTCCCTCTACACTGTTCCGCTCCTCGTATCTTGCCAGCGCAAGCGCCGAAATCAGGCAGTTGACAATCATAAATACAAGTATCAGATTACAGAGGACGGTTCCCACCCTGCGGGGCAGCTTTTCAATCCAGCGTGAAAGGCGGGGGTAAAGAAGCTTCATCCATACTACCGCCGCAATACCCCAGAAAAAGCAATATAACAAATTAATTCTGCCTCCCAAATTGAACGCAAAGCCGCTGTAATCCCAGAATACCGTTCCAAACACCAGCTCCGTAAACACGCTGCACACATATTCATAGGCACCGCCAAGAAGTGTTCCCGCTATAAAAATATAAGAATCGCTCTTATTTCTAATCCGATACAAAATGGCGGTAAGCAGCGCACAGCCAAGCCCCCACACAATACTAAAGGGCCCATAAACCACGCTGCTTCTGCTCATCAGACGGCCTGTGGTAATCAGGCAGAAAATGGTCTCCGTAATATCCCCGAGAAAGGCGCCGATCACAAACAGGCAAAACAGCTTATAAAAGCAGCATCCCTGCGCAAAGACCGTGCTCTTTTCTTTCTTTATTGCCTGCTTTTTCAGTGCTTCCCTTGAAAGAGCCGGAAAAGCCCTTTCCATACGCTGAATAATCCTTTTGGTGATAGCATTTTCCAAAAAACGGGACACCTGCCTAATTCCTCCCGTCAATTGGGAAATCTGCTCCAGCTGCTTCTGCATTCCTCTGATGGCAAGGGTTGTTCCCACCACATCAAGCGCCAAAAGAGCAGCCAAAACCCACAGAATAATTACGCCCAGCAGATGCGGAATCATATGGGACAGCATTGCAAATAAGGGATTACCAAAATATGTAAGAACTAATGCAAACACTCCCCAGAGCAGAGAATACCTGACACAGATATATCCTTCAAAATTAAACCTGATGCGGGAGTAATTCCACCACTTTTTATGAAACAGCTTTTCCAGAAACGCTCCCGTAGCAAACTCAATAACAGAAGCAAGAATAGCTCCTCCCAAAAACAAAAAGAATGGATTGGTTCTAAGCTCCGACAGAAAAACCGCAAATGCCACCGCTCCGGCTCCGTAAATAGGACAAAGGGGTCCGCTGACGAACCCCCTGTTAATAAATTTCCTCCTTTGTACGGCTGCCACGCACACCTCCACGCACCAGCCGATAAAGGAATATATAAAATACAACCAACACAATTCATAAAAAGTATAAATCATAGCCTACATCTTTCTTTTGTAATAGGAATACGCAACTAAATAGGAAAAAAAGAATACATAAACGATAAAAAGCAGCACCTTAATAAGGTACGGATAGTAAATCCCTGCAATCAATGCGGTTACCAGACATGCAATCAGCATTACCTTGATTGCCGCCATCACAGCCTTACCGTTAATCTCCTTATTTCTCTCATCATAATGCTTCAGTCTGCTTGCCTTAAGCTTCTCCTCGCTGCCAAGGAGCATCAGATTCTTAATAAGAAGGATCACTCCAACTACCGCAATTCCCGTTCCCATTCCGCAATATACTCCCAGCATGTAGGACGGTATTTCCAGGGTGTACCTTGCGTCCGCCAGATATGCGGCGGCTGCAATCGCCGCTCCTACCAGGATAAAAAGTACCATCCACACATTCTTGCTTTTCAATTCCTTTCTGTATTCCTCATTTGTTGTCGCTGTCGTTTGACAAAAAATCCCTCTCATATGTTCTCTTCCTCCTTATCAAAAACAAACATTTCCTCAATGGTTACGCCAAAAAACTGGGCAATTTTGTGAGCAAGAACCAGTGATGCCTTATACTTCCCATTTTCCAGTGAAATAATGGTCTGCCTGGTCACGTTCACTGCATCGGCAAGCTCTTCCTGCGTAACCTTTCCTGCTTTTCTAAACTCTGCAATTTTAGTCTGCAAATCAACACCCTTCCTTTCATAAATCAGTGCCAAAAATGTATAGCGCGCTTTACACTTCAAAAGTATAGTATGCTTTACATCATTTGTCAAGCGAACTTTACATTTTTTATTTTATATGAGAAAATGTCCATTTTGCGGAGCTTCATAAAGGCTAACTACGATTGGAATTATCGTTCCATCTTCCAGAAAGCAGCGCTGTAAGGAGAAAGCGTGCTTCCGCCTCCAAAATCATGCAGCTCTCCCGTAAGCAAATCCACGGCCTGGCCGCAACCGGCATCGAAATGAGCTGTATAAGCTTCTCCGTCCGCATTGATGGCAACCAAAACCCGCTCATCCTCTGCCTTTCTTTCAAAAATACACTGTTTGTTGGTCAAAACCACGGAACGGAAGGTTCCGTAATTTAATGCCTTGGACTCCTTCTTTGCCGCCGCCATTTTACTGAGCTTTTCGGTAAGCTCATTAAAGACGGGCTCCTCAAAACATGCACGAAGGGCCGGGTCTCCCTCTCTCTTATCCGCCTTTGCGCCCCATTCGCTTCCGTAATAAACGCAGGGAATTCCCGGCATGCCAAAGGCTAAAGCGTAAATCAGGGGAAGATGCTTTTCATTATTTAAGATACTTGCCACTCTGGATACATCATGGTTATCCACAAAGGAAAGCAGATGCTTACCTTTATAAAGCGTCCAGTTTTCCGGTCCAAACTGACGAAGCAGCGAATGAACAATTTCAAACATATTCATGCTGTTAAAGCTGGAATGCAGCCCTTTATAGCATTCATAATTGGTAACGGAGTGAAGCATGGAATCATTCATCCACTGATTATAATCCCCATGTAATGTCTCTCCCAGAAGGAAAAAGTCGGGCTTTAAACCGTCGCAGAACTGACGGAGCCTTCTTAAGAAATCATGATCCAGACAGTAAGCCACATCCAGTCTGAGTCCGTCAATCTGAAATTCCTCTACCCAGCCTCTGATAGCCGCAAAGATGTGCTGTATCACTTCCTCGTTTTTCAGGTTAAGCTTTACCAGATCATAGTTACCTTCCCAGCCTTCATACCAAAGTCCGTCATTATAATTGGAATTGCCGTCGAAATTAATGTGAAACCAATCCTTATAAGGTGAATCCCAACGCTTTTGCAGTATGTCCTGAAAAGCCCAAAAGCCTCTTCCCACATGATTAAATACACCGTCCAAAACCACACGGATGCCTTCCTTATGAAGGTTTTCGCAAACCTGTGCAAAATCCTCATTGGTTCCCAATCTGGTGTCAATTCTGGTATAATCCCTGGTATTATAACCGTGTGTATCCGATTCAAAAACCGGAGAAAAATAAATTGCATTAGCCCCCAGCTTTTTGATGTGCGGAATCCAGTCGTTTACCTTTAATATCCGGTGCTCTAAAACTCCGTCATTCTCAAAAGGTGCGCCACTAAATCCCAGTGGATAAATCTGATAAAAAACACTTTCATATGCCCACATATTCGTATGCCTCCTGTCATTTCATAATATTCATTTCATAATATCGGCACCATACATTAGGTTGCGCCTGCGAGCAGCCAGTACGCTTTTGCTCAGACGCTTTGACGCCATGCACATTCGAGAGCCTTCGGCTCTCTCATTCACGGGCTTCGCCCTATGTCTGTCCTGAAGCACAAACCTGTCTGCGAGCAGCCAGTTTGTGCTTTCGGACAGACGCATGGCTCATTGCCAATTTGTACATTATAACATGATTTTGGGGTTCTGTATATGTAGAGGATGCTTGAGTTTCCGCAAACTGTAATTCAAAAGTGAATATAATCTCTCAAAGTACCA
>CAYMUW010000041.1:0-19451 GCA_964393865.1 uncultured Lachnospiraceae bacterium
CCCTGCCGGAAAGCTTTATCAGCTATGACCATGACTATCTTTTGAAAAGGATGGTGGACAAATTTAAGGAAAAGTACGGTATGTGAGTGCAACTCCAAGCTTGTATGCAAGCTTGGAGTTTGGCGCATCCACCACAACAAGCGGAAAACAAATCTGTGATTCAGATAGAATGGAATATGCAGCAGGTTATCCGAAAAGGTTAAACGGTTACGTTTTTTGTGTAACAATTTAAGGGAATATGGTGCAGTGTCAGTGTGATTATGATACAATGACAAGTAAAGATGTGTTCCATAGCAAAGAGCAGACTTCAAATCACACTGAAGTCAATCAAAGGCTCGGCTATAAAATCTATTTTGCTCTTTTCTGTGGCAGATGCATCACAGCGTAACATGCCGTTTCGTAGGCCCGATAGGGAGCTATTGAATTATTTTTTGAATCCAAGGTTTAACGAAAAACTCAGGGATTTGCGCAGGAGGTATGCAATATGGGAGAATATTTGTCGTCTGAAGAAGTAAAAAATCTCATTATTCGGATAAAATCCGGAGATAACGAGGCGTGGGAAAGCCTGTATCACAACTTTGAAAAATATGTCCATAAGTGTGCATGGAATCGTTTGCAAAAGTTCAATATGTCTGAAAAGCGGAAAAAGGATATGGAAGAAGAATTATATCAGTCAGGGTGGCAGGGATTTTTGTCTGCTGTGCAGGCTTATGACCCGAAAAAAGGCGAATTTCTGACTTATGCGACGTATTTTATAGACGGGGAAATGTCAAAGGCATTAAAGCTTATATGGAATCCCTTTGAAATCACAGAAAGCATTGGGCTGGCAAAAATGCCCAGCGCCTTTGAGAAGGGAATTTCCGTAGAGAATGCGCCTGATCGTGGAAGCTACAGTCCGGAAAGGCGTGTGCTTCAGATCATGGAGATACTCCGTCTTCTTACTGATGAAGAACACAGCCTGTCAAAGACCCAATTAGGTGAGATGCTTCGTCTTTACCGTATTGCAAAGTATCACAACGGGACACCATTGGAGAATCCGCGTACCCTTGCCGACACAGTCGAAGATATGTTAATGGAAGTAAATCCGCTCTCATATACTGATGAAAACGACCATGAATACAAAATAAAATATAAGGGTTATAAGGAAGATCGCCTGAAAGCAAAGAAAAATAAGGAATCGGGGAAGAAGGCGCCGGACATCACCGAATTTTCCTATGTACATGCCTTTACGCGTGAGGAACTTGACAGGCTCATTCAGCTTGTCTGCTTTTCCGATATGCTGTCCAATGAGGACAAGCAGCAGCTTGTGTCTAAGTTGGCATCAACTGCCAGCGTATACTATCGGACGCCGTTTTTACAGCCTTCGGCGGATGGAAAGGACAAAATTCGATTTCATCCTCAAGCCGTACATGGCAGGTTTAGCGGGAGAAGGTTTCGGGACAAGCGGCAGTTTACTGAAAACATAAAGCTGATACAGCAGGCGATTAATAACTTGTGTCAGATTCGATTCAGGTTTAATTATTATACGGCTGAACATGAGATGATACCAAAATCAGAATATCTGCATGTGTTAAGTCCCTATCATCTGGTGGTCTATCACGATTATTATTACTGCATTGGTCTGAAAAAAGAGAATAAGCGTATCTGGCATTACAGAGTAGATATGATGTCAGATGTGGAGATTCTGACGACTGATGACAAAAAAGCGGTTCCCATCGATGTCTGTACCTTTGAGGAACTTCCCATCTGTAACGCATACTGGGATCCGGAGAAGTATATGGCGGAGCATCTCTACATGGCTTATGACGAGCCAAGGGAGATACGGATCAAGATACGGAATACGGATTATACCATCCTGCACGACTGGTTTGGAGATTATTATAAGAAAACAAATCAGCCCTGTGAGGAGGAGTATGATATTGTGGAAGTAAGGACTTCGCCGGACATGGTGGTACACTGGGCTATGCAGTACGCGGGTGCGGTAGAGGTGATGGACGAGGAGATCCGGGAGAAGATTCGGGACGAGATGAAGAAATTACAGGAAAAATATCTGTAAGCAATCCATCTTCAAAATATTGAACACGCTGATTTCCATAATATAGTTAGAAGTTCAAGCAAGGAGGCGATTGTCATATGAGTTTTGCGATTTTTTTAGATGTGGATGGTGTCTTAAATACAAGGAGGACAGTAATAAGTTCTCCAGACGGTCATATAGGAGTAGATGACACCAGAATCAGGATCTTGGCGGGAGTGATAAAAAAATATAGCCGGGGAGATATTGTTCTGACATCTGACTGGAAGAATGTCAGGATAGGAGATGATCTCGATTATTTAAGAGGAAAACTGATAGAATATGGTCTTGAGATATCTGCGATGACAGAAGATCACTGGAATCACAGAGGTCAGGGAGTTCAAGATTATCTGAAGGAGCATCCGGAGATAGATGAATATGTTATATTGGATGATAACCGATTCGACTTTGAAGATTTCCCCAAATTATGGGAGAGACTGTTGATAACAGATGGAATTGAGAATGCAGACTTTGCATCCAAAACTCCGGCAGTAGAGGCAATCCTATTTCGTGAATATATAAAAGAGCTTTCGTAATTTGTACGGGAATATTATATTTTATGGTATTGGATATGGTATTCTCATATACAAAAATACAGCTATAAAATAATCAATTGTTTTCCACAAAAAATACATGGGAGGATACAACATGACTGCAAATGAACATGCAAATGAACTAAAGTGTTACGGATGCAAAGGGGAAGATCAAAAAAACAAAGTATATCAAATAAACAGCTGCCAATTTAATCAATGGGTCGATATGTATAAAAAGACGTTGAAATCATACATAGAAGGAGTCACTGTCGATGTAGGACAGTATTATTTTGATCCGGATAAATCTTACCATGCCAACTGTGATCATTCGTTTTTTTATGATTTGGTAACATTCCTGAATGAGCAAGAGAAAAAAATGAAAGAAAGGTTACAAGGAAACTTCGAATATAAGTTTATAGAAGGCGTAGGAATTGAAGTTTCCGATAAAGACAAGAAGAAGCAATTATTTTATCTGCGCTCGGATCAGCTTGGATTCTCAGCGCCTATAAAGGGGGGATGCTATCCAAATTATCCATATGATTTATATATTGATTTATATATTAAGGAACATGGAAACAAAGACGAGGCAAAAGACAAGGCAATTGAACAGGTAATAGAATGGATTTCTAGGTCCAGGACGATTGGCGGTTCTTTTTTGTGGCCCATACAATTTTGGAATAATTATAATGGACAAAGAGGAGGAAAGATTTACTCTGACAGACAATTATATTATATTCAGGACAGGGTAGATTTAACATTATGGGAGATCAAAAACTGGTACAGTGGGAATGGCATGAACGACATATTGGAGAGATGCAAGGAAAGCAATCTTGAACAATGGTTAGGGCATTTTAAAAACTTTGAAACATACGTTACTTACTTTATGTTTAAAAACTTTGTATCTTCTGACAAATCATACAATCCCATAAACATTATAACAGGGAAATCAGATGCTCCGGTCAGAGAAGCGGCAATCACAGAGTCTATGGAATTTGATTCATTAAAAAATATGCTAGAGACACTTAATATTAAAATAGTGGAAAGATCCTTTGAAATGACAGAAATTATAAAAGAAAACCAGAGCGGCTCATAACATTTTCACGGGCATCTTCAGAATTTTAAAGATGAACTTCTCCATAATATAAGTGAAAGAAAAAATTTGCTTATGTTATGGGGATTTTTTATGACAAACAAAATCAAAAGAAGAAACCATAAAATGCAAACATCATAAAGGGAGAAAGAAACTATGGCATATCAAAATGTAAAGAAGATGATGAAAGAATGTGGCAGCCCGGCAGCGTACAACTTTGAACTGGAATGTGATTATGAAGAATTTGCGGCACTGTCGCCGATCGAAAGATTTCTGACATACAAGGCAACGCTACTGGGTGGGAAGTTTTTGAAGAATACTGACGACGAATGGAACAGATCAAGGTTGGAGGCGTTTTGCTATTATGATGAAGCAGGGGCATTTTGTGTGGACAAATGCCGTAAATATCCGAATCTGACGGACTGTGACGGCAAATGCAGTCTGACCGTTGATTTGTATGATACGCTTTGGGGTTGGAAAGAGCGGGAATCTCTTTGTATGATGAGAGGCGATACGCTCAACTCGGTGACGGAAACATTGAGTGTGTATCTGAAGGCTCTGAACGAGGAAAAGGAAATCTACAGACATCGCGGCGGCATCCGATTCTGTCTGCAGTTGTACTGCCGCTATGGAAAAGATCTTGTAAAGCAGCTTGCTGATAAGGAAGAGCTTGTGCAGTGGATACAGCTTATGCATACGATGGGTAACTTGGGACTTGTTCCGGCGGAATATAAGCGCTGGTGGGCGCAATCAATAGAGGATTATTTTGATCTGTCGCTCTACAATTTGCTCCATAACTGCGACGGTATGAGCGGAAAATATTTCGGTGAGGATGAAGAAACAAGAAAACATAATTTTGCGCGCTATATCAATTTCTCTTTCCTTTGGGATTCGGTGGAAAAGCGGGGCAATACCTATGAGGTGCGGCCGCTGTGCAATTCTCATGAGATGAAAATGCACGTCTGGGATCTGATGGGCACATGGACTTCTGAGAATGTTTTGCCGAAAAAAATGGAATTGGAGCAGTTGTGCAGAAATATAAATAGCTGGATCATCAGACGGGGTCTGTTTATGGAAGCAATGCTTAAGATCGCCCTGGGATTTCCGCAAGTATATAAGAAATTGACACAGGAAATATTCCTGACGGAGCAGATATATGACGGTTATGGAGAGGTGATAGAAGCAGTCAGGGAAACGCTCTGCCACTGTACGGCGGATGAAATTGGAGAAGTTTCCGCGATTATGGATGATTTGGAGGAAGGACTGGAGAGCCATTCTTCTATATTTTGTATAAATCACATGATTGGAGGAGAGGAATGGATGCATGAAATTGAAATTATTCGTAAAATTGATGAAATTATATCCCGAAAATCAAATGAAATTGGCTTTGAAGTAATGAAGCCAGAGCATTCAGGTAATGTTGTATCCATACTTCGAGAGAACTGGCATCTCTTTTTAGAGATGCATAGCCCTATAGTATCGTCTTTATCATTACAAATGAGCATATATATTGAAGACGAAGCGATACGAATGCTTCTTTTCCCATCCCCTGTAATTATTGAAAGCAGGAACACGGATCAGTTTATACAGCTATCCAATACAGCGAATCATTATTTATATAGGGGCAGTGCTTTGGGCAGATTCTGGGTGGATGTGGATAATCTTGACTTCGCATATGAAATCATTTTAAAGAAAGAACTAGCCGAATATCATGCGGCTGAATTAGAAAATCAGTTGTTCGACATTCCATATGCTCATTTTCAAGATCTTCATATTCCTCTTGTGATGTTGGCGGCAAATGCATGGAAAGCGGATATGGCAATAAACTACCTTACAGAATTAAGAGAAAAAGGTTATGTTGATAATTCTGTTTATGGTCTATGGTAGTTATGTGATTGAGATCCACACTATAACTGTGGCATTTTCAGTTTTAAAAAAGATGATCTGCAGGAAAATCTGATAGAATAAAGGTGGTGGTTTGCCTGAATATCCAGTATACAGTACCGTTTGGAAGAATCAGCAGAAAAGTTGTTATATGAAGTAAAAATATTATAGGCATGAGAAGCAGATTTTGAAAATTGGAGGAACGATTAATGCACTATGTGATAGGAGATATCCATAATGAGGTCAGAAAATTAGATAATATCCTGGAGCAGATTCAACCCACAGACAGCGATAAGGTGCTCCTGCTGGGCGACCTTTTCGACCGGGGAGGGGAAGAAGCAGATCCGGTGGGCGTTTATTTTGCAATAGTCGGACTGGGGGAGCACTGTGTCTGGCTGAGAGGCAATCATGATGAATGGCTTGCGGATTACATCAAAAAGTATTTTTCTTTGCCGGAACGAAAGAGAAGTAAGATGTTTCCCTATCCATATAATTCGTTTGATCTCATAAAGCAGAGAATGACCGAGAAGGACATGCTGGATCTTGCGGAGAAGATACATAAACTGCCTCTCCAAATGGAGTTGGAGATAGAGGGGAAGGAATTTCTCCTTGCGCATGCGATGACCTCTCATCCTTCCAGAAGAAGACCAGCCGGAGAGTATCTGATGGGCAGCTATGAATTAGAATTCTTTGTCGAGGCTGGAATAGATGACTTTATTTCATTATGCGGGCATACGGTCACAGATGATGCTTTCTTACAGACGAGAGGAAAGTATTTAGATGAATATCCACGTTCTATTTGGTTAAATGACAAAGAGAATGTATATCTTATGGACTGTGGATGCGGATTCACAGGTGGAAAATTAGCCTGTATCTGTCTTGAGAACGGTGCTCGTTTCTATTCTCGTAGGCAAGAGGTACAGATTTAGATGGGATTAATTATGGATTATGTGGAAGAAGCGGTATATGAGAAAACTTTAAAGTGAGGCGATGGAAATGGTCAGTGAATGGGATAAAAAAATATACTTTCCAATGACGTTCAATGAACAGATGGCTTGGATTGACGAGGAAGTGGAGTATATTTTGAAAGGCAAAAATCAGAAGAGCAATGCCGGGATAACAATGATAAACCGCAAGAAAAGTGCGGGGCGTGTAATCAAACGCTTATTTAAAATCATAAAGGAAGATCCAAAAAATATTTCCGTGATGCGCGAAGTCGAAGCTGCCGAAAAAGAATTATGGGCATTTTTAGAACATAAACCTGGCGCAAAATCGGAAGAGGAAATATATACATACTGGAATAACTATTTATGGGCATATGTAGCGGAGTTAGAATCAAAAACCACGTATTATTTCCTGATGAGTGGTTATGATGAATGTCACGATGGAGATGAATGGATTGGGATTTATGACAGCACTGCACAATTGAAAAACGCGTACAAGGAAGCCGTGCAGACATTGGAACAGGAACATAAACAGTGTGGAGAAAGCAACAGGACAGCCGGGCATGAAAAAATCAAGATACATATATATCATGAAGCAACAGGAAAATGGCATTATGATATTCCTTATGAAGCATTATTTTCGGAGAAAAATGACCGCCCTTGCAATGAATACAAAGCGGTAAAGATAGTGTTGGATCATTCAGATATGTTTATGTTTAAAAGGGAAATGGTAAAACAGGGCAGGTATAGGGATTATGTCTGCGACGGGATGCCGGTACAAAGAATTATGGATGAGAGCATATCCGTCCAATTCCATGTACAACATACGCATGAGATCTTTGAGATGATGGGGCAATGGTGGGGTGGTTGGAACGATTGCCCGGATTATAAGGCAATGGGAGGCAAAGCACAGGAATGGCAGGAACAATATGGCGCGGAACTGATGGAAATATCACATGATACATTGGTTTTTCGGTGCAGAAGTTTAACGGAGAATGAAGCGGACATCTTGTGGAGGGATATCTGTCAGATAGCGCCAGACAGTCGGCATATCAAAGAGAATAGCAAAAAGAAGATATTGGAGTGCGGCGAATTTTCATTATGGTGGGATTGAGGAGTTTGCTGTTCTTAAAATAGCGGGAGGGAAAAAGCCATGTCAAAACTAATAAGAAGCTATCAGGCAATTTGTAAAGAGATATCAATAAATACCAAAGTGGACGGCAATGCGGATGGATTTCATGCAGATGTAGGAAAACGGGGAAAGCTGACAGTCTGGGAATCAGAAAATCTCCACCCCGGGGAGCAATATATTTGTTTTCAGCCGGAGGACGGAAAATCCGAGCTGCAGACATCATGTGGCAGGATTACGATTGAAAATGATATGCTGACTATCAGCACACAAGAAAATAAAAATGTATATTATTTTTTGCTGCTAAAACCTATACAAACCATCGATTTTAAAATGAGGCTGCCATCTCGTTTTCTGCATGTCTGCTCAGGATGCGGAAAACGGGAAATGCTCTCGAGTAAGGAAGCATTTGAACAGGGCTGGGATTATCCTGGTCCTGACGGGATTTATAAGAACATGCCGGGTTATGGTTTTGGGGCGCTTGTTCCAAGAAAATGCGGGCAGTGCGCGATTGATAAATCCTTGTATTGGAAGCTGACAGTGGACAAAGACGCTCCAAATTGTATGAATCAAGAAGAAATAGCAGAAGCTTTAGAACGCATCCAGAATGAACCGATGTCATTAATTATAGACGCGGATGAAATAAATGAGCCGTAGTTATAAAAGAAATCCTGTATATAAAGATGGAAGCGGTAACCGGCGGAGGATAAAGAAGTACGATAAAAGGCGGACAAGTAGGAAAGTGTATCGAACAAACATTGCCTTTAGAAAGTCAAACATGTATCGTCGGCTAAGCGAGACGTGGGATATATAGCATTATTATCGGAATATGTAGATTATATATCCGGCACTATCGGAGAGGATGAAAGAAAATGAGTTTTGTATATGCAATGAGCGATATTCATGGATGCCTGCATTCCTTTGATGCAGCGCTAAATCTTGTTGACTTATCCGGGAACAACAGACTTGTCCTCTGTGGAGATTACATACACGGCGGACAGGATAACTATGGCGTGCTGGACAGGATTATGGAACTGGAAAACAGATATGGTTCTGACAAGATTATTGTTCTTGCAGGTAACCATGAGGATATGGCATGTGACGGAAGATGGCCGATTGGCGAAGAACGTTTTTTCGGTTCTGGTGTTGACAATGATGATAACGATGACAGGTACATTACGTGGATGCAAAATCTGCGGAGATATTATGTGGTGGGGGATACGATATTCGTCCATGCAGGAGTAGATGAAGAAGCTGACGATTTATGGGAATGGGGAGCGGATGATTATACTTTTACAGAAAAATATCCGGCGCAGACAGGAAAATTTTGTATGAATATTGTCGCAGGACACATAGGTACGGGAGAAATTTCAGGAGATATTTACTTTCATGATATCTATTATGATGGGGGAAGCCATTATTATATTGACGGTACGGTATTGGACAGCGGCATTATTCCGATTATTAAGTTAGATGCCGATAGCAACAAGTTTTATCGTGTGACAGAAACAGGGGACTGGCTTATTTTGCCATATGATGAAGAAAACTAATTTCCTTCGAGTTTACAAACACACTTGACAATCTCTTGCGTGAAGTAAGCTTATTGCCGTGAGTGGTTTTTTGGAAGTTCAGCTGTGCGGACTGCTTGACAATATCGGTGATCTTGACAATGGGATTGGCAATGCTGCGCCCGATAAAAATGCTTAAAACGATACAAATAATCATGCAGACCAAAATGGCAACGGTTATTTGTTTGGAAAGCGTATTGGCACTGGTGGAGATCTCGGAATCCAAAGCGCAGTGTGCTATGTACATACCGTTTTCAAGAGGATAATAAACCAGTGTTTTAGCCTGACCGCCATAGCTGTAATGAAGCGCTGCTCCGGCATTTGCAGGGTCAAGCAGTGAGTCTTTCAATCCGCTAAGGGACCCATTGTCCAGGGCGGAGAGGTCAGTACCGGTTTCCAGGGCGGGATGATTGACAATACACCCGTCCGCATCATACAAAAAGGCATAATCCGACTGAAAAATGCTGGTTTCTGCCGCCATATCGGTAATCATGGAAAAGTCAATATCCATACCGATAATTCCTACGGAGGTGCCGCCTACATAGAGAGGAACCACATAGGAAATCATATAAACATTGATGTTTTCATTCAAATAAGGGGACATCCACAGTGGTGCGCCGTTTTCCACGGGAATATAATACCAGCCTACATGAGCCAGATCGGTTTTGTCATACATGGTAAAGTCGGTCGGCGTGATGCTGCCGAAAGGCTCCGAGGTGTTGTCTCTGGACAAAAAGATTCCCGATGTGGGTTCCGTGAAGTCGGGATTGTAACGAATATAGGATGTGATAGCTCCTTTGGTATGTTCGCTGAATTTCACAAGATCATCCATAATATCATCGGTGTACTGTGATACATAGTTGTTGTTTCCCTGAAATTTGGAAAAATCCAGACGGTCCAGTGCAATACTGCTCAACGTATCCACGGACTGTTCAATGGCGGTAATCAGAGAATTGATTTCAACGCTCTTTTGGGAGACCGTTAAGGCAAGCATCTGTTCGGCATCATTGTTGGATACCTTTCTGGAGTCGTTGATGCTCAAAAGTCCCACAAAAACGGAGGAAATCAAAGCACAAAAAATAATGCTGAGTGTGATCTTGGTTCTGATCGATTTCAAAAAGTAATCCCTCCTTTGTACAATTGCAATACATAAAATTTTAAAATATATAAACATGATAAACATTATACTATAAAATTGTTCATTCCACAATTTTATTGTATAATATTACGAATGGAGGTCCGGCTAATGAATGAAAAGGTTTTTTATATAAAAGGCGGTATGCTGATAGACCCGGAAGAAGAGCGGATTTATTCTGCCGATCTGCTGATTGAGGAGGGGAGGATCAGCAGGATTATTCCTGTGCAGGATGCTTCCCTTACAGGAAACAACCTGAAGGAGAAAGGGGAGCAGGAAGAGAGAAAGGTACCGGAAGGCGTTAAGGTGCTTCATGTAGCCGGGCTTATGATAGCGCCGGGACTGGCAGATACCCATGTACATTTTCGGGACCCCGGTTTTACCTATAAAGAAGATATAGAAACAGGAGCGGCGGCAGCTAAGAAAGGGGGATTTACCCAGATTGTGCTGATGGCCAACACGAAGCCCTGTGTGGACAATGAGCAGACCTTATCCTATGTGCTGGATAAGGGCAGGAGCACGGGAATCCATATTCATTCCTGCGTCAATGTATCAAAGCAGATGAAGGGGAAAGAGCTGGTGGATATGGAGCTGTTGGCAGAGCAGGGAGCGGCAGGCTTTACCGATGACGGCATTCCGCTGGTGGATGAGAAGCTGGTAAGAGAGGCTATGGAACGTGCGGGAAAGCTGGGAAAGCCCATCAGCTTCCATGAGGAAAATCCTGAACTGATTACCAACAACGGCATCCATGCAGGGGAGGCTTCCCGTTATTACGGCATCGGAGGTTCCCCCAGAGAAGCGGAAATTTCCCTTGTGGAGAGAGATTTAAAACTGGCAGAGGGAACGGGAGCCGAGATTGTCATTCAGCATATCAGCACCAGAGAGACGGTGGAGCTTTTAAGGCAGGCGAAGACAAAGGGAATTCATGCCCATGGGGAGGCAACGCCTCATCATTTTACCCTTACCCAGCAGGCGGTGATCGAGAAGGGGACATTGGCCAAAATGAACCCGCCCCTTCGGGAGGAGGGGGATAGGCTTGCTATTATAGAGGGGCTTGCGGACGGAACCGTTGATTTGATTGCCACGGACCATGCCCCGCACAGCACAGAGGAAAAGAAGCGTCCTGTTACGGAGGCGCCCAGCGGGATTATCGGACTGGAAACCGCCTTGTCCCTTGGCATTCGGGAGCTGGTGGATAAGGGATATTTGACCCTGCCCCAGCTGATTTACAGGATGAGCACAGCCCCCTGCCGTCTTTATGGCTTAGACGGCGGAGTGTTGAAGGAAGGGGCAGCGGCGGACCTTGTGCTGTTTAATCCGGGGGAACGCTGGACGGTAAAGAAATTTGCCTCGAAATCTTCCAATTCTCCCTTTGTAGGAGAGGAAATGCCGGGAGTGGTTTACTATACCATATGTGGCGGGAAAATTGTGTATCGGAAAGAATAAAAGCCCGTTACGGAGGACTCCATGTGGGCTGCCGTGGGGATTTAAGGAGGAACAGAATGAGCGGAAAGAAAAAAACAGGTGCAAAAGTACTTTCCCAGAGGATGATTGCACCGGATATTTATGATATGTGGCTTGAAACGGAGCTTGCGGATGAAGCCGCTGCAGGGCAGTTTGTGGGCGTTTATCCTGTGGACAAGTCTCACCTTCTGCCGCGCCCCATCAGCATCTGCGAGGTGGATCGGGAAAGGTCGGCTTTGCGTCTCGTGTACCGGATTGTCGGGGCAGGAACGGGAGAGTTTGCCTCCTGGCAGCCGGGACAGGAGGCGGCGCTTCTTGGCGTTTTGGGCAATGGGTTTCCGGTTAAAGAAAACGCCCACAGGAAGGCGGTGCTTTTAGGGGGCGGCATCGGAATACCGCCTATGCTGGAGCTGGCCAGGGAACTGAAGGAGCAGGGAGCTGAGGTAACGATTGTAATCGGTTACCGGGATGATAAGCTGTTCTTAAAAGAGGATTTGGAGCGATATGGAAGGGTTTTCGCGGCAACCGAGGACGGAAGCGTGGGAGTAAAGGGAAATGTGCTGGATGTCCTTAGGGAGGAAGCGATCAGTCCCGAGGTCATGATGGCCTGCGGACCTATGCCTATGCTTCGGGCAATTAAGGGGTATGCGCAGGAGAAGGGAATTACCGCATATATTTCGCTGGAGGAGCGGATGGCCTGCGGCGTGGGAGCCTGCCTTGGATGTGTATGCAAAACCACCCGCAAGGATCATCATTCCCATGTGAATAATGCGAGGATCTGCACAGACGGTCCGGTTTTTGATGCCAGGGAGGTGGATATCTGATGAATACAAAAGTGACGATTGCAGGTGTAGAGTTTAAAAATCCCGTAATGACTGCATCAGGGACCTTCGGTTCAGGAATGGAATACAGCGATTTCGTAGATTTAAATGAGCTTGGCGGTGTGGTGACCAAGGGAGTGGCCAATATTCCCTGGGAGGGAAATCCGGTTCCCCGCGTGGCGGAAACCTATGGGGGGATGCTGAATGCCATCGGACTGCAAAATCCGGGAATTGATGTGTTTATGGAAAGAGATATTCCCTTTCTGAAGCAGTTTGATACCAAAATTGTAGTGAATGTGTGCGGGAAAAGTGTTGAGGATTACCTTGAGGTAGTGGAAAAGCTTGGAGAAACGGCAGTGGATATGCTGGAAATTAACGTGTCCTGTCCCAATGTGAAGGAGGGCGCCATTGCATTTGGCCAGAAGGCGGAGTGTTTATATGATATCACCTCCAGAATCAAGGCTAAGGCAAAACAGCCGGTGATTATGAAGCTGAGTCCCAATGTGACGGATATTACCGAGATGGCAAAGGCGGCGGAGGCAGCAGGTGCAGACGGAATTTCCCTGATTAACACCCTGACAGGTATGAAAATTGACATTCATAAGAGAACCTTTACCCTTGCCAACAGGACGGGAGGACTTTCCGGCCCTGCCATCAAGCCGGTAGCGGTCAGGATGGTGTATCAGGCGGCACATGCCGTAAAAATTCCCGTTATCGGAATGGGAGGCATTGCCACGGCAGAGGACGCCATTGAATTTCTGCTGGCAGGCGCCAGTGCGGTTGCCGTAGGTGCTATGAATTTTGTGAATCCCTACACCACGGTGGAGGTAGTTCGGGGAATCGAAGACTACATGAGAAAATACGGTGTGGAGGATGTCAAC
The DNA here is from genome assembly GCA_964393865.1 of uncultured Lachnospiraceae bacterium. Lineage (GTDB taxonomy): Bacteria > Bacillota > Clostridia > Lachnospirales > Lachnospiraceae > Suilimivivens. The sequence goes on from CAYMUW010000041.1 coordinate 13,521, forward strand.
GAGCTGATCAGCAGTGTCAAATAGAGTTGTTTTGGAAAAGAGATGCTTTGGTCTATTTTGCCTTCCTGCGTCATACATTTACAATAAGTACACGCAGGGAGGTATTTTTGTGGAGCTGATTAAGCGGAATATACATATGGACAGTGTAAGATGCAGGGCTTTTACCCAGATGACTCTGGAGGATGATGTGATTATCTCCGATTCCAGACCAGATGCTGCAAGGCTGATTATGGATAGAGGAAACGTAGTGGTAGACGAGGTAAAGACTTCGGATGATCATGTGACGGTAAAAGGAAAGCTTCAATTTTCGGTTCTTTATCTGACGGAAAGAGGAAGTGGAGATACGAATAAGAGCGATGTGGCTGACATGGAGGGCGGCATTCCTTTTGAAGAAATGATATTTATGGAAGGGGTGCGAGGCGGCGATAATGTAAACGTGAATTGGGAGATCGAGGACTTAAGTATCGGGCTGATTAATTCCCGAAAGCTCAGCATACAATCGCTGGTGGGACTTACTCTTACCTGCGAGGAAATCCGTGATGAGGAAACGGCAGTGGACCTTTGTAGTGAGGAACCGGTGGAGTTTCGCAAAAAAACGCTGGATATTGCTGCTATGGTTGTAAAAAAGAAGGATATTTTCAGGATCAAGGAGGAGGTGGAAATTCCGGGCAGCTTCCCCAATATTGCATCCATGATCTGGTCGGATATCGTCCCGGGCCCTGTGGAATTTAAGGTGCTGGAGAATAAGATCGCACTGCAGGGTGAGCTTCGAACCTTTTTCCTGTACAGAGGGGAAGGCGAGGAGGAGGAAATCTGTCATTATGAAACCACCATTCCCTTTGCCGGGAGTCTGGAATGTCCGGGCTGTCAGGAAGGAATGATTCCTGAGATACGCTTGCGGGCAGAAAACAGGGAGGTGGAGATAAGGCCTGATTTTGACGGCGAGGAGAGGGTCATCACCTTTGAACAATGTCTGGATTTGGATATCTGCATCTATGAGGAGGACAGCGTTGATATTCTGTCGGATGTTTATGGTGTGGTAAAGGAGGTTACCGTTCAGGAGAAAAGCGCAGATTTCAGAAAGTTACAGGCAAAGTGCAGCGGTAAGTCCAAGGTTTCCGGACACTTTAAGCCTCAGGAGGAAAGCATGATGATTCACAGGATACTGCATACCTCCGGTAGTCTGCAGATGGATGAAAAAAATGTGGTGGACGGCGGCATAGAAGTAAGCGGAACGGTAGAGCTGCAAATTCTGTTCGAATGCAGTGACGATAAGGAAAGCTACGGAATGATCAGAGGAAGTATTCCCTTCACTTATCTACTTGAGGCCGAAGGTGGGCTGGATAACTGCATCTATCCAATTAATGCTTGCATAGACCAGATTACGGTGGCGGTGATCGATAATAAGGAAGTGGATGTGAAATGCGTTCTGTATTTCCGCACCAATATTTACAGGTGCTGGCAGGAAAAGATCGTCGAGCAGATCATTGTATCTGAGCCGGATATGGAGAAAATGGCCGCACTTCCCGGGATAGCGGTTTATCTGGTAAAGGAAGGAGAAAGTCTGTGGGACATTGGTAAGCGTTATTATGTACCGGTATCAGCTATCCGGCAGACCAATGGATTATCCGGTGACGAGGTAAAAGCGGGAGATAAAATACTGATCGTGAAAGGCGTTTAAAATTTCATAAGAGAACCTCATGGTGTAAAAGGGTAAAAGGGGCGCCGCCCGGCTGAATTCAGGCCGGTGCGAAGCCCCTTTGGTTATGCAATGAAATTATGTCAGTTGAATTAGCCCTCCACATCAAGTCCGGCTTCCTTAGCCAGATCGTCAAAGCCCTTCAATACAGCGTCATAGGTGCGCTGAGAAATGTCAGGAAGCTTTCCGCCCCAAGTCTTTTCTGCCTGCTTATAGCCCTTCTGGAATGCGGCACGCATCTCTTCGATCTTATCAGGGTCACCGCCGGTCAAAGCAGTTGCAAAATCCAGAATACGCTTTGATGTCTGATCAACGCCCCAGTATCCGTCATCTGCGATATCGGCCTGAGCCTGAGCTTTGGTAGCGGGATCTACTGTAAAATTGCCGCTGGATAAAATGCTCCAGATATCGTTGGCTGCATTATAGGTCTGTCCCTGCTTGGTCAACATCTTTTCTACCAGACTTTGAAGCTGTGCGGTTCTTGCTTCTGCGTCAGCTTTCAGCTTGGCTACCAGATTAGCGTCGGTCTTGTATGTCTTCTTAGCAGCGGCGGCTGTCTTTGCTTCCTCAGAAGGCTCGTACACTACGCCTGCAGTTTCGGTAGTATTGCCGGTGGTTTCGGTTTTAGCTTCTGTTTTGGCTTCGGTGGTTTGTGCCGATACAGCATAGGCACTGTAGGCACTGCCGGAGCCTGTAACTCCATTTACGCTCATAATTTACCCTCCTTGGTTGTGCTTAGTTATATTTACTATATTATTATCGGACATAAGGATAAAAAGATTTAGGGATTCAGAAAGAAATTGATTAAATTTTTTTTAAAAGCCGGCTGATAAAGAAAACTCTGGTTATGGCAAAACGTACGATAGGGCAGGAACCGGAAGCCAGGATGCCGATTTAGTTTCTGAGTGTATGCAGGCAACGGCTTTTCGTGGTATGATTAACAAAGAAAAGGAAATTGCGGAAACAATAGCGGAATTTTATACACAGATGCTGACAATGCTTGAAAATGCCAGTAAGGATATAGATGCAACGGAGCATACATACAGCGAGGAGGCTGGAACGCTGAATTCATTCTGGAGCGGACAGAATGGGAAATAAGGGAGAAGGCATATGGGTGATTTATGGGGAACATTAAAGGAAATATATGAAGCAAAAAAAGAGTTAAAAAGAAAGATATCAGAAATCAGCAACGAGATAACAATGTTGGAAAACATTAAATTATCCATTGAACGCATCCGGCTTCAAATAGAGGGATCAATAGAAGACTGGGAAACGGAGCATACACAATATGTCAGCCTGGATTTGACTGAAGAAATTCAGATATTAAACAGCTTTGAAGGGAAGGCAGCAGAAGATTTAGCGCTTAATTTTCCTCCCATAGTAGAGGAAATTACCGCAGCTGATGGAAAAGCGGCAGAAGTGGCATCTGCAATAGGGGATCAGCTTACGAAAATAGATGATTACATTGAGATTCTGAAGGCCAAAAGAGACGAACTTTATGCGCAATTAGAAGCTTTATAGAAATTGTTTTTGGACATTGTTGGTAGCAGATAGGGGGAGCAAAGATGTCAAAGAAGAAAAAAACAATAACCAGAGTGGTGTGCACGATATTGCTGTCCATAGCAGTAATAGGAAGTGCAATTTCAAGTTTGGGAGGGTCATTTAACATAGGAACATGGGTGATGTTCAGGATATGGGAGCTTGTAGATCCTCCTATTATATATGAACTGACAGAAGATGAGAAGAAATGGCTGACGGCAAAATTTGGAGATGAAGAGAGGATAGAGGAGGGAAAGCTATATCCAAGTGAGGAAAAGCAGTTAATGAGAGCCAGAGCGGGGATGGCTATGCTGGAGGAGAAATATCCGGGATATCAGTTCTGTATTACATGGCTTGACAGATATGATACATGGACTGGCTTTACCGTATATGAGAAGAGTACAGAAGAAGAAGTCGTTATGAATGTGGAGGGTGATGAGGAAAGCGGTTATAAAGTGACTGACAACTTTTATGAATATTTTTTTGCAGAGAAGTATGCAGCATATATACAGAGAGTGTTTGAAAAAAAAGGAATTGATGAAGTGACAGTTAGGACAGGGTTGTATAGTGTAAGAGGAAGAGAATATGATATCAACATGTCGGTGGAGGATGTTATAAGTGGAAGGTTGGAGGTGGAGCCATCAATTACGTTAAAAGTATATATTGGTGATGTGACAGAGGATGAGTGTGCAGAGCGAGCCTGTGAATTGCAAGAAATTATAGAAGAAACTGACATATTTGGTGCTTATAACTTATATTTCAAGAATATATCAAAGGATGAAATGCTGATTTCGGGGGAAAGTGGAGAAATAATATACGATTACTATTTTCAATTTTTTGATACGAGGGGAAAGAATAATGGAAGAAGGACAGATGCTGAATGAAGAACAGTTGTTATTATTGGAGAATTTAACATATCTTATAGACGAAGAAACAATGAAATCACTAAAAACAATATACAATACGACAAAAAGTGATGAAGGAATTTTAACTGTGGAGAGAGTATTATCTAACATTAAAGCAGATCAATTACAGCCTGATAAAGAGTATGGCACATACGTAACAGGAGAAGACTGGAAAAGGCTCTTCACCGCAATAGAGAATGATGAAACTCTCATGAATATGAAAATCCTGACGGTTGCAGGGGATCCGGGGCTTCCAGAGAATAAGAAAAGAGAAGAAGACAGTCCCCGTGAAGGCGCCCTGTCGGCAGTATTTGTAAATGAAGAGACCGGAGAAGCGGTGGTGGCATTCCGTGGGACAGCGGAGTATGAATGGAAGGATAACTTTCTGGGAGGAGCGGCCACGGATGCTGAGGATGGCGTTTCAACACAGTACCAGATTAAGGCACTTGAATGGTATCAGGGTCTGGAACTGGAAGAAGAAGGATACGCAGCCATTACAGTGGTTGGACATTCCAAGGGAGGAAACAAAGCAAAATATATTACGCTTATGGATACATCTGTCACCAGATGCGTTTCTTTTGACGGTCAGGGCTTTTCCGATGAATTTTATGAGCATTATGAAAAAGAAATAGCCAGAAGACAGTATGCTGTTACCAACTACAACGTGGAATATGACTTTGTGAACCTGCTGCTGAACGATGTAGGGGAGACGGTTTTCTGCAAAGGTTATGATTATGGAAAGGGAAAACTCTTAGAGGCGCACTGTCCCAATACATTTTTTCGGTTTGATGAAGAAGGAAATGCGCATATAGAAACAGTGGAGAAGCAGGATGAAGGAATGGAGGAGCTGAATAAATTTCTGAATAGTTATCTTCGGACACTGAATGGTTGATTTTGTTCAAAGCAAGGCGGCGTTTTCCTTTGGCGGAACCGGTTTTCGGGAAAAGAGGAGTGACGGAACCAGCAGTGCGGTTGAGAGTATTTTAATTAAAGATATTCACCGCTCGGCAGGTGCCAGTCACGAAGATTATCGGTGTTTGGGTGATGCGGTGGAGGAAATTAATAAGGAACTGCACTTCCCTCATCATACTTATATTAATTTGTATAGGATTTCTGATGATTCCTTTCGGTATATGCAGGCGGAGGACTTTGTCTTAAGCCAGCTTAGGAAAGAAGGTGTGATTTCTTATGAGTAAACGCAATTTAATAGGGATCCATATGGAAAGTATTTCGACGGATATGAATACTTTTGCAGAAAATGGTAGATATAAGGCGGCAGTGCAGGTATTATATAAAGTAAATAATGAAAAGATACGGTGCTTTCAGATCAACCGGCCAATTGAGATATTTCATAAAAGTATGTTATATAAGGATTTTGAAAGTATTGTAAGAAGCGAAGCAGGAAGCACTGAGTTTATGACAATACTTTCAAAATCCTGAGAGAACTGGGGCAGGATGATAACAATATTTTTTTCATTGACAGCAGGGAGAGCAATAAGCTGCTGGGACGGCTTGGATATTTATATCTGGACAATATTAAAAATACCTTTTGTTTTGTTTCATATAAAACCGACAGTCTTATCACCGATACATTGAGGAATGGAAGCGAAACGCTGGAATTTGATATTGATTACTTTGCCAGATATCAAAGCAGAGATGTTTCGGAAATAGTTCCCAATGATTTTATGGAATCCCTATTGCAGACGGTCTTTTATAAGGTTGCAGGAGATGAAATGCTGCCGAGGGTTCTCTGTGAATGTGTCGATGCAGTAGAAAGATTTACAGGTG
>CAYMUW010000041.1:19551-21496 GCA_964393865.1 uncultured Lachnospiraceae bacterium
ATGCTGCCGAGGGTTCTCTGTGAATGTGTCGATGCAGTAGAAAGATTTACAGGTGAATTACGCTTGGTATTGGAGGATGATAAATATGACAGAGATTGGTAGAGTTTATGGTGAGGTAATTGGAAATAAATTTACATTTGCAGCCCGGAAATATTATGAAAAGGTGTATGTGCAGATTAAAGACGATAATCAAAAGATTTTGCTGGGAAAGATTACAGGCAGAAAAATAATAAATAAATTTTTAACTTCTCCTAATGTAATCAAATATATCGACGACGATATGGATCTACGGAGGGACACGCTGTACATATATGAGGTGTCGGCAATAGGCACTGTGGATAACGGAACAGTATGTGCAGACAATATTCCGGCATTGCCGGGAACTGCCGTATTTGAGGCGGAAAGTGGCTTGGTAGCTCTGGTGTATGGCATGCATGAAACGGAGCTTAAGGTGGGGCATCTGCGAAATGCAGCCGGATGCGCAGCTTTTCTGGATGTGAATCGTATATTTAATCCACATATGACGGTGATTGGAAAAACAGGATCAGGAAAATCATATTTTGTCAAAGGACTGCTTAAGCAGATGGCTTCTCAGACCTTTTATGTTTTCTCTCCAAGCGATGAGTATAATGCAGTTGCAGAAAAGAAAAATGCGGAGTTGTGTGAGGATATACTTTTACCGCTGAATGTTGAAAATTTAACTTATTTCCTGAACTTAAATCTTACAGAAGAGACAATTCTGCAAAGAATTAATTTTGAGAAGGATAAGATATATACGATAAAAGAGATTACGGCAGCAATTATTACTTATTACAAAACGATGAACCGCAGTCAGGGCGGGCAAATGAGTTTTGAGTTTGCGGAGCAGCCGGAGGTACAGCTGCCTCAATATGCTTTGACATTAATTCAGAAATTGAAAACTCTGAAAAATTTAAAGTTTTCCAGACAACCTTCCGAAGCAATAGCGTTAAAGAAGTCAGTGGTATTTGATATGTCCGGATATTCACAAACTGAGCAGGAATGTATTTTGAATTATTATTTATACAGGATATATCAAAGGTGTAAAAAACAAAAAGACATATCAGCAGGGAAATATATTATTTTTGTTGAAGAAGCTCATAATTTTGTCCCCAGTGTTAAAAGCACTTTGTGTAAGGACATTATAGTGAAGCTTGCAAGGGAAGGACGTAAGTATGGGATTGGTTTATGTTTTATAACTCAAAGACCCAGAAATTTTGATCAAACGGCACTTTCTCAGAGCAGCAATAAAGTTGTTTTTTCGGTTCCGCACCCGGATGATGTAAGATATGTTTTGGATGACGCAGTACACTTTAATCCGGAGTTAGGACCTTTGATTCAGAGCCAGAGGCAGGGACAGTGCGTTGTGATAGGAGATGCGTTCAGAAGTGAACTGGAACTGCAGATTCATTTTGATTTATAGAATTGGCAGTCTTTATATCAAAATTTTTAAAAAATGTCCTGAAACGGGACATAAAATTCCCGGATGATGTACTAAAATAATATTACTACAGCAATTTTTTTATGGAGAAATATCATGGCACGGTAGTAGATTATATTGTTCAGAATGTGGTTGGCGGCAAGGTAAGAAAATACAGATTAGAGCAGAACCTTAGCCAGAAGGATTTGGCGGCGAAGCTGGAAACTTATGCAATCTATATCTGTCGGGGATCTGTTTCAAGGATAGAAAACCACGAAAGAACAGTAACGGACTATGAACTGTGTGCAATAGCAAGAGCCCTTAAGGTATCCATATATGATTTGTATGAGGATGAGGGAAATGTTTTAGAGGATTAAGCAAATAAAGACAAATAATGAAAGGGGCTATCTATTTCCCGACAGCCCCTTATTTTTTTGCCCATTTAGGGAACGTCTTGAGTTTCCGCAAACTGTAATTCAAAAGTGAATATAATCTCTCAAAGTACCA
>CAYMUW010000042.1:0-21439 GCA_964393865.1 uncultured Lachnospiraceae bacterium
TGAGAGAACAAGTTTATGAAGAATATTTAAAGTAGATAAAGATATATTCCCCCCCAAAAAGATATTCTTTGACAAGAAAGATCTTTTATAATATAATATCTTAAACATTCTTTATTATTCACATTGTCAGCGTATGCTGACAGAGGGATCAAATTCCTGGGAACAGGTCTTTTTGTGTATGATAAGGGTGCATCATAAAAATATTGCGTCTACAGATTATACTGTAGGCGCTTTTTTTATGAAAAAATTTATAAAAGGAGGACAATCTTGAAAGAAAGAACAGTAAATGGAATGCCCATACGGGAAGTATGGGAAAAGCTTCAGGCGGAATTTCCTTCGGATGCGATAAAAAAACATCCGACAACAGAAATGGAGTATATTCCGGTTGAAAAGATCGAAGAGCGCCTGAATAGCGTGGTGGGTATGGAGAATTGGGATTTTGAACTCATAGCCCCCGTACAGGTGTGCAGATTCGGAGCTGAGGGCTTTGAGAGCTGTGTCGCAAGTGGGAAACTCAGTATCTATGATGATGAGCGTGTTCCTATTGTGCGCAGTACCGGCGGGGCGGCGGATATCATCTATCCCAAAAATTCATCGCGCCCCACATCTGTTGCAAATGCGGTTGATTCTGCCGTGCAGGACGTTTTTAAACGATGTGCGAAAAGGTTCGGGATTGGCATGAAGGGAAAGATGTCGACCCGACCCAGACAGAGCAGCCGGGAATCGCCAAAGGAAGTAGTTATGAAAGTGACTATCATGGAGCCTTTTAAAGCTTTGCCGAAAGGCGGTGCCAAAGCCAAAGTGTGCTTTGACGGGGAAACACTGGAACTTTATATCTGGAAAAAGCAGTGGGATAATCTTCAGGAAGCATATGGAGAAAAATTTCAGATTGGGCGCAAGTTGAATGAGATGACTTTTCGTGGAATACGCAAGGAATATCACGGGAGTATGCAGTTGGAATTTGTTTCGTTTGACAAGAAAGGCGCAGCATGATGAAAGGAAGCCAGTTTTTTAGGAAACACGGAATAGAGCCGTATGATGTTTTTGTCAACTATCATTATGCTTACGCACTCTATGTGCTGTACCTGATTGCGTCAATGCAGTTGGCAGAGGATTTAGAAGACGGACTCTGTATCGATGAGACGGAAGCGGTAATATTGCTTGAAAATTTAAGGGAAGCAGAAGAAGTAATGAAATATTACCGCGGACAAATGGATACGAAGTATGCCGGATTTGATGTTGCTGAAAGGATTGCAATGAAAGGATGCCGGCTGGAGCAGGGGAAAATTGTGGGAAACGCGGAAGATGCGGCCCAGATAGCGGGAATGTGGATACGGGACTATCATAACGACGGGGTGAGCCTGTTTGTTTATGAAGTGGGTATTTACATTCTTTTTTTATTGCAGAAGGAGGTTGATTTTGGCTTTTTGGCCAGAAAAAAAGTATAAGTATGTATATCATGGACAAGGATTTGAAACTCCAGAATTGCAACTTTATTCATTAAAATTAAAAAAGGAGGGTACGTTTTGGCTATTTGTATTGATAAAAAACGGTTTTTTAGAGAGTTGTTGAAGATTGAGCCCGTGGATGGTCAGCTTGACGAGCAGAGCCGGAAACTTCGGACATTGTTTTTGGTGTTAGCCGGAGATAAGAGAGTTATTAGTGATATTAACATGGAAGGCATTGCAAAACTTTTTTGTGAAGCGCCAGAGATTTTGTCCATGTATGATTCGCATACCGAAGACTTCTTTGATGAATCGCAACTGGTCGATTATACAAATACTCTGCGGAGAGCGTTATAAAGCAAAAGGAGAGTGTGATTATGCAGGAAATAGCAATTTATTTAAATGAAAATTTTAACCGTTCACACAGTTATGATTGCGCAAATATTGTGTTTACGGACAAAACAGGGCAGAAAAAATCCAAAATAGTCGAGATTGGATCTCTGCTGAAGGCGTTTAAGTGTGCGGTTAAGTTGGATGTAGAACGGGCGCTTATTGGAAAAATCCCGTTTGGTTATTATGATGGGGCGATCGGTATGTGTAACAGCAAGCTGTGCGCAGATATTGTAACTGTGCTGCCGGCAAGTATGCAAATGATGCAGTATGAAAATACCCAGTATGACGTTTGTGTGCCTTCACTTGTCTTTTCGTTTCATGTGAACAAGGGAAAATTGGAGAACACCAGGGTTTTCACGTTAAAGGATGAGGAGCCGACAGAGGACAGTGTGCTTTACAGATATCCATATGGAAATGTGTATGAAGATGGAAGAGTCTGCTGGGGGAGTAATACGTTCCCGGAAATCCGTGAAATAAAGAGGCTGGAAATGGTAATGACATTATTTATACAAAGTCCGTGTAATTCTGATCTGTATCGGTCAGAAAAGTGTATCGGACAAAATGATGTGTCATTGCGGGAACTATTCGAGCAGCTTCGTAATGTGCAGATTTTCCCAGAAGAATACCTTATGCCCATCAAAGAGTCGAAAGGGAATATGTGTTTGAAAGATTTAATTACATGGAGAAATTAAAAGGAGGATACGTGAATGAACGATTTAGCGGCATTATTTGGAATCAGCAGTGAGGATGTAGCAAACCAGAAAAAAGGAGCAAAAGGAAAAAGCAAAGGAAAAACGGGAAATAAGGAAAAAAAAGAAAAGAAACCCGTAAGACAGGGTGAGCGCTATCCTTTGCCGGTGCGAGTCAGAAGCGGGCACATTCAGTGTACGCTCACACAGGAGCAATTTGAGGGAAAGACCTTAAGCGAAAACGAAATAAAGACAGAGCTTCGTAAACTGTACCCTGAATTGAGCGGGCTCCCATTCTGTCTCGTTAAATTCAGCAATGAATTCACCAGACTGCAGGAAACGATGGAGAAGATTGCAAAAAATCCGGATGCAGACACAGAGGAGGAAAAAGTGAAAGACCTGACTGCAGAAGAGGAGCCTTTGGATATTGCAGAAGCAGCGCCTGAAGACGGGTGTGGAGATGAAGCTGAAGAAGAACAGAGTGATGAACCGGATTCGGAGGAAGATGACGCGGAGACGGGTGAGAACTCTGACGACAGGAAAGCTGATGAAAAAACTTCCCAGAGCGGAGGGTGCTGGGTCAAGCTGGATATCCAATATCAGGAGGTAAAAAAGGATCAGACCCTTACGTTTCCCGTAACTGTCAAGGTGGGGAAGCACGAGCTGGAGATAAAAGAAGAGGCATCGCTCGAAGAAATACGCGCTGCGTGGGTAGAGGAACATCCTGAGTATGCAGGCTGCCGTTTCTGTTATGATGACAAAAACAACCTGCTATTCCCGTATATGGTGGGTGAAGCTGAAATTAAGGGGAAGAAGTACAGCCTGCCTGTCTGGATAGGATATTTGGATCAAAAGGAAACATACACCTGTGAAGATTTTGGTGATGCGACGCTGGAATCAGTGTCTTTGGAGGAGATCCGCAAAGCTTATGGGAAAAAGCATCCTGAGTATGAAAACGCAATATTTGTTCACAATGCGGAAGAGAACCTGCTGTTCCCTATACTGGAGTTTAAAAAGAACGTGGGCAATGAACGCATCAGTCTTCCTATTCTGGTACGCGGTTCAGGTTTTTCAATGCAGGTTGAGAAAGAAGACCTGAAAGGTGCAGAATCGGCAACACTGGAAGAAATCCGGGCGGTGATAGAGAGTGTGTATCCGGAATTCTCAAAGGAGCGCACTGAAATGATTTATGACGAGAGAAATTTTGTTATTCCGGTACTCAAGGGTTCCCGAAAAGGCATTCAGCTAATAATTGAACGCAAAAATCAGGGATTCTATGTTGTGCGGGGACGCGACGGCTTTATGTACAGGATAGAGCAGATGCCGTATGGCTGTTTTGACTGCAGGGAGGACGGTTCCGATGTGGATTTCAGGATGACCGAAAGGAAGGTCCCTTACGGTATTTTGCGGGATGTTGTTGCGTTTTTTAAAAAAAATCCCCTCAAGGAAGCTGCTGCGCAGGTTTTTTATGATGTGAATGCAAGGAGGTATGAGATTTATTATCCGGAACAGAAAGTGACATATGCAAGTGTAGTGTTTACGCGCAGTCATGATATGGAACGTGACAAGGTATTAGTTATGGATATACATAGTCACGGGACCATGAAAGCCTTCTTTTCATCCGTTGATGATAATGACGAGAAGGGAACGCGCTTGTTTATGGTCTTTGGAAATCTGGATAAAAAGGAAATTACTTATAAGCTGCGTGCTGGCATTGCCGGTAATTATAAAATGCTGAAACTGAGTGATGTTTTTGAAATGGAGGATAAGACAAATGAAAAGTGATATTGTCATTGTTGGATGTGGTGGTACAGGAAGCCATTATATCAAGGAACTTGGAAGATATCTTTATGGGAACGGATGCCTGCGGACTAATGAGGTCCGCATAGTTCTGGCTGACGGTGATGTAGTAGAAAAAAAGAACCTGGTAAGGCAGGCTTTTTTGCCACAGGACATAGGGCTTAACAAGGCACAGGTCATGGCGGAGATGCTCTTTCAGGTCTATAACATTACCGTAGATTACTATGACGGTTATATTGACAACGCGAAGGATATTGAAAAGCTCGTGAGGGATGATGCGTTGGTTTTTCTGGTGGGGTGTGTCGATAACCACCAGTGCAGGCAGAGTATGCACATTTTTTATACTAGCAGGGAGAACTGCATCTATATGGACAGTGCAAATGAATACCAGTCCGGTGAAATTGTTATTGGTTCGCGGATAGGCGGGATGGATATGTATCCCGACAGGACAGATTATTTCCCCGATGTGCTGCAGGAGGGGGCTGTAAAAAGGAGCGAGGAAAGCTGCGAGGTCTTGAATCAGGCAGAACCGCAGCACCTTGTCACAAACCAGTTTGCGGCACTGCTCCTGTTGATTAACACGATAAAGTTTCTTTCACAGGATTGGCCGGGTGGAATTGTTTTCTTTGATGCGTTCAAGTGTTATTCGATGGATCGGACGCCAAAACAGGAGGCATCATGAATCTGGAAAATATTCTTGTCATTGATACGAGCCCGGTAGACGAAGAAATAATATGTGGCATCAACAGGGCGGCTCCTTATTGTACGATCTCCTATCTGTCAATGGAAAACTGGGTGCGTTTTATCCTGTTCTATCGGTATATCGAAAAGTTTATCATCTCCATGGAAGTATCCGTTTCATTGCCGGATATCAATTACTGCCTGTCAAAAAAGGATAAAAACGTGGAGGTTGAAAAGTATATCGCAGGGTGGCAGTCAGGAGATTTTGCCAGAGGGCTTTTTACCCGGGTAATGGCAGAATGTCGCTGGCAATACAGAGCAGTGTCATACAATGGGAAATCGTGGATACGGACTCCGGAGACAGGGGTATGCAAATCAGCAGAGTGGAAAAGCGTGGTAAAGCTGGCTCGGAAAATGAAGAAGACCCTGAAGCCGAATAGACGTGATACAAGATACCATATTTTCTGGAATAATCATCTGGCATGGTATCTGCAGTTTAGACAGCGCAATCCCCGGAAGGTGCAATCAGTTTTTTCGGAAGGGGATAAAAAAATTGAGGAATTACTGGAGAAAATCGGTAATCCATTGTGTATAAAATTTGAAGAAGATTTGTTTATGCTTGATGCGGGGAAATACTTACTTGGTCTTATGGAAGGATGGTCCGGTCAGCAAAAGATGGATTTTCAGATGATGGATTACTTATTCTTAATCAGAATCATAGTGCTTGACAAACTGCTGAAATGCGCAAAGGAATTGTTTGAAATGGTAAGGGAGGAAAAGTATGATACTTGAAGATATTTTGAAAATCGATACCTGTCCCTTTGATGAAGATGTACTTGATGAGTGTATCGCGGGAGAGTGCAATGCTCACTATGCAATACAGAGTACATTGTGCAATCTGATTCTCCGTTACTTAAACCTTTTTTGGGAAAAGTACCAGCCGGAGCTCGTCAGAACGTATGATCCCGAAAGATTAGTGGGCGCATATGACGATGCACAAGAGGATTATTGTTTTTGGGCCGAGGAAGCGGCAGATATTATGCATACGGCCGTCAGTGCTAACGGATGGAAATGTGTGTGTTTGCGGCATGAATCCGGGGACATTGAGTTTTCTGGTGATTCTGGGGGCAATGGAGATTCGGAAACGGAGCAGTTTCATACGGCATATATGAATTTTCTGGATGAATGCGGCGTGGAAAGTTTCGTAAGAAAATGCTTTGAGAATGAGGAGAAATTAGTGAAGGAGGCTGTATGCTATACAGATTATTTTGATCTTGGCATTTTATTAAATGAGAAGCTAGTTGCATATCATACGCTTAAGAATCAGGTGGAGGATCTGATACAGGTGGTGTGCAGGGAAGAAGATCTTCATATATGCAGATTGGAGCATGATATCTGGATGCCGTTTCGGGTCTGCTTTGCTGAAGAGAAAAAGGAGTGTGATGGAGAGGAGTACGGTGTTTTTTTGCTTGGCTGTGATGGTTACAATTATTATGGTTTTGACAAGTTTGATCCTAACTGGGTATGCAAGACGTTTGTTTTGGATCAGCTTCTTGATATCGCATTAAAGAAACTGGAGGCTTATATTGCCGCTAAAAAAGTGGCGGCATAGAATTACAGGGGCGGCGGAAAGCTGCCCCGCTTTTTTATAGGAGGAAAAAGTGGATTATATAAGGAGTAAGGATCTGATCGCCGGGTTAGAGTGTAACAGAAAATACAAGCTGCAAAGGCTTTCATTGAAAGACCATAACGCAAGAAATCTGTGTTTTAGTGACGCGATCAGGAGAATGGCTGAGAGTATTGCAGAGGGAAAGGAAAACAGTGTTATTCTGGAAGAATTGCAGATGTACATGGAGGAAGCATATCAGGAGGACTGGTTTCCTCTCTGCTGGCAGCGGAAAAGGGCAATTTCAAGGGAACTAGGGCTTTTTGAACGGTTTCTGAAGAATTTCCAGATCCCTTCGGCAACAAAAATATCAGCGGGTGCGATGGTCTGCCTGAAGATGCCGCTGTGCCACGGTGAAATTGACGTGGCGGGGATTTCCGGGAAAGCGGATCTGTTGCTGGAGCAGCCGGATGGGAGCATTACCGGCATCATTTTGTGCCGGAATTTTTGCAAACCCTATTCGTACAGGGCGAGGAAGCTGCAGCATAAAGTGGAGAACAGCCTGGAAATGTTAGTCCTGATGGAAGGGCTTAGCAGGAAATACCCCGAAAAGGATATAAGGATAATGCTGGTAAGGCTGGCATCTTCTGCGGATAAACCGGACCAGCTTGCCGGATTTGAAAAAAGGAAAGGTGATAATATCGTTCAGATTTCCAGCAGGGAATATATGGAAGGACATCCGGAAGGAATACAGGAGCATATACGGCAGATTATCGGGCTGGCGGAAGAATGTTCCTGCGAAGGCTGTTTCTATGAAAATGTCTGTAAGCCGCCTAATATTGTTCTTGCAAGGCAGGAGGAAGAAGTGCCTGCAAAGAAAAAGGAGATTACTTTTTCCAAAGAACAGGAAAAAGTGATAGACCATGCAGAGGGACCCCTGCGTGTATGCGCAGGGCCTGGAAGCGGAAAGACGGCGGTTTTGGTAGGGCGGATAAGAAAGCTGGTAGATTCAGGAGTGCCGGCGGAAAAAATCCTTGCTATCACCTTCACAAAGAAAGCGGCACAGGAAATGCAGGAGCGGGTTCAGGCAGGGCAGGAGGTCAATATTTATACGCTGCATGCATTGGCATTTGGGATTCTTACCCAAAACGAATTCCTGATAGGCCCGGTGCGGCTGGCGGGACTGGTGGATTGCAAAAACCTGCTGATGAAAGTTCTTAACCATGCGCCGCTGATATCCGGAGTCAGCTATGAAGGGCTTACCATGCGGTATGGGTTGATTGCAACACTGCTAAAAGACTTTGAGTTCATCAACAAACACGGGATAGAGGCATATTCCAATGCATACGGCAAAAAGGACGTAGCAGGCATTATGAAGGTAAAGGAACTGTATGATGCTGCTTTTAGGGAAATGGGATACATTACCTTTGATGATCAGGTGAGCATGGCGGTGGAGCTTTTGAAAAACAATCCGGGTATTCTGGAGGCAGTGCAGAACCAGTATGACTATATCATGGTGGATGAAGTGCAGGACCTTGACGATGCCCAGGCGGAGTTTGTCAGGCTGCTGGTGAAGAAGCCGGAGAATAACGTGATGATCTGCGGTGATGCGGATCAGTCGATATACGCTTTCCGGGGTGGAAGCAACCGGTTTATGCTGGATTTTCCCAGCCTGTTCCCTGGGACAGAGGATATTCTGCTTTCACGCAATTACCGTTCCTCGGAAGAGATTGTGACAATGGCGTCGAACCTGATAGAGAAGAACAGGGAAAGAGTGCCGATGCAGTTGGCCGCATCCTTTTCCACAGGCATCCAGGCAATCCATATACCCAATTTCAATGACTGTAGATTTGGAGCGCTGATCAAGGAAATACATGGAAAAGGTTATGCGTATTCGGACATTGCGGTAATTGCCCGGACAAATAAGGAACTGAACAATCTGTGCAAAATTGTAGATAAGGATGCTGCCCTGACCGGTGTAACTGTTCCGCTTGAACGTCCGAAACTGTATCTGCGTGAAGACTGTGTTTTTCAAATGCTTTTGGATTTATTGGAGCTTGCAGTCAAGGGAATGCATCAGGACAGGGCATTGTTTAGGATTTTAAGCATTATGGGCTGTTCGGTGGAAAAGGCAGACAAAAAACTCAGCATCTATGAGGATCATGTAACCGGGGGACAGATATATGATTTTTACGGGGACGAATCCAGCAGATATTTTCTGGAGACGCAGAATCCGCTGAAAAAGGCGTACAGCCGTATTTACCGGGCCCTGCAGGTGCTGAAAAAACCGTTAAAACAGGCCCTGTGGGAATTGGAGTCGTTCTTTTTTCCAGCAGGGATTTGCACAACAGAGGTGCTTGAGAAGATAGAGGATATCATGTATGAGAAAAAAATCAGGCATTACACACAGCTATATGAGATTATGTCGGCTATGAAGGTTTTTGAGGATGACACGAGGATTTATTACAGCTCAGGAGAACGCTCTCAGGTCCATATGCTGACTGCCCATGACGCAAAAGGGAAAGAATTCCCGGCAGTAATCATATACGGGATAGACAACTTTGAATGCGGCGATGTGGAGGAAGACCGCAGGCTCTTATACGTGGCAGTGACCAGGGCGAAGCGAGTATTGTTTATTCTGGAGGAATATCCGGGGAAGAGCAATTTCCTGAAAGATATTGAGAAATACATTTCTGTAAATAGGAGAGCGCGGTATGAAAAATGAGTTGGTTTTTGGAAACGAACCTTATCTGCTCCATGCATACAGGACAGAGGCAGTCAAGGGAATTACAATGCCGGAGTTCAATCTCATGGAAGCCGAGCAGTTTACGCAGACAGAAAGGGATTTTGCTATGCAGATGCCATTTATGGGGAACCGCAGGGTTTTAATTGTTTCTATGGAAAGGCTGGCGGCAAATGAGCTTATGGAAAAATACCTGAAAGAGCCGGCGCCCAAGACAGATTTATATATTTTTGCCGGAGAGGTAGACAAAAGGCTTTCCCTGTATAAGAAGTTTTCGAGAGAGTGTGTAAAGCAGTTTGACAAGGATATGGGTGTACTGCAGAAATGGATCTTGGGGTACATAAAAAGACAGAATTGCAAAATCACCAAGGATGCGTATGAGGAATTCCTTATGCGCATCAATTATGAAATGGAGGATGTGAACTTATATCATGTAAAATCGGCGTTGAGCCGTCTGTGTACTACACAAGATGAAATAACGGCTGAGCTGGTGCAACGGTTGGTGCAATCAAATGAGAAAGAGGATATCTTCCAACTGATATGCCTGATAGACAAAGGGAAGGTTACGGAGTTATTCCATCAGGCGGATTTAATCATCCAGAATGGCAGCCAGAACGTGATAGGTACACTTTCACTCCTTTTAAGGAGCTATCGTATTTTGTATAAAGTCAATGTATGCGGATGTTCCTTGCAGGAGGTAGGCGTCCATCAGAGGACATATATTCCGAGAATGTCGCTGGAACAGGCTGATGCAGGCATTGACATCATTCAAAAGGCAGTAAACGGGATAAAGAGCGGGAGGTATGCACAGGATTTTGCATTCCGCTTGTGTTTATCGCAATTGTGCCTGTTAAAACAAAAATAAAATATAAACGTCCATTGGGCGGGGGAGGCATCGCAGAAATGCGGTGCCTTTTATATATCCACCTATGGCTTGGGATGTCCCCGCGCAATTTGGAGAAGGAGGAAATCGTGATCGATTTATTTAAAGACATTCCTGATGAAGTAGTGGAAAGAACTCTCAGGAATATCCGGTCGAATCTGGAGCGGATTGACATATATGAGGGACATACCATCAGAAGACATGTGGATATTCAGCTTGAGATATTGAAAACAAGACTGACATTAAGGGATCTAAGGTATGCTACATCATTCTATGATTTTGCCATTGCGCGGACGGCAATCGTTGCATTGCTGAAACAGTGTTATGAGGAAAAGGTTGAAAACTGGCTTATGTCCGTAGGGGATGACAAGCTGGTGTTGCAGAAGGATTCTGGCAAAGGAATAGGATACGGGTACTGCAGGGAGGACATGGTTCTGCGCGAAAATCTGACGAAGCTGCGGCTTGTTTTGGAGAAAGAAGCTGCAAGGGACTGGGGGTTCCGTATACTTACCTGTTATCCCGTTTTTTAAACAGAAAGGAGTATCATTATGCATGACCGTATTATGGTAAAGATTTCAGCGGACGATAAATATGTTTCTTTATGGACAGTATCCAGGAAAAGCCGTTCGCCGCACAGGTTTGTCCTGTTGAGAGAAGAGTTGGAAGAACTGGAGGAAAAGGGCAAAGTCCTTGCTAGGGACATTCATTCCTTTGCTGATATCCGGCGCTGTAAAAGCACACAGGGATCAGACAAGCTTGTAATCACTTTTTGGTGGCTGAACGGTTTTGAGAACGGGGAAGTCGGCGGATGGAAGCAATCCGTACAGTTCCCGTATGGGAAATTTCTGGAATGTGTTGAGGGCAGTTCCCAGTCAAAAGGAAGAGAGCAGCGTCTGCTGTCAATGAAGGAGGACAGAATGCCCAGAATTGAATTCATAAGCAGACGTAATCTGAAAGCAGTGGCGGATATGCCTATGCTGCGCAGAAAATTGGGAAAGATTCTGGCACGCAGCTTCAACTGGATGGATTACAGCCGCATAGTGGTGACAGATGATTTTGTACCGTACAGCTTTGGATTCTCTGGCTATACACCTTACGGCTGTGGTATTTGCGGCGGGATTATCCTGCATGGGCAGGATGATCTCAGGAAAGCATACTATGGGATACATACCTGATCGGTTTATGGGTGAGGGGGGATTAAAATAGGAATAAAAACAAAAAGGAGCGATATGAGCAAAGAAAAACAGATAGAACTGACTGTCATAATGGCAGGAAAATATGAATTTTCTCCCGGTAAAAAGTTGGATATCCGAAAATCGGGCGAATTTTATTATGTAGCAAGCAACGGCAGGGATTTTGGGCTTGTTAAGGAGGTTTCGGAAGATGGCATAGAGGATGTTTGCAGGCTGCCGGAAAGATTCAGCGGAATTGTTACCGAAAATGTGCCTGATGAGCGTCTTTTAAAAGTGAGAGTCAAGCTGAAAAACGTAGAAGGCAAGAGGGTTATCAAAATTTGAAGTGTTTGACAAGCCATTTTTGCATATGTATAATGTAAGTAGTGAATACTAGCAAAACAGAGGAATTTCCCTTAGAGTCTAAGCAGGGAAATCTATTTCTTCCCTGTTTGGACTTATGATAGTTGATAGTATTTGTCGTGTGGGAAGAGAGGTACAGATGAAAGATTTTGAAAAAAGAAAAGAGATTGTTCAAAAACTCAGACCGATTGATGATGCGTTTTTCCAAAAGCTGATGGAAGACAGGATGGTTTGTCAGGAAATTCTGAGAATTATTCTGGAAGACCCGAATCTAACGGTGGAAAAGGTTGTTCCCCAGAGTAGTATAAAGAATCTTTTGGGGCGCTCGGTTATATTGGATGCGCTATGCAAAAGGTCAGATGGTGGTTTTTACAATATTGAGGTTCAGAAATCGGACGATGACAATCACCTGAAAAGAGTGAGGTATAATGCATCCTGCATTACGGCAAATGTAACGGAGCCGGGCGAAAAATTTGAAAAAATTCCGGATGTTTGTGTCGTGTACATATCAAGGTTTGATATGTTTAAAGAAAATAGAACCATTTATCATGTGGATTCTGTAATCCGGGAAACAGGAACGCGTGTGGACAATGGATTGAAGCAGGTTTTTGTGAATACCAAGGTGAATGACGGATCGGAGATATCAGAGCTGATGGAGTGCTTTGAAAGCCCAAAGGTGGATAATCCGAAATTTCCGCATTTATCAGAACGTGTGAAGCATTATAAGGAGCAACAGGAAGGAGTGGAAGCTATGTGTAAGGTGATAGAGGAATATGGTGATTTGAAAAAAGCGGAAGGTAAAGCGGAAGGCAAAGCGGAAGGCAAAGCGGAATCCATAGTTCAGATGTTGCAAAGCGGTCTTAGCTATGAGGACGTGGCAAGAATCTTAAAAATGTCAGTAGACAAAGTAAAAGAGCTGGAAAGCCTTGTGATGGTGAATGCCTAAGATGTATACCCGGTTGCTTTGATACATTGGAACTGATGGAGTGCTTTGAAAGCCCAAAGGTGGATAATCCGAAATTTCCGCATTTATCAGAACGTGTGAAGCATTATAAGGAGCAACAGTAAGGAGGAAAGAGTGGCCATGTGTGGACTGATAGAGGAATATGGTGATTTGAAAAAAGCAGAAGGTAAAGCAGAATCCATAGTTCAGATGTTGCAAAGCGGTCTTAGTCATGAGGAAGTGGCGAAGATTTTAAGCATGTCAGTAGACAAGGTGGAAGAACTGGAAAGTCTCGCAATGGTGAATGCTTAAGATGTATGCCTTAATAATTTTAATAAAAGAGTGCAGGAAAGCCATTATGGAGTCAAAAAAGCTTCGTAGTGGCTTTTTTGTCTTAGAAAAAGGAGATTAATATGGAAAAAGAGAATTTTATAAAGAAGTTGAGTGAACTATCAGGATTGGACACGGATGAGTGTGTACCTGTGTGGGTTAAGTGGGCGGAAGATTGTGTGGCCGCCAAACAATATGTTGATTTTAAAGAGAAACCAGATGATATAGCTGTGGCAGAATGGCTGGATTCCATGTATGCTGCCTTGTATTTTGTTCGGAAGCAATATGGTGAGGAAATAGTTGCCAGGATTGTCAGGTTATCTGGCGTGAAACTCTGTCTGTATCCGTTTGAGATGGTATCAGCCGCAGAAGAGCTGCAGAATGGAGGAGATGAGCAGAGTATTTTCAGGCTTATGGAAGAAGGATATTTGGCGAGTGATGATAAATTGCCGACAATGGAAGAAGTAGAAAAAGATTTAAAGGAAATAAAAAATAATCAGGAATTATCTTAATACTAAGAGTTCTACATTTTATATCGTGTGAAGTGTAGAGCTCTTTTTTTTATTGTATAAATCAGGCGGGAAGCGGGATGTTGTATTCCTCGCATATCTTTTCGAGTTCCTTGAAAGTATTGGCTCCAAGGTTGCGGAATTGTAAAATCTCCTTGAGGCTATATTTTGACAGCCTTGATAGGTAATACACATCATAATTTGCCAAGATGTGCAGTAACCGTTTAGTCATCGGAACATCAAAAATGAAAATTTCGCCTTCAGGGTGCCGCAGGCAACCGAGAGGCATCAATTCGTATGTTATCTTTTCAAGATCGCTAGGCAGGAGGTTTTGTTCCAAGGAAGAAAAAGAAATGTTATCTGCTTCCGAGATGTCCTTAATACCTATACTGTTTAAAAACTTTTTAGTGTTTTTGGAAATTGGATTCTTTTGGCTTGCACTTATGTCCATAAATTATGTCCTCAGTCTTCGTAAGAGTTACGTTTTTTAAAATGGAAGTATATTTCATTCTAAGAGAAATAAATGGTAAAGTCAAGGGGGGAGAGAAGGTGTATTGACACAAAATGGCAAATATTGACATAAACCACAGAAGTATGCTAGTATTTATTATAAATTTATGTTTTTTATGGTAAAAGGCTTGTGCCAAACACCGGTTTGAAAAATCCCCAGCAATGGGTTTATAATAGATATTACGTAGATGACATCTGGCTATGCCGGATGTTTTTTTATGGGAGAAGGAGGGCTGGATATTAAAAAATACAACTGAATAGGTAAGAAGAATATACGGCAGAAAGCACAGGGAAAAAATGTGTTTTCTGTTATTTTTATGTTCAAAAAGGAGGAGCATAAGGCAATGGAAGAAAAGAAGTTGATGTATAAAATTGACGGAAGAATGAGGCAGGTGCATTTATATCCTCTTTGTTATGAGTTTAACAGGAGTCTGGGATTATGCCTGAGAACAAAAGAGGATATGCTTGAAATAACCTGCTGTCTTGATGCGCCGCAGACAAAAAACTGTGCGTATATAGATGTCAATAATTGTGGCGAAGCCATTATAAAGTGGCTGGAAGAGAACGGTTTGGGAAAGGCAACGGGGCAAAAGGCGCAATCCGGCTTTGTGGCTTATCCGGAATTTATGTTTGATGAAGGCGTACTGCAGGAAAATACGAATAATTATTATGTGCAATATCTGAAATGGCAGGGGGAATTGAAGGAGGATCAGGAATTCCTCATCCCACGCTGTAATATGTGCGCGAAAGTAGTTCCTTTGATCGTAAGTAAAAAAGCGGCAGCGCAGTACCGTGAATATCAGGAAGGTGCGCCGTATTTAATACAGAACATTTTTCCGGAATTAAGTAATGGAGAAAGAGGGCTGTTGGCGCGCGGGCAAGGTATGTGTGACAAATGCTTTAAGAAAATGTTTGGGTTATTCTGACATTGAATTAAATAAATGGAGTGGTAAGGGCGTCTTGGAACGCTCTTTTTTAACAGAAGGAGGTTTAAGATGGAGTTGACATCATTAGAACAATACGTGGACATTTCACTGTTACTGCAGATGAAACATCTGATCTTTTCATTGTCTGATGAGAATAAGCAGTTTAAGGAAAAGCAGAGGAACAGTTTGTTTGGACAAGATTTCCCTTCAAACTCTATGCAGGAGCAGTATGGGTTGAGTTATCCGGGAGAAGTATTAGAACGGTATGAGGAAAGATGCGGCGGCGGCAAACGGCAGATGCGCGCAATTATGCTGGCTCTGGCTGATGGGAAGAGCCTGCTGGAAGATTCCATGTTTGTCGGAAGGCAACGGGAGCAGTTCCTGCGGAAAGTAAGGTTGATTGCGGATGAAGATTTTTACCTAAGCTGCGCCCTGTTCCTTTTTTCTGACAAGGAGGAGGAAAAAGAAAGGCTGCGTTCAAAGTTATATCATTATCCATTCCGGGAAACGCCGGAAGCAGTTCTTGCAATATATGTATTGCAGGATGAACCGGACATATGGGAGTTTGCAAAAGATCTGGCGGTGCGTTTTTTTGGAGCGAAGCGAACAATAAAGGTGTACGGCAATAAAAGATTTTATGAATGGTTTCTGGAGCAGTTTTACCTTGACATCCGGAAATACAGAAAGCCGGACGCAAACCTGTTAAAAAGCCTGTTAGAACTGCCCTGTAAGCATGTAAAGGAAGGGAGCGTATCATGGAAAAGGCTTTTGGAAACAGGATACACTGAACAGGAGATTTTGTGCCTGAATGTGCAGCTGCCTGACGGTGCAAGGCTGCCTGACGTGCTGGACCAAAATTCTATCACGATGGAGAGGATGGCGCTTGCCGGCGTAAAGATGCTCTTAAATTCAGAGCATCTGGATAATATCTATCTCATGACACTTTGTAAGCAATTGATAACAAGATATATGAGATACAGGATATGCCTTGAAGGGAAGAAGGGAATTTTGGAGAGCTTATCGCGGGAAGTTGCCATTAAAAACCGAGATGTATACCAATATCTGTACCAGAACAGAGCCGATATGAACATTCCGAAAGAATGGTTCTGCGTAGATTTTGGAAATGAAAGCTGGTGCGGCATTACCGCATGGATGGCTCCGGAGGAATTTGAGTGTATATTTGGAAGAAGCTTTTGTTCTTGTCGGAAGCCGGACATAGAGCAATGGCTGCAGAATTTTCAGAAAAGCACAGGTAAAAGCTATACGGATCTGTTCTGGACTAAAAATACATATGAGGTAAGGCAGGCTTTTAAGTTGCTCATTACGGAAAATAAGTATGATGTTGTAGCGCTTTTCCAACAATATGTAGGGGATAAAAGGGTTTTGCCGGAAAATGAGATGGAAGACAAATGGAGGATGATGAAAGCAAATATCATAGATGCCATGAAGAGATTAGACCATCATGAAGTATACCGCTTTTGGGAAGCTTTTGATCAAGAGTATGGGATATGTGAGCTTATCAGGTTTATGGGCAAGGACAAGATTATTTTTGACGATGTGGTAGTAGAAACTTCTCGCTATTATCACAGCGCTTATATTCAGAAGTTGGACTTTAAAGAGCAATTCCTGTCAATTAATGAACAGAGGAAGCTTTTCCAATGGGTAGAACAGACATTATACAGAGAGCGTCCGGACAAATATGAAAGCTTTCTTTATGTATTTCTGGAGGGCGGTTCAGCAAAACGGCTGTTTCCGGAACAATGTAAAGAGCTTTTTTTGGAGATAAAGGACACCATAGGAGATAGATTCCAAAGACAGCGGCTGTGCAAGGAATATTATACGGATGAGGAATGGGAAGCATACCAGAATGAAGAAAGGCGCCGAGATGAAGAGAAAAAACAGAAGGAAAAGCAGGAAACGCTGAGCAGATGCAGGGACGACATTGAACAGGCGATTTCAAATGCAAGCGACCATTACGAAGTCTGTGATATACTATCGAAACGCCTTTTAGAATTACGGTGGAGCACTGATGAATTTTTAGTATGTCTGGACATATTCAAGAATCAAATGAAGATCTGTGCTAAAATCGGGAAAAAGGCCGCAGGCAAAGCAGCAGAAAGTATTATTAATGAGTTTTGCCGCGATAAGCTTGATTGGAGCGAGGTACAGGAGATAATAAGTAAAATGGAGGTAGTAGATAATGGAGATTCAGAGGATTAAGCAGCACGGTGAGTGCTGCCGTTTGATTGTAAGCATGGGGCTTGAGAAATCTTTGACAAAAATGTGCAGAGAAGAGGATCTGCTGGCAGGGTGCAGGGATATCCTTGGTATGGGAATATCACAGGCATATAAAGCTTTGCCTGATGTACAGCAGGCACTCCTGATAAAAAATGCGGCATTGCGTAAGACGGTTTCACAGTTGTTTCAAATGGGTGCTGTTCCAGGGAGAGTCAGCGGTTTATTGGCGCAGATGGACGAAGAAGAAATAAGGGAATATCCAATTGAGAGACTGTATGATGTTTTATCAGATGATACGGTGCAAGTATCATATATCGCACTGTATCTTAGGTATTATGTAGATATGGATTTGCTGCATGAAGAAAAACTACGTCTGCGCAAAGGGCTGGATAATTATTTTTCCCATCAGGATCGGGAACAGAGAGATGAAGAAATTTTTCGTCTGCATGAAAAGCTCCTATATAACGACGTAGTATCAGGAGAGATGCTTTCAGGTATGCATGATTGCTATCTGGAGTGCCTTTGGAGTATGGCACGGAATGAGAAGATACTGAAAATCATGGAAACCATAAACAGGATGTGCTGTGGCAGGAGCTGCATTGATGATGAGATTTTTAAACAGATTAAAGCGGATTCGGATAAAATAGAGCAGCTTCTTAAATGGTCGGACGGTTTTTATGAAGAAAGTGAAAGTGAAAAGTTTTGCCAGCGTCTTCTGGAGAACCGCGCCCTGTTATACGATTTGGAAAGGCTCAGGAAAAAAGTTGATGAAGGGAAAAGTAAAGAGGCGCACCAGATGATAGAGAGCCGATCGGCGTACATTTCTTTCTTTTACAATGAGTTTTTTGATGACAACTGGAATGACGGGCGAAAAGAGGAACTTGTCATCTATGCAGTGACGCACAGGAAAAAAGCGTTCCTTTCACTTATCAGAAATAACCCTGACATATTCCGTTCGTTGCCTTCTTATTCTCTTCTGTTCCAGAAATCTTTCTATTCTGGTGTAGTAAATATCAATACGTTAAATGTTAAAAACCTGAAACAGTGCCGGAATATCAAATATTATCCAGAAGATGTTTTAAAAATATTGTCTGCAAAAGTCTACACCTTTGAAGAGGTTTTTGTACTGCGGGAGTTACCGTTAGAGTATGCTGCACTTTATGCAGCCCTGCAGAATGAGCGTGTTGACGATAGGTTGAAGGTGATACGGGAGCTTATTAAGCGTAAATGTCTGCAGCAGGATATGGATATTTCTGTTTTAGCTGCCAAATTATCGCTTAATCCGCTGTCGGAGTGGATGCAGACTGAATTTTCCCACATTAAAGACCTGGATGCCGGGGTTGCCATGAAGCTGTTGCAGAATTTCGACAAAATAAGACATCTTATTAAGGGTATCAAGGTTGTATCCGAGGCCCGCTATGTTGCGGACAATGCAGAAGCGTTTTCGCAGTATGCGGACATGGATTCTGTTAGAAGCGATACGCTGGAGAAGGATCAGGAATGGCTGCAGTTGAGCGATACGTTTGGTTTTGACTCCAAATTTGTGCAGGACAACAAAAAAAGGATCATGACATTCATCTATGAAGATGGTGCCCATATTATGTGGACGTATTATACCAATGTTCCCCATAAAAAGGAAGAATTGAGGCGGTTGGTATCTGCTGAACTGATGGGGCGCTTTACGGAATTGAAGTACCATAGCAATGATCTGGAGAATGAGTTGGATTATCCGATCACGGAAGCGGCTAAATGTATTTGGATGAAAAATCTGTATGAAGAAAAAGGCAGTTTGCGCGTCTGGGAGGAGGACAGGCTTCTTCCTGTTATGAAAATGGGTGAAATGCCGGACCACACATGCCTTTCCTATGTAGACGGGGTATATAATAGATGCCTGCTGGCCAGTCATGATTCTAATAAAAAGGTTCTGTATGTTTCCTGGAATGGGAAGATAGTGATGCGAGCTGCAATCAGGTTGACAAAGGGAATGTATGGAGATGCTAATAGAAAGAGCAGCCATATGCGGCCGCAGTTGGAATTTGTCGATTTAACGCAAAAGGAGGCGACAGGCAATGCATCGGAAATAAACAGTAAAGAGCTTCTGGTTCTTTTCCTGGAAAGGCATTATGAATCCGGGCTCCCACAAAACATGGCTGGAGAAACTATGGATATGATTTTTCGTTTAATGAAGAGGAAAGCAGCTCAACTGGGGGCGTATTTGGTAATGAGCATGGGGTACAAGGCATGGCAGCCGGAGGAGATGGCGTGTTCGGATTTTTCTATGTACATATCCAAGTCAAAAGCCGGCGAACAGTATTTAGACAGTCTGGATGGTTCCAATACTGTTGAAAAGGAGGGCAGTTATAAGAAAAGTAAATTTTTAGTGTGTGTAAAAAATAATAGCGCATCATAGGTTTGAGAGGGAGGTTTTATAGGAGCCTTTCTTTTTTTTATAACAACAGAAGTTTTCAATGTACATAAAATTAGCCCAATGTAAGGATAATATAGGGCAAATTTATGATAAAATTATTAATTGGATAAGCAGGAGGATATCATGGATAAATATAAGGAACTGATTGATGTTTTCTCAAATATTTTAAAGGAATCGAAGGATTACCATATTGCGCATATATACAATGCAGGTTATGTAGCTGTTGTTGGAGAGATTGATAATGCCAATTACGAAAGCAGAGCTACATTTTTCATAGATGAAATTTTTGATACGCCTGAAAAAATGGCGGATAGTCTTCTAAGAAACTGGAGATGGCAATGGTTCTACAGGCATAGGCAGGATATCGGAAAGAAGGATTACGAAGATATCCGGGATTTGGATAAGGATGTGCCCGAAGATCTGAAAGAGGATTATCTATGCCAGCTGCAGGAATTGGAGGGGAAAATTGATTCTATATTGAGTAATCCCACGTAACTACTGCAAGAAATCAGTATAATAAAGTTTTGACTGCCGCATTGTGCGGCGGTCTTTTTTTATTTACGAATATTGAATTTTACCGATAATTAAGGATACGGACATCAAAGTAAAAACCAGCGCTTCTAAAAACAGATACCGTGCATTGTTTGAAAATAAAAGGACTGCAAATATGATAAGGCTTATCAGCAGAATTGTGTTAGCCCGTTTGTTAAAAAATAGATTATCCTCCTCGTTAACATTCCGGTTAGGGTGGTCCACAGATCCGGTCATTTTGATTACCACCAGGGAAATGAAGTATAAAACGCAGGATAACAGTGGCGCCGCCGAAAAATACTTTACGATGCACAGGATACCGGCTAAAGACAGGCAGGATAGAAGTAAGCAGGAAATATAATGCTCCATGTGAAAACCGCCGGAATAGGAGCGTAGGGGGATAAAAAAGAGGAAAAAAACAATACATTCAAGCTTCATATTCAATATAACAGCAATAATGATGCTGCACATAATATTTATTGCAAGTTCCAAAAAACGCTGAAAGCCGTATTGGTAAATTTCAAATTCGCTTTTTTCGATAACGCCTTTTGCAAGTATATAATCTGTTAATTTTATTGATAATTGTTCCATAATGCCATTTCCCCCATTTATACAGTAACTGTATCTGAAATTTCTTTATTATGGTATTACTCGTAATAAATACGGGTGTCCATGTCATTTTTCCCCTTCAGCTCCGTACATCACTACCGATACCCTGAACACGCCGTCCCGTTCCTCAGCATCCACCTGCCCGTGGTAGGCGCCTACCGCCTGTTCCACAGAAGACAGGCCCAGCCCATGATTCCTGCGGTCCTTTTTTGTAGTGACATATTTCCCGGCATGGTTCTTCCTCCGTTCACCACGATAGGGATTCACGACTGCCAGCATGAGGACTTCCTTCTCATATGAGGCGTCCAGCGTAATATAGCGCTTCCCTTCCTCCACCTCCCGGCATGCCTCCAGCGCATTGTCCAGCAGGTTCCCGAACACGATGGTAAGGTGTCCTCCCTTAAAGGGCAGTTCAGCGGGCAGGAACACGTTGGCATCAAAGACGATGCCCTCTTCCCTGGCGATTCCGCATTTCCGGTTCACAAGGCCGTCCACGATGGCGTTGCCCGTGCGGGAAACGTCCTCTGTCCGGCAGTCTGCGGCTCCCCGCAGCATTCCGCGCACGTATCCCTCCGCCTGCTTTGTATCGTTCCCCTCCAGCATCCCCAGCAGGCTCGACATATGGTTATTCATGTCGTGC
>CAYMUW010000043.1:0-21411 GCA_964393865.1 uncultured Lachnospiraceae bacterium
GGTAAACAATATCCCTCGGAAGATCACCAACATTCTGGAAGTGTTGAAGCTGGAAGCACAAGTATCTGACTTTCCGCCGGAACAGGATCGCATTCATGTTTCCAACGGGACGTTGCTGCTGGACGGAACATTCGCCGAGGGCAGATCGGCTATTGTGAGGAGTCGACTGCCCGTTGCCTACAATCCCGACGCTCCCACACCTGTGATTTGGCTGAACTTTCTGAACGGGCTGTTCTATGCGGAGGACATTCCCACCTTGCAGGAGTTCATCGGCTATTGCCTGATTCCCTCCAACAAGGGACAGCGCATGATGGTCATTAAAGGCAATGGCGGAGAGGGAAAATCTCAAATCGGTGCGGTACTTTCGGCTATCTTTGGCACGAATATGAAAGACGGCAGCATCGGTAAGATTTCTGAAAACCGCTTCGCCCGTGCCGATCTGGAACACATTCTGTTGTGCGTGGATGATTACAGCGGCTGGTTGCCAATAACTTCAAATTCACAGAGAGTGACCGCATCCGGGAAAACCGGGAAGCGGTCAAGCGTGACAATAATAACATTTTTGATTTTATGGAATCGGAGGGATACATCCTCCGCAAAGCGGAGGCGTCCATCAGCTCCAAGGATTTCTATGAAATTTACCGGATGTGGTGCGAGGAAAATTCCCTTGCACCGTTGAAAGCCCGCAGCTTCAGCGACGCCATGATTGCCAATGCCAAGAAATTCAATCTGGAGCATTGCAACAACATCACCAACTCTGCCGGACGGCGGGTGTGGGGATTTATGGAATGCACATCAAAGTGATCAAGGATGAGTGCGTCAATGCGGTACTGGAAAGAATCATTAAGGATGAAGAATATCATATTATGGTATTACAGGCATTACTGGAGAATTAAAGCAGATTATTTTTGAGCTGGAGAGGAAGGAAAAGTTCCTTGACAGCTCTTTTTTTGTCTTATTGTTTTGGGTATTAAAAGACATGGTGTCATTTTTTAAAAGGGGAAATACAATGCCTAAGGTAGACGAAGCTTATTTGGAAGAGCGCCGGAAATACATTATTGACTGTGCACTGGAGGTTTTGGCGGAGAAGCCTTTGGAGCAGATTACAATGCGTGATGTGATCAGGAAAACAGGCTTTAGTCAGGGGACAATCTATAATTATTATAAAAATATGGACGAACTGTTGACGGTGCTTTTGTGTCAATATATGTATAGAATGAAGCAGATTTTGGAGGAGGATATTCAGAAGGAGCAGGATTTTTTCAGCTGTTATCACAGAGTATGCCAAGATATGGCGAAGCTGTATGAGGATGAGCCCCAGCTTTTTAAAGCTATTTTGGGGGAGATTTCATTTCATGACAATGAGCAGCAGGAGCATGTTGCTTTGTATGATGTTTACCGGGTAGGAGAAGAATTGAATGAGGTTATTATTTTTCTGCTGGAAAGAGGAAGAAAAGAGAAAATTGTGAGGGAGGGGTTAAATTTCCATGTGGTGGTGTTCCATTTATGGTCAGGAATCGCCCAGACCATTCTTTTTTCCTATAATAAACAGACTTATTTACAAAGCTGTTTTCATATGACGAGGGAAGAATACATGGAGCAGGAATTTGAATTGCTTATTCATTCGATTGTTAATCCCAAATAAGGAAAGTTTTTTATATTTTTAGTTTAGTTGTTGTCTGTCTGTATTCATGTTATAGAGACCCATCCGGTATGGATGGCGCGGAGCGTATGGGTGCTGAGAAACGGTGGAGAGGCAGCAGTTATCCTGGTGCTGGTGGGAGTGCATTGTCTGATCAGGCGGAAAGCTGATTTGTGGAAGGAGCTGAAAAGGTCTGATGCGAAGAACTGCATGCTTGTGCAAAAAGCAAAATGTAAAATAGACCGGGCGGCAAAGGCGTATCAGGAAGGGAAATTTCCTAAGGAAGGCCTGGGGATATGGTATCATCTGGCAGGATTGTTTGGACAGAGGCTTTACTTTTTTCATAAGACGCAGGCTTATAGTGATAAGCTGAAGGTTGACGCCTGCAAATGCGTTGCATGTGGAAAATGCGTTTCCCTGTGTCCGATGAAAAATCTTAAGATGGAAAACGGAAAGGTTTTGGCTCATAACAGATGCACCATGTGTTACCGCTGCATTAATAATTGTCCCAGGCAGGCAATTACTTTAATTGGGAAAAAGGTGGTGGCGGGAGCTTTTACGGATTTTGGTTGACAAGTAGATAGACACAAAATATAATCTGTTTATATAAATAGATTATATTTATTTTATACATGCGTGTGTTTTTGTAATGCTTACTTAACAGGGAGGAACAGATGCCAAAACAAAGAATTACAAAAGAGATGGTGGTAGAGGCAGCCTATGAGCTGGCAAGGGAAAAGGGCATGGAGCAGGTATTGGTGAAGAGCATCGCCGAAAAGCTGGGCTGCTCTGTACAGCCGATTTACAGCTATTGTCAAAGTATGGAGGGACTTTTGCAGGATGTTTACATAAGGATCAGACAGTTTATCAGGGAATATCTGGATCAACATATTGATAGAGAGGATTTTTTCCGCAGTACAGGATATGCATATATTAAACTGGCGAAGGAAGAGCCTAATATTTTTAAGATGTTTGTGCTGCATCAAAGGGAGGGAATTGCATCACTGGATGATTTGTACTGTTCGGAGGCTGGCCCCGGGGTGACGGAATTTATTGCACAGACTCTTCATGTTGATGCTGCCGCCGCAAGGGTGTTGCATCAGAATATGCTGATTTACACAGTGGGAATAGGAACGATTTTGGCTACCGCATCACCGGGAATACCGGCAGAGGAGATACAGGATCAGTTGGAAAATGCCTATCAGGCGTTTTTGGAACAGGCTTTAAAAGGAGTTGAAGGAAAGGAGCAGGTGCATAGATGAAAGCAATTATAATTTATTATAGCAAAACCGGGTTTACGGAAAAATATGCAAGGTGGATTAGTGAGGAACTGCATTGTGACATTGTTTCTTATAAGGATAAAGAAAAGGCTTCTCTGGAGGATTATGATACTGTTATTTACGGAGGAGGATTACATGCCGGGAGTATTAACGGACTGAAATGGTTGAAGGAAAAACTGCCGCAGCTTACGGAAAAGAAAGTAATCGTTTTTGCAACCGGAGCTATGTCGCCGGAAACGCCTGATGTGGATAAGGCAATGAGGCAGAATTTTACAGAAGATGAGTGGAATCAAGTGAAGGTGTTTTATCTTTGGGGCGGTCTTTGTTATGAGAAAATGGGATTGGGAGATAAACTGATGATGGCGGTATTCCGCAAAATGTTAAGCAAGAAGGAAGGGGAGGAGGAGGCTCTTAAGATGGTATCCTCTTCTTATGACTGCACATCCAGAGATTACATCCGGTCACTGCTGGAATATTGCGGCAGATAACCTGTTTTTCTTGTTGTGCCAGTCAAACTACGGTATAATGTTGCAGTATCAAGTCAAAGGATAATCATTATTTATAGAATAATGAAGGAATTAATATGCAAATGATAGGAACACATATGTCCATAGCGGGAGGAATTGCGCAGGCCGCTAAGAATACCGTTATGATGGAAGCCGATACCATGCAGATATTCAGCCGTAATCCCAGAGGCTCCGGCTATCGGACTTACAGCAGCGAAGAAATAGCATTATTTCAGAACATATGCAGGGAAAACCATATAGGCTCCCTGCTTGCCCATGCTCCCTATACCTTAAATCTGGCGAGTGCAACGCAGAAGACCTATGAGTTTGCCTGCATGGTGATCCGAGAGGATATTGCCAGAATGGATGCCCTTGGAATGGAAAACATTGTGTTTCATCCGGGGTGTCATACCGGAATTGGAGCAGAAGCAGGCATTAAAAACATCATTGCGGGACTTAATCAGGCTATTACCGGAACTGAGCATATCACCGTACTGTTGGAGACCATGTCGGGAAAAGGAACGGAGATCGGGGTTAGCTTTGAAGAGCTTAAGGCTATCAGGGATGGGGTAAAGCATCCTGAAAGGATTGGAATTTGCTTTGATACCTGTCATGTTTTTGCCGCCGGTTATGATATTGTAAATGATCTGGACGGCGTGTTGGTAGAATTTGACCGCATTCTGGGGATTTCCCTGATACGGGCGATACACTTAAACGACAGCGCTATGCCTTTTGGCTCCCGTAAAGACCGGCATGCTGTGATCGGAGGCGGAGAGATTGGACTTCCCGCATTGCTTCGAGTGATGGAACATCCGGCTCTTTCCGGCATTCCAGTTTATCTGGAAACACCGCTTGATGAGCAGGGGCACAAGGAGGAAATTGCCATGCTTCGAAAAGAACTGGCAGGGAGAAAACAGTGATAACAATAAGAGATAAACATTTTTCTATCAGACAAATATGCGAGTCAGGTCAGTGCTTTCGCTTAGAGCCGCTTATGGGGGCGGATAAGCAAAAAGCGCTTAAGGAAGGATTGAAAGAGCAGGAGGAACGATACGGTCTGACGGCCTTTGGAAAATATCTTGTCATCAGGCAGTGTGAGGAGGAGATCAGCCTTTCCTGCTCACAGGAAGAATTTGATTCCATTTGGAAAAGTTATTTTGATCTGGAGGAGGACTATGACAGGATTATCGCATCCATTGATCCTGATGATGCCTATCTTTTAAGGGCGGCGGAATTTGGAAGCGGAATCAGGATACTCAGGCAGGAACTTTGGGAGATGATTATTTCCTTTATTATTTCCCAGCAGAACAATATTAAAAGAATACGCAGATGTATTGATTTGTTGTGCAGACAATTTGGTGAAGCGGCAAGAAGCGATACGGGAGAGATTTATTATACATTTCCCACGCCTGAAGCGCTTGCGCAGGCAGACATACAGGAGCTGTACGACTGCAATCTGGGTTACAGAAGCAAATATGTAAAACAGACGGCGGAAAGTGTCTATCACAAAGAAGTGGATTTGAAAAGGCTCGCTGCCATGAGCTATACTGGCGCCATGGCGGAGCTTCAGAAGCTGTACGGTGTGGGAACGAAGGTAGCCAACTGCATTTGCCTGTTTGCCCTGCATATGACAGATGCCTTTCCGGTGGATACACATATTAACAAGGTGCTTAAGGAGCAGTATCCCCAGGGCTTTCCCTTTGAGAAATATTCCGGTTATGCGGGAAGCCTTCAGCAGTACATTTTTTACTATGATCTGGCAGGAAAGTCGAAAACAGAGAAGGAAGCTGTTGCAATAAAATCCGGCATGGAGGAGTAGCGTGTTAAATCGATTATTGGGTATTGTCTACCTGTTAATGAATAAAGGAACTGTCACCGCAAAGGAGCTGGCAGAGCGGTTCGAGGTTTCGGTTCGAACCATTTACCGTGATGTGGAGACATTAAGCATGGCGGGCATTCCCATTTATGCAAGGAAGGGTAAGAACGGAGGAATCAGCCTTACGGAGCAGTTCGTTTTGAACAAAATGATTATCTCCGAGCAGGAGCAGCGCCATATTCTGTCGGCCCTTGCAAGCCTGCAGGAGACAGGTGCTGCAGGTGAGGCGGCGCTTCTGCAAAAGCTGGGGGACTTCTTCAAAGCCGGACCGGAGAACTGGGTATCCATTGATTTTTCCACTCCAAATAGTCTGAATTGCACATCATGTATTGAAGCATCAATGCTTTGTCATTTTCTTCCTGCTGATTGACAGGGATATAGTTCCTGATATCATCAAATAAGCTCATTGCTTTTGTACCTCCACAATTCATAATTGGATTTATAACTTTTATATTACACTACAATTCAGGGATACGGCCACCACGTATATTTTTGCTCATTTGGATATGTATCTTTGAAAACATCGATCAAGCCCGTTTGCGTCAATACTGCCATCCGCTCTCGTTCTTCAGGCGAAAGCATGTTATTGTTACGATTTTGAGGAATAAGCATGTTAAGCAACATTCTGATTTGGGACTTCAAGTTTTGCCTGAAATCTGCTATAATAAAGCAGTTTCCCTGAACGGGAAAAGGAAGCAGTTGAAAAGAAAGGGATGACAAAGTAATGGGAAAGATCAGCGTATTATGTTATGCAAAATGCAGTACCTGTCAAAAAGCGCTGAAATGGCTGGATGAAAATGGGATCGCTTATCAGGTGCGCCCTATTAAGGAGGAAAATCCATCCTATGAAGAGCTTAAACAATGGCATCAAAGAAGCGGGCTGCCCTTGAAGCGTTTTTTCAATACCAGCGGCAATCTTTATAAGGAGCTGCAGCTTAAGGATAAGCTCCCGGATATGACGGAGGAAGAGCAGTTAAAGCTTCTTGCAAGTGATGGAATGCTGGTAAAAAGACCGCTTCTGGTTACAGAGGCTTATGTTTGTCCGGGATTTAAGGAAGCAGACTGGAAAGTGAATATTTGACTTTAAACATTGGAATTATTATAATGGTGTATTATCAAAATGAAACAAAGCTGGATTTGAAAGATTGTTAGAAAGAAGGTTACTGAAATGACAAAAATTGATATTGTGTCCGGTTTTCTTGGTGCAGGCAAGACAACCTTAATTAAAAAGCTGCTTGCGGAAGCATTGGCAAATACCCAGGTAGTTCTGATTGAAAACGAGTTTGGTGAAATCGGTATTGACGGAGGCTTTTTGAAGGAAGCGGGAATTGAGATTAAGGAGATGAACTCCGGCTGTATTTGTTGTTCACTGGTCGGAGACTTTGGAGCTTCTTTAAAGGAAGTTATGAATACTTATAAGCCGGAGCGTATTTTGATTGAGCCCTCCGGTGTGGGCAAGCTTTCTGATGTAATGAAAGCGGTTCAGGATGTGATAGACGGACAGGATGTTGTACTTAACAGTGCAGTAGCGGTAGTGGATGCTTCCAAATGTAAAATGTACATTAAGAATTTTGGCGAATTTTTTGTCAATCAGATCGAACATGCCGGAACCATCGTTTTAAGTCGTACCGGAGATATTTCAGAGGAAAAACTGAACAAGGCCATTGAGCTGATCCGGGAGCATAATGAGAAGGCGGTGATTATTACTACGCCCTGGGATGAACTGGAAGGAACAGATATTCTGAAGACTATAGAGGGCGCCAAGGATCTGGAGGCAGAGCTGATGGCAGAGATTATGGCGCACCGTCATGAAGAAGAGGAGCACGAGCACCATCATCACCATCATGATGAAGAAGAGCATGAGCATCATCACCACCATCATGAAGAAGAGGAGCATGAGCACCATCATCACCATGACGAGGAAGGACACGAGCATCATCACCATGATCATGGACCGGATTGCACCTGCGGTTGTCACGATCATGAGCATGGACATCATCATGCGGATGAAGTATTTACAAGCTGGGGAATGGAAACACCGGCAGCTTACAGCAAGAGCGAAATTGAGAGCATTCTGGATGTGCTGGATGATGAGGGCAAATACGGTTTTGTTCTTCGGGCAAAGGGAATGGTACCCGGAGCAGAGGGCGGCTGGATTTACTTCGACTATGTGCCCGGCGAGAGCAATGTGCGTGAGGGTAAGCCTGATGTAACAGGCAAGTTCTGCGTGATTGGTTCTAAGCTGAACGAGGATGCGTTACAGCAGCTTTTTGCAAGATAGCAGTAGATGTAAATCTAAGTTATGAATTAGGAAAGAAGGTACGAAATGAAACCGGTTTATATGATTAACGGCTTTCTGGAAAGCGGGAAAACGGAGTTCATTTGCTATACTTTGGAACAGCCCTACTTTCAGATTAAGGGAAGGACGCTTTTGATTGTCTGTGAGGAAGGGGAAGAGGAGTACGATGAAAGACTCCTTAAGATGAGCCATACAGATATGGTGTTAATAGAGGATGAGGAGGATTTTAATCCCTCTCATCTGATTGAGTTGGAAAAGAAATACAAGCCGGAGCGCATTATTGTGGAATATAACGGAATGTGGAATTTCAAAAATATGAAGCTGCCTTTTCATTGGACATTAGAGCAGCAGATTACGATTATTGATGCGTCTACCTTCCCAATGTATTTTACCAATATGAAGTCCCTGCTTGCGGAGATGCTGCGCAAATCGGAAATGATTATCTTTAACCGTTGTGACAGTGAGGAAGATTTAAGTGTTTATAAAAGAAATGTGAAGGCTATCAACCAGAAAGCGGATATTGTTTTTGAAAATGCAGAGGGAGAGATCAATCAGATTTTTGAGGATGACCTTCCCTATCGATTGGATGCGCCGATTATTGAGCTGGACAATGAGGGATATGGTATCTGGTATCTGGACAGCCTGGACAATTTGGAAAGATATATCGGAAAGACAATACAGTTTGTTGCTATGGTATTAAAGCCCGATGGTTTTCCCAAGGATTATTTTGTCCCGGGGCGTATGGCAATGACATGCTGTGCGGAGGATATGGCATTTTTAGGGTTTGCCTGTGAATACGATAAGGCGGATAAGCTTCGGGATAAGCAATGGGTTAAGGTAACCGCCAGAGTGGCAAAGGAATATTTTGCCGATTATGGCGGCGAAGGACCGGTGCTGAAAGCGATCAGCGTGGAGCTTTCCAAGGCGCCAAAAGAAGAGATTATCAGTTTTACTTAAAGAGGAATTTGTGATGTATCAATATACGATTACCCAATGGCTGTTTTTCTTTTACTTTTATTGCTTTTTCGGATGGGTGTTCGAAACCACATATGTATCTGTCAAAAGCAGAAGGTTTGTCAATAGAGGATTTATGCGTGGACCTTTTCTTCCTATTTACGGAAGCGGAGCAATTATGATGCTGGTGGTTTCCATGCCTTTTCAGGATAATCTGGTACTTACATATCTGGCAGGTTGTGTGGGAGCTACGGCTCTTGAGCTGGTTACAGGGGTACTGATGGAAAGCTTGTTTAAGGTGCGTTACTGGGATTATTCCAATCAGAAGTTTAACTATAAAGGGCATATCTGCCTTTCCTCCACTGTGGCGTGGGGTTTTTTGACTATTTTTATGACCGAATTTCTTCACCGGGGTGTGGAAAAGGTGATTATGACTGTGCCTTATAAGATCATTACCTGTGTTACTGTGATTGTAACAGTATATATTATTATAGACTTCACGTTATCTTTCAAGGCGGCTATGGATCTGAGAGATGTA
Organism: uncultured Lachnospiraceae bacterium; assembly: GCA_964393865.1. Taxonomy (GTDB): domain Bacteria; phylum Bacillota; class Clostridia; order Lachnospirales; family Lachnospiraceae; genus Suilimivivens. Next base: position 9,096 of record CAYMUW010000043.1, read on the forward strand.
TTGATTGGGCTGGATCGTGCAAAGGCGGAGATGGAGCGTATTCAGAAGCGGCTTGACGTACTGGTTGCGGTAGCCAGCGATGAAATTGAGATGCTCAGGCAGGAAAACAGTACACGTATGGACGAACTGATGGAGAGCATTGAAGGTAAGTTTGGTGCTATTAAGGAGCGCATTAAGAGCAATCCTTCCGAGTTCTTAGAGGATGTGCGCGAAGAGATTGCAGAGCTGAAAAGCCGTTATACCATTGAAAAAGAACATCGCATGCAGTTCAGGCGGCTTAAGGATTTTTATCAGAGAAATATGATTAAGGGAAATCCTACCATGTACTCCAAACGTTTTGGTGAGGCCCTTGAGGAATTAAAGAAAGCAGCCAATGAAAGAAAAAATAAAAAATAGGTATTGACTAATGAAGCACCTGATGGTATTATATCATTCGTGGCGTAAGTCAAGCGGAAGTGTCGGAACTGGCAGACGAGCAAGACTAAGGATCTTGTGAGCATTGCGCTCGTGTGGGTTCAAGTCCCATCTTCCGCATTAGATTTTAAAGAAAAACCCTTGATTTTCAAGGGTTTTTTGTTGTCTAAAACCTATGCAGTTTTGTTACAGTTTGTTACACTGCATTTTCTCATATATTTTATTATCAGCTTTGTTTCCTGCAAAGCAGCGTCAGCAGACTGTTTTGACAATCTGGTGGCGTCTTATCGTTTCCTAATATTTGGGTAAACCGTTATATGAATGCTCCGAAACCTGTGTATCATAATCTACTTACGCTGGTTCGGAACAAGGACTATTTTGTGCTTACTACGAATGTGGATCACTGTTTCCAAAAGGCAGGATTTGATAAGCACAGAATATTTTATACTCAGGGAGATTACGGTTTGTTTCAGTGCAGTGTTCCCTGTCACAGCCATACCTATGACAACGAGAAATGTATTCGCCAAATGGTAGAGGCTCAGGGTTACACGATTACGGAAAACAACGATTTGGTAATGGAAAATGGCGGACTGCCTAAAATGACGGTTCCGTCTGAAATGGTTCCTTATTGCCCGAAATGCGGAAAGCCAATAAATGTTAACTTGCGCAGCGACAATACGTTTGTAGAGGATACAGGATGGCACGCTGCACAGAACCGCTATGAAGATTTTCTGCAGCGGCACAAAGGGATGAATATCCTGTTTTTAGAATTGGGTGTCGGAGGCAATACGCCGGTTATTATTAAATATCCTTTCTGGCGTATGACGGCGGAGAATCCAAAGGCACCTATGCCTGTATCAACTTAGGGGTAGCCTTCTGTATATACTATGTGTCACTGTGCTCTAGGACGGGAAAATGATAAAAGTTGCAAAAATCTTTTCTAAAACTTTGCCAAATATTGAGTTGGCGTTCGCTTTGTGATAAAATAGAATAGAAAACTGTGTTAAGTTGCAAAAATCTTTTGCAAGGAGGTTGCCGAATGGAGATTCGCAGAGACTTGTATCTGGATAAGTTGATAAAAAGAAAGAACAACGGACTGATTAAGGTTATTACCGGTATTCGCAGATGTGGTAAGTCCTATTTGCTCAATAACCTTTTCTATCATCATTTATTGGATAGTGGCGTGGATGTTGACCATATCATACGTTTTGCCTTTGACTCAGCGGATGATCTGTATTTGATTGGCGAAAGCCTTATCCAGATTGAAAAAGAAAAGCGTGGAGTAGACCCGGAAAAATTCATGGTTTATGTCCGTTCCAAAGTCGTTGACGATGGAATGTATTATTTGCTGCTCGATGAAATCCAGATGCTGGATTGTTTTGAAGCTATACTGAATAGTTATCTGCGAAAGGATAATATGGATGTATTTGTAACGGGAAGTAATGCAAAGTTCCTCTCCAAAGATATTGCTACCGAGTTTGCCGGTCGTGGTGATGAAGTTCATATGTATCCTCTGAGTTTTTCAGAGTTTATGTCTGTATATGGGGGCGATAAGTATATGGGATTGTCCGAGTATATGCTATATGGCGGCATTCCTTTAATCGTTCTGCGTGATGGGGCAAATGATAAAGCTGCGGCATTACAGAACCTGTTCAGCGAAATCTATATCCAGGATATATGCAAGCGGAACCGTGTCAAGAACATCGGTGAACTGGAGGATCTGCTGAACATTCTTTCTTCTGCGATTGGATCTCTGACCAATCCGGAAAAGCTTAAAAACACATTTAGGACCGTGAAGAAATCTAAAATAACTTCTAATACCATTAAAAAGTATTTGGATTATTTTGAAGATTCTTTTCTGATTGAGTCTGCACAGCGCTATAACATTAAGGGAAAGGCATATATTGAGACTCCAAAAAAGTATTATTTTTCTGACCTTGGGCTTCGAAATGCACGAATTAACTTTCGTCAGTTTGAGCAGACCCATTTCATGGAAAATGTAATATACAATGAGCTTCGTATGCGTGGTTATAGTGTGGATGTGGGTGTTGTACCTATCGCTGAAAAAGACCAGAACGGGAAAGTAACACGTAAACAGTTGGAAGTTGATTTTGTATGTAATCTTGGTTCTTCCAGATACTATATTCAATCAGCCTACACTCTGCCGGATGAAGCAAAGCATACTCAGGAGATTAGACCATTCAGAAAGATTGATGATTCTTTTAAGAAAATCATCATTACTAAGGACATCGTGCCGATACATTATGATGAATATGGTATTCTGACTGTAAACATCTATGATTTTCTACTTGACCCGAAATGCCTTGAAAAATAAAGATGTAACAAAAATGGCGCGCAATGAACATAACACCCCGTTTATTATTAAATATCCTTTCTGGCGTATAACCGCACAAAATGAGAATGCCGTCTATGCATGTATTAATTGTGGAGAAGCATATGCACCGGATGAAATCGGAAAACAGAGCATTTGTATTGATGCTGATATTGACAAGGTTATCACTGAGTTACAGTCATTGTGATACCGAGAAATTTGTGTAATTATAGTCAGCCGCCGGTTACGCCCAAGGACAGAGATTGACGCAGTTTAATGCTGGTTAACAATACATTTACTATGATATATGAAAAAGATATAATCTAACTGTAAGGAATAACGCATTTAGTTATAACGGGAGGTTTCATATGCGGAACAATTTAGGCGAAACAATTTGTCAGTATTAAAATCTTCTGCATCTTTGTTTCTACTCGGTGCATCTGAGACAACCAATTCAGCTTCAAGCGACTCATCAGAAAAACCTTGCCATTCCATCACTTTATACCAAAGCTGATTATATTCAAGGTATGGAACTTGATCTGTATAAGGAGGATCAGTCAAGACCAGATCAACAGACTCATTTGGCAAAATATCTAATGGTACATTCTGCGCTGGTATATTTTCGAGGACGATATTTTTTCACCGACAAAGCATTTACATTTATCATTCAGATAAACAAAACCTTCCTTAAATGCCTTCGCCTTTTGTTCTATCACCATAACTGCGTTTCTTGAAGTTACATCTTTTTTAGGTAGCCAATATGGCATCTGGCTGGAAGCTTTTTTATCGGAAAGTTTGATTAGGTTAATTGCAGACGAAACAAGTAATTCCAGTACATCGTAACCGTAGCTGTTTTGATACAAACGAAGAATTCCGATTATTCGATCAATAGCAGCTAAGTTCCGGTTACAGAAATAACTATAAACCGAGGCGTTAGGACCTATAGCAATCCGAGAATTGGGTAATAAAGCGTGGTCAGCGATATTTTGAATGCTGCTTTTTTCAAGTAATCGATATTGGTCAATAAACGCGCTTGATGCGACGGCTTTTTTTCGTCCTGTAAGCTTTCCGTTTTTGGGGCTCTTATACCAATACATTGTAGGAACAAGTTCTGTATCACATTGATCAAAATGACATCTTTCCAAGATACGGATTTCGCCCTTTTCATCAAATTCATACAAAGAATTACATGCAGAGCGCACTTCTTCGCAAAAACAGTCTATTGTTCTTTCAACTTCGCTTAAGTTCCATCTTGTCAATGATGTTTTGCAAAGCTTGTACGCTAAAAGATTGATATCAGTGCCAATTGCTTTTCGCCCAAGCTTGCTTGCCTCAATAATTCGTTCAATTTAGGTAAATATATTGTCTATGGGCATTGGACATCTACGATTCTTCGTGGAGTTAATTATTGTGTGTCAACTTGTTGTTGTTCCAACGCCAGACCAATCAACCGATCCGTCTGGTCAGCCATAAACAGTGGAATGTTCAACATATCATCGTCCAACTTTAAATTGTCCAGCGAGAACCGCACACGGAGCTTGACTTGATTCGGGAACAGCTCCTTGATTTTTTTTAGGCTCTTGCTGGTAGTGTTGGCTTCGGACTTAACCTCTACAGGAAAGATATCATTTTCCCTCTGGATAAGAAAATCTACCTCATAGGGCGGATTATTCTGGCTCCAATAACGGGGAACCACTTCAAACTGCGTAATTAAGGTCTGTAGCACAAAGTTCTCAGTCAGTGCACCTTTGAACTCGGTGAACAAACGATTGCCTTCTCCGAATGCCGTAGGAGCCAGCTGAGCCAAGCGGCGGAGTAGCCCCACATCCACCAGATAGATCTTAAATGCAGACAGGTCATCATAGGCAGCTACCGGCAGACCGGGAGCGGTGCTGCGGTAGATTTTATGCACTAGCCTGGCATCCACCAGCCACTGCAAGGCATCCTCATATTCTCGGGCTCGTGCCCCTTCTTTAACCACCTTGTAGATAAATTTCTTATTCTCCCTTGCCAGTTGAGACGGAACGGACTTCCAAATCATAGAGATTTTCGGGAACTCGCTGATATTGGGGTGCTTGGCAAAATCACGTTCATAAGCACCGATAATCCCGGACAGGGCTTCCTGCATAGCAGAAACGTCTCGTGCTTCCGTCCACATGAGTACTGGTTCCGGCATACCGCCTGTAACATAGTACATCTTCAATTTCTCATAGAGCGGATTAAAAAAGGCATCATGAATCGGTTCAATGGTATCCACTCTCTCCAGATACTTGGCGAGATTTTCGTCGCCGTTAGCGAGCAGAAATTCCGTAAAGGTCATAGGATCAATCTGCATGAAGTTGACTTTGCCCACTGGGAAGGAGGATGACTTCGCCAAGGCAATCCCCAGCAAAGAACCGGCACAGGCAATGTGATACTGCGGAGCATTTTCACAGAAATACTTCATGGAGTTGATAACTTTGGGGCAATCCTGTACCTCGTCAAAGATAATGAGTGTCTTTTCTGGCACAATCTTCTGACCACTGGCCAGCATTAGATTCTGTAGAATGCGATCTACATCCTTGGTGGTCTCAAAAAATTGCTTATATTCCTCGTTTTCATCAAAGTTAAAGTAGGCTGTATTTTCATAATAACGTCTGCCGAATTCTTTGAGGACCCAAGTCTTACCCACCTGACGCACCCCCTTTAAGATTAGCGGTTTGCGGTAAGGTGAATTCTTCCAATCCAGCAGCTTATTCAAAATCAATCGTTCCATAGATACACTCCTTCACACTTTTATTGAAGTTATTGAGCATCGTGACCACTTTTTTATTATATGCTAAGCGCATGAAAAATACAACCCATATCACAAAATTATTCTTGTTTTGCGGAATGATAATCACATTTTTATGTCTATCGGCGGATGGTGAGAGTGTATGCCGCAAAAATGACGGACCGGATTCCATTAAAAGCAAAATCCAATCCGCCATTTTAGCTGTCCAAGTTTCAACTTGATAAATAGGCAGATAATTATATATCTGCCATACCCACAATAATATTACTCTGCTGATACAGCCCTTTTTCTATGCAACGCTTCTTTCTTGAACGCTTCAAAAGCAGCCAGCATTTCTTCCAGCCGGTCAGTTGGGAAGCCGCTTATTTTGAAGCGCCTGCTTCTTCCGGCACTTATCGCCGCACAGCTCATACCGCTGGCTTGTTGCAAGGAAAACACGCCCGCAGACTTTGCATTTTCGGAAGCACAGCCCCCAGTCATTCAGGCGGTTCAGATAGTAGGTTATCAGCGGATAAAACGTGGCATAGGCAATCCCTCCGTATGCAAAGTATAATTATGATTATATTGTTTCCTGCTATGCCTAATTTTATCCTGAAGGAAAGAGGAAGGAAAGAGGCACATGTAAAAATTAATAAACAGCTATCAATAAAAAATAAACATGATCCGATAAATAAAAAATAATTTATACCACTTGGTCCTTTCAGAAAAGTGGTGCAGTCCAGACTGACAGAAGGACTGCGGAAAGGAGTAAATATGCAGGTAAACAATCATGTAAGTTCCGCCCACTACACATCGTATCAAAGAAGCAGAAATGCAAAGTCTAATGCGGAATACAGATCAAATGAGGCTTTAAATTTAGGCGAAACAGCTACAACATCATGTCCTGTAAATGGTTCGAACGATGAGGAACCTTATTCTGCCTGGGAAGCACAGCGGGTAAATAGTGTAGACTATCAGAAATTTTTCAAAGAAAAGATGAGCGAACTGCTTGTGAAAATTCAGAATGGTGATACGGAGCCTTCCTATCAGATAGGTGCACAATCTTTTACAGAGAAAGAGTGGGATGAGTTCCTTGAGCAGTTTGATTCCGTGGAGGATGCTATACAGAAACTGATGAGGGAAGAGCGGGAAAGAAGGGCGGCAGAGCAGATGCGGAAGGAACAGACTGTTATTAAGGATGCAGACAGTCTTCTTACCACAGAATCTACTTCCTGTACTTATCCCACCGCAGATCCGCAGGATGACGATATCCGTTATATTACCTGGTATACTGAGGAGGGGATCGTTTGCCGGAAAGCAGGACAGACAGAAGGATATGAATGGTCTGTTACTTTTGAAAACAGGGAACAGTATGACAAGGTTATGGACTTGATTGGTCAGTTCCCATCAGACTGGAATCTGTTGTTTGCGGCCCATGAAAATTTCTGGACAGACTTCCTGAATGATAAGATTGATATGGATGGATTTATGGAATTTATGAAAGGAACGAATAAAGGGGTTCCCGACTATTCCCTTACGGTAGGAGATTCCATGTACATAGATAAGGAAAAGATACAGTGGGCAAAGTATCTGAATCCGCTGGAGGCTAAATTTTATACCGCTGAAGAAATGTATCAGATGTAGAGGGAGCTCATAGCAGCCAATCAGGCAAAAATGGCTAAATATAGTCAGTGAAATATAGGAACGGTACTCTTTTCAGTGGTTGCAGCGATTATATCGTTTGGAGTCAGCATAGTTGTCTTTACCGGAGAGGTATGATAAGGGGCAGACTGAAATTTACGGAACCACATGTTTCATAGCGTTTGGATGAGGAGGGAAATTAAATTCCCATTACCTGAATTATTGTTTATTTTGATTGTTTTTTTCTTCAACGAAGAATTCAACAAGACGCGTTACATCATCCAGACATGCGCCGCATACCGTACCAGCACCGGTGGCCGCCTGCACCTCTTCTAAAGTATTTGCTCCGGCATCAACTGTAGATTTAATTGTGCCGATTGTTACATTCATGCAGCTGCATACAATTTTATCAAGATTCATAGCACACCATCCTTTCAAAATTAGGATACGCCAAAACAAGTGTTTTATACAGAAATTATGTGTGGCGGTGCATATTCTGATTTGGACCGGTATGTTTCCCCGGAGAATTATCACAATCTTGGAGAGCTGTATAGTGAAACATGGGGGTATTCCGAAACAAAGGCTCAAAACGAAAGTTCCGCAGAATTTATGGTGGAGCAGGTGAAAAAGTATCCCGGTGAAATCACCATTTTATGCATAGGACCAACTACGAATGTTGTCTTGGTCTGTTTAGCAGATGATTCTTTTGCGGAAAATACGGCAGGAATTATTTATATGGGCGGCTCTGCCAGTGGAGACCGCAGCTTTAATTGGCAATATGATGCGGATGCGGTCAAGGTGTGTCTGGAGAGCGCTTTTCCCAAGCAAACCGTTTGTACAAGTGAAACAGTGGCTAATTCCAATAAGAAGCTGTGGGATGTGGTGATACCGGCAGTCTTTCTGTGTCCGGAATTAATCAGTAAATCCAAGGAGGTTACGATATCCGTCAGTGTGGAAGATGAGAGTTATGGGGAAACAGAGTTTACGGACGATCATGTTCTGCGTGAAGCCAATCATTATATCCGGGTTTTGAGGTGACAATAATTGAAAATAATATGCTAAAAATGACAGAATATGTGATAGAATGAGAATATATTCAATGTAATGTCAGGGGGAAAGGAACTCTTTTTATGAGAAGCAAATGGGGGATTGTTTTTGAAGGCGGCAATGGAACTGGCAGAAACAAATATGATTGTCAGACAGAATAAGGACTTTATTCAGGATATTGAGAATGCACTCAGGGAAAGGTATTATAAACATTCTACTTCTTTGCTGCAGACAACATCTTGGGGGGGAAAAGCAATTTTTACCCATTACATGGGAGATACGGGGTTGGATTTTTAACCAATAAATGGAGTGAGAAATCATCGAAAGAGGAGTGCAGGGATATTTATTTCCGTAATTTTTTTGGTGCAAATTTTATACATATTTATCCGTCTGGAGAGTTGAAGCCGGTTGGAGGCACAGCGGCTTTTGACGTAGAGGGAATGAAAGGCAGGATAGAGCTTGGCTATCAGGATGCAACAAAAGCATTGAACAGCCGGAAACAGTTGAAGAATAATGAGATTTAGGGGGACATTCTAATGAGTGAGGGAAAAGGATTAAATGCGAACCAGTTAAAGCTGATTGCGATTATAGCAATGACGATTGACCATTTGACATGGAATATCTGTCCGGGATATTCTACGGTCTGGTGGGTTGTAGCTTTGCATGTAATAGGCAGATTGACGGCGCCGATTATGTGGTTTTTCATTGCGGAAGGATATCATTACACACATGATGTTAAGGCCTATATGAAAAGGCTGTTTATTTTAGCCGTAATATCTCATTTTGCATATAACTTCTGCTTTGGCATTTCCTTTATTCCGTTTAAGACATCTGTTTTTAATCAGACGGGCGTTGTGTGGTCATTGGCGTGGGGCCTGGTGCTTCTGTACATTCACGACAGCGAGAAGCTTAAACATTGGCAGAAAACACTTCTGTTCATTGTGATTTGTCTCATTACGTTCCCATCAGATTGGAGCTGCATTGCGTCAATTGCAATTTTGTTTATAGGCGCTCACCGAGGCGACTTCAAAAAGCAAATGATGTGGATGATGGTTTGGACACTGGTATATGCTGCGGTTTATTTCTTCTTTATTGACCGGGTGTATGCAGTTATCCAATTGGGCACCTGCTTAACAATTCCACTGCTGTATTTTTACAACGGAAAAAGAGGTTCGTGGAAGGGAATGGGTAAGCTGTTCTATATCTATTATCCGGCCCATCTGGTGATATGCGGACTGCTCCGTATTCTTTTGTGGGGCGTGGGATTTTCAACTGCGACAGCGAACTTTTAGGAATAGAAGATATAAGCGGCTAGTATGATGCACATGGCATAGGATGTAAACTTACATAACGGGAGATATGGAAAAACTAAGTGTAAAGCTGGTAGATAATGAGTTGAAAGCGGAAGATTTTGTACGACTCAGAATTGAAACAGGCTTCCTGAAAACACCAGTGGAGCAGGCTCAAAAAGCGCTGGAGAATGGTCTGTTTAAGGTTACGGCAACATGTGAAGGTAAGGTTGTTGGAATGGGACGGTTGGCAGGCGATGGCGCTATGTATTGGTATCTGCAGGAAATTATTGCCTTGCCGGAATACCAGGGGAAGGGAATTGGCAGGAGCATTGTAAATAGACTCATTGAACATGTGCAGGAGACTGGATTACCGGGAACAAAGGTAACTGTAGGATTGGTAGCGGCGAAAGGAAAAGAACCGTTTTATGAAAAACTGGGGTTTTCACGCATACCGGAGGAGAATTGCGGTTCCGGAATGAAAAAATATCTGCTGCTTGCTGATGTCGGTGGGGATTTTTCATTACTTTTCTTTTGATTAGGATTGGAAATTAGCCTGGACTAACTGCCCGGATAAATGACAGAGATATTGAAGGTTAAAGATAAATGAAACGGAGAGACGGATATGATGATTAACAAGCTGCTGATCGGAACGGTCAGTGAAAGTAAAAAGTATATAGCCGGAAATGTGGTGCTGCAATGGGTATCCCTTGCTGCGAACATTACCATGATGGTAAGCATTACGCGGCTGTTTGAAAAGCTCTATGAGCGCACGGCCGGAGCAAAGGAGGCTGCGGTTATGATTCGTTTTCTATGTACTACCGGTGCAAGCAAGATGGGATACCTTTCTTGAAAACATACAGGGACTTACCACTCTTAAAATTTATCAGGCGGATGAGTTTAAAAATCAGGAAATGAATGAGGAAGCGGGAAAATTCCGCAGAATCACCATGAAAGTACTTACCATGCAGCTCAATTCCATTACGATTATGGACCTGATTGCATACGGCGGTGCGGCTTTGGGTGTCATTATGGCGGCAAGTGATAAAATCTTTCGTCTCCTGGATTTGCCTGAGACAGAGCGGAAAACGGAAAAAGTGCCTGACGATTGTACAATTGTCTGCTCCGGTCTGCGTTTTTCTTATGAAGAGGATCGGGAGATACTTCATGGCATTGATATGACCTTCCCGATGGGCAGCTTTACCGCCATTGTAGGGGAAAGCGGCTGTGGAAAATCTACTTTGCTGAAGCTGTTTATGCGATTTTGGAATGTGCAGCAGGGCGGCGTCAGGATTTCGGAAACCAATGCAGGGGATATCAATACCGGCAATCTGCATGATATGGAAAGCTTTGTGACGCAGGAAACACATTTATTCCATGACAGTATTCGGAACAATCTTCGCATTGCCAGACTGAATGCTGCCGATGAAGAAATACAGGAAGCCTGTCGAAAGGCGTCGGTGCATGACTTTATTATGAGTCTGCCGAATGGCTATGATACGCCTGTGGGTGAGCTTGGCGATACCCCTTCGGGAGGCGAAAGACAAAGACTGGGACTGGCAAGAGCATTTCTTCATAATGCGCCTTTTATGCTGCTTGACGAACCTACCAGCAACCTGGACAGCCTTAACGAAGCAGTCATTCTGAAATCCCTGAAAGAGGAAAGACAGGATAAAACGGTAATTCTGGTGTCCCACCGTCAGTCTACCATGCGGATTGTGGACAAGGTGTATTCCGTAGAGCATGGGAGGATGAGCTAATGGCAAAGGATGTTGCTTCTAAGCGTGAGCGGGAAAAGGAGCTTGTATGGTCTTTGCGCCGAATGTGCGGAACTGGACCATTATGCAAGACAGCGAAGCGATAAGTGCCCGTTTATGGAAACCAAAACCTTCTGTTTCAACTGTAAGGTGCATTGTTAAAAACCTGAAATGCGGGAGAAAATTCGGAAAGTTATGTGGTTTTCGGAACCGAGGATGATATTTCATCACCCCATAACCGCCATGTACCATGTAATTACAACGAAAAAAGAAAAGAGACGATTGGAGAGAGTAAATGAAAATTAAGAAAATCATCTATATTATTTTTGGCTGCATAGGCGTAGGGCATGGCGCATAATTATGCGGAGGGCAGATATGGAAAAGGAACAATTGCAGAGCTTTGTCCATGAGCTGTGCCATTACGGCTGTGAGGATGAAGCCTTTGAAAAGCGGTTTATGACAGAGCTTTTGCAGGATGAGGAAGTGCTGGAAGAACTGATTTATTATATGGAAAATCAGGATTTTGCCTGCAGGGCCAGGGTTCAGGGATACACGGTGGTGGATATTATGATCTGGCAGATGGATCATTTTAAGGCAAGACTGGATCGGGACAATACCGGAACCAGACAGAATAAGAACCGGATGGTGCTTTTGGCCTTTGACACTCTGCTGAAAATACGGAAAGAGCCTCAGAGCTATATTTCCAGGATGCAGGAGGAGACGGGAACGGATTATCCGGATAAATATTGATTGAAACAGGGAGCGGGAATGAAAAAGGAACAGGATATGACAGATATTGATATGGTGATAAGCCAGCTGGATGCAATGGTGTCCGGTGAAATCAGCCGAATGAAAATAGAAACCTCCCGGGAGATTGCGCAGGGAGAGGTTAAGAAGGATTACCACCACGGAAGATGTGATGTGGGAAGTCCCTTTGCAACGGGAAGGCTGTTTGATCTTGAGGATGTGCAGGGATGTGACTAAATTTTTAGAAATTTTTAGAAATTTAGAAATTTTGAAGCGAAAAATCAAAAGTCCTTTTTATTGTACAGAAAAACCGTTATAATAATATATATAGGTAATT
>CAYMUW010000044.1:0-20735 GCA_964393865.1 uncultured Lachnospiraceae bacterium
TATATACTAACTGGTCTGCTTGTCGTCCATTGATAAGGGGTGTCTGAACTGTTACCAAAATGTAACACCGAAATTGCTTATTTCTTATCATTTATTGTTAAAATATTCTTTTTCTGATATACTATATTTGCCTGTCGTGGATTACCATTGGAACAGACAGATTTTGCAAGTGCAGGACATCAGATATGCACTTTGGAAAAGGAGACTTTGTATGAAAGGCAGAATACATTCATTGGAAAGCTTTGGCACAGTAGACGGTCCCGGTACCCGTTTTGTGGTATTTGTTCAGGGTTGCCCTATGCGCTGTGCTTATTGCCATAACCCGGACACCTGGCCCTTATCAGGCGGCACTATGATGGAACCGGAAGAAATTTATGAACAATTTAAGAGAAATGAAAGCTTTTACAGCAAGGGAGGAATTACCGTAACCGGCGGAGAGCCTCTTATGCAGGTAGATTTTTTGATTGATCTTTTCACCATTGCCAAAAAGGATCATGTTCACACATGCATTGATACTTCAGGCATTGCCTTTAAGCCTGGCAACAAGCCCTTCATCGAAAAGCTTGACAAACTTATGGAGCTGACCGATCTGGTTATGTTGGATATCAAGCATATAGACCCGGAGAAGCATAAGGAGCTTACTTCCCAGCCCAACGACGGCATCCTTGCCTTTGCGTCCTATTTAAACGAAAAGAAGGTAGATATGTGGATACGTCACGTAGTTGTCCCCGGTATTACCGATGATGACAAATACTTATTCCAGCTTGGTTACTTTATTGGCCAGTTTTCCAATCTGAAAGCGCTGGATGTGCTTCCTTATCATACCATGGGCGAAACCAAATACGAGAAGCTCGGCATTCCCTACAAGCTGAAAGGTGTACCTGCTATGAATAAGGATAAAGTCATAGAGAAAAAAGAGGTCATTTTAAACGGAATACGTAAGCGCAGGGAAGAACTTGCTGCCCACTAATTTAAAATTTTTTAAAAGGTAAATTTTGTCTTGAAAATTTACCTTTTTTTCTGCATGTTTTACTTGTATTCCCCATGCTTTTATATTAAAATGTACTCAGAGATTGAGAATAAAATATCAATAACGTTTCTGATATCTTTAAGGAGGATAGAATCATGGCATATGTAATTGGTGACGCTTGTATTTCTTGTGGTGCATGTGCAGGACAGTGTCCTGTAGGCGCTATCAGCGAGGGCGACGGAAAGTTTGAAATCAGTCCTGACAGCTGCATCAGTTGTGGTTCCTGCGCTGGCGGATGCCCCGTAGGTGCTATTTCTGAGGAATAAGAAATCGCTTCTTATATCACATAAAGAAATTACGAGTTAAAGCGTTCAATCATACGATTGAACGCTTTTTTCCTGCAAATCTCTTTTTCAAAAAGCTTTTCTCAGAAACTTCTCTTTCCTGCAGGTTCTTATCCTTCCTTATCTTCTCTCTTTTGGGGCTGCGGGCACGCAGCAGCTCATCAATCTGCTTATAATGCTCCTCTTCTCTTCCGATCCGTTCCCTCTCTCTTGCATCCTCTCTTTCCTCCTGTAGCCTGAATTGATAATCCAGCTCCTTTAAAATCCCTTCCTTCATATCACGATATATTTCCTGATTGCTGTTGGAAACCGCTTCCGCAATCATATCCTTAAGCAGCTGCTGAAGACGCAGGCTTTTTTGTTCTCTGGATTCCTCATGAGCCGGGAAACTTCTCTCCGTAACAGGAAGAAATTCTCCCTTTTTCACCACCACTACCTGCCTTTTTTCCAGCTTTGACTGATCCAATACAGGTTCCTTCTCCAATATGTCTACCGGATTTGTTAAGCTGCCGTTCTTTAAAATACTTTTGATCCCTTTCAGCTGTATTCCCTTTTCCTTCAGTTCCTTAATTCTGCGAAACTGATTGATGTCTTCCTCTGTATAAAAGCGATGCCCCATTTCATTTCGTTTGACCGGAAGCTCCAGTTCCTCCTCCCAGTATCGAAGCACATGTGCCTCCACCTTGACCTGCTTTGCAGCATCTGAAATCATATAAATCTTTTCTGCCTGTTTCATTTTAATCTCCTTTCTATCACATAAAAAGAGGACATGCCGCCCCGGCTTGTCCTCTTTTGTAATCTGAATACTTTTCAGTTTTATTTTTGCAGGTTTGCAAATTTTGTATAATCCGGCAGCCATACCAGTTCAATGGTTCCAATAGGACCGTTTCTCTGCTTGGCTATAATGATCTCCGCAATGCCCTTTTTGTCTGTATCCTTGTTATAATAATCATCCCGATAGATAAACATAACCACATCCGCATCCTGCTCTATCGCTCCTGATTCACGAAGATCGGAAAGCATGGGCCTGTGATCCGGTCTCTGCTCCACGGCACGGCTTAACTGCGAAAGCGCCACCACCGGTACATCCAGCTCTCTTGCAAGAGCCTTCAGAGAACGGGAAATATCCGAAATTTCCTGCTGGCGGGAATCGGAATTTCTTCCGCTTCCGCTCATCAACTGCAGGTAGTCAATAATAATAATCTTTAAATCATGCTCAAGCTTATACTTTCTACACTTGGAGCGCAGCTCGGAAATGCTGATGCCCGGCGTGTCATCGATAATCAGGTTGGATTTTCCAATCACCCCGGCGCTTTCAATCAGGCTTTCCCACTCTGCATCGGAAAGATTTCCGGTACGAAGATGCTGGGAATCCACTCTGGATTCCAGTGAAAACAAACGGTTCACCAGCTGCTCCTTACTCATTTCCAGACTGAATATCGCCACTGTCTGGTTCAGCTTAAAGGCAATGTGCTGCGCTATATTTAAAGCAAAAGCCGTCTTGCCCATGGAAGGTCTTGCCGCTATCAGGATTAAATCAGAAGGCTGCATTCCCGCAGTTCTGTAATCCAGATCGATAAAGCCTGTAGCAATGCCGGTTACATTTCCGTTGTTTTTGGACGCCTTCTCAATCTTATCCATGGCGTTCATAACCACCTGTCTGATAGGCACAAACTCTCCGGTATTTCTCTTCTGAACCAGTTCAAAAATACGCTTTTCAGTATCCTCCAGAATAACCTCCAGGCTTTCCTTACCTACATAACAGGTATTGGCAATTTCCTCATTCAGTCTGATCAGCTTTCGAAGAGTGGCCTTCTCCGCCACGATATTAGCATAATATTTAATATTTGCCGACGTAGGAACTGCCGTAACCAAATCTCTGATAAACTCAAGACTGCAGGTCTCCGGGGGAACATCCTTCTCCCTGAGCCTGTCCTGCAGAGTCACCAAATCTACCGGTTTTCCCTCATCATTCAGTTCTACCATGGTATCAAACAGTATTCCATACTGTTTGCCATAAAAATCATCGCCACAAATCAGCTCGGAAGCAACCGTAATTGCTTCCCTATCCATAATCATAGAGCCTATTACCGACTGCTCCGCTTCTATACTGTGTGGTAATACCCGTTTTAAAAGGGCTTCCTCTGCTTCTGCCATGCTACAAACCTTCCATCCAGTGTCCTAAACTATTTCTGCTCAGTAACCTTAACCTTCAGCTTACCCGTTACGCTGGGATGAAGCTTCACTCCAACCTCATATATGCCAAATGTTTTAATAGGCTCCGGAAGAATAATCTTCTTCTTGTCGATTTCCTTACCACACTGTTCCTTATAGCTCTGGGCAATCTCCTTGGAGGAAACGGAACCAAAGGTTCTTCCGCCTTCTCCTGCCTTGATGGATACCACTACCTCATCCTTCTCCATATCCGCTGCAAAAGCCTTTGCAGCATCTAAATTTTCCTTGGCAACCTTTTCCTTATGAGCATTCTGAAGCTTCAAATCGTTCATGTTTTTTCCGTTGGCTTCCACACCCAGCTTTTTGGGCAACACATAGTTCCTTGCATACCCGTCGTTTACCTCTACAATTTCACCCTTTTTGCCAAGCTTTTTTACATCTTCTAATAAAATAACCTTCATCTTAATATCCCTCTTTCGTCCTGCTTATTCTATAACCAAATCGCCTTCCGCAATCATCTTATCCAACGTTCCCTTTAAAATGCCAATTCCCTCAGAGATAGATACCCCGTTAAGCTGACAGCCTGCAGTCCCAAGGTGTCCGCCGCCTCCCATCTTTTCCATAATGATCTGCACATTCACCTCATCAATGGAACGGGCGCTGACAAAAATCTGATTTTGATAATCTGTAAGCACAAAGCTTGCCTTCACTCCTCTGATATTCAGCAGTTCATTGGCCGCCTGTGCACCGATTACAGTAGGACTCTGAACGCCCTCGCTGCTACAGGTAGATATGGCAAAGGCATTCCGGTAAATCTCTGCCTGACTGACCGCATCCGCCTTGGTTTTATACTCGTTGGCATCCTCACGGAACAGCTTGCGCACTCTGGTCACATCAGCGCCATTTCTTCTGAGAAAGGCTGCCGCCTCAAAGGTTCTCACACCTGTTTTTGTCATAAAGTTGTTGGTATCAATCATAATTCCCGAGTACATACAGTCTGCTTCCTCAGGAGATATCTTAATGCTCTCTCCGATATACTGCAAAATCTCGGATACCATTTCACAGGCTGAAGAAGCGTATGCTTCCACATAGGACAAGGTAGCATTTTCAATGACCTCAGTTCCCTGTCTGTGATGATCCAGCACAACAATGGATTTACATATTCTCAACAGCTCTGGGCATTCCGTAATGGTCGGCTTATTTACATCCACCACTACCAGCACCGTATTGTTTCCGGCAAGCTCAATCGCCTGCTGGCTTCCGATAATCATATCCTCCTGATAATCCTCATGACTCTTAAATATATCCACCATAGGCTTCATGGAGGTGCTTACATCATTTAAAACAATATAGGCCTTACGATCCAACGTGGTGGCAATGCGATAGATACCCACGGCAGCTCCAAAGCTGTCCACATCCGCCAATCGATGTCCCATGATGAGTACCTGCTCCTTGCTGGAAATAATTTCCCGAAGAGCCTGAGCCTTTACACGGGCCTTTACACGGGTGTTCTTTTCCACCTGCTGGCTCTTTCCGCCGAAATAAGTAACATTACCCGGCGTCTTGACCACCGCCTGATCACCGCCTCTTCCAAGCGCCAAATCAATGGCATTTCTTGCAAATTCATAATTCTGGGCATAAGTAAGGCCGTCTATTCCCATACCGATACTGATAGTCACTGCCATTTCATTACCGATATTAACCGTCTTAACCTCATCCAAAAGATCGAATTTATTTTCACGAAGGAGCTCAGTTGCCTTCTTGCGAAGGATCACCATATACTTGTCCTTCTCAATTTTCTTACAGATACCGTCCAAAGCAGCAATATATTTGTTGACCTTTCGGTCTATCAATGCCACCAGAAGAGAACGTCTGACTTCCTCCACGCTTTCAAGAGCCTCGTCATAATTGTCAAGGTAGATCATTCCTACCGCAAGGCTTTGATCATCCACCTCCTGTAAGGCAATGCGCAGTGCAGTCTCATCAAAGAGATAGAAAGCAATTAAGAATCCCGCATAGTTTTCTCCTTCAACAATATCACTGCTGGTAACCATCTCCTCCATGGATATCTTTCTCATTTTGGCAACATAGTTGCTGCCCTCATAAAGAAGATCAAGCTCCACAGTATCAAGCTCACCGGGAAGCTTTTCCCTTGTCACGGACGGAAACAGGGATGTAATTGATTTCTTGTAGCCCTTTTCTTTATGTACCACTCTTTCAAATGCTTCATTGGTCCATATAATCCTGCCCGCCTCATCCAGCATAGCATACGGAATTTCCAATTCCCGGAGCAATACCTTCTGGATCTGACCATATTGGGTAGCAAAGCTGACCAGTTCATTCATAATCACCGGCTTATTATAAAATTGCAGGGACAAAACCACCGCAAAATAAAGCAATGTAAAGCAGGTTACTACCAAACCGGACGGTATATTAATCAGGTATACCACCAAATTCACGATCGCAAGCAATAATCCCAAATATAAAGAAGTCTGCACATATCTTTTCAGTCTTCCCTTTAGTTTAATCTTACTTTTCAACGGAGACATTCGAAAAATACCTCTCTGCATGTTCACATTCTAAATATTTACAAATATACTAAGTAAGTATAACATTTTTTCAGGCAAGTTTCCACCTTATTATTGAGAAGGTTTTGACAGGATACCCCATATTTTTTAAATCTATAACAAAAAGAGCGCAAAATCAACATTTTGCGCTCTTCTAAATGTTTATTCACTTAATTAGTCCTGAACATAAGGCATCAATGCAACATGACGTGCTCTCTTAATTGCAACTGTAAGAGCTCTCTGATGCTTTGCACAGTTTCCTGTAATTCTGCGGGGAAGAATTTTTCCACGCTCAGATACATATCTTTTAAGCTTGTTTACATCTTTGTAATCAATTACATTATCCTTGCCACAGAATACACAAACCTTTTTTCTTCTGCGGATGCCGCCCTTTTTTCTCATTGGAGAATCGGACTTTTCTGCTTTATTATATGCCATAATAATTGCCTCCTGTTTTAATTGAAATGAACCCTTAGTTAAAAGGCAGTTCCTCGTCTATTCCGTCAGGAATATTCATGAAACCGTCACCTGCCCCGGAGGGTTCGGGTGCTCTGCCTGCTCCGGAGAAGCCTCCCTCGGCACCTGCACTACTACTGTTCTTGCTCTCGGCAAATTCCTGCTCTTCTACCACAATATCTGTGGTGTACACTCTAACGCCATCCTTGTTGGTATAGCTGCCTGTCTGGATACGTCCTGTAATAGCGATCTTCATTCCTTTTCTGAAATACTTTTCAGCGAATTCTCCTGCTCTTCCAAAGGCTACGCATCCGATGAAATCTGCGGTCTGATCGTCATTATTACGATTAAACCTGCGATCTACGGCAAGTGTGTATCTGGCAATTGCCATTGAGTTCTCCCCCTGTGAATATCTCACTTCAGGATCTCTTGTTAAACGCCCCATAAGTATTACTTTATTCATACCTGCCTCTACTTCCTATGCGTCTTGTTTTACGCACAAAAATCTGATAACATTGTCCATAATGCGAACTCGGTTTTCGATTTCGATGGGCGCTGTACTTTCCGCATCAAACCGGATGAAGTAATAGTAAGCTTCTTTCATCTTCTGAACTTCATACGCAAGTCTCTTCTTGCCCCAGTCGTCAACGTTAGTAATTGTACCGCCAAATCTCTCGATCAGAGCCTTGCATTTGTCAACAACTGCTGCTCTTTCCTCGTCTTCGATCTTCGCACTAACAACAACGGCTAATTCATACTTGTTCATGCTTGTTACCTCCTTTTGGTCTTGGCCCCCGTTCTCCGGGAGCAAGGATTGTGCTTCCGCCATTCGGCGAATAATAATGAGCCTGTCAAAAACTGCTCATATATTAATATAACATATCACGAGTTAATATAATACCATGATTTTTCTGATATTTCAAGTATTTGTCCCAAAAAATTATCACCAAATAACCAAAATAACCGTTCTCCATCAGGATTGACCGGCAGAATGTATCCCTTTCACACTCTTCTCCACCTGTCTGCGGGGAACCATAATCTGATGACCGCACCCCAGACATTTAAGCCTGAAATCCGCCCCAATCCTCAGGACCTCCCATTCCTTACTACCGCAGGGATGCTCCTTTTTCAGTTTCAAGACATCTCCTACCTGAATATCCATACTCATCCCCCTGTGTACCTGCTTCGTTTACGGATGTCTGTCATCCGAAAGTTTATCCTGCCGATTATATACCCCAGCTTGGCACCCTGATAGATTTCTTCCGCACTGCCCGGATCAGCCTCACAGGACATAATCGACAATCCGCCTCCCTTATCGGAATACAGCTCAATAACATTGGTATTTTCATTGGCCTCCCGGTAAAAGATGCTCCAGTCCGAGGTATTATACTTGATTTTCATCCCTGCGCCCTCGTAACCGTTGCTTTTGCCGCAGCCTGAAAAAATAAGGCAAAGCAACACCACCATCAATAAAGTGGTAATTTTCTTTTTCAATGCAGCCCCCTCCTGATTTTCGTTCTATTTCTTTCGTTTTATTATCAAGCAGCTTAAATTGCCGCAAAAATTTCTCCGATATTCCCCTGTACTACCAAATCTGCCACATTATCTCTGGCTGTAGAGGTCTTATTAATTAAAATCAGCTTATTCCCTCTGTAATAATCTATCAGTCCTGCTGCCGGGTAAACCACCAGCGACGTACCTCCAATAATCAGCACATCTGCATTGCTGATATAATTGACTGCATCGGTCAGTGTTTTATTATCCAAGCCTTCCTCATACAAAACCACATCCGGTTTCACAGAACCGCCGCAGGCATCACAAACAGGAACTCCTTGTGCATGAAGCATATATTCCGCATCAAAGAACTTACCGCATCTTTCACAATAATTGCGCAACACGCTGCCGTGCAGCTCCAGCACTCTCTTGCTGCCTGCCATCTGATGAAGACCGTCAATGTTCTGGGTAATCACTGCTTTCAGCTTTCCCTCCTGTTCCCACTGGGCAAGCTTTAAATGTGCGGCATTGGGCTTTGCGGAAAGACACAGCATCTTATCCTTATAAAACCGGAAAAACTCCTCAGGCTTTTGCCGATAAAAGCTGTGGCTTAAAATGGTTTCCGGCGGATAATCATATTTCTGATTGTATAATCCATCCACGCTGCGAAAATCCGGTATTCCGCTTTCCGTGGAAACCCCTGCGCCGCCGAAAAATACAATGTTGTCACTGTTATTTATAATTTCTCTTAATTTCTCAATCTGCTCCATCACGTCATTCCTCTTAACTCTTATCCGTAGCTCTCACAGGCCCCTGTATCAGGACATTCGCATGAATATTACATTCAGTTTACTACAGAAAAAATGGTTATTCAACCATAACTTCACACTATTCCCGCGCCTCTCTGCGCCTCCTCCACTCCGCCGTATCACCTTCTCCTCTATCAATCACCCGACAATTCTGACCCCTCAATCCACCACCTGGCAATACTGCTGTTACCCTTCTCATCCCAAACAATCAAAAACTGTGCCGTACCGACCCAATGGGCTATTCCTCCTTCACCGTGAAGGTATTCGGATGCCTGCAGGGCATTTTTTCCCTCATATTCCACACAGCACAAATCATAAAAGCCTCTTACATTACCGCCCACACACTGCGCTGTCTTGGGCAGTTCCCAATCCTCCACATTATCTGACCGGAAGAAAACCGTTTCATCCAGATATTCACAGTAAGCGCTATAGCTGTTTTTCTCAGGATACTGAGTTACATCAACATAGAATCCTATGTCATCCGCCAATTCGGAGGGCAGCTTCATCTGCTCTATGTTATGATCCTTGTATTTAAAAATCACTTTGTAGGAATCCCCTGCCGCACCGCATCCGGTGCCCTGTGCACTAAACACAATTTCCACGTTTTCATCATTGTCGATATCCGCCCAGAACGCATCGAACCAACCGTAATAGGAACAGGATTCCTCATCAAAGCAATAAGGCTTGTCCCCATTCATATATATCCAGATACAGCCATCTCCGTAAAAGGGCTTTTTCTCCCCGTCAACAACCATAACCAGCATGTCCTTCCGGCCGTTTCCGTCCATGTCCTCTATCATAAGCCCGGTAAGCTCCATGGTTCCATCCCGGAACACATTATCCTGACAAAGCAGCGCAAAATATTCTTCGGCCTCCTTACGGGCAATTCCATGTTTATCCGTCGCTTCATAAAACAGCTCTGCGTTCTTTCCTGTTTCCAAAGCCCAATCCCCGGCCTCTATGCCGTCATCCTCCATAGCCCGGTTTTCCTCTGTGTTTCGGTTTCCGTCCACAGTCTGGTTTTCCTCCTGCCCGCTTATTCTCTCCTGGGCCTTACCACAGCTCCAGATCATGTTCATACAGAGCAAAATCAAAAGGACGCTTCCCATCCTCCTGATTAATTTCCTCATAACTGCTTTCCTCCTGTTTCTCCTCTCTACAGCACTCATCATACAGGAAGCATGCATCAAAGTTTCATCAAATTTGCATCATAGTTGCATCATTTTACATTTTTGCTGAAAATTTCTAAGCGCCTGTGTTATATATTTCCCACCACAAAATCCTTAACCACGCCAAAAAATTCTCTCATCATATTGTTAGCCTGCAAAAAAGGCTCTCCAGGTGCCGCAATTCCGTACACATTGCAGTATCCCGCCTTTCTGGCAATCCTAACCGCACGAAAGACATGAAAATTATTGGTGACAACCCCTACTTTGTCCTTTTCCTTATCCAAATATTCTGCGGAAAAAGTGAGGTTTTGAAAGGTGTTCCGGGAACTGTCCTCCATAATAATCCGCTCCGGGGCAATTCCTCTGCCCACCAGATAATCATACATTCCCTGAGCCTCCGAAATATGTTCGTCCGCCCCCTGTCCACCCGATACAATCACGCAGGTGTCAGGATTGTCCTCAAGGTATTGAAATGCCGTATCCAACCGATATTGCAGTGCCTTGGACGGACCGCTTGCCTTCATCTGAGCTCCCAGCACCACCAAATAGTCAAGTCCCGAGGGCGCTGTCTTTGATAAATAGGAAGAGCCAAAACCACCGATAATTAGACCCTCCACAAAAATAAACATTGCCAGTCCAACGCATACCAGCACGATAAAAATACGCTTAAACCATCCGGGAAAATGCTCTGCCCAAATCCCCTTTTTAATCAGAATAGATAAACAGACTGCACCGCATCCTATCAACAGCCAGATAAAATAAAAATTGGTTCCATGCCCTGCAAAAAGAGCTATGCAAAGGAAATAAACCAAACATAAAATTCCTACTATCAGTAATAAAATATGCATCCTGCACCTCCTTGCTTTATTGTAACAGAATAAAAAATAAAATGACCCGATCCGGACGATTTTTAATGAAACCTTAAGGTTCGCCGGATCAGGTCATCTTCCTTATGAGCTTTGTTTCACTATTTGATAATAAACCTTTGAGGTGACTGCATAGCTGATGCCGTATACCAATACGAACAAAGCAACTACGCCCGCCGTGCACCACGCCATTAAAGACAGGTCAAACAAATCAATGACAGCCATCAGTTTTTGTACCATATGCATTCCCGCCATTGTGTGCAGAACCGCTCCCAGTAAGGGAAGTCCAAACACTGCGATAATCTGTCTGTGTATTGTGCTGCGGATTTCCCTGTCGCTCATTCCCACCTTCTGCATAATATCAAAACTGTCCTTATCCTCGTATCCCTCCTGTATCTGCTTATAATACATAATCAAAATCAGACACATAAAGAAAATCAATCCAAACAAAACTCCGATAAAGAGCAGACCGCCGTACATGGCTGCCATGGATGCTCTTTCATCTACCCCATCCTCATACTTGGAAAATCCGGACTTAGCCTGGCACCATGTTACAAACTCATTTAAAAAGTCTGCTTTTTCTGCATCCTCACCCTGAAGAAGGATATTGACATACTGTGTACCGCTGTTCAGAAACGCCTCCATCTCCTCCACACCGTTTTGCTCTGCCCATGCTTTTATATAATCTTCCTTGATCTGCTGATTCTTTACGACAATCATATATTCTGCACGAAACAGACTTTGTTCGGCTTTCGGTTTGGGGAAAAAGCTTTGAAGCTCTTCCTTAATCCGAAGCTCCTTTCCGAAGAAATTTACACTGTCATATCCAAAATTTTTGCCGCTGCAATAGATAAACGCCTCATCTTCCGCAAGCTCTGCCTCCAGGTTTTCTATTTCTCTGTATTCCTCCAGAGTCATAAAGCTTACCGAATAATCATTGGCATAATCAAAATCGCCTTTCCTTGTTATAAACGCATTTCCGTCCTGTCTGCAGGACAGCCCAATAGTATCATAAATATCCGTTCTTTGCACGGCAATCCCGTACTTATCCTCCAGCTCACTGATTTTCCGTTCCACTTCTTCCCGGTCAGTCTTACTGTCACGAAAATGTACCGTCACGTCATAAGGGCAGACAAAATGCATCATATCATTCATTCCCGCATAAAGACTGATCGTACAAATCAGCGTAATAATTACCATCGTGGAAAAAATACAGATATTGGAAAGACTTGCCGCACTCTTCTTCATGCGGTAAAGCATTCCTGAAACAGTAATAAAGTTTTCAGGTTTATAATAAATTCTTTTCCTGCTTCTTAGAAACTTCAAAACCGCAATGCTCCCTGATGTGAACAATAGGTAGGTTCCGACAATTACCAGGAAAACCGCCAGGAAGAAATTCATAAATATCATACTGTCCATCTGAGCAGTAATGGCAGTCCAGTATCCAAGCCCAAGAGCCACTGCTCCCAGTACGGCATAAAGCCCCAAAAACCGGGGTTCCTTTTCTCCCCGCCGGGTGCCGCTCATAAGCTCTATCGGTTTTGCTTTTCCTACCTGCCGTAAATCCTCCGCATAGTTAATCAGAAATACACAGGCATAAGCAATCGTCGTCTCACGAAAGGCCTGAAGCTCAAAGGTAAAACGCACATCCGCAGGCATTCCGCTCATGCGAAGCAAAAGTAAAAACAAGAGCTTTGTCAGCACTACCCCAAGAATCACTCCTCCGACTAACACCACTGCATAAAGGAATATGGTTTCAATCAGCATCATGCCTGCAATATGCTTCCTTTCCAATCCCAAAATATTGTACAGACCAAATTCCTTCTTACGCCTTTTCACCAGAAAACTGTTTGCATATATTAAAAAGAATAATAATATAATAGCCAGCAGTACTTTCCCTATGCTGAGCATCAGCCATGCGTAAGCGCTTTTGGGAAGCGTAGCAATAATATCGTTACAAAGGATGGATGCAAATGCAAAGTAAGTAAAAACAGAAAGAATACCGGCGGTAATATAGGGATAATATATTTGTCCGTTTTGAACGACTCCCCTTATTGCCAAAAGAGGCAGCAATTTCATCTTTTTCATTGAATCTGTACCTCCCTGTTCCTTCCCTTATCCTCTGCACTTGTTTGAAGCACCGTCAGGGCATCCGAAATCATTCTGTATATATCTTCATTGCTTTGATTCCCCTTATAAATCTGATGGAACACACATCCGTCCTTGATAAAAAGCACTCTTTTGGCCCGGCTTGCGGCAAAAACGCTATGCGTTACCATAAGAATTGTCTGTCCCTCTTTGTTTACCTCACCAAACAGCTTGAGGAGCTTCCCGGACGCCTTGGAATCCAATGCTCCCGTAGGCTCATCGGCCAAAATAATATCCGGCTGTGTAATCAATGCACGACATGCCGCAATACGCTGCTTTTGTCCGCCGGACACCTCGTAAGGATATTTATCCAAAATATCCGAAACCTCCAGCTTGATGGCTAACGGCATCATTCTCCTTTCCATCTCACGATAATCCACCCCTGCCAGCACCAGCGGCAGATAAATATTATCCCTGAGGGACAGCGTATCGAGCAAATTAAAATCCTGAAATACAAATCCCATATGCTCTCTTCGAAAAGCGCAGATTTCTCTTTGCTTGATGGAGGAAAGCTCTCTCCCGTTTAAAAGCACCTGTCCGCTGGTTGCCTTATCCAGTGAAGCCAGAATATTCAGCAGTGTGGTCTTCCCTGAGCCGGACTCTCCCATAATAGCCACATACTCCCCTTCCTCAACAGTAAAATTCACATTACTTAACGCCTGTACCTTTACCAGGCCCATTCTGGCCGTATAAACCTTTTTTACATTTTTCACTTCCAAAAGCGACATATTTTTCCTCCTTTTTCGGTCTGTCGTCCGGTTAATCCGTAAATCCCTAAACACCGGCAGGCTCTGCCTGACACAAAACTGATTATAAGCAAAAAAGAAATGCCCTGCCATGCATCCGGCTAACATTTCTTCTCTGTAATCTTACATTTTTGTCACTTACACTTTCATTTTCCAGGCCCTTAATTTTCCCTATTCTGCTCAAAGCCTAAAATAACCCGGGTACCCTCTCCCCAAACGGATTTCACCCTGATTGTGTGGGAAAGTCTTCGCATAATCTGATTGCACAGATACAGTCCTATTCCTGTGGACTTTTCTTCCACCCGTCCGTTGTATCCGGTAAAACCTCTCTCAAAAATTCTGGGAAGATCCTCCTGCCTGATTCCAATTCCCGTATCCTCTATCGTCACATAAGAAACACTGCCTTCCTGATGTTCTCCCTGACTGTCGGAACCATAAATGGAAATTCCTCCCGTCCGTGTATACTTCAACGCATTGGAAAACACCTGCTCCACCACAAAAGCCAGCCACTTTTCATCCGTCACCGCCCGGGTGTCAAACTCCTCCAGCCGAAAGCTAAGGCCGCTTCGCAGGAATAATACGGAATACTTCCTGACCGCCTGTCTGACTATCCCGCAGATATCACAGGATTGAAAAAGAAGATCGGAGGAAATACTGTCCAGTCTGGCAAAATAAAGAGCCATCTCCGCATACTGTTCAATCTTAAAAAGCTCCTCCAGTTCCTGCCGTGTTAAGGATTCCTCCTTTGTTCCTTCCTCCTCTTCCCTGCTTTGCAGCAACAATCGCATGGCGGCTATGGGGGTTTTAATCTGATGCGTCCACATGGTATAGTAATCCGCCATGTCTATTTTCTTCTCGTCATACTCTGTAAGCAACTTCCTCTTCTCCTGCTCCTCCTCCAAAAGCATCTTCTGATAAAGCTTCTCCCAGAGCCTTTTCCCCTGAGGCAGACAGCTGGTTCTCTCCTCCTTATGGACAGCCAGAAGCAAAGCCATACTCTTTTCCCGGTATTTCCAAAAATCAAGCACTGCCGTCACTGTCCCGAAAAAGAGCGTAAGACCCACTGCATACAGCATGTTTCTGATGACCTGCTCATAGGCATAAAGAGCAGAAACCGCTAAAAATATTGCTGCAACAAACAAATAGAAGAACGCAAACACCCACTTATCCTTCAGGTAGGCTTTTATAATAAAACGGTTCATTTCTTCTTTTGACATACGATCATCCATTGTTCAGCTGATATCCTATCCCTTTTTTGGTTAAAATAAAATTTTTAATTCCTGCTTCCTCTAACTTTTTTCGAAGTCTGTTCATATTCACTGTCAGCGTATTTTCATCCACAAAGCACTCATTATCCCATAGACGCTTCATTATGCTTTCCCGGCTTACTGCGCTGCCCGCATGTAAAAAGAGAAGCTGTAAAATGCGAAATTCATTTTTGGACAAATCCAGCTTTTTTCCCTGATAGAGAAGACTCATATCCGCCAAATTTAAAATCACATTGGAATGCTCCATAACAGCCGACTGTGCCTGGAAGGAATATGTTCTGCGAAGGATCGCCTGAATCTTTGCCAAAAGCACATCAATGTCAAAGGGCTTTACGATAAAGTCGTCTCCTCCCATATTCATTGCCATAACAATATTCATGTTATCCGCAGCAGATGAAATAAACACCACCGGCACCTGCGAAATTTTCCTAATCTCGCCGCACCAGTAATACCCGTTATAAAAAGGCAGCCCTATATCCAGCAGTACCAACTGCGGATCAAAGGAAATAAACTTTGAAAGAACGTTTTCAAAATCCGTCACTGCCTCAATTTCATATCCCCATTTAGCCAAATGATTTTTAAGCTGCTCCAATATCCTGTTATCATCTTCAACGATTAATATTCTGTACATTCTTCAAGTCCTCTCCACAAATTTCCTCTTCTATGACTCTGACCACGCTGACAACTCTACCATAACAACTAACCCCTCAAATTGCAAGAAAACTGTACCGCCGTCCTTTTAACAGCATATTCATAATTCAACCATCCCCTCACCACAGCATCATCGCTATGTTGAATTTTGTCGAACTATATGATAAGATATTTACCAAATTATACCAAAAAGTTAAACGCACAGGTACTTTAATGAAAAGAGAATACTTAACCCAAAATGTATACGAGGCGCTGCAAAGCCGCCTTCATTTTCTTTTTCAGGAATTTGACAATATTCTTGTATCCTTTTCCGGAGGAAAAGACAGCGGTCTTCTCTTAAATCTGGTTTTGGATTTTCAAAAGGAAAATTATCCTCAAAAACGCATCGGCGTTTTTCATCAGGATTTTGAAGCCCAATACAGCGTCACCACAGAATATGTGGGACGAACCTTTGCCCGCATCGAACATGATGTAGAGCCTTACTGGGTGTGCCTTCCCATGGCAACCAGAACTGCTCTTAGCAGCTATGAAATGTACTGGTATCCATGGGATGATACGAAAGAAAAGGCCTGGGTTCGTCCAATGCCCGATCATCCCTATGTGATTAACCTGAAAAACAATCCTATGACCACATACCGCTACCGGATGCATCAGGAAGATTTGGCCAAACAATTCAGCCGATGGTATCGCATTTCACATGATAACAAAAAGACTGTCTGTCTATTGGGAATCCGCGCTGATGAATCCCTGCAGCGTTACAGCGGCTTTTTAAATCGCAAAAACGGCTATAAGGGCACCTGCTGGATCAGTCAGCAGTTTAAGAATGTGTGGTGTGCCTCCCCTATCTACGACTGGTCTTCCAGTGATATATGGCATGCAAATTATTTGTTTCAATATGATTACAACCGCCTGTATGATCTCTACTATATGGCAGGTTTAAAAACAGAACAAATGCGGGTAGCATCCCCCTTTAACGATTATGCAAAGGACAGCCTGAATCTTTACCGGGTCATTGATCCTGAAATATGGGTCAGGCTGGTAGGCCGGGTGAACGGCGCCAACTTCGGCTCCATCTACGGCAAAACCAAAATTCTTGGCTACAAGAATATTACGCTCCCCGAAGGCCACACCTGGGAATCCTATACGCGCTTTCTGCTTGCCACCCTTCCCGCAAGGCTCAGGCAGAATTATATCAAAAAATTCCAAACTTCCATTCATTTCTGGCATAACGTAGGCGGTGGTCTGGAAGAGAAAACCATTCAGGAGCTGGAAGAGCACGGCTACCATATCAAACGCAACGGCGTCTCCAACTACACTGTGATGAAAAACTCCCGAATTATTTTTCTCGGCAAAATTCCCGACCATACAGATGACATTAAATCTACTAAGGACATCCCCAGCTGGAAGCGTATGTGTTTTTGCATTTTGAAGAATGATCATAACTGTCGTTTTATGGGGTTTGGCCTAACCAGAGAACAGCAACGGAATGTGAACATTTTAAAGCAGAAATATAACCAGTTTATTAAGGAAAATTCACCAGAAAGGCAGAATGAAAAATGAAATCCAGCAGTCCCGTATATCATATTATTCCGGTTCCTTTGGAAAAAATTGAACCTAACACCTACAATCCTAACTCCGTAGCGCCTCCCGAACTAAAGCTTTTATATGACAGCATTCGGGAGGATGGATATACCATGCCCATTGTCTGCTACTACGATAAGGAAAGGGATGTGTATGTAATTGTTGACGGTTTCCATCGTTACCGCATTATGCTGGATTATCCTGATATTTATGAGCGTGAAGGCGGATTGATGCCCGTTTCCGTTATTGATAAGCCAATCGACTGCCGCATGGCAAGCACCATCAGGCACAACCGTGCCAGAGGCACCCATAATGTTGATCTTATGAGCAATATTATCAGGGAACTCCATGAATTGGGACGCTCCGACGCATGGATCTCAAAGCATCTGGGAATGGAAAAGGATGAAATTCTCCGCCTGAAACAGGTTACCGGACTTGCCGCATTATTCAGGGATGTCAACTTCGGAAAGGCATGGCGGACCGTGGATGAGAATTTAATCGATGAGCCGGATGATGATTAAATCCGGCTCAGGCAAAGTTACTGTTTACGTCAACTCAAAAAGCACCTTCTCATAATCTTTCACATAAAACTTAATATTCTTTCTTCCCTTTTCAACTATGGTATGTCCTTCAGCTTCCAGTTTTTCTTTTTGCGCTTCAACACCACCCGGATACTTAGCATTTAATTCACCATTTGCTTTCAACGTTCTCCAATAAGGTGTTTCATCTTCTGTCCGCTGAAAGCTTGCCCATGCGGCAATAGATACAAAAATTCCTGCTGTTATGGGATCTGTAAAATCGGCATTGTTCTTTTGAGCCAGATAATCCCTGATTGCTCCCACAGTGATAACCTTACCATGCGGAATTGTTTTCATAATTTCGTCATAAGTAATTGGCGGAGCAAAATACATTCTTTCCCCTCCATATTTTTTGATAGAAGCTTCATCAGATATAATCTGGATTTTGGGCATATCCGTGTCCTTATGCAGCATCGCATTAAAATCTTTTTTCTCTTCATTTGCCATATCAGCCACCTCCTGAGCTAATCATAGGCTATTGTATAGATCCTTGCAATGAGACGGTTTAAAAATTTTTTCACTGCTTTCCGTTTTTAGCATCTCTTTTTGCTATAAACATGTTAATTCTTCCCCATACTTCATCCTGAAATGGGAACGCATTTTTCATATAGCTTCGTTCTTTAAACCCAACACCAGAGTAACAGCTTCTTGCACTTTCGTTCGCATCAAATACATTTAGCTGTACTCCTAATACACCTGTAACCTCAAAAGCATATTTTAGTGCAAGTTTTATCATTTGTTTTCCATAGCCCTTGCCTCTTAAACTGCTATCCAGTATTATATACTTTAAAAATCCTATGTTATCTGTATCATTAACTGAAAAAGTAAAAAATCCAATAGGTATACCCTCATCCTCAGTTGCAACAAATGCACTGTCCCTCCACATTACCGCATTCTGTTGCAAAACTTCATTAAAAGCAGCTTCCGATATAGGAAATGAAACAGTGTTGGCACACCATAATGCATGCACCCTCTCGTTATCTATCCACTTTTTCAGATATTCAAAATCACAATCTCTATTGTATGGTCTTAGTCGCATGCTTTCCCTCTGGTAATCACTTTTCACTTTTCTTTCGTCATCTTTACATGCTCAATACCGGCTTCCATAAAAATATCTGATACTCTTTTGTATCCGCATTTTTCATAAAAGCCGCAAACCTCATATTTCGCATCTATTACTATTTTAGTTATTCCCTGATTACCATAATATTTTTCAATATATTCCAAAGCGGCCTTCCCTAATCCAAGTTTTCGATATCCCTTTCGAAAACAAAATCTTTGAATTTTAATGGTACTTTCCGATAAATAAAAACATCTGAGAGTTCCGGCACTGTTTCCCTGATGTTTGATTAAAAAATGATCGCATAACTCATTCAAACAATCATATTCATCCACTTCAATTTCCTTGGGCACACCCTTTTCCATAGTAAAAACAGCATTGCGTATTTCTAAGCACTGCTTCAGGTCATCCGAATTATCTGTCAGACATATTTCCAAGTCACTCACCCTTTTAACCTCCGTCACTTTTAATTAAAACTGAATTACAGATGCTCCTTGCAGGATAACGCCTCAACCTTAAGTTTGAATACACATACTGAATTTATCATTTCATCGGGAAACTGCCAGTCCGCCCTATTCGTGTTATGCTCCATAATGGCTAAAAGTCCCTTCTTCTTGTCCTCGAAATCATTTAGGATACTAACGGTTCCTGTTCCAATAACACTTTGAAAGCGCGCAGTATACGCACAGGCAATTTCTGCCTCCTTAAGAAAATAATTTGTATCCATTTCAAATCCCACATTGGGATTTTGACAAATCAAATCTATTTTTCTGCCTTCCTTCGCCCCATGAAAATAAAAGGTATAGCTTTCGCCATCGTCAACAAATCCAAAATTTAGCGGCACAATATATACCTCACCATTATCGTTAAAGCCAATTCTACAGCAGCTGCACGCAGAAATAATTTCTTTTATTTTATTCTTATCAGTTATCTCTCTGTCTTTTCTTCTCATTGGTTATTCCTTCTGCCTTGTCTCTTCATTTATTTTATGTTAGTATAGCGCCAGGTATCAACACTGTCAAATTGGCACTAATAATTGATATTGACACTGATTGATATTTGCACAGATCAAATGCTTAGAAGCTGGAGGATAGATACCATGACGCCACATAATTTTTTGAACATACTTTCAAGAGCTGCGATACTAAAAACCACAACCCGCCACTGCTATACGCAGGAAAATCGCATGGAAAGCGTTGCTGATCATAGCTGGCGAATCGCTTTAATGGCCATGCTGCTATCGGGGGAGCCGGAATTCCAGGACACGGATATGAATAAGGTAATCCGTATGTGCCTGATTCATGATCTCGGAGAGTCATTTACCGGCGACATCCCCGCCTTTGAAAAGACAGCTTCAGATGCAGATAAAGAGGATGCATTATTTCTTGATTGGGTCAATTCTTTTCCTGCTGTGCAAAAAAACGAGTGGCTGACGCTTCTGAATGAGATGGGACAATTGCAGACTAAAGAAGCTAAAACATATAAAGCTTTGGATAAGCTGGAAGCCGTCATTTCCCACAATGAATCTGACATTTCTACCTGGCTGCCGCTGGAATATGATTTACAACTGACATATGGCAAGGAAAATGTGCAATTTTCTAACTATTTAAAAGAGTTAAGCAGCTATATTGACGACTGGACAAAGAAAAAATGCAATTGCATATTTTAAAGCCAGCGACAGCTGCAATCAGACAAAGGCGTAAGCCACACGCTGCTTTGACATGCACATCCTACCCATTGCCTTGTGACACTTAAATTCTATAAATATAAAAATCCCTCGGAAATCCGAGGGATTTTTAGAGGCGCAGACCGGATTTGAACCGGTGGATACTGGTGTTGCAGACCATTGCCTT
>CAYMUW010000045.1:0-19563 GCA_964393865.1 uncultured Lachnospiraceae bacterium
AGCCTGTTATTCACGTCCTGAGAAGTATCCTGCTTTTTCATCTGTCACTCCTCCTTTTATATTTAGGTACCTTGACATATTAACATTTGACATTGCAATTGTAAAGGTACCTTGATATTTCATTTTCCTATACCAACATAGACATTTCCTGCTTCCCATGATAAAATTATTTTAATTTTCCAAGGCGGAAAACCGCCTGAAAACCAAAGAAAACATATTTATTAAAAGGAGTACATGCGACTATGAAGAAATTACATAATATCCGGCAGAAAATCATTTTTTATGTAATGTCAGTTTCTATTTTAATAGCCATACTCATTACTACAATTATGTCTATCGGCAGTGTTCGCTCCCCAATTCCGTTCTTTTAGACAATCTGCAGATTACCGCCCGGATTGCCTCCCAGAATATCAGCTCCAATCTCCACCTTCTCACAGAACGAATCTACAATCTCACCAACGAGCAGATCCTTTTAAATGATTCCGTCACTACGGATGAAAAGCAGGCTCTCTTAAATGAATCAAAGCTGCAAATTGAATTTGTGTGGCTTGCAGCATATGATTCCGCCGGACAAACATTATATGGCGATGACACAACTCCCGCCTCCATTTCTTCCACCGACTATTACTCCTATCTGACTCAGACAGGAAATATCGTAATTGGCGAACCCTTTTATGAGAACAACATTCCCCAGCTTTGCGTAGGCTCCCCGCTGAAGAACGACGGAGAAGTAATCGGTTATATTATCGGAAGCTACAAATACGATCTCTTAAATGATGTATTGAGCATGCTGATATTAGGAAACACGGGAAGCGCATGCATTGTAAATGCAGAAGGGGTTATCATCGGGGACCGCAATATTCAAAATATGATCGACAGAAGAAATATTTACGAATTGTATCCGTCCTCCAAAAATGAAAAGGTATTTGATAAAGTTCTGTCCTACCAGACGGACTCTGCATTATTGATATTTAACCACATAAAGCACTATGCAGGTTATGCCCCTGTTCCGGGTACCAACTGGGCGCTTATGGTATATGCTCCCCAGCATGAATTTATGGACTCTGTCCTTTTGTCCCTTATATTATCTATCTTGCTGTCCATACTGTTACTTTTTGGCGCCGCAGGTGTGATTATACCTGTTTCCCAAAAGATATCTACTTCTCTTTCCTCTGCAACCAAACGTCTGCAGGCGCTTGCGGAAGGCAATATTATGGATGAGGTCATCCTCTCCGAAAGCAATGATAAAACCAGCATCCTGACCGATGCGCTGTCCAAAACCATTAAGAGTCTGAACGGTTACATTCAAAGTATCCAGCTCTGCCTTGGTTCCCTGGCTGCCGGAGATTATACCATTGACATACCGGATGACTTCCAGGGTGATTTTCTCTCCATAAGAGACTCCTTATGTCATATCACCGACTCTCTTAATCAGACTATGATACGCATGAATCAGTCCTCTTTAGAAGTAAACCAAAATTCCGGTGAAGTGTCTGATTATGCGAAGCAGCTCCTTGATGGTTCGGTTAATCAGGCAGGCCTTCTAAAACAGCTAGGGGAAAGTATGGCATCTATCACTGCCTCCATTGAGAAGAACAGGGAAAATGCACTGCAGATTGAGCATTGCTCTCAAAATGCCCGGGAAAAAACCGCCATGGGTGATGAATATATGCAGAGCATGTTAGATACCATGTCACAGATTCATGCGGCCGTAGAAGAAATCTCTCAGATCAGCCAGTTGATTGAGGACATTTCCACCCAGACAAATCTCTTATCCTTAAACGCCTCCATTGAAGCAGCGAGAGCAGGAAAAGGATTTGCCGTAGTTGCTTCTGAAATCGGCCATTTATCCGGACAAACAACGGAAGCTTTGCAGCAAACCGGAACGATTATTCAAAATTCGGCCGATATTATTCAAAAAGGTCTCGTAACCGCTAATCAAACCGCTGAAGCCTTCCGGCAAATTCAGCAGGTTACTGACCAATACCGTAAAATTTCCGCCAAATTGTCAGAGACCGTACAGGAACAGACCACTGCCGTTTCTTCCGTAAATAATCAATTATTCTCTTTGGAACAAATTGCCAGCGTAAACAGAAATCTGGCTGCGGAGGCCGACAAAATGGCGTCCAGCTCCTTAGCCCAATCAGAAAGCTTAAAGGATTATGTGGCACAGGTTAAAATCAAAGGAAATGAAGCATAGGATGGTGAACATGAAAAAATATATTTGCTTAGGACTTATTTTTCTGACTGTGCTCCTCAGTGGATGCAGCTCCAGCGCTAAAATGAAGGATGGCTTTTACACCGCAGAAATGTCTGACTATTCCAACGGTTGGAAAGAATACCTGTGTATCATAGTCAAGGACGATACGATTGTTTATGCGGAATTTAATGCAAAAAATCCCAGCGGTTACATCAAGGCATGGGACAATGCATATATGCAGAACATGGCCGCCTATTCGGGCACTTATCCCAATGAATATACCCGAAACTATGTCAGCCAGCTGATTGCCGGACAATCGTCAGATTCCGTAGACACTGTGACAGGTGCTACATCATCGGGCAATAATTTCCTAAAGCTGTCCGAGGCGGTTATCAATCAGGCTATTAAAGGGGATTCAACTACTGCGGTTGTAGAATAATTTATTCAAAAAGCAATTATGCAAAAGGTGAGAAAATCAGGACTTGACTTTCTCACCTTTTCCAGTATAATAGTCCTTTGGAAAAGCCGCAGGCTCTTCCAATAAGATCGGTCAGTTCGAGACCTTCCTGACCTTAAACAAAACTAAAGGAGAAAATTTCATATGAACAAAACACACTCAAGTATCTTATTCTTAACTCAGGCAGCATTGATTGCCGCTCTTTATGTGGTTCTTACCTACCTTGCCAACCTTCTGGGGATTTCCTCGGGAGCCATTCAGGTAAGATTTTCCGAAGCATTAACAATTTTACCTTATTTCACACCCACCGCCATACCGGGATTGTTTGTGGGATGCCTTCTCGCCAATCTGCTTACCGGCGCGGCAATTCCCGATATTGTTTTCGGCAGCCTTGCAACCTTAATCGGCGCCCTGCTGACTGCAAAGCTTCGTAAACACAAATGGCTTGCGCCCGTGCCGCCTATCGTGGCAAATGCGCTTGTGGTTCCTCCGGTATTACTGCTTGCTTACGGAGTCAGACCTTTGTGGCTTTCCTATATTACCGTAACCTTAGGGGAGATTGTCTCCTGCGGTATTCTTGGCATGCTTCTGTTATTTGCACTGGAAAAATCCATGAAGAAGTTCTTTGCCCAGCAGCCCTTTGCCTATAAGAAATAGCATTTTAACGGCATCTTCATAAATTTAAGGTCTAAAAAGAACCGGGTATTTTCGATGTTATCGTCAATACCCGGTTCTATATTTTTAAGTTATTTAAGCTTTTTGCTTTCGGTAAATAAGCAGTAAGACCACTGTAACGAAAAGCATGAGAACCGCACAAATCAAATATTCCGGTATCTCTTCTCCCTTAACATAAAACCAATGCTTCGTACCCTCCTGATTAAGTCCAAGCACCGACATTTCCATCCAATCCCAAGCCATATGAAATCCGATTGGAAACCACAGCCCCTTTGTCACTACCCGCATAAGAGAAAAGGCTAAGCTGCCTATTAAAAGATAAATCAGAGAGTAAACCGTATAGTGGGTGTTCAGCAAATGGGCTGCTGCAAAAAGTATTGTCGTAACAGCAATTCCCAATGTTTTCTTATCTTCTCCAAACTGCCCCTGTATAAGCCCCCTAAAGGTTACTTCCTCTGCAAATGCTATTCCGGCATAGATTACAAGTCCGCAGGTGACGGCTATAATAGCATTTTGGCCTTCAGAACATTTAGAGAAGGACGCATAATGAAATATGCAAAGCACAGCGATTTCAACAAAGATAACTATTGCCCCACATATAAATCCAATGCCCGCCTTTTTTAACGCACAGGACAAGCTGTCATCTAATCCCAACTTCTCCCATGTAATTGCTTTTTTCTTTACCAGCAGGTAACAGATACCCCACAGTATAGCTATCGAAAACACAGCTTGTAAAGCACTTCCAATGCTGCTATTCATTGTTAAATATACTCACTTAATGCCCCTCCCTCACGCTCACATTCCCGCTTCCGGCTTTTAAAGATATCTGACAGACAGGCGTATTTCCCACCTGCCCCGCTGCTTCATTTCCTTTCTTATTGTAGCTTAAATCCGAATCATAATCGGTATTGATAATTCCGCTTCCTGTCTTCACCTTAAGCTCAAAGGACAGATCTTCCGGCAGCACCACCTTTTGATTGCCGCTTCCTGATACAAGAGAAATATCCCCGGTCACCTCGTCAGCTTCCACTCTCAGATTCCCGCTTCCTGTTTCCGCCTCACACTGGCCGGAAAGTGCTTCTAATGTAACATTTCCGCTGCCTGCTTTGGCAAAGATACTGCCTGTTATATTTTTAACGCTGATGTTGCCGCTGTTGGTGGATACAGTAACCTGACCGCCGATCAGATCCTGCACCCGCACGTTTCCGCTTCCGGCCTGTAAGCTGATAGAAGCTGCCTTTGTGCAGCCCCAGTTAATATTCCCGCTTCCGGCCTGTACAGCTACGTTGTCTCCGGCAAACGCAAATGCCTCCTGTGCGGTGATATTTCCGCTTCCTGTTTCAATCTCCAACTCCTTAAGACCGCTTTCCGGTATGTATATTTCAATTTTCTCTCCCAAACCGCCCCACAAAAGGTTAAAGCCCCAATTGGTCTGTCCTCCTGTAATCACGGCCTTGCCGTTCTCTATCGTCTTTGTCGCCAAAGCGTCGCTGGAACCGCTGTTTAAATATTCCTTTATTACGATTCGCTGCTCCTGCCAGACATAAATTTTCAAATTTTTACTTCCATATCTGACTGAAAGGCTTTCTATCTGGGATAAAGGTATTTCAATAGTATTTCGAAGCTTTGCATTCATAGAAAAAAGTATTCCCCCCTTTTGCGCCGATTGAACGGACATTACAGAAACTGCTGCCGCTGCTACCATCACTACCGCAGCACCTATGATTAAAAGCAGTTTATTGTTTTTCATAGCCGTCACCTGTCCCCTCCTCTGACTCAAAGGTTCGGTCAGCATCATCCTGCCAGCTCTCCTTACGTCCCTTCGCTCTATCCTTCCACCATGCTATCAGGGAGTAATACAACGGAATGGTCAAAAAGACAACCCATCCCGGATGCCACATACCGGCAAAAAAGCCTATGCAAAGAAAAACCAATACCATTACCACCGGATATGCAAAAACACTGGGATTTTTCTTACGGACAGCCTCCACCAGGGAATCCCAAATAGGAATCAAAAACACAAGAAGCCAACCCGGATGCCATGCCCCGAAAAATACACCAATAATAAGATATAAAATAATAATTACAAGCCACATGGGAAAATGATGATGATGGGCAAACCAGTTCTTATCATACTTCTGCCCGTTCACATAGACTCCGTTCTTATCTATATGCACATTATCGCCTTGCTTTTTGTCGTCCACATGAATACCGTCCCAGCCTACATGCACTTCACCATTCTTATCCTTTACATGAATGCCTTGAAAGCCTACATGTACATAATCACCCTGTGAGGAATCTCCGTCGCCCCATGCTTCCCTTTCCGTATATGCATCACTTTCATTCCCGCCTGTCGAAGCATTTTCCTTTTCCACAACATCCTTCTCCGGGCTGAGCTCCGGCCTTGGAATTTCATCCTCCGTTTTAAGCAGCTCATCCAGAGAAACTCCGTAAAGCCTTGCCAGCAAAATCAGATTATCGGTATCGGGGGATGCCTCCGCTCTTTCCCATTTACTTACCGCCTGTCTGCTGATCCCCAGCTTTTCAGCCAAAGCTTCCTGAGAAAGATTGTTTGCTTTTCTTAAATTAACAAGTCGATTTGCAATTTCAATATTCATTCCTTATTCTCACTTTCCGCCTCATAAAGGCTTTTTTCGGCCTGCCTTATGAGGAGATTATACTTGCTCCCTCTTAAGTTGCACCAGAAACTCTGGTTTGAATTGCCGCAACTATTGGTTTCCTGTGCCAAAAAGCGCCGTTTTTCCTAGCTTTCATTCCTCACATAGGTAATGAACCGGTTTCCGTTTTTCTCAAACCATTCTGTGGAATCATTCATTCCCACCTTGTAAACCGTTCCCGTTTCCGGATTCATAACAACTGTATTTTTTTCATTAAAACCAATAATCAAAACTGCCGTTCCATCTTCCATCATGGCGAGTACGGGAATATCCTTATTTACATAATAAAGCATTGCATCCAGCGTACATCCCTTCAGGT
Source organism: uncultured Lachnospiraceae bacterium (assembly GCA_964393865.1). Lineage (GTDB taxonomy): Bacteria > Bacillota > Clostridia > Lachnospirales > Lachnospiraceae > Suilimivivens. Next base: position 6,330 of record CAYMUW010000045.1, read on the forward strand.
CCAAAACCCTTGCATTCTCCATGCTCTCCTGCAAAATCGACATAACGGAATCGCCTTTGCTAAGCATGTACTCGGAATTTCTTATAATACCCTCATAAGCAAGCATGGTATCCAGACATACGGCCAGCGAATTTCGTTCTTCACTTACCTGTTCACCCTGTATTGCCATAATCTGATTTCTAAGGCTCCTGTTGCCCTTTTTCCAAATATAACTTCCGTTCTCAGCTACAACCGCCCCGGAAATGCTGTCTGCAAGCTTTACCGCTCTGGCTTCGGAGTCACAGATCGATTCGATTCCATATTTACCGTACACATAATAATTTTCCATATACTCTGAAATACTGGACAGGCTGATATTTCTTCCGCCTTCAAACAGAACCTCCTTAGGGGTAAGATGCAGCATGGAGTCCTGATCAATGGTATTCTTCAAAGCTATCTGTGTCAGCTTTTCGTACTTATCCACCGCCGCTATTTCAATGGTATTTTTATTCTCCTGAGTGCTTTCCGCATTCATGATCTGATCATCCGTGGTCTCCTCGTAGGTACCGTCCTCCTGCTTTTTTAACCGGGTTAAAATAATCTGGTTGCCCTCTACCACGCCCGCTATAACATAAATATCCTCCTGCTGATATTCCATCAATACACCGGTAGTCTCATTTTCTATTCTGACGCAGTACATAGGAATCACCACATTTCCTGTATAATCCCTCTGAATATCGCTTTCTCTGGCAATTCCGTAAATCAGATCCTCATCCATAAATCCAATGGGTATCAGTATTTCACCATTTCCTGCCTGAATGGTCTTCTGTGCACCCGTAATCAGGTTCATAAGCACAAGCTCTCTGCTTTCCGAAGCATCCCCGGTGTTTTTCCACACTATCATACGATTGCTGTCAGACACCTTATAGTTTTCTTCCGTCAAATTTTCCACTACAACCTTACAGCTGCGGCTCATGATATCAATCCCGTAAATCTGATTTTCCCACATCAGATAAAGCATTCCGTTCTTATTGATATAAGCCAGCTGATCCACTTCTTTAATCAATAAAGCCTGCTGCTTTTTGCAGGGAATATAAATCATTTCCTCCACCGTATTGACTGTACTGTCATAAAAATAAACGGATATTCCCACATGACCCTCATGACGCCCTCTGTTCATGTAGCCGTACACAAGAAAGGTAACATTTCCCCCTTCGTCCACATTTAAAATTTTAATCTTATGCCCGTCATAAAGGGTTCTTTCATCCCAGTTTTTCTCATCATAAAAGCTAAATAAAAGCGCCAGCTTATTATCCGTAAGGTTATAGCTGTAAAGCCTGTCACCTGTCACAAAGGCCGCCACATTGCCGCCGTCGCTTTCTTCTATGGGCGTCTCCTCACTGGTAATTCCCAGCATAATCTTATTGTTTGCGTATACATCCCCATTTTCGTCAAATATCTGATCCATGGTGCGCTCATAGTCAAGCAGATACATTCTGTCCGTTGTATAGCGGACACGATAATACTCCTTCACCCGGTAGTGTTTTGCCTCCCCGCCATAGGGCATGGAAACATAATACTCCATCACAAAATTCCCTGTTTCCTCCCCCAAATCCTTAATGGTAATGGACGGACTGCTCTCACGGGTAACATCCAGATCTCCCCAGGTAACCTGCTGAAAGCTGCTGTGAATGGTCACTCTGCCAAAGGTCGTATTATCTCCCTGTTCATTGGATTCAAGGTATTTGGTCAGTTCCTTTGCTGCTTCCTTGTCAAAGGTTTTGTTGGAAAAATCCGTAATATACTCCAGCTTATCCGCCACATAATATTCCTCAGGATTGATAATTCTGGTGTAATATCTGATCTCCTTTTGCATGTCCGTATCCAAAATAAGCACCAAAAGATATTCCTGATTATTCTCTATTAAATCCTTAATACCAAAGGAAATGAAAATCTCCTCTCCGATCTGCTCATAGTCCTCCAGCGTTGTATCCTCAATCAAGCGGCTGCCATCCACGCTTCTGATCTCAAAGCGCACGCCGCTGATTCTGTTACCGTAGGGCTCAATTACAAGATTCATCTTTCTTCCATAGGCAAGCGGCGTAAGGCACTCTCTCATCTGGGTAACATCCATAGCATCCTGATAGCCATGCATGGTATTGATGCGAAAGCCTCCGTAATTCACGGAAACCAGCGGATAGGTTGCTTCCCCCATCTCCGTGGTCATATCCGTGTTTCCTTTATTCATAATTTTGCTGACTGCAAACAGCGCTATAAAGAAAACAATAACAACTATGCTTCCTTTAATAATCGATCTTTTCATATGACTCCAATCTGTTTATCCTTATTTCCTGACAAGCTTCTGCAAGGTCGTATCCACCTGAAGCTCCCTGGTAAGCCAACCCACGCCGGTGTCCTTCCCGGAGGCTTCGGATGCGCCTTCCTTTTTTACCGCTCTTATCAGTATATTCTTCGGTGTGTGTTCCATATCTATAAATTCCAACACCTGTGTGTCATATCCCGCTTCCTCCAGCAAATTTGCCCGCACCGCATCGGTTACAATAGCTGACAGCCGCTCCTTCAAAAGACCATATTTTAAAACCGGCGCAAGAAGCTCATTTTTAATCTGCCCGTTCACCTCGTGCTGACAGCAGGGCACTGTAAAAATCACCCTGGCATTCCAGTCTATTGCCTTTTGAATTGCATAGTCCGTAGCCGTATCACAGGCATGAAGCGTAACTACCATGTCCACCCTCTCCGCACCCTGAAAGGTACTGATATCCCCCTGATAAAACCGGAGCTGATCATATCCATACTCCCCGGCCAGTCGGTTACACTTTAAAATAACATCCGTTTTTAAATCCAGACCGGTAATGGTCACATTGATCCCCTTCAACTCATGAAGATAATAATACAGGGCAAAGGTTAAGTAAGATTTCCCACACCCAAAATCAATAATGTGTATTGGCTCATCCCTAACCAGTGTTGACAAAATATCCTCAACAAACTCCAGATAACGATTGATCTGCTTAAACTTGTCGTATCTGGAACGTACAATCATTCCTTCCTTCGTCTGCACACCCAGATCTACCAAAAACGGTACCGGCACCCCTTCCTTCAGCAGATACTGCTTGGTACGGTTGTGAGACATGTCCGGCCGTCTTTCGGAAGGTTTATCCTGCATACTGCACTTCACGGTAACCTTTCCCTTTTTGCTTACCAGTGCCGTCAGCCTTCCGTCCATGCTCTCAGCCTCAAGCTGCTTAAAGTCCTCCTGCATAGCGGCCAGAAGCCTGTCCAGTATTGCATCCTTTGTATAATTTTCATGGAACACCTGCGTGCCCATTGTAACAGTCTCCTGAAACTGTATTTCTCCCTTTTTCATAATAGGGCGAACCTTGATCTTGGAGGCTTCCTCCTTATTCCGGGGATTACTGACAATAATATGGTACAGCCTGTCCGACAAGAAAACCGAAAGCCTGCTCCTTAACTCTTCCATATATACTGATATCCTTTTCCAATCACTTTTGTAACAAAAATATAGCCATAACTTTGCGTCATGACTATATTTTACTTATTTACCTACAAAACCACAACCTAAAATTTAAGAATGCCTCTTCTGGAATTATGTCTTCTTTTATAAATTTCATAGAACAGTAGAATCTGCACCAGATCACCCATCCATTCCCACTTCTCTGCGGGGATCTCTTTATCGGGATTTTCCTGCTCCTCCTGCCGCTTAATACGATCCAAAATATCCTTAGACAGCTTATACAGCTGCCATTTATCCGGATATTCGTCATAAATCATGCTACCCTCGTAGTCCAGCTTATCCAAAATACCTGCAATGACCTTCTGATATCGCTTTGCCTCCGCAGGATACATTTGCTGAAGATATTCCAAATCCCTGGTAATGGAGTCCTCCTCCTGATAGAACATGGGAAGCGGGTAGGTCATATAAAAAGGCAAAATTTTACGTTCATACATATGGATAACTTCCTTCTATCTTTACAGTTATCATATGCATTCTGAGGTTATCCGTGAAACTTCTGCGACAGCTTTCTTGCTCTTCTCACATCCTCATCGCTGCATTCTCCCATGCCATAGCGCGCCTTCTCATACAGTCCTGCAAACTTCAGTGCCGAGGTACCTGCCTCAGGAAACAGCTCCATACAGCATTCTCTCGGTGTAGCTCTCCTTGACAGCCTGATCCGCTGCTTCTCCTCGCAACGCCCCAACTCCCTCTCCAACGCTTTTCGGTAGATTCTCCGAATCCTTTCCTCCGGGGATAACAGCCTTTCCAGCCCTTTCAGCATATCTGTTTTCCCTCTGCTTCTCCCTCTGTTCCCCTTTCTTTCCAGCCTCTCTACCTGATCCGCATACTTCTCATCCCTGACCGGCTGCACGGCATTCCTTTGAGCAAACCGCTCCCGGATAAAACGCACCAGACTTACGAGCGTCACTGCCAAAAATCCTGTAACCATCACACATACAGCTATGCCGGCTATCGCCTCAAGAATCTTTACGAAAACAGATGGCTCCACACTCTCCATATTCATCTGTTGTACGGGGAGCATATCCGGCGCTTCGCTGACAATCTGCTGTTCCCCTTCAATCCTCTCCGGAATCAGGGAAAACAAAAAAGTAAAAAACGCTATCACTGCTTCATGTATCACTTTTCCCAATCGGTCCAGCAATGCCCTGTCCGAACCGGAGAGCATTACCCCTGCGGTAAAAAGAGAAAATCCTCCTGCCAGCATTGACGCCGACCAAAACACATGCTTCGCCGGAATGTTTTCGGTAGTCCTATTGTTCATATCAATGTAATGAAGAAATCTGGTAAGAAAATAATACAGAAGATAGCCAAATGCATAAACCGTACCGACACGGAGCAGAAAGCTGCCCCAAGCTCCCGCTCCCTGCTTTTGATCCAACAGATAAAGAACAAAAAACACTGCACCTGTGCCCACAGGATGCACCGCCTCCATCCCCTGGCCTGAGCCTCCCAGACGTTTTCCAAGACTTATCCCTGCAAACACCGCCAATACCAGAAACATCCATATTCTCTGCACAATATCCCCATTATCCGCCAAAAGAAGAACTATACAGGGAAGTATCTGCAGCAAAAGAAAGATGGAAAAATGTCTGCACAGCTCTCTTACTCCATAAAAGAAAACAGGCGCCAAAACAAGAGCCATCAGCTTTTTCATATCCGGGATTCTTCCGGCAAGATCCGCCAGGAAAACAGCTCCTATGGCAAAAGGAAGCACATAATTCAGTATCTCAGCCATAATGTTTTTCAGTATTTCTATCCTTCTGTTCATGACGGCTCCTCCACAATAAATATCATCTGCTCCGCCAATTCCTCCTCCGGCTTCTTTTCCGAATTGCTCTTCACCGGACAAATCCAGCAAAAATCTTTCCCCGCGTTTTGCTTATAGCTTCTCATTGTTTCCAAATAATCCTCATGCCGGTCCGGAGAAATAAACACAGTATAGCAGGAACCGCTTTCAGATAATTTTTCTTTCATACACGGACCAAATTTCTCTGTATTTTCCTCCAAATCCAGTCTTGCCAGCGCCCTGTATACCGCATCCATGCAATTTCCATGTGTCAATTCCTCCATGGAAAGAAGCTGCCCGGTGACGCAGTCCGCAGCATTAGCATAAATACTGACTCTGATGCCCTGAAGCAAAAGCTCCCGGGTCAGACTTGCACAAATGCTGATGCTCATTTCCAAAAGCTCCGGCCTCCGAAAAATCCCGTTATCTTCCAGATTTAAAAAAATATGCACATTGCCGATTTTGGTATAGTCTCTTTCATTAACCAGAAGCTCCCCAGTTTTGGCGGTTGCCTTCCAATTCACCCGCTTTATCTCATCTCCGGGCTCATATTCCCTGATCCCCCTGTAAGTAAAAGGGTCCTCCGTCTCATGTCTTCTGGCTGCAACTTCCCCGCTAATTCTGCAAAATGCAGGCTCAAGCGCTTTTGCAGAGAGGGGCTTTGGAATTACATAAAGTTCCGCATTGCTGTTCCTTGTATCTGTCATCTCCTCGGAAAAAAACAAATCCACTCCAACCAGGTCGATGCCGTCAATTCCATAATATCCCCGCTGCCTGCAGGTAATACAATGAGTTCTGGTGATACGCTGATAGGGCATTACGGAAAACAAATCATTCCTGTAATACCGGTCCGTAACACTGCCATTCTGACTGTCTGAAAATTCCAGATGACGTGAGCACTGGAATTTCACCTTCAAAGACGGCAACGGAAGACGCTTGTGGTTTTCCACAATTTCCAACAGATTAACCTGCTGATCTGTGCTGATTATTTCCTTTTCAAATTGAAAGAACACGCTAACACCTCTGCTCCATAGATTGGCATACAGAACTCTCTGCAGCAGGAACAGAAGTGCACCAAGAAACGCCGCAAAAATAATAACCATCCGTTTTCCTTCCTAACAATCAAACCTTTCTGCCGGCACCGGGGTTTCCTCCACAATTTTTCTAATCAGTGCCTCCGCCTCCTGATCCTGTTGATAACCATAGCCAAGCTTTAACCTGTGTGCCAGTACCGGAACGGCAAGACTCTTGACATCATCTGGAATACAATAGCTTCTCCCGCAAAGAGCCGCATACGCCTTTACCGCCCGCATAAACGCCAATGTGCCTCTTGGACTAACCCCCATAACCACGCTCTTATTCTCTCTGGTTGCCGCCACAATCTCCACCATATATTTTTCGATTTCCGGGTGAACATAAACCTCCCTGACCGCTTCCTTCATTTCCCGAATCAGCTTAAGGTCTGCTGCCGCTTTTACCCCGTCCGAGGGGTCCTCCCGCATAAAACGTTCCATAATGGCAACCTCCTCCTCCCTCGTAGGAAGCCCCAGTGAAAGCTTCATCATAAACCGGTCCAGCTGCGCTTCCGGCAAAGGAAAGGTGCCCGCCGTCTCCACCGGATTCTGAGTTGCAATTACAAAAAAAGGTTCCTCCAGCCGGTAGCTTTCTCCGTCAATAGTTACCTGCCTCTCTTCCATACATTCCAGAAGCCCGGACTGCGTTCTGGGTGTTGCACGGTTAATCTCATCTGCCAGAAGAATGTTGGTAAACACCGGTCCCTTTCGCAGTTCAAATTCCTCTGTTTTCCTGTTATACATATTGATGCCTGTTACATCCCCCGGAAGCAAATCCGGCGTAAACTGTATTCTTGAAAACCTTCCCTCCACGGATGCTGCCAATGATCTGGCAAGCCTGGTCTTTCCCGTTCCCGGCATGTCCTGCAGCAGCACATGTCCATCTGCAAGAAATGCGGCAAGCAGCATTCTGACTGTCTCCTCCTTCCCCACTATCACCTTCCCGATATTTTCCGCCAAAACCTGTCCTGTTTTTTCTACCTGCTCTATCTTCACCCCTGTTACCTGCTCCTTTCCTGTTTCGCAATTACCTCTCCCAATATGTATAACAGAAAAAAGGTGCATGATATTTGCACCCCTTTTCACACTTTATTTGATTACATGAATACGCGCAAGCGCTCTCTGCAATGCAGTTTCGGCACGCAGTAAATCAGTCTCGGGAGTCTTACTGTGAAGTCTTTCCTCTGCACGATCCCTTGCCGCTTCCGCTCTCTCCAAATCAATTTCTTCAGGCCATTCGATAATCTCAGCCATGATAACCACCTCATCCTGAAGGATTTCGGCAAAGCCCGAATGAAGCGCTGCTTCCTTTGTTCCCTCCGGCTCGGTAATTGTTAAGATTCCGGGGCTGATAATTACTGTGGTCGGCACATGCCTCTTGTATACACCGATCTCACCCTCCGTAGTATTCATCTCCACCATGGAAACCTGATTTTCATAAAAAACCCGCTCCGGGGTAATGATCTTAAGTGTAAATAAATTATTCTCTGCCATCTGCACCCTCCCTGTTATTTCACACGGGCAAGTACGTCATCAATACCTCCGGCATTTAAGAAATAGCTTTCAGGGATATCATCATGCTTGCCTTCCAGAATTTCCTTAAAGCCGCGAATGGTCTCGCTGATAGGCACATATTTGCCGGGAAGACCGGTAAACTGTCCTGCTACGAAGAAGGGCTGGGATAAGAATCTCTGAACCTTTCTTGCACGGGAAACCACCAGCTTATCGCTTTCTGACAACTCATCCATACCGAGGATTGCAATAATATCCTGCAGTTCTTTATATCTTTGAAGAATTTCCTGCACACCTCTGGCTGTATCATAATGCTCCTGACCCAAAATTCTGGGATCAAGAATTCTTGATGTAGACTCCAAAGGATCTACCGCAGGGTAAATACCCAGCTCAACAATTGATCTGGAAAGAACCGTGGTTGCATCCAGATGGGCAAAGGTTGTTGCCGGTGCAGGGTCAGTTAAGTCATCCGCAGGAACATATACGGCCTGTACGGAAGTAATTGATCCGTTCTTGGTGGAAGTGATACGCTCCTGCAGAGCGCCCATCTCCGTCTGCAGAGTAGGCTGATAACCTACCGCAGAGGGCATACGCCCTAAAAGTGCAGACACCTCTGATCCGGCCTGTGTAAAACGGAAAATATTATCAATGAAAAGAAGTACATCCTTACCGCCTTTATCACGGAAATACTCTGCCATGGTAAGTCCCGAAAGTCCAACTCTCATTCTCGCTCCGGGGGGCTCATTCATCTGACCGAATACCATAGTTGTCTTGTCAATAACGCCGGACTCCATCATTTCATGATAAAGGTCATTTCCCTCTCTGGTTCTCTCTCCAACTCCGGTAAATACCGAATATCCGCCGTGCTCTGTTGCTATATTTCTGATCAGCTCCTGAATAAGCACGGTCTTACCAACACCGGCTCCTCCGAACAGGCCGATCTTTCCACCCTTCTGATAAGGGCAGAGCAGGTCAACTACCTTGATACCCGTCTCCAAAAGCTCCTGCTGGGTGGACTGCTCTACGAATTCCGGTGCAGGTCTGTGAATAGGCTCAAAGCTTACGCCCTCCGGCGCGGGCTTATTGTCAATCGGTTCTCCCAATACATTAAACATACGTCCCAATGTATTCTCTCCTACAGGAACACTGATAGGTGCACCCGTAGCAATTGCTTCCATTCCTCTTACCAGTCCGTCTGTGGAACCCATCGCTATACATCTTACCGTGTCATCACCCAAATGCTGCGCTACCTCAACGGTAAGCTCTCTTAAATTATTTGCACTCTCATCCTTTAAAGGGATTTTGATGGCTTCATTGATTTCCGGCAGTCTTCCGTCTGTAAACTTAATATCCAGAACGGCACTGATAATCTGTGTGATTTTACCCGAGCAAGTCCCCTTGCCCGTACCTGTATCTGCCATTTATATTCATGCTCCTTTCTCTAATTTATCGCATTTGCTCCGGCAATGATCTCTGTCAGCTCCTGTGTAATGGAACCCTGACGCGCTCTGTTGTAAAGCAGCGTCAACTGATCGATCATTTCCTCCGCATTGCTGGTAGCCGAATCCATTGCCTGCATTCTTGCGCCGTTCTCACTGGCTACAGCTTCGATCATTGCGCCGTAAATCAGGCTGGTTATATACTTGGGAATCAGCATATTCAGTGCTTCTTCATCATCAGGCTCAAAATTCATCAAGACCTTATCGTCCGCATCATCTTCGCCATTTCCTGTGTCCTCATTTTCCTGATCCCTGATCTCCACAGGAAGGAGCTTCAAAAGCGTTGGAACATGAACTACCGTATTTTTAAATCCGGTGTAGGCAAGATAAATCTCACTGATCTCCCCGGCAGCAAAGGCATTCAATACCTCTTTGCAAATCACCATTGCATCTGCGTATGCAGGCTCCTCAATCACATCCGAATAGTCGGCTTTGATTTCATACCTTCTCTGCAGTGCCTCTCTGCCTTTCTTTCCGATTGCATAAATTGCCAAATCCTCGTCGGCAAGCTCGCCTCTTGTAATCAGTTTAATCATATTAGAATTGTAGCCGCCTGCCAGACCACGGTTGGATGTAATCACAATCACAGCCTTCTTTCCGGTCTCCCCGGCTTTCAGGTACTTATGCTCCAGATTTCCGGTTCTCTGCAAAATAGAGTTGACCGTATTATACATGCATCGGAAATATGCCTGAGATTTCTCGGCATTTAGCTTGGCTCTCTGGAGCTTTACCGTTGAGACAAGCTTCATGGCCTTGGTAATCTGCTGGGTGCTTTGTATGCTGCCCTTACGCCTTTTTATGTCTCTCATTGAGGCCATAACATTACCTTATCCTTTCCTTCAGGTCGCTTCTCTATTTCAAAAAACCTGCCTTAAACTCATCGATTGCCTTCTTTAAGGTTTCCTCCGTCGCTTCGGAAATCACCTTTTCCTCCGCAATACTGCTGGGAACCTGAGGATACTTGGTATCCAAAAATTCAAAGAACTCCTGCTCAAAGCGGGTGATATCCTCTGTAGGAACATCCAACAGGTACTTGTTGGTGGCCGCATAAATGATGATAACCTGATATTGTACAGGCATAGGCTTATACTGGGGCTGCTTTAAAATTTCCTTAATTCTCTCGCCCTGTGCCAGCTTTTCCTTGGTATCCGTATCCAGCTCGGACCCGAACTGGGAGAATGCTGCCAGCTCTCTGTACTGTGCCAGCTCCACACGAATAGGAGCAGCAATTTTCTTCATAGCCTTAATCTGTGCCGCACCACCTACACGGGATACGGACAAGCCCGCATTAACCGCCGGACGGAAACCGGAGTTAAACATTTCTGTCTCCAGATAAATCTGTCCATCGGTAATGGAAATAACGTTGGTAGGAATATATGCAGATACATCGCCTGCCTGCGTTTCAATAATAGGAAGCGCAGTAAGAGATCCTCCGCCATACTCCTCACTCATTCTGGCTGCACGCTCCAAAAGTCTTGAATGCAGATAGAATACGTCACCGGGATAAGCCTCACGTCCGGGAGGACGTTTCAGCAGCAAAGAGAGAGTACGGTATGCAGCTGCGTGCTTACTAAGGTCATCATAAACCACCAGCACGTCCTGTCCGTTCTCCATCCACTCCTCGCCGATAGCGCATCCTGAATAAGGAGCAATATATTGTAAGGGTGCAAGCTCACTGGCTGTTGCGGCAACCACTGTGGTGTATGCCATAGCGCCGAACTCTTCCAGCGTTTTCACAATGGAAGCAACGGTAGATGCCTTCTGTCCAATGGCCACGTAAATACATTTAACGCCCTGTCCCTTCTGATTAATAATGGTATCGATTGCAATAGCTGTTTTACCGGTCTGTCTGTCACCAATAATCAACTCACGCTGGCCTCTTCCGATGGGCACCATGGAGTCGATAGCCTTGATACCCGTCTGTAAAGGTGTATCTACGGATTTTCTGGTAATAACACCAGATGCAACTCTCTCTATTTTACGATATTTATCTGTCTGGACGGGCCCCTTTCCGTCAATGGGCTGTCCAAGAGCATTTACTACACGTCCCAGCATGGCGTCGCCTACAGGAACCTCAACAACTCGCCCGGTCGTCTTGACCGTATCGCCCTCATTGATGTTCTTCTGGCTTCCGAGAAGTACCGCACCTACATTGTCTTCCTCCAGGTTCAGCACCATTCCGTATACTTCTCCGGGAAACTCCAGAAGCTCTCCCTGCATTGCGTTCTCCAGACCATGTACACGGGCAATACCGTCAGCAACCTGAATAACAGTACCAACATCTGAAACTTCAAGCTCTGAAGCATATCGTTTAATCTGCTCTTTAATAACAGAACTGATTTCTTCCGGTCTTAAATTCATGGTTCTTACGCACCTTTCTTGATTATTTGCTTTCTTTATATCTGTACCTTCAGTAGCTCTCGCTGCAATTCAAACAGCTTGGTCTTCACACTGCTGTCTACTACCCGGTCTCCAATCCGAATGACCATACCGCCGATCAGATCTTCATCTACCTGATAATGCATTTCCATCCTGCTAAAAGTTGTGGTAGCAAGCAGCTTTTCTTCTATTTTCTTTTTCTGAGCCTCATTTAAGTCAACAGCGGTAGTTACATAGGCAATTCCGATTTTCTTCTTCTCCTTCACCTTCCCGACAAAGAAATCCAGAATGGCCTCTATCTCCCCATATCTGTCCTTCGTCACAATAAGATGCAGAAATCCAAGCAGCTCTCTGGATATCCGTCCTGCAAAAACGTCCTCCAGAACCTTCAGCTTTTCTTCCTTTAAAATCTTGGGATGGTTCATCAGCTTTCCAAAATCAGGATTCTCCTCGAGAAGCACTTTCAGCTGCTCAACCTCGTCGAGAAATTCCTCTTCCCTGCCTTCTTCCGCCGCCAGTTCAAACAAAGCTTCACCATATATTGCTGAAACTAGCTTTGCCATGTGCTATCACCTATTTCCTTTAACGTTTCATTTATCAGGCTTTCCTGTACAGTTGTATCAATAGATGCCTTCACTACCTTACCTGCCATAATGGATGCAAGCACTACCATTTCACGCTTCACGTCATCCACAGCCTTCTGTTTTTCAAGCTCTGCTTCCACCTTGGCTCTGTCAATAATTCTGGCAGCTTCCTCTTTGGCATCGGCTACTATCCTGTTCTCGTTCTCCTGCGCACGTTTCCTCGCATCGCTCAGGATTTCTTCCGCTTCCTTGTCGATGTTTTTCAGCTTGTCCTCATACTGCTGCTTTAAATCCTTTGCATCTTCCTTGTCCTTCGCTGCACTGTCCAGTTCATCCTTAATCTTCGCCTGCCTCTTTGCCAGCATTTCCCTGACAGGATTAAACAGAAAGTAGGATGCCACAAGAAACAGCACAAAAACAGCAATAATCATCAATACTGCATCCGCAAGCAGCTGTAGATCCAGGTCAAACAATCTGGGTTCCATCCGTAAGCCTCCTTTCCTCAATTATCAGACTTGTTCGTTTTATTGGGCAGCACCCAAAAGAGGTCTTACGAATAATAGCAGAATAGCTACAAGCAGACCATAAAGACCTGTTGTCTCCGCAACAGCCTGTCCCAGAAGCATGGTAGATGTAATGTCGGATTTTGCACCCGGATTTCTTCCTACTGCTGCTGCTGCATGTCCTGCTGCAATACCCTGTCCTACACCAGGTCCAATACCGGCAATAACTGCCAGACCTGCACCGATTGCTGAACAACCTAAGATAAAGTTCGTATTAAATTCCATTTTTGTTTCCTCCTTATGCTTTATGGTAGTGTCAAAAACTACCTGTTTTTTTGTTTCAATTCCTTATAAAAACCTTGA
>CAYMUW010000046.1:0-19403 GCA_964393865.1 uncultured Lachnospiraceae bacterium
AGACCGGAAGAAATGCTTGGATATATCCGGATATATGCAGCAAGTGTGGAGAGCGTTGATGAGAAAGATACCCGGAGCAAAAAAGCAAAAGAACTGTACAGTTATCTGAGTAACAACCGGGACGGACTGCTGCCTTATGATAAGCGCGGGATAAAAATACCGGAGGCTAAGGAGGGGATCCTGTACAAAAAAATGGGAGTACAGGAAAGCCAGAACTGCACAGTGATAACACTGCGGATGAAGCACCGGAGGATGCGCTGGTCTGTACAGGGAGCAAATAACCTGGCAAAGGCATTGTACCGAAAAGAGAACAAAGAACTGATAGAAACGATAGACCGCTATACGGATGGACTGATATTTACCATACAGATGCAGGAAATCATAGAGACATTAAGCGCAGCGAAAGCACCGAAGAAAGATGGAAAGGGAGATTCGTATGTGGACGTAGTCAATGCCCATATGCCACTGCTGGAAGCGATGCAGACGGCATCAAGAAAAGCTTTTAAGAGAGCTTTTTGTTAATGGGAATGAAATAAAGCCCTGCAGGGTTTATTTGATGTACAAAAAAACAGGTCAAATATCATTGAGAAAAACAAAGAGAAAGTTGCCAACGATTACTTGACACAAACTTTTTTGTCATATATTTTCAAAACAAAAAGATATTGTGGTATAATATTTTTATAACAGTGTAGGGTATGGGGGATTTTATATGAATAAATTTTCCGGAAACAGGGATTACAAGGTGATTGCCTATTGTATCTCCAGATTTCAGAGAATGGATCAGGAACAATATATCAGCTGCATGTGCAAATATGCAGAGCAGTATCACTGCAAGGTGCTGGTGTTTTCTACGCTGACAGATCTTTATTTTGATGATATTAATGACAATGGGGAAAAGCAGATTTTTTCTATTATGGATGTAAGCGCCTTTGATGCGATTGTAATCATGGCGGAAACCTTTAAGAAAATCGATATAGGAAGAATAATTGCGGATAAGGCGATTGCAGCGGGTGTGCCTGTGATATCTGTGGACAGACAGATGGAGGGGTGTATCAATATTGATTTCAGCTATGCTGACGCATTTGAGAAAATTGTCCGGCATATGGTGGTCGATCATGGTTATAGAAAGATTAACTATATCGGCGGCGATGATGTCAGCAAATTCTCAAGGGAACGATTTGATACATACAAAAAGGTACTTGAGGAAAATGGAATTCCTTTTGAGGAAAAGCGGACAGGATACGGATTTTTCAGAGATAACGTAGCTCTGGAAGTGTTGGATAAATTTCTAAAGGAAGATGAGCTTCCGGAGGCAATTATCTGTGCTAACGACATGATGGCAATTGCCGTTATTAGCCAACTGAAATCCATGGGAATTAAAGTACCGGAGGATGTGAAAGTTACAGGGTTTGACGGCCTGGAAATTGAAAAATACAATGATCCCAGACTAACTACAGCGGTATTTGATTGTGACGGAGTTGTAAAAGCGATTTTTGAAACGGCTCTTGCGCTGATCGATGGAAAGCAAACAGAACAGGTTATCTGGGTTTCCCACAAATATCAGGAAGGACATTCCTGTGGATGCAGCAGCAATTATGTACTGTCTGCGGCGGAAAAGCTGTTTGATTATCAGGTGAGACAGGGAATGCAGGAAGATTTCTTTCAGAAGGTTGTAAATCTTTGTTCCAAAACCAATAGATGTGATGATTTTATAGAATTGATTCATTTAACAAATTCCTTAGTAAAGGAAATTTATTGTAAGGAATATTGGCTTTGCTTTAAGGAGGATATATGGAATAAGATTCTTGCAGGAGATCCCACAGAGGATGAGTCTGAAAGGGTGTTGGCCGGTGGCAATCAGGAGATGATTCTCTGGGGTGATGCTATCGAGGCAACTCATGTTACGGACAAGGATGTTTCTTCTGTAAGGTCCTTAAGAAAAGGCGACCTGCTTTCCAATCTTCCCAAGGTGTTGGAAAGGGAAAATCAGCTTTTGTTTATACCGCTTCATTTGCAGGGACTTTTTATCGGATATATTGCAGTTGCCTTTGAGCCGGGCGTAGTAAGGTTTGATTTTTTAAATATCTTCTGCCAAAATCTCAGAAGCATCATTGAAAGCTTTTGGAGCAGGACTGCGCAGGAACAGTTGATGATAAAGGATGAGCTGACTAATTTGTATAATAGCAAGGGACTTAAGAAAAAAATAGACAGGCTATTTGCAGAAAATACCGTAATTCCTTATCTTACGCTTATAGTCATGGATATTGAAAATCTGAAATTAATCAATGACTGTTATGGAAATGAAGAAGGAGATCAGGCCATCAGACAGCTTGCCAATTTTATCAGCCAATCCATGGTGGATGATGAGATATGCGCAAGGACAGGCGGTGATGAATTTGCAATTGTCACCATGAACAGGCATGGCAGGTCAAGAGCACAGGAGGTACAAGATTTTATAGAACGCAGGCTGGCGGACTACAATCTGATGTCAGGAAAGCCCTATGAATTAAAGGTAAGCTTTGGAAGCTATAGCGGCAAAAATGTTGACCAGCTGGATTATGAAATGCTGGACAGCCAGGCGGATAAAGAATTGTATTTGAATAAACAAAGTAACAGAAACCGGATGGAAGGAAATATTTTCTAGGCACTGTGCATATAGTGATAAAAAAGAAAAGAGCAGACTAATGTTAAATTATATTTGGGCTGCAATGATTATACTGGGAATCCTATTTGGTGCTATGACGGGAAATATGAAGGAGATCACGGAAGCTGCACTGGACAGTGCAGGGGAAGCGGTCTCCCTTTGTATTACCATGGCGGGAGTGATGGCTCTCTGGGTGGGACTAATGGAAGTTGCGGAGAAGTCAGGACTTTTGCTTAAGCTTACCAATATGCTTTCTCCTTTTGTGTCCTTTATGTTCCCCCAAATTCCTAAGGAGCACAAGGCAAGAGATTATATATCCACCAACATTATTGCCAATATTTTAGGGCT
The DNA here is from genome assembly GCA_964393865.1 of uncultured Lachnospiraceae bacterium. Lineage (GTDB taxonomy): Bacteria > Bacillota > Clostridia > Lachnospirales > Lachnospiraceae > Suilimivivens. The sequence continues at coordinate 2,993 of CAYMUW010000046.1, forward strand.
TGGCTGGGCGTGTACGCCGGCAGGGCTTAAGGCGATGGAGGAGCTGGCGCATCTGGAGGAGGAGCGGGGAAATCCGGCATATCTTTCAAGCAAAAATTCCGGTAACGGAGATAAAAAGACAGTGCGGGCGGCCAGCAATGAGATGTGTACATTTTTAATTCTAAATATTTCATCACTGCAGTTAATTCCGGTGAATATGATTGCCTACAGGCAGCAGTACGGAAGTGTGAATCCTGCCGGAATTATTGCGCCGGCAATAGCTGCAACGCTGATCAGTACGCTGGTGGCGGTGATATACTGCAAGGTAAAGGAGTTTATGGGGAGAGGAAAGCTTAGAAATAAATATTATTGCCCTTAGAAACCTCCCTATTATATAATTAAGGCAAATGATTAGATTGGAGGGTAATTATGTATACAGCAAATGAGACAAGATATGACAATATGATTTATAATCGCTGCGGGAAAAGCGGCCTTAAGCTGTCGGCACTGTCGCTGGGAATGTGGCACAACTTTGGCTCGGTAAATGATATAGAGAACATGAAGAGAATTCTGTTTACGGCATTCGACAATGGAATTACCCATTTTGATCTTGCCAACAACTACGGGCCCATATATGGAAGTGCGGAAGCCAATATGGGAAGGATTTTAAAGTCTGATCTGATGCCCTACAGAAATGAAATGGTTATTTCCAGCAAGGCAGGATATGATATGTGGAAGGGCCCGTATGGAGACGGAGGCTCCCGTAAGTATCTGATCTCCAGCCTGAATGAGAGCCTGAAAAGACTTGGCCTTGACTATGTGGATATTTTTTATCATCATCGTCCCGATCCGGATACGCCTATAGAGGAAACCATGGCGGCGCTGGATCAGATTGTAAGATCGGGAAAAGCGCTTTACGTGGGAATTTCCAATTATAATAAAGAACAGACCCAAAAGGCATACGAAATTCTGAAGGAGCAGAAAACGCCCTTTATCATTCATCAGCCCTCTTATTCCATGCTAAACAGATGGATTGAGGAGGATGGTCTTAAGGATTATTTATATGATAATGGAATTGGCTGCATTGCCTTTAGTCCGCTGGCACAGGGAATTCTTACGGGGAAATACTTAAAAGGCATTCCGGCAGATTCCAGAGCGGGAAGCGGTAAAAGTCCTTTTCTTCACAGCGGGGACATTACGCCCGAAAAGCTGGAAAAGGTCAGAGCGCTTAATGAAATTGCAACGGAGAGGGGACAATCCCTGACTCAGATGGCTCTTGCGTGGATTTTGCGTGACGGTAAGGTGACGTCGGTACTGATCGGCGCCAGCAGACCGGAGCAGATACTGGAAAATATCAAAGCGCTTGACAATATTACTTTCACAGAGGAAGAATGCAGCAGGATAGATGAAATATTGGCTTAAAAGGTCTGATTTTTAAACAGCACAATCATTTCTCTTGTAAGACTGATGTGATCATCCTCCAGGGTTATTTCATCCCGTGTAAACCAACCGGCCTCGGCAAGTTCGCTGGTATCCAGCCGAATTTGGTCGGGGCCGTCCAGTTCGCAGAAAAATCCCATTAACAGACTTCCGGAAAAGGCCCAGGGCTGGCTCTTGTAATAACGGATATTTTTCACCTTAAGTCCCACTTCCTCCATCACTTCTCTTGCCACAGTCTGTTCGGCGCTTTCGCCGATTTCCGTAAATCCGGCAATAAGAGCATAATTGGCATAGGAACGTCCGGCATATTTGCTCATCAAAATTTTATCTCCGTTTATGACACCGACAATCACCGCAGGAGAAATCCTTGGATATACCGTATTATGACAATGAGGGCAGAAGAGCATCCGTTCCTTGTGATAGGGAGTCATTTTTTGCCCGCAGCATCCACAGAACAGGTTGGTTTGGTACCAGCCGAATAAATGATGACCGGTAATTCCCGCAAAGGCGGTATGACGGGAGTCTGCAGTTCGAAAGATACGGACGTTTTCATAGTGATATCCTTCTAAGGTGATGAAAGGGTCCTCCCCGGAAGGTGAGGCGTCCGTCCGGTCAGGTTCTCCGGCAGAGGCGGTTTGATCGGGATGAGCCAGAAAATACTTATAGTTATCAATAGAAAATAAATAATAATAGCTGCAGGAAAGGCTCCGCATTTCCTTTAGGGTAGGATAGCGAAGCTTACCGTTTTGAAAACGCACCAGCACGGTATTTTTATGAAAAACCAGAATAAAATCATGTTCTTCCGGTTTACAGTCCTGATATTCATTATGATATATTTTTGGGGAAATGTCCTGTATCATAGCGGTGCCTCCTTCTTGTGAATGCTTGATTTTTATGATAATATTAAAACCTGTAAGATGCAACCGAAATCAGCTAAAGAGAAGTAAACTGCTGGTAATAGGATATGACCGCAAACCGAAAGAAAGAAGAGGAACCGATTAAAATGAGATGGCTGAAATTCATGATAAAGACAATCACAGAGGCAGAGGATATTATCATAAGTACTTTATATGATATTGGTTTAGAGGGTGCTCAGATTGAGGATAAGGTGCCTCTTACCGCGTGGGAAAAGGAGCAGATGTTCGTGGATATTCTTCCGGACGGCCCTGAGGATGACGGCATTGCTTATCTGAGCTTTTTTGTGGAGGAAAAGGAAGGCGGGGATAAGCCCTGTGACAGCAGTTATCCTGCTTTAATTGTATCAGGCGGAGAAACCACTGCGGAGAAAATACTGGAGGATGTGAAAGCAGAGCTTTCCGGATTGTCTGCGTTTATGGATATCGGAGAGGGAAGCGTCACGGTGGATGAGACCGAGGATATCGACTGGATCAATAACTGGAAGCAGTATTTCCGTCAATTTACCATTGATGATGTACTGGTAATTCCCTCCTGGGAAGAGGTTCAGGCCCGGGATGAGAATAAGTTTATTCTGCATATCGATCCGGGAACCGCTTTTGGAACGGGAATGCATGATACCACACAGCTTTGTATCCGCCAGCTGCGAAAATATATTACCCCTGAGACGGTGCTTTTGGATGTAGGAACGGGAAGCGGTATTCTGGCTATCCTGTCGCTGATGTTCGGTGCCAGGAAGGCAGTGGGAACAGATCTGGATCCCTGTGCGGTGGAAGCGGTGCGGGAAAATATGGAGGTAAACCATATTGCACCGGAGGATTTCACTATGATGATCGGCAACATTATTACGGATCAGTCAGTTCAGGACCGGGTGGGCTATGAGTGTTATGATATTGTGGTGGCCAATATTCTGGCGGATGTTCTGGTGCCGCTTACGCCTGTTATCGTGCATCAGATGAAACAAGGCGGTATTTATATTACCTCCGGCATCATAGATGACAAGGAGGAAGTAGTCACCGAAGCGGTGAAGGCAGCAGGTCTTGAGGTACTTGAGGTAACCTATCAGGGAGAATGGGTCAGTGTTACCGCAAGGAAGAATTAGGGTAGTGAGCCGTGCGTGTACACAGCTTGCATGCTAAGAAGGAGGTATGGTTACCGGCATGTATCAGTTTTTTGTGGAGCTTGATCAGATTTGGCAGGATCGTGTAGTAATTACCGGAGAAGATGTTAATCATATTAAAAACGTCCTTCGAATGAGAACGGGTGAGGAAATTGTTGTTCGAAACGGAAGCGATGGCAGGGAATATCACTGCAGTATTATGGAGCTTAAGGAGGAAGAAATTATCTGTGAGCTGATTGGCGTCAGTGAATGCAGATCGGAGCTTCCCTCAAAGGTTTATCTGTTTCAGGGGCTTCCCAAGGCCGATAAGATGGAATGGATTATTCAAAAGGCAGTGGAACTTGGAGTGTATGAAATTATCCCTGTGGTATGCAGGCGCACGGTGGTAAAGCTGGATGAAAAGAAGGAAAAAAATAAGCTGCAGCGCTGGCAGAGCATTGCGGAGGCGGCTGCCAAACAGAGCAAGCGGGGGATGATTCCCCAGGTTAAAAATGCAATGAGCTTTCAGGAGGCTGTCACCTACAGCAGGTGCGCATCCTTGCGGCTTATTCCCTATGAGCTGGCGGAGGGTATGAATAAAACAAGGGAAATGATGAGTCAGCTGAAGCCTTCGGAGGATGTGGCCGTATTTATCGGACCGGAGGGCGGATTTGAACCGGAAGAGATTGAAAAGGCTGTAGCGGCAGGTATCGAACCCATTACGTTAGGGCGGCGCATTCTGCGGACAGAGACTGCAGGAATGACGGTTTTATCCATAATAATGTACCATTTGGAGCAATAATCATATAGTAAAAGTAGAATAACAGAATAAAAAGAGATACTTTGTTCGGAAAGGCCAGTGATAGTATGGAGGTATATTTAGATAACTCGGCAACTACCAGATGCTTTAATCAGGTAGCGGAACTGATGACGCAAATTATGTGTGAAGACTACGGAAATCCCTCCAGTCTCCATAGAAAAGGTGTTCAGGCAGAAAAATACATCCGTTATGCAAAAGAGGTAATTGCCAGAAATTTAAAGGTAAATGAAAAGGAAATATTTTTTACTTCGGGAGGAACCGAATCGGATAATCTTGCACTTAGAGGCTGTGCCTATGCAAACTGCCGCAGCGGCAGACATCTGATTACAACCCAGATAGAGCATCCTGCGATATTACAGACCATGCGTCATTTGGAAGAAGAGGGATTTCGCGTAACCTATCTTCCGGTGGATGCAAAAGGATGTATCCGGTTAGAGGATCTGGAAAGAGCCATTACGGGAGAAACCATACTGGTTTCCATTATGCATACCAACAATGAGGTGGGAAGTTTACAGCCTATTGTGGAAGCAGGCACACTGATTAAAGGAATGAGCTCCAGAATACTGTTTCATGTGGATGCTGTTCAGGGATATGGAAAGTTCAGAATCCACCCGAAAAAGATGAAAATAGATCTGTTATCCGTAAGCGGTCACAAGATCCACGGGCCCAAAGGAGTGGGTTTTCTTTATGTAGATGAAAAGGTCAAAATAAAGCCGGTTATATTCGGCGGAGGCCAGCAAAGCGGCATACGTTCGGGAACGGAAAACGTGCCGGGAATTGCAGGCCTGGCAAAGGCAGTGGAACTGATCTATGGAAATTTGGATCAGGACGCCGCTAAAATGTATCAGATGAAAAAGGCCTTTGTAGAGGGAGTAAGGCAAATTGACGATGTGATTGTCAATGGACATCCGGATGAGACCGGAGCACCTCATGTAGTCAGTGTTTCCTTTAGGGGAGTTCGAAGTGAGGTGATCCTTCATGCGCTGGAGGATAAGGGAATTTATGTTTCTGCAGGAAGTGCCTGCTCAGCCCACAAGCCGCAGCCTTCCGCTACCCTGCAGGCAATGGGAATTGATAAGGAGCTTTTAGGCTCCACCATTCGGTTTAGCTTTTCTGTTTTTACCACCATGGATGAAATCAACTATACTTTAAGGACGATGTATGATATAATTCCCATGCTTAGACGTTATACACGAAAGTAATGTGCAGCGCTGCGTATTTGCAGCGCTGCAATAAAGAGGAGCCGTTATGTTTACAGCATTTTTGATTAAGTATGCCGAGATTGGCGTAAAAGGAAAAAATAAATATTTGTTTGAGGAAGCTTTGACGCAGCAGGTTAAATATGCGTTGAAGCGATGCGAAGGAGAGTTTAAGGTCACAAGAACAGAGGGAAGAATTTATGTGCATGCCTTATCTGATTTTGATTATGATGAGACGGTGGACAACCTGAGAACTGTTTTTGGCATATCGGGGATATGTCCGGTTATTCACGTGGAGGATGAAGGCTTTGAGAAGCTGGCGGAAACAGTAACTTCCTATATTGATCAGGTTTATCCCGACAAGAACATGACCTTTAAGGTACAGGCAAGAAGAGCCAGAAAAAACTACCCCTTAAATTCCATGGAGCTTAATATGGAGCTGGGAGGAGCAATCCTTGAGGCCTTTCCCGAAATGAAGGTGGACGTGCATCATCCGGAGGTAATGCTTCATGTGGAAATTCGCGAGAAAATTTATATTTATTCCATGGAAATTCCCGGACCCGGCGGTATGCCCGTAGGAAGCAACGGTAAGGCAATGCTTCTTTTGTCAGGGGGCATTGATTCCCCGGTAGCAGGATATATGATTGCCAAGCGGGGTGTGAAGATTGATGCGGTATATTTTCATGCGCCCCCCTACACCAGTGACCGTGCGAAGCAAAAGGTAATTGATCTGGCTAAGCTGGTATCGCGCTATGCGGGACCGGTCTATCTTCATATTATAAACTTTACGGATATTCAGCTTTATATTTATGAGAAGTGTCCCCATGAGGAGCTGACCATAATCATGCGGCGCTATATGATGAAGATTGCGGAGCTGATTGCCAAAGAAAACGGTTGCCTTGGGCTGATTACCGGCGAAAGCATCGGACAGGTAGCCTCCCAGACAGTGCAGTCCCTTGCGGTTACCAATGAAGTGTGCACGCTGCCGGTATTCCGTCCCTTAATAGGCTTTGACAAGATGGAAATTGTAGATGTGTCGGAGAAAATAGGCACCTATGAAACCTCCATTCTGCCCTATGAGGACTGTTGTACAATTTTTGTGTCAAAGCATCCGGTGACAAAACCCAATTTGAATGTGATCAAACGGCATGAGCAAAATCTGGAGGAAAAGATTGACGAGCTGGTTGAGAAGGCTCTTGAAACGGATGAGGTAGTAATTGCCAAATGGGAATAAAAAGAAACCGCCTTTTGGCGGTTTCTAGGCTGTAGTCCAATGGACTGTTAGATCATGTAAGGCTTCAATGCATCCAAAACATCATCAACATTATCCTCTGCATGGATATTAAGATCAATGGGCTTGGATAAATCCAAACTAAAGATACCCATAATGGATTTAGCATCGATGACATATCTTCCAGATACTAAGTCAAAGTCGTAATCGAATTTAGTAATATCGTTTACAAAAGACTTTACCTTATCAATTGAATTTAATGAAATCTGAACTGTTTTCATTGTAATTACCTCCTTAAATTGTTCATACCTTCTGCTTAATATAGTAAATGGTAAAATATGAAAAGTCAATGATAAAACAACACAAAAAAAGTGGTGAATAATATGAAAAGTGTAGCATTTCACAACCTCGGATGCAAGGTGAACGGATATGAAATGGATTTTATGCAACAAATTTTACAAGAAAAAGGATATAAAATTGTACCTTTTGATGCAAAAGCCGATATTTACATCATAAATACCTGTACTGTAACAAATATTGCAGACAGAAAAAGCAGACAAATGCTTCACCGGGCCAAGAAAATGAATCCGGATTCGGTGGTGGTAGCGGTAGGCTGCTATGTGCAGGCGGGAAACGAAGAGGTGCTTAAGGATTTGAGCATCGATTTGGCTGTGGGAAATAACAGGAAAAAGGATCTGCCCAATATTTTAGAGGAATATTTAAACAGCAAGAATGGAGAGGAACCGTCAGGTGACGCTTTGCGTCCGGAAGAGATACAGAAGCAGACGGCGGCGAAGAAAACCCTCTATGGAAAGACCATTATAGATATTGGACATACAGATGAATATGAAGACATGCAGTTAAAACATACTGCCGAGCATACGAGAGCCTTTATTAAGGTACAGGACGGCTGTAATCAGTTCTGCTCCTACTGCATCATTCCCTATGCCAGAGGGAGAATCAGAAGCCGCTCTATGGAAGAAATACTGGAGGAAGTGAAAAATCTTGCGAATAACGGGTATCGGGAGGTGGTGCTTACGGGAATTCATTTAAGCTCCTACGGAATGACAGGGGGGAATGATTTCTCGCAGAGCATGCTGCTTAAACTGATACAGGAGGTGCAGAAGGTACAGGGAATAGACCGCATTCGTCTTGGGTCGCTGGAGCCAAGGATTATCACGCCGGATTTTGTGAAGGGGCTTGCAGATTGCGACAAGATATGTACGCATTTCCATTTATCCTTACAAAGCGGATGTGATACGGTGTTAAAAAGAATGAATAGAAAGTATTCGGTTGAGGAATACTATGAAAAGGTATGTATGCTCAGAGAATACTTTGATCATCCTGCAGTAACTACCGACGTGATTGTGGGCTTTCCGGGAGAAAGCGAGGAAGAATTTCAGGAAACAGAGGCTTTCCTGAAAAAGACAGGTTTTTATGAGATGCATATTTTTAAATATTCCAGGCGGAAGGGTACCCCTGCGGCTTCCATGAGCAATCAGGTTGATGAAGCGGTTAAAAACATAAGAAGCGGCAGGTTAATGGAACTGGAGGCGGAACTGTCGGGAAGATTTAGAGAGGGATATCTACATAAAAAGACAGAAGTTTTGTTTGAGGAAGAAAAGGTCATAGAGGGAAAGCATTATCAGATTGGCCATACCCGAGAGTATATCCGGGCGGCGTATGAGACCCGGGAAAATCTTTCAGGACGGATTTTTTCCGGTACATTGGAAAAGCTCCTTCAGCCTGATATTTTATTGTTTCAACCCCAAATACATTGAATTTTGTATGAAAATGGAGTAAGATAAAAGCTAGTGAATGTTGCAGGTCGAGGTGAAATTTATGCAGGATTTGGGAAATACACGCTTTTTTAAGGTAGAAACAGATAAGTCTACTGTGAAGGAAATTTTGGCAGAGGTGTATTCTGCGCTGACAGAGAAGGGCTATAATCCTGTCAATCAAATCGTAGGCTATATTATGTCCGGAGATCCTACCTATATAACCAGCTACCGGAATGCCAGAAGTCTGATTATGAAGGTGGAGAGGGATGAGCTGGTAGAGGAACTGCTGACGGAATATATTAAGAGCAGTCATTGGAAATAGGCAAGAAACCGAAGGGTGATCATACTATGCGTATTATGGGATTGGATTATGGATCAAAAACGGTTGGAGTGGCAATCAGTGATCCTTTACTTATTACTGCCCAGGGAATCGAGATTATCAGAAGAAAAGAAGAAAATAAGCTTCGTCAGACTCTGGCAAGAATCGAGGCGTTGATTCAGGAGTATCAGGTGGAGCAGATTGTTTTGGGACTCCCCAAGAACATGAATGACACTGCCGGCCCCAGAGCTATGGTGACACTGGAATTTAAAGAAAAGCTGGAGAGACGAACCGGACTGCCTGTACATACTTGGGATGAAAGGCTTACTACCGTTGCTGCCGATAGGGCAATGGAAGAGGCAGGTATACGACGGGAAAACCGCAAGGAATATGTGGACAAGATTGCGGCAGTTTTTATTTTACAGGGATATTTGGATTTTATAGGAAGAAAGCAGGAAGTTTAAATTGGAAAAAATCAAATTTATGATGGATACACAAGAGAGCGTGGAATTTTATGTTCTGGAACAGACAAAGCTCGGAGGAAACCAGTATATTCTGGTAACAGATACCGAGGAGGGAGACGGGAATGCGCTGATCCTGAAGGAGGTTATTTCGGGAGACAGTAAGGCTGAAAGCGTCTACGAGGTGGTAAGTGATGATACGGAGTTGTCCGCAGTGGCAAACGTATTTGAAAATCTGCTGGAGGACGTTGAGCTTACGTAAGGGAATTTCAGTAAATTGGGGAAGTTATGGCATTTGACAGGGAAGGATTTAAAGTTTTATTAAAAAACAGGGGTTTAAAGGTTACGGATCAGAGATTACTGGTTCTGGAAGCACTGGCAGCATGTCCCGGCAGACATCTGACCGCAGAGGAAATTTATGAGATTGTAAAAACGGATTGCCCGAGGATTGGCCTGGCAACTGTTTATAGAACGATACAGTTACTGTTTGAGCTTCGTCTTATTGATCGAATCAATTTGGATGATGGATTTGTCCGCTATGAGATCGGAGATGCAGGTGAGAATGAGACAAAGCACCATCATCATCATTTAATATGCCGAAATTGTGGAATGGTTATGTCCTTTGAGGATGATCTTTTGGAGAGTCTTGAGGGGAGAATACTGCAAACCACAGGCTTTGTAGTTGAGGATCATGAGGTGAAACTCTACGGATACTGTAAAGAATGTGGAGGTAAAATTGATTGAAGAAAAATGAACAGAAAAGCAGCTTGGGACTCAAGGTGATTCCCCTTGGAGGTCTTGAGCAGATTGGCATGAACATTACTGCCTTTGAATATGAGGACAGTATTATTGTGGTGGATTGCGGCCTTTCGTTCCCGGAGGATGATATGCTGGGAATCGATTTGGTTATTCCCGATGTCACTTATTTGAAGAATAACATTGAAAAAGTTAAGGGTTTTGTCATCACTCATGGACATGAGGATCATATAGGAGCTCTTCCCTATGTGCTCAGGGAAATTAATGTCCCCATTTACGCTACCAAGCTGACAATGGGAATCATTGAGAATAAATTAAAAGAGCATAATCTGACAGGCAACACCAAGCGTAAGGTGGTAAAATTTGGACAGTCCATTAATCTGGGACAGTTTAGAATTGAATTTATCAAAACCAATCACAGTATTGTAGATGCGGCAGCGCTTGCCATTTATTCGCCAGCAGGCATTGTGATTCATACCGGAGATTTCAAGGTTGACTATACGCCGGTATTTGGGGATGCCATTGATTTGCAGCGGTTTGCGGAGCTTGGAAAGAAAGGGGTTCTTGCACTGATGTGCGATTCCACCAATGCGGAGCGGCCAGGGTTTACACCTTCGGAGCGCACAGTGGGGAAAACCTTTGACATCCTGTTTGAAGAACATAAAAATACCCGTATTATTATTGCTACATTTGCATCCAATGTGGACAGAGTGCAGCAGATTATTAATTCCGCTTACAAGTTCGGTCGAAAGGTAGTGGTAGAGGGACGCAGCATGGTGAGCATTATTGAGACAGCTACCAATCTGGGATACTTAAGCATACCTGAAAATACATTGATTGATATTGAGCAGCTGAAAAATTATCCTGATGAGAAGACGGTTATTATTACTACCGGAAGCCAGGGAGAGAGTATGGCGGCTTTAAGCCGCATGGCGGGCGATAATCACCGGAAAATATCTATCGGACCTACCGATACGGTAATCTTTTCCTCCCATCCCATTCCGGGCAATGAAAAGGCAGTGACAAATGTAATTAATGAACTGCTTTTAAAGGGTGCGGATGTAATTTTTCAGGATGTGCATGTTTCCGGACATGCCTGTCAGGAAGAGATTAAACTGATTTATACATTGGTACATCCCAGGTATGCAATTCCCGTTCATGGGGAATTTAAGCATTTAAAGGCACAGGCTAAGATTGCCAGAGAGCTGGGAATGCCAAAGGAAAATATTTTTATACTCCGCTCCGGGGAGGTGCTGGAGCTTACGGAAGAAAAGGCGCAGATTACAGGAAATGTTCCGGTGGGAGACATTCTGGTTGACGGACTGGGTGTAGGCGATGTGGGAAATATCGTATTAAGAGACCGACAGCATCTGGCAGAGGACGGTATTTTAATCGTTGTACTGGGGCTGGACGGAGCTACTGATGAGCTGGTAAGTGGTCCTGATATTGTTTCCAGAGGATTTGTTTATGTAAGAGAGTCCGACGAACTGATGGATGAAGCGAGAATTGTTGTAAATGAAGCGGTAGAAGGGTGTCTTAGCAGAGGAATTGCCGATTGGGGCAAGCTGAAAAGTTCTATCAAGGATTCCCTCGGAGAGTACGTTTGGAGAAAAACAAAGCGCCGTCCTATGATTTTACCTATTATAATGGAAATATAAGGAGATAGCGGTCATGCTGGATAATCAGATGGAAGCAGCAACGATTAAGTTTGTCAAATCAATTAAGGAGACGGAGGTTTATAAGAAATACAGTTTTCAGCTGGAAAAGATCAAAAAAAGTCCGGAACTGTTTGAGCAGGTCAATGAATTCCGCAGACGGAATTATGAGATACAAAATACGACTCAGGTGGACGAGCTTTTTGATAAAATGGAGCTTTTCGAAAAGGAATATGAAAAATTCAGGGAAAATCCCATTGTTGACGATTTCTTGAGAGCTGAACTTGCTTTATGCAGGATGATGCAGGAAATCAATGGATTTGTTACGTCTGAGCTGGACTTTGAATAAGCCTATGAAGGCGACAGCTTGAAAGGACACGGTGATTTTATGAAAGTAGGATATTTAATAGGGGCAGCGGTGGAAACTATTATAAAGGTTGTTGTAGTTGCCGCGATTGTCATACTTATTTTCCGCGGTGCCACCAAGGCGTATGATTTTGGATACAAGGTATTTGCCGATGAACCGGTATCATTGTCCGGTGGAAGAACGATAACCGTAGGTATTTCCGAGAATATGACTATCACTGACATTGCGCAGATGTTGGAGGAAAAGGGTCTGATCGAGGATGCAAAGCTGTTTGTGGTTCAGGAGCTTTTGTCTGCTTATCACGGTGAGATTGTTCCGGGAATCTACGATTTAAGCACAACAATGAAAGCAGAGGAAATGCTGGAGATTATGGCAACGCCGACTGAGGATCCTGAGGCTCAGCCAGAAAGCAGTCAGTCAGATGCTGAAAATGTTGACGAAGCTGATGAAGGGAATGGGGATGAAGATGTGACCGGTGAGGATGGAGCATCATGATTACAGAAGAAAGAATCAGCACCTTTATCAACTCTTTTGATACAGGAAACACGCCATTTTTAAATGAGCTTGAGCAATTTGCATTGGAAACCAATGTACCGGTCATAAGACCTCAAATGCAGAGCTTTCTTCGCCTGCTTCTGGCGATGAAGCAGCCGAAGCAGATTCTGGAGGTGGGAACGGCCATTGGTTTTTCTGCACTTTTGATGAGTGAGTACGGACCGAGTGACTGTAAGATAACGACGATCGAGAAATACGAAAAGAGAATCCCCATTGCCAGAGAAAATTTTAAAAAGGCTGGCAGACAGGAGCAGATCACTTTGTTGGAAGGGGATGCCACAGAGCTTTTAAAGGAGCTTAAGGGGCCCTATGATTTTATTTTTATGGATGCGGCAAAGGGGCAGTATATTCATTTCCTGCCTGATATACTCAGGCTTATGCCCATGGGAGGATTGCTGGTTTCCGATAATGTGCTTCAGGATGGGGATGCTCTGGAGTCCCGCTATGCGGTGACCAGAAGAGACCGTACCATTCACAGCAGAATGAGGGAGTATTTATATGAGCTGAAGCACAATGAGCAGCTGCAAACGGATATTCTTCCGGTGGGAGACGGCGTTACGGTAAGCGTCCGTATTCAATGATTTGATGAAAGGAAAGATTGCATAAAACGGTGCGAAGATGGCTATTGAAATAAAACGACCGGAGCTTTTGGTATATGCCGGTTCCGCAGAGATTTTAAAAACAGCAGTGTCTTTTGGCGCGGACGCTGTTTATATAGGCGGTGAGTCCCGTGACTTATGTGCGGAGGAAGAGGACTTTTCCAAAGAGGAAATAAGGCAGGGAATTGATTATGCCCATGAACATGGGGGTAGGGTGTATGTAACCGCCGATATTGTGGCTCATAACAGGGATCTTTCAGATGCGGAAAGATATTTCCGGGAACTGAAAACGCAGGGAGCTGACGGGATAATCGTTGCCGATCCGGGTATGTTTACGCTGGTCAAAGAGATATGCCCGGAAACTAATATATATATATCTGTACAAGCCAATAACACCAATTATCAAACCTGCCGGTTCTGGTATGAGCAGGGAGCCAAAAGAATTATCTGCAGCAGAGGACTGACGCTGAAGGAAATCAAAGAAATGAAAGAGAAGATTCCGAAGGATATGGAACTGGGAAGCTTCGTTCATGGCAGGATGTGTATCTCCTCATCGGGAAGGCGGTTGCTCAGCAGTTATTTTAAGGAAGCCGGCGGTAATGAAGATACCTGTTTTCATTCCGGGAAATGGGAATATGCCATAAGCGAGGAAAAGCGCGGTGGAGAATATCTGCCGGTTTATGAAAATGAAAGAGGGACTTTTATTTTTTATTCTAAGGATTTATGTATGATAGAGCATATTCCGGAAATGGTGGAAGCCGGAGTAGACAGCCTTATCATAGAGGGGAGGATGAATGCGGAATACTGCGCCGCTGTGGTGGAAGCATATCGGATGGCAGTTGACGACTATTTAGAATCAAAGGAGAAATATGGTTCCGGTATGGAAGGATATTTGGAGAAAATTTTCGAGCATACCGACAGAGATTTCACCACAGGATTTTATTTCCAAACCTGATGCATACAATAAACTGATACACTAAGGGAGAAAAAGAATGAGCGATGTATTAAACGTGGAAGAATTATTTGGAAGCAAGGTGTTTACCCGTGCGACCATGCGGGAGCGTCTGCCGAAAACCGTATATCGGGAAGTGATTAAGGTTATGGAGCAGGGGGGAGAGCTGACTCTGGCAGCAGCAGATGTTGTGGCAAAGGCCATGAAGGATTGGGCAACGGAAAACGGCGCTACCCATTATACTCATTGGTTTCAACCGCTTACGGGAATTACGGCGGAAAAGCATGATTCCTTTGTAACCCATCCCGATCAGGACGGAAAAATGCTGATGGAATTTTCTGGCAAGGAGCTGATTAAGGGTGAGCCGGATGCGTCATCTTTTCCTTCCGGCGGCCTTCGCGCCACTTTTGAGGCAAGAGGATATACCACCTGGGATATTACTTCACCGGCGTTCATTAAAGAAACGGCAACAGGTCCCACGCTTTGTATTCCTACGGCCTTTTGTTCTTATACGGGAGAAGCGCTGGATAAGAAGACGCCTCTTCTCCGTTCTATGGAGGCCTTAAGCAAGCAGGCAGTCAGGATAGTCCGCTTGTTTGGAAATACGGAGGCGAAAAAGGTAGTTCCGTCGGTAGGAGCAGAGCAGGAATATTTCCTGGTGGATCAGAAGAAGGCGCTGCAGAGGGAGGATATTATTTTTGCGGGAAGAACCCTGTTTGGTGCGCCTGCACCTAAGGGACAGGAGATGGAGGATCACTATTTTGGAGTAATCAGGGAGAGAATAGGGGCCTTCATGCATGATGTGAATATCGAGCTGTGGAAGCTGGGAGTGACTGCTAAGACACAGCATAATGAGGTTGCTCCGGCACAGCATGAGCTGGCGCCTATCTATGAAACCGCCAATATTGCGGTGGATCACAATCAGCTTGTGATGGAAACCTTAAAGAGGGTGGCTGGAAAGCACGGAC
This sequence comes from uncultured Lachnospiraceae bacterium, assembly GCA_964393865.1. Classification (GTDB taxonomy): domain Bacteria; phylum Bacillota; class Clostridia; order Lachnospirales; family Lachnospiraceae; genus Suilimivivens. Next base: position 18,089 of record CAYMUW010000046.1, read on the forward strand.
TTCGCTGCATGCTTCACGAAAAGCCTTTTGCAGGAGTGAATGGATCGGGAAAACACAACAACTGGTCTATCACTACGGATAACGGCGTCAACCTTCTTGAGCCGGGACAGACACCCAATGAAAATATTCAGTTTCTTCTGGTGCTTGCCTGCATTATGAAGGCTGTGGATACCCATGCTGATCTGCTCAGACAAAGCGCCTCCAATGTAGGAAATGATCACAGACTGGGAGCTAATGAAGCGCCTCCGGCTATTATTTCCATCTTTTTAGGGGAACAGCTTGAGGATGTAGTGGAGCAGCTGGTGGAAACGGGTAAGGCGGATTCCCTGAAGGAAGGCGGCGTTTTGAGAACGGGGGTTTCCACGCTTCCCGATTTTGTCAAGGACGCTACCGACAGAAACCGTACCTCACCTTTTGCTTTTACCGGCAATAAATTTGAATTTCGTATGGTGGGAAGCGAGGATTCCATCGGAAGCCCCAATACCATTTTAAATGCTATTGTTGCGGAGGCATTCTGCGAAGCGGCGGATAGATTGGAGCAGGCGGAAGATTTTGATATGGCTGTTCATGATCTGATTAAGGAATATATGACCAGGCATCAGAGAATTATTTTTAACGGAAACGGATATGCTCCCGAGTGGAAGGAGGAGGCCGCAAGAAGAGGGCTTCCCAATATTCCTTCTATGGTGGAGGCGGTAGATACGCTTATAACGGAAAAGTCCATTCATTTATTTGAAAAGTTTGGCATTTTCACAGAGGCAGAGCTTCGTTCCCGTGCAGAAATTTTGTATGAGACCTATGCGAAAACCATCAATATAGAAGCCCTGACCATGATAGATATGGCCAATAAGCAGATTATTCCGGCAGTGATTAAATTTGCGGGGATGCTTGCGGATACGACTGCATCTATCAGTGCGGCAGGTGCGGATGCCTCCATTTGCAGTGAACTGTTAAAGACGATTACGGAAAAACTGGCAGAAACCAAAACGGCTGTCAATAACCTGACAGAGGTAGAGAAAAAGGCCTCCGCCATGTCTCTTGGCAAAGAGCAGGCATTTTATTATCATGACAGCGTGGTAACGGCCATGGATGCGTTGAGAAAGCCTGCGGATGAGTTGGAAAAATTGGTGGATAAAAAGTATTGGCCCTTCCCTACCTATGCGGATTTGATATTTGAGGTGTAAAAATGCTGTGTCATAGCAGTATCAAAGAAGCAGTCCCGTATTCGGGGCGGCGCATGAAGGCCGGGCTGCTACAAAATTTTGTAACAGTTCAGCCTTCCGGCTGAACTGAATAAAAAATCATTGTCAAAATG
>CAYMUW010000047.1:0-1299 GCA_964393865.1 uncultured Lachnospiraceae bacterium
GTCGACACCTGCAGCAACACCTGGTGAAGATAAGGAAATTGCTGGTGAAGAACCTACACCCACAGCAACACCTGAAGCAGATGCATCAGAGGAAGAATCGAAAACTGCAGCGGAGTTATTGGAAGAAATAAATGAAATAGTTGATGATTATTCTATTTATACAAACGAATTGGACCTTAACGGCCATATGCAGGGGGATATTGCAGCAGCAGTTTTGAATGTAAACAAGAATGAAGTGGGAAGCGATGAAGTATATGATAAAACCGCTCAGGACTGTTATATAGGCGAAATAAATATTAGTGATGGAGGAGTTCTGGATTTTGGAGATGCAACTGGAGAAGTTCTTTTGGATAATAAAGTTGTTTATACAGATGAAGACGGTAATGAATATTATAAATATACCTACACGGATGCAAATGGTGATTATCTGACCACGTATAAAGATAAAAATGGAAAGGTATATACGGCTGCCGCTGGACGTATTTTGGTTGTAAAGCTGGATGAAGACGGGACGGAAACTGTATTTTATATGCAAAAGAGTGACGGAAAGGTTGATGAAGACGGAAATCTGGATTTGGACGTTTCGGACGGAAATCTTGATATTGAAGGCAACCTCGGAACTATAGGAGCATTGGCACTGGAACTTTTGGAAAAGGAAAATACAGAGGGAACTGAAGTTGATACAAGTATGTCAAATGAAAATAACCAAAAGGCAATTATAAATACAACAGGCAGTGTTGCAGAGGTTACTGTTGTAAATATTTCCTTAGGACAGTCAGGGAATACAACCTATATTGGTGAGAACAGTTCAAATAGTAATGCCGCAGATAAGATTCAGATTTATACCAATGATGATCAGATATGTATAATAAATGTAAATATCACTGATTCAACAAAGGATACGGTTATTGATTTATACAAATACAGCATTAACGGAATTGGGTCAGATGTTGATTCCAGCAGTGAATTAGCACAGAAATATGCTGATAAGATAGTTTGGAACTTTGGAAATTATTCTGGTACAATTAATATTTCGGGCAGCTTTTTAGGAAAAATTATAGCTCCCTTTGCTAAGATAATATCTTATGCAACAAGTACTGGTTCAGCAGTATCTAAGGAATTTGAAGTTAATACTGGAGAGTGGCACTCGGTGTCAACGCCGACGCCAACGCCGGAGCAGACGCCGGAGCAGACGCCGGAGCAGACGCCGGAGCAGACGCCGGAGCAGACACCGGAGCAGACGCCGGAGCAGACGCCGGAGCAGACACCTACAGCAACACCGGAGCAGACACCTACAGC
>CAYMUW010000047.1:1399-1680 GCA_964393865.1 uncultured Lachnospiraceae bacterium
AACACCGGAGCCGACACCGACAGCAACACCGGAGCCGACACCGACAGCAACACCGGAGCCGACACCGACAGCAACACCGACAGCGACACCTACGGCAACGCCGGAGAGTACGCCTACACCTACACCGGAGAGTACGCCTACACCTACACCGGAAAGTTCGCCTACACCTACACCGGAGAGTACACCTACACCGGAAAGTACGCCTGAACCTACACCGGAAAGTACACCTACACCTACACCGGAGAGTACACCTACACCGGAAAGTACGCCTGAACCTACAC
>CAYMUW010000047.1:1780-18487 GCA_964393865.1 uncultured Lachnospiraceae bacterium
CCTACACCTACACCGGAGAGTACACCTACACCGGAAAGTACGCCTGAACCTACACCGGAGAGTACGCCTGAATCTACACCGGAAAGTACGCCTACACCTACACCGGAAATTATTACATCTACACCGGGACCTACTCCTACTACAGAGGTATTGGGAGCAAGAAGGATTGAGGAAGGTGGTACCGGAGCAGCAGTTCTGGGAGCAAGAAGAGGTTCCAATTATGCAGTGCTTGGTAAGAGAAGGCAGCCTTCAACTGGTGACAGTATGGCAATGATGGTATGGATCATGGCACTTGCGGTAGCAATTGGCGGAGCATTGACATCAATGATTATGTTGCACCATAATAAAAGAAAATAATATATAATGAGTAGAAACAGCAGTGGAAAATTCCGCTGCTGTTTCTATGTGCGCCTATACTGGGGACACCGATTTTTACTCTTTAGGACGGTCCTAAATGGATAAAAATTGGTGTCTATGACAGAAGCTGAAGCTGGTGGATTTATTACAAAGACCATTGCAGAACTGGAGGCTTGCGAGTAAATGAATATAGTATTTACACCTACTGCATGGGAGCAATACTGATTATAGCTTGAAATATCGACTTATTCAAGGTATACTTAAAGATGGGTATGGGATTAAAATACTATTTTCTAGAGAGGGAAGTTATGATGGGTAAGAAGAAATTAGCAATCGTTTTAGCATTGGTATTCATGTTGGGAATCATCTCAAGCTGTGGTAAGCAAAGCGAGGAAAGCCTGCCGGAGGAGAGTGCAATAGTTGAGACCGAAGATGTACAGGAAGATAATGCGGACGTGGAGACGGCGGATGATGTGGAAGAGGAGATAGACGAGACACCGATCACCTTTGCGGATGCAGATTTGCTATGGGCGCTGCCTGCGGGATTTGTGGCGCTTGAGGGAGAAGAGGGTGTATATGTACCGAAGTCTTATCCCAAAGACACATCGACGATAACCTATGTTATTGGTGAAAGTGATATTGATATTTCTACCGTTCCTAAGGATGAATTTGAACAGATGATGGAAGAGGACTATTTGAATACATATGGGGATCAGGTGGACATCAAAATCAGTAATTATGAGAAGGGGAGCTTAAATGGACGAAATACTCTGCGGATTGATATGGAGTATGAATTTAAGGGAACCGATTATGAGCAGATTGAGTTTATGATTTTTAATGGGGATGAATCTCATATTATTAATTTTTTGCAGGAAAAAGGCGGAAAATGGATGGATGGCTTTGAGGACAGTATTGCTTCCATGACTTTTGCTCAGTAAGTGGAATAATTAAATGGGGTTTAATATGAAGGAACGGTCTATAGACAGAATTTTATCCGGAAAAGTGAAAATCGGGAAGCTGTCTTTTCAAGTAGTAGATTTGGTATTTATTTTATGTTTGTTTGCTTTTGGCTTTATGATCAGATGGAAGCTGATGCCTATCGAATCTGCAGACTATTGGGGATTTTTGAAGGACTGGATGCAGCAGATCAGAGAAGGCGGCGGATATCGTTCACTGGGGCATCAGATATCGAATTATACATCTCCGTACATGTATATCATGTGTTTGTTGTCATATCTCAGTGATAATGATTTGTATGCGCTGAAGATGGTATCAATTTTGTTTGATTATGCAGCATCTATTGCTGTTTTTCTGATTGTTTTTCAGCTTAGCAGGAATATCCGTAAATCGATATTGGGCATGGCGGCGCTTTTGCTTTCACCTACAGTAATATTGGATAGTGCATATTGGTGTCAATGCGATATTATATATACTACTTTTATTCTTTATGCATTATATTGCTTCTTTAAGGATAACAGTAAATGGTGTATGATCTTTTTGGGAATATCCTTTGCGTTTAAGCTGCAGGCGCTTTTTATTGTACCGTTTTTGATCATTATGTGGCTGAAAAGACGGACGGTTAAGCTGGCGCATTTTATCTGGCTGCCGGTTATTTATGTGATTAGTGAATTACCGGCATGGCTGCTGGGAAGAGATTTTAAAGAGTTGATGCTTATTTATTTTGACCAGTCCGGCTATTATCCATGGGGAACCTTGGAATATCCTAATATCTATGCACTTTTGGGAGAAGCGATGCCCGATATGCGTCATGCAGCCGAGGTCAGCTCAGCGGGCGTGTTTATGACCATCATACTCATAGGAGGGCTTGCATATTACCTGTATACCAGGGATGTGAATATGACCGGTGAACTGATGATTACGCTTGCGCTGTTTTCGGTGGCGCTGATTGTGTATTGCTTACCGCATATGCATGACAGATATGGTTTTCTTGTGGATTTGCTGGCAGTGATTTATGGTGTTATGAATGTGAAAAAGCTGCCTGTTATGTGTGGATACTTCGTAGTGTCTGTTTTGACATTTATGCCTTATTTGATAGCAGTACATATAGTGCCGTTGCAGTATTTGGCACTGGCAATGCTTGGATTGCTGATTTATGTAGGATATGACCTGTACCGTCAGATTAGAGACAATAGTCTGGCATGATAATTTACAGAACCAGTATCCAATCCTTTAACCATCTAAGGCGCAGTCCCCATTCTCTATATATGGGCAGACCGGAAATAACAGGGAAGAATAAGAAGAAGCAGAGTATGGCCATTACCAGATAGGTGGTAATGGCTTTTTTGCCCCATGAAAAATGATCTTTAATCTGCTGCATGGTGTATGCCATTATGAGCATGACAAAGATAATAGCAGGGAAATAATGGTAAATAAAAGTGATGCGTCCAACAGACATCCATGGGATGTACTGTGCAAGGTATGCGATACACAAAAACCCTGCCTTTTTGTCCCGCTTGCCGATCCAGCGGTAGAAGACATAGAGGACGCAGGGAATGCCTACCCACCAAATGGCAGGATTGCCCATACAGCTTACGGCGCTTACGTCCGTTGCATTCACCGCATCGTTGGCATACAGGAGAGGCATCCAGATTACCGGCCATTCATAAAACGGCGAACTGTAGTAATGCTCCGCAACCAGAGTGGAATGATAGTTGAACATGTACATAGTACCCTGAATGGTCTTGTCGATCAGGTTCTTATACGGCGTATAACCCACTACCGGAATAAAGCAGAGGGTGTAAAGGATAATGGGAATAGCAATAAAGAATACACAGCAAAATGCGAACAGCTTTCCAACCTGTTTCTTAGGAAAATGCAGGATGGTGTGCCAGATGAAAAGAACGGCAAGGCCGATTCCGGCATAAATGCCGGTCCACTTGGTGGCAATGCCGAAGGCCATGCTGATGCCTGAAAGTGCAAGCGGAAGATAAATATCCTTAGGCAGAAAGCTGTCCTTGACAGAGGCCCTGGTTTTTCGGTATTCATGATCCTTCTGCAGATATTGATACATATAATAATACATCAAAAGAATGAAGAAGGCCGCAAAGATATCAATGGTTGCAATTCTGGACAGGGTATAATGCATACAGTCAAAGGCCAGCAGCAAAGAAGCGGCAGTGGCAATATAGGTATCCTTAAAAAGCTTTTTGGCAAACAGGTATATTAACGGGATAATCAGGATACCGAAAACCGCTGCCATAAAGCGCCAGCCGAAGGGGTTCATGCCGAACATGAGAATTCCCAGAGACAGCAAAATCTTTCCAAAATGAGGATGGGTGACCTCATAAGTTACCAGTCCATGCAGAAATTCATAAGCTGTACGACCATGATATACCTCATCAAACATGGTTCCGGTCATATAGGTTTTTACGTCGGGAAACATATCCTGCTCATCAAACAGTTCGGGATAATCTTTTGAATTGACGGGGGTTAAAATGCTGCCGTCAGGAGCCAGCACTACCAGTTCATTCAAAACTGCCTGCTCATCGGTACATACGATGCCCAGGTATCTGAGATTATAATTAATGTCTATCTGGTTCCATGCAAAAACGGATTCCGCAACGGCTTCACCGTTAATGATTTCCCATGAGCCGGTGACCTCATTATAAGTAGAAATCGATAGATGTCTGGTGTTCAGATTTCCCAGAAAGATGGAAATGGAGGTAACATCGGTATACTCTCCGAAATCAAGTACAATATCCCGGTTTTCTGCGGTGGCAGTATAATAAGACTCCGGTGCATATGTATTTCCCAGTCTGAAAAAGACAAGTACTGCAAACACTGCAGTCACAATTCCCATACAAATATAATCTTTTTTACTCATTTTAGTCATATCCGGCCTCCGCGCGTCTTCGCAAATACTTCATAAATTCAGTATATCAATTTGTGAAAAAGGATACAATAGTTATAAAACTTTTTTGTCCAAGGAGGCATAGCATGAAAACATATATGCAGATTACCAATATACATGGAAGGGAGATTTTGGATTCCAGAGGAAATCCTACCGTAGAAGCGGAGGTTACCCTGACGGATACCATGACAGGAAAACGATATGCGGGAAAGGCTTCCGTGCCTTCCGGCGCAAGTACCGGCAGATTTGAGGCGGTAGAGCTTAGGGATGCACAGACGAGATATTTTGGGCTGGGTGTAACCAAGGCAGTAGCCAATGTAAATACCAAAATCAAAGAGGCAATCTATGGAAGGAACGGCTTAAACCAGATTGAAATTGACCGTATTTTGATTGAAACCGACGGAACCGATAATAAGGAAAATCTTGGAGCCAATGCCACCTTAGCGGTATCCATGGCTGTTGCAAGGGCGGCCGCAAAGTCGCTTGGCATTCCTTTGTATCAGTATTTGGGCGGCGCCTATACCAGATTGATGCCGGTTCCCATGATGAACATTTTAAACGGTGGAAGACATGCGGCAAATACGGTGGATTTTCAGGAATTTATGATTATGCCGGTGCAGGCGGAAAGCTTTGCGGACGGGCTTCGGATTTGTGCGGAAATTTATCATTTCCTGAAAAAGCTATTGGAGGAAAAGCATCTGGCTGCCAGCGTAGGAGATGAGGGCGGTTTTGCACCGGACCTTCCTGATGCGGAAGCGGTTCTTGATTTGATTGTGGCGGCAATTGAAAAAAGTAATTATTTTCCAGGACAGGATATCAAAATTGCTCTTGACGTGGCTTCCAGTGAATTATACAATGAAAAAACAGGTATGTATCACTTCCCCGGTGAAAGCTCTTTGAAGGGAAAAGAGATTGTGCGTGATACTTCGGAAATGATTGCATATTATGAAGACTTGATTTCCAAATATCCCATTCTTTCCATCGAGGATGGACTGGCTGAGGATGATTGGGATGGATGGAAGCATCTGACGCAGAGATTAGGCGACAAGATCCAGCTGGTAGGGGACGACTTGTTTGTAACCAATACCAAAAGACTGGATGCGGGCATTAAGCTTCATGTTGCAAATGCAATTCTTGTTAAGGTCAACCAGATCGGTACAGTATCAGAAGCTATGGAAGCAATTGAAATGGCGCAGAAAAACGGATATAAGGCAGTGGTTTCACACAGGTCAGGTGAAACGGAGGATACCTTTATCGCAGATTTGGCTGTGGCAGTAAATGCCGGGCAGATTAAGACAGGTGCGCCCTGCAGAAGTGACCGTGTGGCAAAGTATAATCAGCTTTTGAGGATAGAGGAGGAGCTTGGAAGCGTAGCAGCGTACAAGGAGCCCTTCAATAAAATTTAAAGGCATGCGGAAGCGGATTGTATAGGTGAGACGGTAGACGAGACGGGAAACGTAGGGGATTAAGGGCCGGTTAAGGCCAGGAGAACGAGAGAAAAGAGAGGAAAGTACGGATGAGAGAAAGTGTGAAGGTATGGGCCAGAAGGTGTTGCGGAGTATTGCTTGCAGTAGCAATGCTGGGATTGTGTCCTGCCCGGTCAGCGCAGGCAGTTACTGCTAAGGGAGCGATAGCACGGGGAATTGATGTGTCTAAGCATAATGGCGCGGTGAATTGGGGGCAGGTGGCGGCTTCGGGAATGAAGTTTACTTTTATTAAGGTGGGAAGCACCAACAGCGGAATGGACCCGCAGTTTGTGGCTAATATTACAGGAGCTCAGGCCGCAGGGCTTAAGACCGGTGTTTATATCTACTCCTATGCGACCACGCCTGAACAGGCAGCCAATGAGGCAAATCTGGTATTGGAGTGGATTGCGCCGTATACTGTAAACTATCCTGTTGTGTTTGATATAGAGGATAAATGTCACAAGAACCTTTCCAATCAACAGCTGATTGATATTATCAATGCGTTTTGCACGGTCATTGACGCGGCAGGATATTATCCTATGGTATATTCCAACAAAAACATGTTTGCGAATAAGATGGATAATGTAGGCTGGGACCGCTGGGTAGCACAGTATAGTGATTCCTGCGAAACCAACAATAACGTATGCTTCTGGCAGTATTCTTCATCGGGAAGTGTAAGCGGTGTGGGCGGCAGAGTTGATGTAAATTATCAGTATAAGGATTACAGTCAGCTGATTATCCCGGAGGGCTTTATTGAGCATAATGGAAACGTAAGATTTTATCAGAACTGGCGTATGCAGAAGGGCTGGGTGGCCTGCAATAATACAAGATATTTTCTGGACGGAGCCGGAAATCTGGTGCGTGGATGGTTTACGGATGCATCAGGCACTTATTATCTTTCTCCTGCAGATGGAAGTATTGCAAGAGGCCAGTGTCAGGTAGACGGAGCAGATTTTTATTTTACGGCTGAAGGGGTTAAGCTTTCAGGCTGGGTAGTGTTAAATGATCAGAAGTATTTTTATGATCCTGCCAACAATGGTATTATGAAGAGAGAGTGGCTCAGCGATGAGAAGGGGAACTTTTACTTCTTTGACAGAACCGACGGCCACATGCTTACCGGTGTACAGGTAATCGACGGGGCGGAATATCTGTTTAATGCCGATGGAATCAGAGTAACCGGCATGGCAGCAAGAGAGGACGGAAGCTACTATTATGATCCGGCTACGGGAGCCAAGGTTACAGGCTGGTTTGCCGCAGATAACCAGACTTATTATGCAGACCCTCAGGGACATATTGTTACCGGAGTTTATGAAATTGATAAGCAGCTTTATTATTTTGACGCTGCGGGAGCTCTTGTTCGAAACGGAAACCTTGAGCTGGAAGGCGTTGCATATACCACTACGCCGGAGGGAGTTCTGGTACAGGTAGAAGCTGCCATGGCCGGAGGCGGGGAAGCCGCTGCAGAATAAAATAAATACTTGAAATCTGTTGGCTTATGTGTTACACTTACTTTTGCTTGGCATTAGGAGGTGTAAGAATGGAAGCGTTGAGAACTGTAATTCAGGTTATTTTTATATTGTTATGTATCGCGCTTACTGCGCTGGTACTGATGCAGGAAGGCAAGTCAGCAGGTTTAGGAGCCATAAGCGGTGCTGCCGAAACATACTGGGGTAAGAACAAGGGACGTTCCATGGAGGGCAGACTTGTGAAGATCACCAAGTACTTGGCAATCGGATTTATGGTGATAGCTGTTATATTAAATCTTAGTGTATTTTAGGACTTAAGGCATTCTTGCAAAAGGATGCCTTTTTTAATGTCTGACAGGATGGCCGGAAAAGCGGGTCTGCGTTTGGTGTGATAGAAAATGGAAATGCGTGAAAAGAGAAAAAAGTTAATATGTGAGCTGGTTTCGGAAGGAAAATCAGCGGTTAACAAACGGGGAAAGTATATAAAAGGAAATGGTGTACCGGATAAGCTGACAGGAACCTTTATCAGCAATCAGAAGGGCTTTGGATTTGTGGAAATTGAAGGATGGGAGCAGGACTTGTTTATCCCGGAGGATAAAACCCATGGAGCCTTTCACAAGGATATTGTTTCGGTAAAACTCCTTAAGGATCAGCATGGAAAGCGTCAGGAGGCTGAAGTAATTGAGGTGCTTTCCCATGGCATTGGCAGCTTGGTAGGAACCTATGATAATGCAGGCAATTTCGGTTTTGTGATTCCCGATCAGGAAAAGATTGCAACGGATATCTTTGTGCCTAAGGAAAGGTCTAAGGGAGCGGTTACCGGGCATAAGGTAGTAGTGGAGCTGACGGATTACGGTGACAGCAAACATAATCCCGAAGGCAGGATAACAGAGATATTGGGGCACAGCAATGATCCGGGAGTAGACATTCTTTCTGTTATCAAAGGCTTTGATTTACCTCTTGAGTTCCCGGAAAAGGTTTTAAATCAGGCCCGGCGTGTGGCTAAAGATGTCAGCGGCAGCGACAGAGCCGGACGCAAGGATCTGCGAGGCGTGCAGATGGTGACCATTGACGGTGAGGACGCCAAGGATTTGGATGATGCGGTAAGCCTTGTTAAGGAAGACGATAGGTATCTGTTGGGAGTTCATATTGCGGATGTAACCAATTATGTGCAGGAAAATTCCGCACTGGATCGGGAGGCTTTGGAGCGTGGAACAAGTGTATATCTGGTAGACCGTGTAATCCCCATGCTTCCCCATACGCTTTCCAATGGAATTTGTTCCCTGAATATGGGGCAGGACAGGCTGGCGCTCAGCTGTCTGATGACTTTGGATGAAAAGGGAACAGTGGTAAGCTATGAAATTGCGGAGACGGTTATCAATGTGGATCAGAGAATGACCTACACGGATGTGAACCGGGTATTGGAAGGGGATGAGGAGGCAATCCGGGAGTATGAGCCTTTTGTTCCCATGTTCAGGCTGATGAAGGAGCTGGCAGATATTGTAAGGGAGAAACGCCGGAAAAGGGGGTCCATCGATTTTGATTTCCCCGAGAGCAAGATTATTTTGGATAAAGACGGTGTGCCGGTTTCCATTAAGCCTTACGACAGAAATGCTGCAACGAAGATTATAGAGGATTTCATGCTGCTGGCTAACGAGACGGTGGCGCAGCATTTTTACTGGATGGAGCTGCCTTTTGTGTATCGTACCCATGATAAACCCGATCCGGAAAAGATATTAAAGCTTGCTGCTTTTATCAACAATTTCGGTTATCATATTAAGGTAAAAAGCGGTGACAATGAAATTCACCCCAAGGAAATTCAAAAGCTTCTCGGAAGGATTGAGGGAACCGGGCAGGAAGCCCTGATCAGCAGGCTTACGCTGCGTAGTATGCAAAAGGCGCAGTATACCGTGGACTGCACGGGACATTTTGGATTGGCGTGTCAATATTACTGCCACTTTACCTCCCCAATCAGACGTTATCCCGATTTGCAGATACACCGGATTATTAAGGAACAGCTTCGGGGAAGGCTGAATGAGGAGCGCATAGAGCATTATCAGGGAATACTGCCTAAGGTAGCCAGGCATTCCTCTGACACGGAAAGACGGGCTGATGAAGCCGAGCGCGAGACGGAGAAGCTGAAAAAGGTTCAGTATATGGAAAACAGGATTGGACAGATATTTGAAGGTGTTGTTTCGGGAATTACCGCATGGGGAATTTATGTGGAGCTGCCTGATACGGTGGAGGGGATGATCCATGTGTCAAGGCTTGCCGGGGATTACTACTATTATAAGGAAGAAGACTACGAAATGGTGGGAAGAGATACCGGCAGAGTATTTAAGCTGGGACAAAAGCTTAGAATTATGGTGGATGGCGTAGACTATCTGCAAAAGAGCATTGATTTTGTGCTGGCACCGGAAGGAGATGAGACGGATGGCGAAGGATGAGATGAAGCTGGCAGCCAATAATAAGAAGGCATACCATGATTATTTTATTGAGGAGAAGTATGAAGCGGGACTTGTACTGCACGGAACGGAGGTAAAATCTCTCCGTATGGGAAAGTGCAGCATTAAAGAGGCCTTTATTCGTATTGAAAACGGCGAGGTGTATATATATGGTATGCATATCAGTCCCTACGAAAAAGGAAATATCTTTAATAAGGACCCTCTCAGAATCAGAAAGCTTCTTCTCCATAAGCAGCAGATACGCAAGCTGATTGGAAACAGCTCGGAAAAGGGTTATACCATTGTGCCGCTGCAGGTGTATTTTAAGGATGGAAGAGCCAAAATAGAAATCGGTCTGGCCAAAGGTAAGAAGTTGTATGATAAGAGACAGGACATTGCCAAAAAGGATCAAAAGAGGGAGGCTGAAAAGGAGCTTAAGGTAAAACTCAGAGCATAGAAGCTGCAAAAAGCAAAAAGCAGGAAATGCGCCGGGGTTGCTTTTTAGAGGAAAAGCTCATATAATATAATCATCAAGGGATAGTAAAGGTTTCGACAGGGGCCTTGCAGCTGGAGAAGCTATCCGCAGGCGATGCGTCAAATCGCAAAATAAATATAAACGCTGAAGATAATTTAGCATACGCTGCCTAATGGCAGCTGTCTGACCTGATGCACCTACACATCGGGATTCAGGCATTGACTATGTAGGAAACGACACAGGCTAAGCTTTGCACCTGTGGGCGTATTATGAAGCTACTAAAACCGGAAGGGCGTCAGTTCCCGGCCGGCGGAGGGAATGGACGGAGCAATCCGTCAAAACAGCTGACTATGATAGTAGAAGGACAGGGAATGGGTCTTTGGACGCGGGTTCGACTCCCGCCTATTCCATTTTAAAATGAAGTGTTAAAAGATAAATCGATCATAAATCGGTTTATTTTTTATCTTATATAAAATCAGGGGGAAAATTGATTTGGCGGAGAACAAAGCAGAGTACTATGTAGCGGGATATCGTTTCGGGACGCTTGAAGATGCGAAGCAGGCGCAGCTTGAGGAAAAGCAGGCGGCATATTTTGAGAGCAGACTGTCAGGACGCAGTGAGCAAAATATGCTGGCGGTCTATGATAAAATTCTGGATGAAAGGATTTTTGTCACACCGGTTGGTTGGGATTATTTGAAGAAAATGCAGGAGGAACTGCGGCTTCTGGGGGTAGAGGAGGAACGAATCAGGCCCATTCCCATGTATGTTACGTTTTTTCGCGGGGAGGAAGACGAAGCAAAGACCTCAGCAAGAGACAGAATTAAACCTGCGAAAAAGAGAAATGCCGGGAAGGATAAGCTGAGGCTGTCGGTGATGATTAACGGGCTTCTTTTAGTTCTGGTTCTTGCCATGTTCTATATTACCTTAAACGGCAGTAATCCCAACATCCTAAATTACAAAAAAGCAATCTTAAATGAATATGCTTCATGGGAGCAGGAGCTTACAGAGCGTGAAAACGCCGTCCGCGCCCAGGAAAAAGAGCTTGGAATAGAATAATTCACAATTTTAACATAAATATGTTATATGCTGTACTCATAAACAGTTGGAGGTTTATGATATGGAAAGTCTTAAAATTCTTGTGGTGGATGATGAAGCCAGAATGCGTAAACTGGTGCGGGATTTCCTTGTAAAGAGCGGATATGAGGTGCTGGAGGCAGAGGACGGAAGCCGGGCTCTGGAACTTTTCTATGAGCATAAGGACATTGCGCTGATTATTCTTGATGTAATGATGCCTAATATAGACGGGTGGAGCGTTTGCAAAGAGGTGAGAGAATACTCCAAGGTGCCTATTATTATGCTTACCGCTAAAGGAGATGAGAGGGACGAGCTGCAGGGCTTTGAATTGGGCGTGGATGAATATATTTCCAAGCCGTTCAGTCCCAAAATTCTTGTGGCAAGGGTGGGCGCAATCCTTAGAAGAACCAATCAGCTTGATGCGGAGGAGTGTCTGGAAGCAGGTGGTATTGTGATTAATAAAGCGGCCCATAGTGTTACCATTGACGGAAAGTCAGTGGAGCTTAGCTACAAGGAATTTGAGCTTTTGACCTACTTCCTTGAGAATAAGGGGATTGCTCTTTCAAGGGAAAAGATTTTAAACAATGTATGGAATTATGATTATTTTGGTGATGCCAGAACTATTGACACCCATGTAAAGAAGCTGAGAAGTAAGATGGGCGAGAAGGGCGACCTGATTAAAACGATCTGGGGAATGGGATATAAATTTGAATGTTAGCTGCAGGAAAAATAGATATTAATAAAAACCTGCGGGAAATTTAAAACGGGATTTGCATGAAAGCAGCTTCAGCAGCTTTGCGATGAATGATGATGATGAACTGGTACAGTGGAAAACACTGCGAAAGAGCGGTAAGGAGATATACGCGTGAGATATTCTATTCGAAAGCAGTTTGCAATTGTATTTAGTCTTTTGATGATGGGAACGGTGCTGCTGTGCTGGTTTATTAATATTACTTTTTTGGAAAATTACTACCTGAAAAACAAACAGAAGGCAATGATGAACGCCTACACGGTGATTAATCAGGCGTCTAACGGAGGAACAATAGGTACAGAGGCATTCGATATTGAATTTCAAAGGATCTGCGGCAAAAACAATATTAATATTATTCTTTTGGATGCGGAGACTAAGACGATTAAAACGTCCATGAGTGATTATGAGGTTTTAAGCAGACAGCTCCTGAACTATCTTTTTGACAAGGAGCCTGAAGCGGAGGAAAAGATACTCGCGGAAGAGGAAAATTATGAAATGAGGATTATGCAGGATGACCGTCTGCAGCAGGAATATGTGGATATGTGGGGGATATTGGACAACGGCAATCTTTTCCTGTTTCGGACGCCTCTTGAGGGGATTAGGGAAAGCGTTGCGTTGGCTAACAGGTTTTTGGCTTATGTAGGTATCGGATCGGCAATTTTCAGTGCGCTGATTATTCTTCTGGTCTCAAGAAAGGTCACAGAGCCGATTATGGAGCTGGCAAGCATCTCGGAAAGAATGATCCACCTTGACTTTGAGGCGAAATATACAGGTAAGAGCAAAACCGAGATTGCCCTTTTGGGACAGAACATTAATGAACTGTCGGAAACGTTGGAAACCACAATCTCTGAACTGAAAAGCGCCAATAATGAACTGAAACGGAATATTGAAAAGAAGGAAAAGATAGATGAGATGCGATTGGAATTTTTATCCAATGTATCCCATGAATTAAAAACACCCATTGCTTTGATACAAGGATATGCAGAAGGCTTAAAGGAAGGAATTAATGACGATCAGGAAAGCAGGGATTTTTACTGTGAGGTAATCATGGATGAGGCCGCAAAGATGAACGATATGGTCAAAAAGCTTCTTACCCTAAATCAGCTTGAATTTGGCAACGATACGGTGACCATGGAAAGATTTGACATTACCGCATTGATCAAAAATTACCTGCAGTCGGCCAGGCTTTTGTGCATGCAGAAGGAGATCAAGCTGCAGATGGAGGAATATCCTCCTGTTTATGTATGGGCAGATGAGTTTATGGTGGAGGAAGTATTCGGCAATTATTTCAGTAATGCGATAAATCATGTTGCGTTTGACAAGGTAATTGATGTAAAATTAGCATTAATGGATGATAAAGTGCGGGTTTCAGTATTTAACACGGGCCTGCCGATCCCGGAAGAAAGCATTTCCCATGTTTGGGAGAAGTTTTATAAGGTGGATAAGGCCAGAACAAGACAGTATGGCGGAAGCGGCGTGGGACTTTCCATTGTGAAGGCGATTATGAACTCCTTGAATCAGGATTACGGAGTGATTAATTATGACAATGGCGTAGAATTCTGGTTTGAACTGGATAGGGGAAAGCATGAGTGAACAAAATAATGATAGAATAGATCATGGAATAGAAAGAGCCAGAGAGCTTAGGAGACAGGCAGAGTTTTTAGAGAGACGGGAACAGGTGTATACCAGCTTACAACGTCTTTTGGAGATATCCAGGGACCCTTATTATGACCGGTATATTTCACAGATGATAAAGGATCTGGAAAGTGGAAAGGCTACGCCGGATCAGGTGGAGCGGGAAGCGAGGCGAAGCTATGAGCAGTATAAACAGCGCATGGCAATGGCACAGAATGCAGGCCGTTCCACAAGTCAGGTTCAGAATGTGAAACAGTCACCGGAACAGAAACGGCATGCAAGCCGCTCAGTGGATCAGGTTCAGGGCGGGGAGGATTTCTCGGCAGACCGCAAACCGGAAAAGGAAAGCCGGAAAAGTGCGGTGGAGTATAAAATAGGCATTCATGTGTTCAGTATCATTGGCGCTGTTTTTGTGCTGGCCGCTTTTGTGATATTCAGTTTTAATTTTCTGAATGGATTGGCGCAGGGCATCTGTCTGTATGCGGCGGCACTTGTTTTAGTTATTGTGTCCGAGCTGCTGCTATATCGTAAAATGCCTGCCTTTTCCCATGTGATTACGGGGATAGGTGTGGGATGTCTTTATATAGCCAACATAGTAAATTATCTGGTGCTGGATACTTTAAATGGGATTGTGGCTATGGGAATCACGCTGGTGATTGCTCTTGGTACAATGTTTTATGGAAGAAAAAGGGAATCTACGACCATCAGGCTGATTAGCCTTCTGGGATATTATATCTGTTTATTTCCCATCAAAGGCTTTGACAGTGAGTGGAACTTTATGGTTTTTGCCGGAATGCTTTTTATCATCAATGTGGTGTGCGTGCTTGTTCAGAATCAAAAGAACCGTCTGGCCATCAACATTGTACATTTGGCGGCAAATGTGATATTTACTGCAGTGATTCTGGGAATGGCATGGAATGCCGGTATCAGTGCAGTTTATCTTGTGGTCTTTCTGACAACGTCCTTTATTGCGGCTGAACTTATGGCATATATGCAATGCCGGGAGGAAAAGGAAGCTATTCTGTTTCCCTTGATCTGTATCGGAAACGGTTTATATTTGTTTATGTTCTTTTTGGCAGGAAATATGGGAGAAGGACTGACTGATCCGGCGTTGGCGTTATTTACGCATTTGATTGGTGAGACGCTGGTAATTGTAGTCTGTATCTTAGCGTTCCTTTTTTGGGACAAAGAGGATGGCAGAAGATGGGCGCAGCTTTATTTCAGCGCAGGAGCGGTTTTGTTGTTAAGTACATTTGCTGATTATAATCTTGAAATTATAGTGGCAATTTTGGCAGTACTGCTGGCGGTTAAGGTACTGAATAAGCATAAAGAGTTAACGGTGCTGGAGTGTATTGTTGTAGCATGGACAGGGTTTATGGGGCTGTGGCTTTCTGATTACTGGTATTGCTGGGTGCTGGCGGCGGCACTGCTGGCAGCGTCAATGCGCATTAAGCGGCTTCCCGTATATCATGAAATTGTTACAACTGTCAGTATTCTTCTTATCTGGTGGAGCCAGTGCAATTATTATTTTGATGATTTTGGACTGGAAGGGAAATGGATGTATCCGGTCGGTGCAGGAATATTATTGCTGCTGTTACTTCTATATAATCATATTCCATGGTATAAGGAGTATAAGCAGAATGCGTATAATATTACCAGCGTCATATTTATGGCGATATATTATCTGATGGCATTGACACAGCGTGATATGCTGATCAGTGCAGTAATGATGGTGCTGGGAACGGTAACGATTGTTCTTGTTTTCAGCAAGAGATATAGTATGCATATACCGAAAAGATATTTTGTACTTACAGGTTTTTTGATTATATATTCTTTACTGGGGCATTTTTCTTCGCCTGTTATTGTAAGTATTATATTGATGGTGGTAGCGCTTGGCTGTGTGAGTATTGGATTTAAGGTGTCAGATAAAGCAGCCAGAATTTGCGGACTTGAGTTAGCGGCTTTTGTGTGTTTGAAGCTTGTACTGTATGATTTCAGGGAAGTAGAAACAATATATCGTGTGCTGGTTTTCCTTGTAGTAGGTATTTTGGCATTGGTGATTTCTTTCTTATATATATTAATCGAAAAAAAGATTGATAAGAGAAAAGAGATTCAGGCAGAGGTTCAGGAAGACGAAAGAGAAGCCGGACAGGAAAGGGATTCTAAGAATGAAGAAGGAATTGATTAGAGGATTGGTAACAGGCGTAACGGGATTGTGTCTGACAGGATGCGGAAATGCTATTCCGGAAATGACCGCACAGCAGCAGGAGCTGGTAGTGGAATATGCGGTCAGCGAACTGCTGAAATATGATAAGAATTATGAAACAAAGCTGGTTATGCTGGAAATGGATCAGGAGCCTGAAGCAGCAGAAGCACCGTCAGAACAGATTGCTGAAAATCCCAAGGAGGATGGTGAGCCCGGTGCCCAGACGGAAGAAGGAATTTCGCAGGATGACGTGACGATGATCGATCAGACGGAAACGGCAGAAAATGTAAATGTATCAATGGAAGAATTTCTGAAACTGGATCATGTGGAAATCACCTATGCCGGTTATGAGACAGTTGACGTTTATCCACCCGAGGCTGAAGATGAAATCTATTTTTATATGAGTGCAACAGAGGGCAATAAGCTGCTGGTATTGAAGTTTGATGTCAGGAATACAGCTGCGCAGGATGTGGAGCTTGATATGACCGGAAGCCAGACCAGATATAAGATTGTGGCAAATGGTGTGGAGAAAAATGCTTTGACTACCCTGCTCTTAAATGATATGGCGTATTATATGGGGACTCTTGCAGCGGGAGAAAGCGTGGAACTGGTTGTGGTAGGCGAAATACCGCAGGATCAGGCAGGGCAAATTACATCCCTGGAACTGGTAATGAAAAGTGTAGATGATACAGCTACAATTTCACTGAATTAAAGTGGTAAAACGAATTGGAAAGCATGAAAAAAGCCCATTTTATGGGCTTTTTTGGTTGATTTTTGAAATGTGCAAAAATTTCTACAATTTTTTTTGAAAATTCTGTTGACATTATTTAAACGGGGTGATATAGTAATTTTCGTTGCGGGTGTTAAATAAACACAAACAACAAAATAAAAGCTCATACATAGTGAGCAGGAACCTTGACAAATAAACAGCAATGCAACCCTGAAAATTCAAAGAGAATATT
>CAYMUW010000048.1:0-18238 GCA_964393865.1 uncultured Lachnospiraceae bacterium
ACATAGTATTTCCCGCTTGGAACCTGGCTGACTGTAGCTGATTTTATCTGGCCGTCTTAAACTTCGGATAGCCTACATGCTCTTTGAAAAATTTTTGATAGGCAGAATCCATGTTGTAAATTGCATTTGTCGGGACGAACTTATCCACTTCCTTCAGCCATTCATATGTATTCTTTAATTCCTGTTGCAGTAATTGTTACAATCTGTTTTACTGACAGATTTTTTATCCTGCTCATAAGCCTCTTTTCTAACCTTTCTTTCTATATTTGCATACAAAAATAATATGGTACTGTAATAAATACTTGTGCCTGTTTTTCGATTTCCATGTCCCCATGACGTAAGTATAGCACAAGCCGCTACTTTTTGGCTGCCTTAACCCACGTCTAAAGCCAGTGGGATTGCGGTAGCCCTATTTCAATAAAGCAAAGGAAGAAGGTCCTATCAAGGTGAGAACCGCTGTGGACAGCATTGCTGCAAAGGCAGATAACGTTATAAGCAGTTAATCCGCCGGTAACCAAACGCATTCAGACATTATTCCTATAGTACCAAATGGGATGCCTCAAAATCAATATTTCGAGGCATCCCATTTTCATTACATAAAAATACCTGAATATCTTACAGGAAGATATATTTACAGATAAATAATACGGCAAGCACATACATCAGCGGTGTAACCTTCTTTGCCTTACCGCATATCACATTGATGATCACATAAGAGATGACTCCAATGGCAATACCCTCTGAAATGCTGTACATTAACGGCATGCTCAGCAGGCAAAGATATGCAGGAACAGCCTCTGTCAGATCGCTGAAATCAATATCCACTACAGCAGTTATCATTAAGAATCCCACAAAGATAAGTGCCGGAGCCGTTGCAAATGACGGAATTGCACAGAAGATGGGGGATAAGAAAATAGATACCAGGAATAACAAGCCGGTTACTACCGAAGCAAGACCGGTTCTTGCGCCTGCACCCACACCTGCCGAGCTTTCCACAAAGGTTGTCGTAGTGGATGTACCGAATACCGCACCTGCACTGGTTGCCACTGCATCGGCAAGAAGCGCCTGCTTAATGCGGGGAAGTTTACCATCCTTGTCCAACATGTCCGCCTTAGTTGCCACACCGATCAGGGTTCCTAATGTATCAAAAATATCTACAAAAAGGAACGCAAACAATATCACAATAAAATTAAGGACACTTACACCTGTAAAGTCTGCCTTAAATACCTGACCAAAGGTTAAGGAAATGGAACTCAGATCCGTCATGCCAAGCGCCGGATACAGAGAGTAGAATCCGTTTTCTGCATCTACCACATAAATACCCACTGCCTGACAGAGCATTCCAAGTATCCATGTAGCAATGATACCGATCAAAATAGAGCCTTTTACCTTCTTAATGTATAAAATTGCCGTAATCAATAAGCCAATCAAAGCAAGTATGGCACAAATACCCTTCGTATGAATTTCCCCGGCAAAATCCACATAGCTTAACAACGTGGAGGAATTGGCTACCACGATATTAGCGCCCTGCAGACCGATAAAAGCAATGAAAAGTCCGATGCCGACGCTTACGCCCTTTTTCAAAGTAAAGGGGATGGCATTAAATATCGCCTCGCGCACATTAGTCAGGGATAAAACAATGAAAATGATACCCTCTACCAGCACCGCTGCCAGTGCTATCTGCCAGGAGTAACCCATAGCTCCGCAAACCGTATATGCAAAGTATGCATTCAGCCCCATGCCCGGTGCCAGCGCAAAAGGATAATTTGCAAGCAGGGCCATCGCAAGCGTTCCTACAAAGGCCGCCAAAGCCGTGGCCATCAAAACTGCCGTCTTATCCATGCCTGCTGCCGATAACATAGTGGGATTTACAGCCAATATATATGCCATAGTCATAAAGGTTGTAATACCGCCTATCACTTCTGTTCTAACATTTGTGTTGTTTTCTTTCAATTTAAATAGTTTTTCTAACATCCCTGTCTCCTTCCACATCGGCAGTTCTGCCATCATTTGCCTTCATAAACGATAACGCTGTCCACATCATACCCCTTCAAACGGTCTCTGCCATTTAATCCCGCAAGCTCAATCAAAAAGACTATCTTGACCACTTGACCTCCAAGCGCTTCAATCATGTGAATGCAGGCTTCAATGGTTCCGCCTGTGGCAATCAGATCATCGATCAGCACTACCTTATCTCCCGGTTTAACGGCATCCTTATGCATCTCGATTGCGGCACTGCCATACTCAAGATCATAGCTCTCAGAAATGGTTTCACAGGGCAGCTTGCCCTTTTTGCGGACCGGAACAAATCCCTTATGAAGAGCATACGCTACCGGTACGCCAAAAATAAAGCCTCTCGACTCAGTCCCTGCAATGAGATCAAAATCGACACCCTCCAGCTTCTCTTTAATTGAATCGATGGAAAGTGCCAGTCCATCCGGGTCCTGTAATACGCTTGTTACATCTCTGAAAATAATGCCTTCTTCCGGAAAATCTGGAATACTCCGCACATATTCTTCCAGTTTCTTCATTTGCAGCATCTCCATTCTTTGCAAATATATTTATATACCAACAATTTGATTATATTGATTTTACTGTTGGAAAGCAACAAAATCTTTTGATCCACCTAATCAAAACTCACTGTATAGTATCATATGCATGAAGGAGGTTTTGATATGGTTGACTTTGGAAACACACTAAAAACCTTGCGTTTAAGAAAAAATATGACTCAGGCACAACTGGCACAGAAATTAGGTCTTACAAAATCTGTTATAAGTGCTTATGAAACGGGACTGCGCCTTCCCTCTTATGACATCCTCATTCATATTGCAAGAATATACAATGTAAGCACTGATTATTTATTGGGTTTGGAACACAAGCAGGAAATAGACTTGTCCGGTCTTTCACAAGAAGAAGTGGATGCACTCTTGAATTTGATTAAAGCGATGAAGCAAAATTGAAAGAATGGTTGGTAATGATGTACCTAAAAAATGCGACAAAAGGCTTACTTGTCCTTCTGTCGCATTTATTTTTTTAACGTGCTCTCTATATTTGGTCGTAAATTTTGTTTCTCATTCTCTGAAACCCTTGAAAACACTGGATTTTACTTATCCAACGACTTCATCGTCGGGAACAGCAACACGTCCCTGATCGCCGGTGAATTGGTAAGCAGCATCACCAGTCTGTCGATACCGTATCCGATACCACCGGTGGGCGGCATACCGATTTCCAGCGCATTCAGGAAATCCTCATCCGTGGTGTTGGCTTCCTCGTCGCCTGCTGCCAATGCGGCTTCCTGTGCTTTGAAACGCTCCCTCTGGTCGATGGGATCGTTTAACTCAGAATAAGCGTTGCACATCTCACGTCCGGTAATAAACAGCTCAAAACGCTCTACATAGTCCGGATTGTCCGGCTTACGCTTGGTAAGGGGTGAAATCTCAACCGGATGATCCATGACAAAGGTAGGCTGAACCAAATGCTCTTCTACAAACTCCTCGAAGAACAGGTTTAAGATATCTCCCTTGGTGTGCCTGTCCTCATAGTGAACCTCCTTCTCATCCGCCAGCTTCTTAGCTGCGGCAGTATCCGGTACCTGGTCAAAATCAATACCGGTATATTTCTTAACCGCATCAATCATAGTAAGTCTCTCAAAAGGCTTGCCAAGATCAATCATATATTCGCCGTAAGGAACGGTTGTGGTGCCGCAAACCTCCTGCGCCACATAGCGGAACATGTTCTCGGTCAAATCCATCATGCCGTTGTAATCGGTATATGCCTGATACAGCTCCATTAAAGTAAACTCAGGATTATGTCTGGTATCCAGCCCTTCGTTTCTGAAAACGCGCCCGATCTCATAAACACGCTCTAAACCGCCTACAATCAGCCTCTTAAGATAAAGCTCCAGAGAAATACGCAGCTTTACATCCTCATCCAGTGCATTAAAATGAGTTTCAAAAGGTCTTGCGGAAGCGCCGCCGGCATTGGATACCAGCATCGGCGTTTCAACCTCCATGAAGCCCTGTTCATCCAAATATCTTCTGATTGCAGAGATGATCCTGGATCTCTTGATAAAGGTCTCTTTCACCTCTTCATTCATAATCAGGTCTGTATATCTCTGACGGTAACGGATATCCGTATTGGTTAATCCATGATACTTCTCCGGTAAAATCTGAAGGCTCTTGGAAAGAAGCGTAACGCTGGCTGCATGTACGGAGATTTCACCTGTTTTGGTAGTAAATACCTCTCCGGTTATTCCTACAATATCACCCACATCATATTTCTTAAAATCGGCATAAGACTCTTCCCCTATGCTGTCTCTTGCCACATAAGACTGAATATTTCCCTGTAAATCCTGAATATTGCAGAAGGAAGCCTTGCCCATAACGCGCTTTTGCATAATACGTCCGGCAATGGAAACCGTCTTTCCCTCCAGCTCATCATAGTTTTCTTTAATTTCCCTGCTGTGGTTTGTCACATCATATTTGGTAATCTGAAAGGGATCTTTACCGGCCTCCTGCAAGGCTGCCAGCTTCTCCCTTCTGATCTTCAGCAGCTGGCCTAAATCCTGCTCCTGCTGAGGTCTGTTATTCTGTGGTTGATTATTCTGCTGCTCTGCCACTTTATACACTCCTTATTAAGGTTTATACCTTTGTTCTCTTTATTAACCTGTTTTTGACTTACAATCTCTAGTTGGACCGCTGAATCTCCAGAACCTCGTACTTCAGTACGCCTGCCTGTGTTTCCACCTCAACGACCTCTCCGCATTTTGCACCGATAAGCGCCTTGCCTACAGGTGACTCATTGGATATCTTTCCTTTCAGGCTGTTTGCCTCTGTGGAACCTACGATCTTATATTCCAGATCCTCATTGTATTCCAGATCACGAATTTTCACACGGCATCCAATGCTGATTTTATCAAGATCTACCTCATCCTCAACAACTACCTCCGCATTTTTCAGAATCTTCTCCAGCTCCTCGATTCTTGCTTCGATATCACGCTGTTCATCCTTTGCAGCATCATATTCCGCATTTTCGGATAAGTCCCCCTGCTCTCTTGCCTCTTTGATTTTCTGTGCAACTTCTTTTCTCTTTACCACCTTAAGGTCATGAAGCTCATCCTCATATTTCCGCAACCCCTCATAGGTAAGTATGTTCTTTTTTTCTTCCATTGCTAATCCGCCCTTCCGTCCTTTAGTTCTATTTTATTTGTTTTATAATAAGTTCTAATTAACTTTCGTATTATACCCATTTTTCACCATAGTGTCAAGGAATTTCCATGTCCGGTCCCTGTCAACACATTTAAAGCCCTCTGCCGTCTTACCTCCTGCCGCTTTTACAGCTTCCGCCAGCCTTCCTTCCGCACTTCCCTTTTCATCCCGCAAATCCAAACACACCATACCGGGCAAAGGCTCTGCCGTCTGCATCGCTACAAGCCCAAACTCCGAATACAATTCTTCCCTGAGCCTGCTCCCGTTTTCACTTTCTCCGTTTCGGACAATGGCCTGTCTTATTCGCGGAAGATATGGGCGTAGCAGCCACAACGCCTGCTCCACATAATAGTCGCCGTCCTCCGGCAGCGCAATACAAACCCGGTCAAAAGGCCTAAGCTGGTACAGATAAGCCGCCATCACCTCTCCCGGCAGCTCCCCATCTCCTCCCAGCAGAGGGCAAAGAAGGCAGTCCCGGCATCCCCATGTATCGGCAGCCTTTTCCGCAGCCCGCCCAATAAGCTTAGCCGCGGTTTCCGTCTCCCAGATGGGCTTATTGAAATCCGCATCCTTACCATACTTATAAAAACGATATCTTCCCAATATGCTTTTTTCATACTGAGGAAGCAGGGAAAAATAAATCTGCAGCTCAGACTGCACATTTCTTCCCTCCCAGGTCAGATAAGGCAGCTTTCTGCTCACCCTGCTGACAGGAAGCCCTTTCCTGCAAAGCTCCCGGCGCTTTCCCCACTCTCCTTCAGCTATTCCCGCATAAAAAATGTTTTTCTCTTCCTTTTCCATAGGAAAGGATATGCAGCATTTTTGCTTCCTATTCCGAAAAATCTGTATTCCTGTGCAGACAGAACCCGTATTATCCCTTTGGAGAACGGCCTGTTTCTTTGAAAATATTCTCCACGGCATTCTTTAACTGCTCAAAGGATTCCATGGCATTGATTTCTCTTCTAAGGGCGGCGGAATTGGGATAGCCTGCGGTATACCATGCAATATGTTTTCGCATTTCCCGAACCGCCGTATATTCTCCCTTAATCTCCAGTTCCATTTCGGAATGGCGCAAAATCGTGTCACGAACCTCCTGACAGGATACGGGCTCCTTTTCACCGCCGTTTTCCAGATAATGGGCAATCTCCCTGAATATCCACGGATTACCCCGCACTGCTCTTCCGATCATAATTCCGTCGCATCCGGTCTGCTCCAGCATGGCCTTGGCGGATGCCCCGTCCGTCACATCTCCGTTTCCGATCACAGGTATTTTCACCGCTTCCTTTACCTGTCTGATAATATTCCAATCTGCCTTTCCCGCGTAATACTGTTCTCTGGTTCTTCCGTGCACAGCCACCGCCGCTGCGCCGCAGCCTTCCGCAATTCTGGCTATCTCCACCGCATTCACCGACTGGTCGTTAAATCCCTTTCGTATCTTTACGGTAACAGGCTTTTTAACCGCCTTTACGGTTTTGGTCACGATTTCCTCCACCAGCCTGGGATTCTTCATAAGAGCAGAGCCTTCCCCGTTATTTACCACCTTGGGTACCGGACAGCCCATATTGATATCCAATATGGAAAAAGGCCTGTCCTCTATTTTCTTAGCCATTTCGCTGATAATATCGGGATCGGAGCCAAACAGCTGTAAGGAGGCAGGACGCTCGTCAGGATGAATCTCCATCAGCTCCTCCGTATTTCTGTTCCGGTAGTAAATGGCCTTGGCGCTGACCATCTCCATACACACCAGCCCCGCACCGTACTGCCGGCACAGCAAACGAAATGGCAGGTCCGTTACACCTGCCATGGGAGCCAATATCAGATTATTATCCAAAATTACATTTCCAATCTGTAATTTTCTCCTTATCTCTGTCATATCCTGTCTGCCTTTCTTATCATCAGCACAAAGTCCTTTCAGTCCTAACCTTCTTCTTTCAGCATATCTCCCATATCCTCGTGGAGAATGAAGACCCTGTAATAGATACTTAAGGATTCAAACAGTTCCTGTCGCTTGCGCTTCACCTCTCCTACCAGAAGTCCACTTCCAATCTCATCATACAGGAAATCATCATCCGCATACTCGGTACGCATGGACACGTTACCTTCCTTGTCAAACTCGATGGTAAAAATACCTCCTACCTCCTGGGTAAAGAGAACACAAATAATGTGAAGCTCCTCCTTGATAGAGTCCGGTATTCCCGCAAATTGCTGATTAAAATAATATTTCTGCTCATAGGCATTGGCTCCGCAGAGCACTACCCTTTCTTCACTTGCAGCTTTGTCCATTTCAGACCTCCGCCTAACCTGTCATTCCTGACGGTACGGCTACAAAGTAGCCGCCATCACCGCCTTAATGGTATGCATACGGTTCTCCGCTTCCTCAAACACTACCGACTGGGAGGACTCGAAAACCTCATCCGTCACTTCCATCTCCGTAATGCCAAACCGCTCGCCCATTTCCTTGCCGATCTTGGTCTTCAAATCATGGAACGCAGGCAGACAATGCATAAAGATAGCTGACTTTCCGGCATTCTCCATAACCCTGGCATTGACCTGATAGGGAGACAGTTCCCTGATTCTCTCCTCCCAAACCTCTGCCGGCTCACCCATGGAAACCCATACATCCGTATAAACCACATCTGCACCTTGGGTTCCTTCGCTTACGTCCTCGGTCAAAGTAATACTTCCTCCGGTTGAAGCTGCAATTTCCCTGCACTGCTTTACAAGCCCATCATCCGGAAAATATTTCTGCATGGTACATGCCGTAAAATGCATTCCCAGCTTGGCACAAACCACCATCAGGGAATTACCCATGTTGTAACGGGCATCACCCATATAGGTCAGCTTAACTCCCTTAATCCTGCCCAGCTTTTCGCGGATGGTAAGAACGTCCGCCAGCATCTGGGTAGGATGAAATTCATTGGTAAGACCGTTCCACACCGGAACACCTGCATATCTGGCCAGCTCTTCTACGATCTCCTGCTCGAAGCCGCGGTATTCAATTCCCTCATACATGCTGCCAAGAACTCTTGCAGTATCTGCAATACTCTCCTTCTTACCGATCTGGGAGCCGGATGGATCAAGATATGTGGTTCCCATTCCCAAGTCATGGGCTGCCACCTCAAAAGAGCATCTGGTTCTTGTGCTGGTCTTTTCAAAGATCAACGCCACATTCTTTCCCCGATGCATATCCTGTGTCAAAATACCCTTTTTCTTTTTTTCCTTAAGCTCTGCTGCCAGATCCACCAAATATAAAATTTCTTCCGGTGTAAAGTCCAAGAGCTTCAAAAAACTTCTGCCCTTTAAATCCATTGGTCTTATCCTCTCAATTATCTGTTAAATTTATTTATCGCTTACCAGTTCCTTTACGGAAGCTGCAAGTCCTGCAATCCCCTGAATCTCAGAGGGAATAATAATCTTGGTAGCCTTGCCGTCTGCTGCCTTCTCGAAAGCTTCCAGACTCTTAATCTTAAGCACTGCTTCGTCTGCTCCTGCTTCTCTGATCATTCTGATACCGTCTGCGGTTGCCTGCTGCACCTTCAGGATTGCCTCAGCCTCACCTTCCGCCTCACGGATCATCTTTTCCTTCTGTGCCTCTGCACGAAGAATTGCCGACTGCTTTTCAGCTTCTGCTTCCAGAATAGCTGCTGCCTTTTTACCTTCCGCAACTGTTACGCTTGCTTTCTTTTCACCTTCCGCACGGGTAACCGCCTCACGTCTTTCACGCTCTGCCTTCATCTGTTTTTCCATGGCGTTCTGAATCTCTGTGGGAGGAATAATATTCTTAAGCTCCACACGGTTTACCTTAATACCCCAAGGGTCGGTGGCCTCGTCAAGGGATGCTCTCATCTTGGTGTTAATGGTTTCTCTGGAGGTAAGAGTCTGATCCAGCTCCAGATCACCGATAATGTTACGGAGAGTGGTTGCGGTCAGATTTTCAATTGCCATAATGGGATTTTCCACTCCGTATGCGAACATCTTAGGGTCCGTAATCTGGAAAAATACTACCGTATCAATCCGCATGGTTACATTATCCTTGGTAATAACCGGCTGGGGAGCAAAATCCACTACCTGCTCCTTTAAGTTAATTTTCTTTGCTACTTTATCCAGAATCGGCATTTTAAAATGAAGCCCTACGGGCCATGTTCCCTGATATGCGCCCAATCTTTCCACTACATAGGCATATGCCTGCGGTACAATCTTGACACAGGATGCCAATACAATAAGTATAACAACCAACAATACAATCAAAATAATCATAATCATTCCTCTTCTTTCCGGGGGCTTCCCTTAGCTGCTAATTTTTCTTTTCTTCCACCATCAGCTTCACACCGCTGATTGCCTTGATAACCACAACACTTCCTACAGGCAAAGTAACATTCTCCTCCGTTGTTCTGGCGGTCCATTCCTTTCCCTCTACCGTAACCTGCCCAATGCCCTGGAGATTGTCAATCTCACTGATTACGATAGCCTGCTTTCCTACCAGGCTCTCTGCATTGGTTTTCACCCGATCCTTATTGAAATACTTCACCGCAATAGGTCTGGTAAAATACAGGAGCACAAAGGATACAATAATAAATAAAATGATCTGAACCCAAAGCGGCACTGAAAAAGCAGCTCCAATGGCAGCCACCAGCGCACCTCCCGCAAACCAGATGGTCGTAAGACCCATGGAGATGATTTCAATGAAAATGCAGGCAACAAAAACAATTAACCAGATTGTTGTTAAATTCATATTGCCCTCCTTTATCATTCTTTAAATATAGTATGAACAGCGCCGGCGTTTTCACACCATGCCGTTAAAAAATATTTTACTACATTCCCGAACTTAGCGCAACAAAAAGGAACCGTCAAGACCGGTTCCTTTCATTCCAAAATTTGCAAACTGCCTCAGCAGCTCTTTTTACCAGAAGACATGATCTCCAAGTACATAGCCTTCTCGCCTGCCCGCACGTCTGAAGTAGGTGGCGTCTCCTACCGTGGTTTCTCCATTAATGGCAGCCTGTGCCGCCTGCAGACAGATTTCCGGTATATTGCCTTCATATACCTTTGCCACCTTTCCGGTCATAGCGGGTGTAAACTGACCGGATGAATAAATTACGGCATGGATGGTATTGGGATATGCGCCGCTTTTCACACGATTCATAACTACCGCACCAACACCGACCATTCCCTCGTAGGACTGATTGCCTGCCTCGCAGTAAATCAATGCGCCGAGAAGCCGCACCTCATCCGCATCCGCCGCCACAGCGCCGCGGTTTTCCTTCCGCTTGCGTTCTGCCTCCTCACGCTCCCGAACCCTGATTACATCCATGGTTTCGCCTTCGTCAATGTGGAATTTCACGTTAATGTAATCCGAGTTGACATACCCGATCTCATCATTATATTCCACACTGATCCAGTTATCGTTAATTGTTTCAATAAATTCTACCGTATCCTCATTGGCAAGAAGCCCATAAATATCCGCCTCGCTGTTGGGCTCCATTCTCACACGGACAGCTCCCACATCCAGCGTTACAATCCAGTTACCTACGTCCTCCGCCATCTCTTTGGCTTCTTCTCCGAACAAAAGATATTCGTCCTTCGCCCAGCCGATCACATTTCCCGACTGTATCTTCGTCCAGCCGTCCTTCTGATCCAAAATTCTTCCGCCGCAGTCCTTATAAAGAAGTCCCACCTTCTCGGATTCCTCGCTGGCCTCGGCACGGATATTCAGTGCATTCTGAACATTTGCCATGGTCAGCTCCTGCTCCATGCGCTCCTGTTCTGCCTCAAATTTCTCGTTGATGTTCAAACTTGTCTGCTCTTCCACATTGGTGTCACTGGTGAATACACTGGGATCTAATACCTCAGCAATACCGGTGCTCAAGAAGTCGCAACTTTCTCTTTCACCTGCCTGAACGGTTATTTCCCCTGCCGAGAACAGATACAGGCTTAAAAGAAAACCTGCAGCCATCACCAGCAGTCTATTTCTCCGGTTCATTCTGCTACCTCCAAATAAATGTTACAAACTTATTACATCAAGTACGGCAACTATATTAACAAATCGCACTATATTTGTCAAGTTTGTGCATTTTTATTGGTGATTTCCACAGTTTTTCTTCCAATTTTTCCCTGATTTATTACGGTTTTTTTACATTTTTTTCGATTTTTCTACACAGGCCTCCACCGCACTCATAACCCCTGCCCGAAGCCCCATTTTCTCCAAAACCTGCACTCCCTCAATGGTGGTTCCTCCGGGAGAACATACCATATCCTTCAATTCCCCGGGATGCTTTCCCGTCTCCAGCATCAGCCTGGCGCTTCCCATTACTGCCTGGGCTGCAAAGCGCAATGCCTGCTGCCTTGGCATTCCCGCCTTCACTGCCCCGTCTGCCAGCGCCTCTATAAACATAAACACAAATGCAGGAGAACTGCCGCTGACTCCTCCTACCGCATCAATCAGCTTTTCCGGCACCTCCTCAGCCAGCCCAAAGCTTCCAAGCAGACGCATGCACAGCTCCATATCCGCATCATTCACCCGCTCATTTCTGCAAACGCCGCTGCAGCCCTCCCCTACCATAGCAGGCGTATTAGGCATACAGCGTACCAGCTTAAGCTCCTTTCCGAAGGCGCTCTCTATCTGAGAAATGGTCTTCCCCGCTGCAATGCTGATAACCAGCTGATCCTTTCTGACCACATCACGTATCTGCGGAATCACCTGGTCAAACATCTGGGGTTTCACCGCCAAAATCAACACATCCGCCTTATGCGCCACCTCTTCATTACTGTTCAAAACCGAAATGCCGTAGGCCTCCCTCACTGCCTTTGCGGTTGCTTCCGTTTTGGCCGAGCCGATTATCTCCTCCGGTTTGGCAATGCTCTTTGCAAGCATGCCGCCAATCATTGCCTTCGCCATATTTCCCAATCCGATAAATCCAATTGTCATCTTACCAACCATTCCTTTCTCTGCGCCTATTCCCTGTGTCATATTCTCTGTGTCTTATTTCTTGTGCTTTTTTTATGTCTTATTTTCTTTGTCTCATTTTCTTCGCCTCATTCTCCGTATCTTATCCTCTGTGGCTTCCTGCCGCCTGATAAAGCAGCAGCGCTGCCGCTACCGCTGCATTTAACGATTCCAGTTTTCCTTCCATGGGAATTTTAATATAAACATCCGCCTGATCCGCAGTCTCCTTCTTAAGGCCCTTTCCCTCGTTTCCCACAAGAAAAGCGCTTCCGTCCTGATAGGAAACCCTGTCAAAAAACTGCGTCCCCTTTAAATGCGCCGCATAGACGGTAATTTCATGCTCCTTTAACATTCTAATGGCTTCTCCTAAATCCTCTACATACAAATGGGGGACACGATACAGAGAGCCCATGGTGGAACGGATGGTTTTGGGGTTATAAATATCAGCGGTTCCCTTACTCATAATCACTCCGCTGACCCCTGCTCCCTCTCCGGTGCGCAGCATGGTTCCCAGGTTTCCAGGGTCCTGAATATCCTCCAGCAGAAGAAAAAGAGGCGCTCTTCCCTGCGTGTGCATCACCTGCTCCGCCTCAGCCAACACATCCGCAAGGGAATAGGAAAACTGCTCCATAACAAACAAAATTCCCTGAGGCGTCTGGGTATCCGAGGCCTTTTTAAAAACCTCATCGGCAAGAACCTCTATAACGATTCCCTTTTCCCTGCAGCGTTCCAGCTTATCCTGTATTCTTTTCAGCCGGGTTTCATCCTGTTCCGGGTCTATAACCGCCTGACCTTCTGCTCCCCATTCCGGGACTCCCTTCTCAAGGTGCTCCGCAAAGCTCCAGGAACAGTATACCTCCCGCAGCCTTTCCACAGGCGCTTCCTCAAACATCTTAAGTCCTTCCGCCACAAAAAGCCCTTCCTTGTTTCTGGCACGGCTTTTCTCCCGAAGGGTCACAAGCTGCTTTACACGGCTGTTATTTAAACTGGTGATCATGTCCTTACTCCTTTATAGTTCCTGTTACTTCTACGGCCTGTCTGTCTCCAATTTTAAAATAAGGCAGAGAAAAGCTCCTCTGCCTTATCAAACCGGATTATCTTATTGGGATAATAATCTGCTGACCTGAAATTGATACTCGGGAATCTCCTTCTTCATATTCAGAGCTTCCTCGATATCGAAATCCTGAAACTCTCCGTTTCTGTAGCCCACTACCCTGTTGCTCTTGCCTGCGCACAAGATATCCGCCGCATAGGAACCCATGATGGAAGCATAAAAACGATCCTTACAGGTAGGGGAACCGCCTCTTTGCATGTAGCCGAGAATGGTAGCTCTGGTCTCGATACCGGTAGCTGCCTCAATTCTTCTTGCCATAGAGGTGGAATGTCCAATTCCTTCAGCGTTGACAATAATATGATGGGTCTTACCCCTTTTACGGTTATTGATAATATTATTGATAATGTTCTGCTCGTTATAATCGTATTTCTCCGGAAGAAGAATATCCTCCGCTCCGTTTGCCACGCCGCACCACAAAGCAATATATCCCGCATTTCTGCCCATTACCTCAATGATACTGCATCTCTCGTGGGAGGACGAAGTATCTCTTACCTTGTCAATTGCCTGCATGGCAGTATTGATTGCCGTATCAAAGCCAATGGTATAATCGGTGCACGCAATATCAAGATCGATGGTTCCGGGAATGCCAATGGTGTTGATTCCCTGTCTGGCCAGTGCCTGCGCGCCACGATAGGAACCGTCGCCGCCGATTACCACAAGTCCGTCAATTCCATGCTTTCTGCATATCTCAGCTCCCTGAGCCTGCACTTCCTCCTGTCGAAACTCAGGACAACGTGCGGTTCCCAATATAGTACCGCCTCTCTGGATGGTGTCGGAAACATCCTTCTTTTCCATATCTATGATTTCTTCGTTCAAAAGTCCCTGATATCCCTTTTTGATACCCTTGACCTTTACGCCGTTTCCAATTGACTTGCGCACAATCGCACGGATTGCTGCATTCATACCCGGTGCATCCCCGCCGCTGGTAAGCACACCAATGGTTTTAATCTCTTTTGCCATAAGCCGGTTCCGTCCTTTCTTTGCTGTCTATTTTATACTTTTTCCCTATTGTTTTCAATTATTTTTAACATCCCAGACAATTTTTATATTTTCCCCGCCAAATCTTTCGCTTAACCGGGCAGATAATTCCTGATCCGCATTTACATTCCTGTTAGGCGGCAGCTTCTTCATTGCTTTGATTCCTTCTATGTAAATGATTACGGTATCATTACCGTCGGAGCCTGCCAACAGGGAAAAAAGCTCTGTTTCCGCCTGCTCATAGCTTTCCATGGAAGGAAACTTAATCCACAGCTTTCTGGGAATTTCATCAAAGGCGGTGATCTTTTCACAGATCAGCTTTCCGTCCTTATCCTCCTCAAGGGAAACATGACCCCGGATAAAGACTTTGTTGTCCTCCACCAGCTTTGTACTGTATTTCTCGTAATCTCTGGGAAACACGATTACCTCCACGCTTCCCACCAGATCCTCCAACTGAAGGAATGCCATGATCTTGTCATTCTTGGTGTATTTAATCTTCTTATCCGTAATCATACCGCCGATGACAGCGGCTGCATTATCCTTCACCACCGTAGCACCTGTCTCCTCATCCAGCATGAAATCGGCAGTGGTGTTGGTGATACCCTTTTTCCACAGCTCCTCCTGCTCCTCCAGAGGGTGTCCGCTGATATAAATCCCCAGAACTTCCTTTTCGAAAGCAAGCAGCATCTCCTTCGAATATTCTCCCACATCGGGAAGCTTCACCTCAAACTCTTCCTTCTGACTGTTGTCCACAATATCAAACAGACTCATCTGCCCCGCCATATTATTCTTTCTGTCATGAACAATATGGTCCATAATCTGCACATAAGCGCTCATAAACTGCTTTCTGGTGCCGGGAAGACTGTCAAAGGCGCCTGCCTTTATAAAGTTCTCGATTGCCTTCCTGTTGACATCTTTATCCGCCACTCTGGTAATGAAATCCTTCAGATTGGTATAAGGGCCTCTCTCATTCCTCTCCTTTACCACCGCATCAATAACCGGTCTTCCCACGCTCTTAATAGCAGTAAGAGCATAACGGATGGAATGCCCGTCCACAGAAAAGCCTCTTTCTCCCTGATTGATATCCGGCGGAAGAATGGAAATCCCCATGCCTCTGCACACCATAATATATTCCGCCACCTTGCCGGAGTTATCGATCACTGACGTCATCAGGGCTGCCATAAACTCTACAGGATAATAATACTTGAGATAAGCAGTCTGATAGGAAACTACCGCATAGCAGGCTGCATGGGACTTGTTGAAGGCATACTTGGCAAAGTCCATCATATCATCATAAATCTGGGATGCCACCTGCTCGGAAATGCCGTTTGCCACACATCCTGGCACTCCTTCTTCCTCATTGCCGTATATGAAATTGGCCCGTTCCTTTTCCATCACGGACTGCTTCTTTTTACTCATGGCACGGCGGACCAGATCGCTTCTGCCAAGGGTATAGCCGCCTAAGTCACGCACGATCTGCATTACCTGCTCCTGATAAACGATACATCCGTAGGTAGGGGCAAGAATGGGCTCCAACTGGGGACAGGAATAGGTAATGGCGCCGTGGCTGCTCTTTCCCTTGATATACTTAGGAATAAAATCCATGGGGCCGGGACGGTAAAGGGATATCCCGGCTATAATATCCTCCAGATTTTCCGGCTTCAGCTCTTTCATAAAGCTTTTCATGCCGCCGCTTTCTAACTGGAACACGCCATCCGTCCGCCCTGTTCCGATGGAGGAAAGCACCTTTTTATCGTCAAAGTCAATCTTATCTATATCAATATGTACCCCTTTGCTTTTCTCTATCAGCGCCACCGCATCCCGCAGCACGGTAAGCGTCCGAAGCCCAAGGAAATCCATTTTCAACAGTCCCAGCTCTTCAATGGTGGTCATGGTAAACTGGGTGGTAATGGAACCGTCTGCCCCTCTTGACAAGGGAACCAGCTCCTCGGCAGGTCTGGAACAGATCACCACGCCAGCCGCATGCATGGAGGTGTGTCTGGGAAGCCCCTCAAGACGCTTGCTCATATCAATCAAAGTTTTCACCTGCTCGTCCGACTCATACAGCTTTCGAAGCTCCGGATTGATCTGTAGTGCCCGGTCAATGGTAATATTTAATTCGTTGGGTATCATCTTGGCAAGGGAATCCACATAGGCATAGGGCAGATCCATCACCCTGCCCACATCCCGGATGACGCCCTTAGCCGCCAAAGTACCAAAGGTAACGATCTGAACCACCTTCTCCGGCCCGTACTTGCGGCTTACATAGTCAATCACCTCCTGCCTTCTTTCAAAGCAGAAGTCAATATCAATATCCGGCATGGAAACACGCTCCGGATTCAAAAAACGTTCAAACAGAAGATTATACTTAATAGGGTCAATATTGGTAATCTTAAGGGCATAGGATACAATACTTCCCGCAGCCGAGCCGCGCCCCGGCCCTACCATAATGCCCTCCTTCTTGGCATAATTGATGAAATCCCATACAATCAGGAAATAGTCCACATATCCCATGGTCTTGATTACGCCAAGCTCATAATCAAGGCGCTGCCTAAGGCTTTGACCGGTAGTTCCCGCAGGTGCGTCCAGATTTTCCCCGTAACGCTCCACAAGCCCATCATAGCAAAGCTTATTCAGATAAGTCCATGAATCATACCCCTCCGGCACCTCAAATTTCGGCAGCTTGGTTACCCCAAACTCAATTTCCACATGACAGCGGTCCGCAATCCTCTGGGTATTTTCCACTGCTTCCCAGGCATAGGGAAACAGCCCCTTCATCTCTTCCTCACTCTTGACATAGTACTGACCGCCCTCATAGCGCATTCTGTCCTCGTCGGCCAGCTTTTTGCCGGTTTGAATACACAAAAGAATATCATGAGGCTTTACATCATCCGCATAGGTATAATGTACATCATTGGTAACAACTAACGGAATATCAAGCTCCCTGCTCATCTGAAGAAGCGTGGTGTTGACCATTCTCTGCTCAGGGATGCCATGATCCTGCAGCTCCAGAAAATAGTTGTCCCTACCAAAGCATTCCTGATACCTTAATGCCGCTTTCTTGGCCTCATCCACAAGACCCTTTTGAATATATCTGGGCACCTCTCCTGCCAGACAGGCAGAAAGTGCAATAATTCCCTCATGGTGCGCCCGAAGCAGCTCCATATCCACACGGGGCTTATAATAATACCCTTCCGTAAATCCCCGGCTGACGATCTTCATAAGATTATCATAGCCGGTATTGTTTTCCGCAAGCAGAACAAGGTGGTAATATCTGTCCTCACCACCTGTCAGCTCTTTATCAAACCGGGAATTGGGCGCAACATACACCTCACATCCAAGGATAGGATTGATCCCCTCTTCCTTACATGCCTTGTAAAAGTCGATCACACCGTACATCACACCGTGATCTGTGATGGCAGCACTGTCCATTCCAAGCTCCTTCACCCGCTTTACATATTCTTTTATTTTGTTGGAGCCATCCAGCAGACTATATTCTGTATGGACATGAAGATGTGTAAATGCCATATATGCCACCCTTCCGCTGTTTTTGCATAGCTATATTGATACCAGGGTCAAAAGCCTGTCTCCACAGAATGCAAGCATTCCGGGTATCATGCTTTGACCCCGACATCATTGTATCAAAAAACCGCTTCATTGGAAAGTGGCAGTTGCCCCTCTGTGTGTCACACGTCGAATTTGACGCTTACGAACTATCCGCATGGGAAACGGAACGGAATACACTGGCAGCGAAAATCAACGGGTCATTACACTAGCATAACATAATTCACTAATTCTATACCTATATGAATTTTCGTGAATTGCTACCATACAATTAATATATTTGATATTAAGAAAGTCATCCTTAACAAAGTTATCTCTATATTCAACACTTACTTTTTCATGCGTTATCTTAATAAAATACTCATTTTTTCTTAAATTGTAACTGTTCAGAACCCCTATGCAAAGATGATGTCAAAGTTGCCATCTAAGGCT
>CAYMUW010000049.1:0-17180 GCA_964393865.1 uncultured Lachnospiraceae bacterium
TCGAGCCTTTTTCTTTTGGCTCATTTTTTCATAGATTATTTGACACTACCATATTTCTTTTATAGATGATACCATCCTTCCGAAAGAAAACATTATGCTCTGCACTTACCGATGGAATTTCCAATGCATCAGATATGATTTTAGCTGTCTTTTCAAGATCATAGGGCTTTTCTATATAATGATAACAGTGCAATTCACTATAAGCATACAATTTGGGATCTTCCAAACCAGTAACAAAAATTATCGGTGTATGTTTATACTGCTTCAAGTCTCTAATAGCATCTGCAAATCTTAATCCGGAAATATCCCCCGGGTTCCTTGTTTCCAATATAATATCAATCAAGAAAAGGGCAATCCGATTTTTTGCTGCCATCAGATATGCCTCTTCAAAGGAAGATGCCTTAATGATACATAAATCGGAATTTATTCCATGAATTATCCTCTCCAGCATCTCAACACTATTCTCATTATCCTCCACAATTAATATTGTTTTCATGGTAAACTTCCTATCTTTCGTATTTTATCGATACAATTCACAACCCCTCCACGCTGCATTCGCAGTCAGATGTAAAGCAGTCACACATCCGCTTACAAGCAAGCTTGACACATCTGTGCGCCCGCTTTACATCGGCTGTGAATAGCAACATTTTATCCAAAAAATTAAGCGCACTAACCCTATTGTCTTAGTACGCTTCTAATCACTCACATATTCTATTATTCCCGGCCTTCCGGATTAAAACTGTCATCCTCGTACAAATCATATATGGAAACTCTAAGTGCTTCTGCTATCGCCCGTAATTCGTAGTCTGTTACTGTTCTTTCGTGGTTCTCTATTCTTGAAATAGATCCTCTGCAAATATAAATTGCATATGTTTCCAGTCTCGCCGCCAGGTCCTTCTGGCTCAAGCTCTGTTCCAGTCTATATTTCTTTACCTTATCGCCCACGACATTCTGAACAATATAATCCACTACCCGTGCCATAACATTTCTCCGTTAAGATTTACACTGACACAAATATTTTATTATATTCCTTTTCAATTTATGTCCTGTTTTGAGACACTCATTGAATTTATTGCCACTGGCACACTTTTTCAGAATCAAAATATCTTCAATCATTTAAAGTGACTGAAGATATTTTGGCATTTTCATAATGACTGCTATATTCTGCTTCCTGCCAGCATAACCTGCAAAAGCTTCTGACGGGTACAGTATTCTTTCGTCGGATGTTGTAATATTATTTGAAAATTAAAACATGCGGGGATGAATTATCGCAAGGAAATCACGATAAATTCATCCTCTTCTTTTTTATTCATCATTCCCTCCGTAAGCTTATCTGCAACACTTTCCCTGTACTCCTCCGACTCCAGCATAGCCTTTGCAAATTCTGCTTTTATACACAAGTATTCTGACCCGTAGTATGTGGTTTGCAATTCCTCAAACTCATTCTCCGGTGTAATCGTTCCGTCCACCACATCCGGACGGTAGAAGGAAGCCCGGAAATCAATATCATTAAAAATCACCACAGATCTGTCGGGTACCTC
Source organism: uncultured Lachnospiraceae bacterium (assembly GCA_964393865.1). Taxonomy (GTDB): domain Bacteria; phylum Bacillota; class Clostridia; order Lachnospirales; family Lachnospiraceae; genus Suilimivivens. Next base: position 1,542 of record CAYMUW010000049.1, read on the forward strand.
TGCGTAAGCCTTTGCCCACTGCTGCTCCAGCGACTTATAATAGCTGTTGGATCTGTCCATTCCGCCATTTTCAAACACTGACAGCATGGCAATCATCATAATGACGGTTACTGCACCTGCAAAATAGTGAAATCCCGTTTTTCCCTTCAGGTAAGGAAGCACCAGCCCGATTACACCAATACAAAGCAAAAAGGTGCCCGGCTCAAAGAAACGGAAATAAAAGCTGTCCATGGATGATACATAACGAATGCCTATAAATATCACATAATACAGCACTGCCATCGTAATCATAACGGACTCTGTAGTAAAATGCTTACAGGTTCTAAAAATCAGCAGTCCCAGCCCTGTCAGAATCAATATGACAATAAACACCTTCAGATTATACGGGAAATTCTCGATCAGCTCCGGAATCTGCATGGAAAAAATGTTGAAAAACTCGGTCAGCAGGCTCTCGATCAGGTCGTTGGTAAGAGTCTGATAATCATCCCACCACATAGTCCGGCTCACACCGGACGCCATGCCATTCATAAGCTTATTCATCAGCAGATAACCCATGCTGACACAGCCGGATAAAAATGCAGTGACAGTAAGTCTGACAGCCTTGAAAATATCATTTTTTCCGCCTTTTTTTCTGTATGCAAGGAACAGAGCCATGATATATACCCCCGCAACAATCCACACAAATATTCCGTAGTATCTTGTTAAAAAGCAGAAAAGTCCTGTCACTCCAAGCCCGATATACCACTTGAGTGCCGGTTTATCCTCTCTTAAGATTTTTGCAAGAATAAGGCCAAAGCACAGCAAAAAAAGCATGAACGGGATTTCACTCCATGTATAATAGCTTAAATTCAGATAACCTATATTGGTAAGACATAAACCATACATCCATGCATCCCGGCCAAAGCATATACGAAACACAAGCAAAATCAGCCCGGCGATTACCATAGCCACTATTTTGGAAGCAAGATATGCGCCTGTACCCGTCACCGCCATCATTCCGGCAATCAGTGCAGGATAAACAACAGGCCAATTGGCAAACCAGGTATCATATCCGGCAAGCCCGTCATAGGAAAATCCGTTGCCCGAAAGCAGATTGACTGCTTCCCTCAAATATCCGGCGGAATCCGCCGAAATATAGGTACCTTTTACATAGGCCCTGGAATAAATACTGATACAGATACAGCCGAAAAGCAAAATCAGAAACACATCATTCCCGTATTTTTGAATCAGTATTCCCGGCGAAAGCTTATTCACTGCCGCAAGTACATTTTTTCTCCCTGCCCAAATGTAAATCAGAGCGACAATCAACAGCAAAATACTCAAAGGAATGGAATAGTAAAAAATATCGCCATAAGTAACCGCCTCCGGCTCCATCCGGTTGACTCCCAGGGAAATTCCGCATTCCAGCACTTCTCCATCCTTCATCACATCTTCCAAGAAGGGAAGCCCATTCCCCTGCCCCTCGGGAACCTGCATAAAATAAGGCTCGCTTTCATCGGCAAGAATGGATAGTTGATATTCCTGTCCTTCTGTAAAAGTAAGCTCACCGGAGATCGTAATCCATTTGCCCGGCGTAATCGTTTCCACCGGAACAACCTGATTGAACAAAAGCCGGGAGGAAGAATCCCTTACTGCAAACCTTAGTGTTCCTCTGCTCTCCTCCGATATATTCACAAGCAGAACCTGAAATCCACTGATGGAGCAATCCTCTTTTGCAAGCAGGGACACCTTAAGTGGGATACCCTCCTCGCATTCCACATACACGGGATCAGGATTGATTCCCGGTAAAATCTCCGTGGTCTTCAGCCCATTCTGGGCTGTATGTGTCAGCACCAGCATGACTGCCGCAAATAAAAGCAATGCCAAAAAACTGTATATCATTTTTCTTGCAGGTATTTTTTTCATTATTTTAAACCAATCCTTTTCTATTACCCCATATAACTTTAAGCAAGCCTTTCGGCAAGCTGCATGGCAAGCTCTACTACCAAATCGGAATTATAGTGACAGTGCTCTCCCCAACGCCCCAGACCATAAATTCCCCTGTCTTCACAATAAGTCAACAGCTTTTTCATAATCGCAGGCTTGCCTGTTGTATTCAAGGGATAAGCATATTCGTTCATATAATGATAGGATACATCAGATGCATCATACATTCCTATGCGCTCCTTCCGGGTCTCCAGCCAATATCCCCTGCTGCTCTTGCAGAAATTGTGCCGCACAAGAATCCTGTGATAAGGCAGCTGTAAATCCGGCACATAGATCCACTGCGCTTTTGTATCAAGATTTTCCGGCACATAACGGGTTTCTATTGCACTGGACTTTAATCCCTGCAGGGATCCCTTTATTTCCTCCGGCATTCCCGAAATTTGCTCAAAGCTGCGCCATGGAACAGTGGTGATGATATAGTCCGCCTCAAACAGCTGCCCTGTCTCATCGGCCACACATCGCTTCTCACAGTCTAATCCTGCTGCCCTGGTATGGTAAAGAATCTTAGGCGCAATCTCCCGCGCCATCCGCAGCCATAATTCACCGTAGCCATAGCTTTTCGGGTAATAAAAGGATGCATGCCCGGGCTGCGTACCGTAAGCCTTATGCGTCAGGCATGACCGCAGTGTCTCCTCAAAGCTTACGTCAGGCAGTTTTTCCAGCCAGTAGGTTCCAAGCTGGTTAAGTTCATCCGCAAACATCTTTTGATTGTAGGGAAGCATATAATGATCCGCAATTCTTTTTCCCAGCTTCCAGTTGATCCATTCCACAAATCTTTCCGGCATCGGCTCACCCAGATTGCAGCCTGCTCTTGCTATGGAGGTAAGATATGCCACCTGCTGCTCAAGATCAAACTGCCAGATATTTGCCTCCAGAGGATGCCCGACCAAATTCCCGTCAATCTGAATGCGGCTGTCACGCTCAAACAGCCCCCATTCTTCTCTTGGCATAAACCGGAACAAAAATTCATCTACAGCAGGACGCCTTACATCCAGAAAATGTCCGCCGCCGATATCAAAGGGACTTCCGTCCACCATCACAGAACGACACAGGCCTCCCGCCTGTTCCTCGCTTTCCAATACCAGAAAGGACTCCTCCCCCTTGTTTTTCAGGCAATTGGCAAAGGTAAGCCCTGCAGGACCTGCGCCCAATATCAGAAATTTTACTTTTTCCATATCTTATCCTCATTTTTCTTTAATAGAAACAAAAGATACTCCATTTTGATGATGTAATTTTAACACGCTAAGCGTATCGTAAATGATATAAAATAATATTACCAAATTTATAACTGCTAAAAGCGGATAAACAGTCAATTTGTCCTCCCCATATAACGTATAAAAATATGTCACACAAGTTACCAGATCAATGACACATGCCAATACAAGCTTTCTCCGCTCATAAACCAAAAAGTAAATATAAGCAAACGCAGCATATAGAACAGTATACCGTTCATGCATGCCCGGCAAAAACATAACGCAAATACCTGTACTACATACACAAACCATTAAAAATGTTTGTTGATCTAGCTTATAATCATTATGAAATACAATAAACGCCAATATACAGAAAATCACTATGGTCAATGCAATGCCAAATTTATAAAAATCATTGTATTCCATATTGGGAAAAAACCTATAAATATTGGGAGTGTTTAGGGATAACTGTCCCGCAAAATGAGTTTGCCCCAAATATATCTGATACACTTCCTTTACCGGTTTCCCTGCAATGATTGCCGGAATGCCACACACCAGATACATTGCCGGAATATATAAAAATTTAACTATAGAAAATTTCCTATTGCAGATATAATATAATAAATAAGCCGGAAAAAGAAATACTGTCTGCAGCTTAAAGCAAAATGCCAACCCTAAAAACAAAAAAGATAAGTCGCACTTCTCCCTATATAACAACCATACACTCAGCAGGCAAAAAGCCCCATATATATAATCACATTGCGCCCAGTAGGCTCCATTCAACAATACCATAGGCGATAGTAAAAAGATAACCACGATGGCCGCTGACCACTTTTGTTCCTGACCGCTGTTCCGCAGCAAATTCCTGCAAAGAAGTAATGCAAACAGTGCGCACATGTACTCGGAAACTATGGAAATAGCTTTAATATAAAGTAATAAATTTATCCCCCTCAAAATAAGTTGCAAACGCCAAAATACACATATAAGGAATATAGTAATTATAAAAATTCATTGAAAGACCTTTGAAGCCTCCATTTGTCTTTAGCATTTCAAACCATGGTTCCAGAAACTCCTGATAATCCAATGCCATCTTAGGAAGCCCTTGAAGGCGTACCCACATTCCCATTACACATCCCATCAAAACCAGAATCATATCAAAATATTTTACTATAAAATCAATAATTTTTTCCTCTATTTTGCTCATTTCCTTCTTTCAATGATAAAACTCATTATTAAATATCAAATAATCATTTCCATCAACAAGGATCACTCTTCCTGCCAATATGTTGCTATAGGTTTCAAACAAATCCTTTGAAATAAGTAATATACTATCTTCCTCCTGTACAAACAATGAAACGCCGCCGTTTACCGGTCTTAAATCCCCTATGATATAAGCGTCTGCTGCACAATTTTGTTCCCATACATTTTGAGGCTGATATTCATTACGACTATTTTCAATATAGATTCGGCTTCCTCTATATTCCGGATGTTCCTCTACCAATGCGGCCAAATCCACCCGGATATCCGTATTATTCTGCCAGATCAGAGTCCTCATCATAATAACTTCCTGCCGAATACTGATTCCAAGTCCGATAATAGGCAGCAAGAGCATAACATAAGCCGCCCATTTCATTTTCCCCTTCACCGAAAGCGCCTTTCCAAGCAGAGCTCCCACAATGACACAGAAGGGAATATAACAAATATACCCATACCATTCCATAAATGAACCGGAAAAACTATATACAAATAAAGGAATTACCAGCCATAATACAAATAAATACAGCTCATGATTGATAAAGCTTTTTACACAATTTTCTTTTCTTTCTATCCCATCCTTCCGTTTAAAAATATGAAGCAAAATAAGCGATAGAATAATTACAACAATTCCTAAAATTACTACCGGATTTGTTCCAAAGTATTTCAGATAAGCAAAATACTCTTTTTCTTTTGCTATCCGGTCAACAACTTCCTGCCCCAGCATTCCTCTGAAAAAAGTTAATCCGTCATAGGAGTATCTGATAACTGCCCATATACCGGAAGGTATCACAACTCCGGCTACCGCTCCAATCCAGTGCTTCCACTTTATGCTTTTCCAAATTCTGGGCAGATAGCAAAGCAAAATACCCCCCCCCGATTGCAATATGCAGACATTTTGTTAAAAACGCAAGGGAAAAACATACGCCCGTCCCCACTAAAAACCACGGTTTTCTTTCCGCTAAATAAAGGCAAATCATAGCCACTGTAAATAAGAAAAGATATAATGCATCCGCATCTGCGCTTCTTGCCATGTGGAAGAAAAACAAATCTGTTCCTGACGCAAACACAATTCCAAAAATAATCGTCGCCCATTTTCCAAAAGTCCGAACCATAAACCCGCTTAATGCCAGAAAAAGAAGCATCATTGCAACCGCCGAATATAATCTCATAGAAAAAAAGCTTATTCCAAAGAGTCGAAAGCAGGCCATAATGCACCACATACTAAGAGGAGGCTTAAAGTTATAATAATCTGTTTCATAAAAATATGTATGTATCCACATATGATCAGACTGCATCATTTCATAGGCATTGACAATATGCCGGGCCTCATCCCAGTTTTGCGTTCCTGCCTCATCTAAATGATAAAAACATAATACCCCTACCCATATGGTTATGGCCGCAAATAATATAAAAAAACATAACTTGCTTTTTGTTTGACCTTTACGCATATTCGCTACCTCCAATTAACCTATTTTTTTACCGCTACTGAATCAAGCCCATAGTATCTGCATACGCCCAAATTCGTCCAATCCTCCGGGTCCTGACCATACTTAGCCGCAGTGCCATTCATTCACCAAAGGCCGCCTCACATCCAGAAAATGTCCGCCGCCAATATCAAAGGGACTTTGGTCCACTATAACAGAACGACACAGGCCTCCCGCCTGTGCCTCATCTTCCAATACCAGAAAGGACTCTTCTCCTTTGCCCTTTAAACAGTTGGCAAAGGTCAGTCCGGCAGGGCCTGCCCCCAATATCAGAAACTTTATTTTTTCCATACCTGTTCCTCATTTTTCTTTAATTGAAACAAAAGCTTTAGCGCCTCTGTCACCGAGCTGCTCTTTAAACTGGAAGCTGTGCCTACATAATGGATAGGCACCTCCACGGTTTTTAGTTTTCTGCAATAAAACCGCATCTCTGTCTGATACATATGTCCCGTGGAAAGAAAAGCATCCAGCTTCATGCCTTCAAGCACTTCCCTCTGAAAGCCTTCAAAGCCGCTGGTCATATCCTTCAGCCTTGTTCCAAGTACCAGATTGGACAGGTAGGTGCCTCCCTTACTCAGGATTCTTCTGTAAAGCGGCTGTTCCCTCATAGAACCGCCCTCCATAAAGCGGGATCCCCAGACACAGTCATAGCCTTCCTCCAGCCTGTCGAGAAACTGCGGAATTTCCGCCGGAAGATGGCTTCCTCCGCCGTCCATTTCAAGGATTCTTTCGGCTCCGTCCGCCAGTGCCTGCCTAAAGCCCTCCAGATAACAGCTGATCACGCCCTTTGATTCCCGATAGAAAATACATTTTACTTTATCGCTTTGCGCTTCCTTCTCCCGGATAATTTCCTCTGTCCGATCCTTGGAATAGCTGTCGATTACCGTATAAATATAAAGATTGCCATAGGGCAGTGCCAAAATTTCATCCAAAATCTGCTCCATAGTGCTTTCTTCATTGGCCACCGGCATAACTATAATTGTTTTTTTCATTTTTATCTCCCTGCATTTTACAAGCAGCGCTTGCAATATTCCTCAAACAGTTCCCTCATATGAAAAACTTATTTCTTATATTCATTGCATGCCGCAATAACCATTTCCACCTCTTCATCCGTCATCTCAGGGAATAAAGGCAGGGTAACACAATGAGACGCCAGATATTCTGCATTAGGGCAGTCTCCCTTTTGGTAGCCCAAACCCCTATAGGCCTTCTGCAAATGACAGGGAACAGGATAGTGCTTGTTGCACTCCATTCCTTTCTCTTCCATATAGCCGATGAAATCATCAGGGTTTTCCACCGTTATTACAAAAAGATGGAACACTGGATCCGTGTTTTCCGGATGAACCTGCAGAGTAATCAGCGGATTGGTTATTCCTGCCATATATTTTCTTCCGATTGTTCTCCGGCACTGTGTCCATTCCGGCAGGTATTTCAGGCTGACGCTTAAAACTGCCCCCTGTATTCCTTCCAGACGATAATTATATCCGATCACATCATGGTAATATCTGACCTTACAGCCCTGGTTTTTAATGGTTGTAACAGCGTCATAATATTCCTTCTTATAACAGGTAACGCTCCCCCCTTCGCCAAAGGCATACAGATTCTTTCCCGGATAAAAGCTAAAGCATCCCAAATCGCCAAGTCCGCCTACCAGCTTTCCCTCATAGCTGGCTCCGTGAGCCTGTGCACAATCCTCCACCACATACAAACCGTACTTATCAGCGATAGCCTTTACCGTATTAAATTCAAAGGGCTGTCCGTACAAATGCACACCGATGATCACTTTGGTCTTATCCGTAATCTTTTCCTCTATCTTATCAGGATCAATTTCCCACGTGTCTGCTGTACAGTCTACAAATACGGGAGTTGCACCTGTGTAAGTAACGCCCCATGCGGTAGCAATATAGGTATTGGCCGGAACGATCACCTCATCCCCTGCCTTGATCCCCAACGCCATCATGGCACAGTGCAGCGCAGAGGTTCCGTTATTTACCCCCGCCGCATAGGGGACACCGCAAAAGTCTGCAAATTCCCGGTCAAATCTGTCCGCAAATCTTCCGCCCGAAAAGGCGGTCTCCTCACACACTGCCTGAATTGCCTTCATATACTCTTCCTTATGCTTTTGATAATCTCTTGACAAATCAATTCTTTTTAGCATTTTATCCTCATTTCTGCGCTATCCTTTGCGCCTTTCACTTATGCCTTATTCTTCTCTTCCTGCTTAAACTCTCTGTGCAGTCTTCTGATCTGTATCAGATAGTTTTTGATGGTTTTCCACACCTTAACCGTAGTGTTATAATCCTCCTGCCATTCTACGGGCATATCATAGATCTCAACACCCATACGCTCCGCACGGAGAAGAAACTCAATGGTATAAAACCAGCCATTATCGTTTCCACAGGCCTTCACCAGCTTTTCGGCAGTTTCCTTTCTGACAAAGGTAAAACCGCAGACTGCATCGGTTGCTTTCATATGAAAAATTGTTTTTAACAAAAATACCAGCCCCATGGAAGTAATTTTTCGATACCATTTCCGGCCTCTTGTATCGGACTCCTTACTGAACCGGCTTCCGTTTACATATTCAAGCTCCGGCCTGGCCTGAAACAATTCAATGGTACGACCAAGATATTTAATATCGGTAGACAAATCAATATCCATGTAACCAACCAAAGAACTCTCGTTTAACTCAATCCCCTTACGAAAAGCTACGCCCACTCCTCTTTCCCCTACCCTCACATAAGAAACCTCGGGATATTTCTCCGCCAGTGCCTTACCGATTTTCGGTGTCTCATCCTCGGAACCGTTGTCCAAAATGGTGAGACAACAGGGTATGGACACGTTTTCCCTTAAATAATCCATGGAACGCTCTATTCCGCTTTCCAACCGCAGTCTTTCATTCAATACCGGGAACAGAATATTGATTCCCGTCACTTTATTTTCCATCCTTATTCCCCATTTCTCTCCGTCCAACGACCTTCCACAATCCGGTTATATTCAATAATAAAGCCGTCCGTAATCAAATCACCGTAATCCTTATCAAAATATCCTTCAAATTCATATTCCTCATTTTCATAGCAGGGCAGATTTTGAATGGCAGTTCCCTTCTCTACCCAATAGTATAGGGTCTGATTGTACCCCTGATCCAAAAAGGGAGCCGAATTTCGCACCTCCACAATACAAAACTCCCTGTTTTCAATCCACAGTTTATCCAGAAAATCCAGCTTTCTTTCCATAAAATCTCTGACCTGCATCAGGCAAATATCCAAAGTGTCATATTCCTCATAAGCTTCCGCCTGTATTTCCTCAACGCCGTCTGGTATAACAAAAAACCACGACAAACGTTTCCTATGCCACCTGAATTCATCCAAAACCGCAGATCTACGGATCACCTGTATATATTCATCAATCCCTTTTAACAGGATTTCTTCATATTCGTCCCTGAAAACCTCCTTATATTTGCTTTTCACCAATTCCTGAAATTCAGGATGCCGCCACATAGCTGCAAGCCATCTGTTTTGATTAGCGTCATCCGCAGTTCCTGACATTTCCACCACACTGGTGAGGGCCTCAGGAATAGCATACATTGGCTTATTTACATTTCCCATAATACCGTCAAAATCCCACACCGGACCGGCATACCAGACGGAATCACCATCCTTTGCCGCATAAGCAAACTGACTGGCAATCCCTATGTCGTGATCCCCTGAAAGCTCCTCCACCAGCCATGCCTTAGCAAAAGACTCCATATCTATCAGTTCCTCTATATGCTTCCCGCTGATCGCACTGATTCCATTTTCTGCAAACAGGGCACTTTCCACATCATTCAATCTTTCCAGAATCTGTGCCTTTTCCGCAGATGTTACCGTTTTATCGGCATGAATGATAAAATGCTGGCCCCGTTCCGTAACCATTTCCGTCTCATCCTCTCTGGTTCGAAAATCCAACTCCATCTCAACAAACCAGTGCTGTTCAGGATCAATTTCCAGCCTGTTTTCCCCTATCTCTACAGCTTCTGTAAGCAGATACAGCCCCTGAAATTCACCATTTAAATAAACCTCCGTAAACTCTCCCTGAGGCTCATAGGCATCGATACATTCATAGGCAAGATCCCTTATGATTTTATTTCTGATATAGGTTCCGTCAGTGGCATTGGCAAGCAGATTCCATTTTACCACCGGTTCCATTCCAAGTAATCCGGCAGCTTCCTTCATTGTAAAGGTGAAAGGCTTTTTTTCAAAGGTTGCGGTAAGATTTCCTCTTACCTTAAATTTCTCCAACTCACTTTCACATAAAAATTGGCCTTTTTCATCAAACATCTGCATAGGGCCTGTTTCAAAGTACTTTTTCTCAGATGTTTCCTCTGTGCTGAAAATTTCATTCTTTTCTTCTACCGTAATAAAAATCGAGGGCAGATTTTCGGAGCGAAGCACCTTAAAGCTTGTATGAACAGGAGTACATCCCATTAAGCCATACACATCCAGACTATGCACTTTTTCTTCCCCGTCATCCGACCAGTTTTCCCCGCTTCGGCATTTCACACCATCGATCTCTATCTTAGCAGTATAATCGCTGTAATGCAGCAAAAACTCGCCGTCCTTTTCAGAAAACCAGGAAGGTAAAAACAGATACCAGGTGCCATCCGTATCATCCTTCCAGAGCGGGAAATCAATCGTCTGTTCTTCCCCCCTCATAGGTGAAAACAAGCTCCTCCAAAACTTTCTTTTCCAAATCCATATTTCTTAATGATGAGGTAAGCATCAATATCAGGATCAGGCAGGCACTTGCTATCATACAAATACGTATTTTGCTTTTATTCAACGCTTAATCACCTTTTCTATGTCCGATACCAGATATCTTTGCTGTTTAAATATCAAATTCAGCATTACCGACAAATATTTTAAAATGATTGTCAAAAGAGCAAATACTCCAAAAAATCCCAACGCAAGAAATCCCATGGTGGACAGCCACCCCTCCACGGGCTTGGTCTTATTAAACATATCGGAAATGATATAAATACCCATTCCCACCGTAGCCAAAAGAAAAATTCCACAGATAAAAGCAGATATTCTCTCTAAAACATTAGTAAAGTAAATAAAAGAATCCAGTGCCAGCGTGGTACGCTCGGATGTTACCGTCTTATTCTTCAATCTTACTGTTGTGTCCTTACTGTCATAACATACTGTTGCAGTCTTAAGACCGCAGTTTGTATATACCGCCTTACGATAAGGAATATATTGTCCCATAGATTTAATACGGTTAATGGCTCTTCTGGATATAATCCGAAAGGTTTCCGGACCGATTTTGCCGTTTCCTCTGCTGGTATTATTATAAAGAGAATAAAAGATTTTGGATGTAAAACGCAGCTTCCCTTTACTGCTGGCTGCCACAATATCATTTCCCGAAAGCAGCTTATAATATGTCTCCATAATTACTGCCGGGTCATAATCCACAAAGATATCGTCAAATTCATAGACGAAATCTCCGATGGCAATATCCCTTCCTGCATTCATGGCACTTTCCAGCCCCTGAAAATAGCTCATATGAACCACATTGACTATTGCCTTCCACTGGTGTGCCTCTACATATTCCTTTAACTTCTCTACTGTATTGTCCTGACAGTCATCATCTACACATACAATTTCAAACTGTTCAAAATTACTTTCAAATACAGGAACAACCACATCCAGAAAATGCTTCAGATAATCTGCTGCGTTATGAAAATATATGACCAGTGAAACAAATTTTTTTTCCTTCATACCAATTCCATACCTTTCTCTATGATAAAAACTCATCCAAGTCATAAACCGTATTGATCTTACCTGATAAAACACTGATAAAAGCCGGTTCCGTACTCATAACCTTGATTGCTGTAGGACGAGAATCGTCCACCTCTGAGCTTTTCAAAATAGGCTTCATAGAATACAGAGACTGCTCATAGAAATATTCATACTCCGGTTTCAGATACTTATCTGCCAGATGAGACATATAGGGCCATGCTGAATCAGGCTTATGAGCACAAGTATTACAGTTGCCCAGTTGATCAGGAGAGCAGCCACTCTCCTCCCCTTTCGGAAAATCCTTCTGACAGCCAAAAGTCGGTTTAGAATCATAGCTTGTCACATGAGGCGTAAAGGTAACCGCCGTAAGGGAATGAAGACTTGTTTTGCCAAAGGGCATAATGGAGAAGAACGGACCATCCATTACCGTTATTCCTATATCCTTAAGCTGATCGGATGGTTTGCACAAAATAATTTCGCACAGTTCATATTTAATGTCAAACAGCTCCTTCTTAATTCCCTCCACCTTATCGATCACCTGATTGACCGATGCATAGGAAGCGTTCAGCACAAAGGGCGCTTCAAACATCTGCCCGTTTTCCATCTCCACCTGAAAAACCCTGCTCTGCTTTATAATTTTATTTATCCGGGCGCCAAAAATCATATCCGCATCAGCATAATCCTTTAGCTTGTCCTGATAATACTTTTTCAGGATCATGGCATCATAGGTATATTCTTCTGTCAGAAATGCTCCGTCGCACGTTCCCGTTTTAAAATACTTGGAAACCGCCACTTCCTCACATTTAATTTCCGCCGCCCTGCAGAAATCCTGAAACTGCTCTGCATTGGTCCACGAAAATCTGTCGGAGGTAGCATATACCTGATCAAATTTTTGATGAATACAAAAACCAAAATCGTTGACAAACCGCCTGAAATAACCTGCCGATTTTACCGCTGTGGTAAGGCTTCTAGGATAGTGGTAGCCCATATGAACCCTGGCCTGGTTGATATAGGTTGCCCGTTTAAAAGGGACATCATCATACTCAAGCACAAGAACATGCTGGCCCTTGTCTGCACAAAAGCCGGCTGCATACAATCCATACAGCCCCGCCCCGATTATAATTTTATCATATTGCTGTGCCATCGCTTAATAACCATGCCTTTCTACATGCCTTAAAATCTTCCCTATGGATTATACCCTACTTGCCATCCTTTGTCCAATTATCGGAGCTTTATTCTGTAGATCCTATATTCCTCACCTCGTACCGTCTGTTCATCGGTCTGATACAAAACCTCACAATCTTCCAGCTCATCTGCATCATAGACACAGGTTTCATCACTCCAAAGCAGATAAAATTCCGTTTTCTCCGGAAATGTCTCTCTACACCATTCTAAAAGTACCTGATAATCTATGGATGAACTTTGTTCTTCGCTCCAATCGGCATAGGTCTCCTTCTGCCCGTTTCCCGCATAATAGAATTCATAGTCCTTAAGGTGAGCCAGTACCGTTGATGCCATGGGGATATCCGTCGAAACGATCAACTCGTCGGAGGCAATATTTTCTTTAATATAATCTGCGGCATTTCCCCCATCAGAGTAAAGCCCATGCAAGGCCATATCCAGACTGGAAGACTCATTTGAAGAGTTCCAGTTTGCAAACATACACACCGCAAGTACAATCAATAATAGCTCCAGCGCTCCAAGCCCCATTTTACTAATCAAATCCGATAGCCCTTTTTCCTCCGCCTGCTTACATAATACCCATACAGCCCAAACGAATACAAATCCCAGAGAAATATAGTGCCACATGTGCAATTGATAAACTATTGCGCTGAATGCTGCCTGAAATAAGAAGGAGCCTGTCATAACGATCATTGCCCATCCGTTTTTGACTCTTACGGATATAACCAGAAAGGCTGCCAGACATAACACAAAAAACAACAGGCCAAAGCTTTGTTCTCTCCCTGTCATCCTTATAAAAATAGCATAAGTAAAATTTTTAACTTCAATAAGGAACTCCCTCATCCCCAAATCACGCATCTGGAACTGGGGGCTGTCCGACACCTGAAAGAACTGTAATATCCACAGCATCAGACTCGCCGCAGGAATCCAAATACCTGAGAATACTCTTTTCAATAATTGAAGCGATCTGTTCTTCCGGCATCTATACAGACTTTCCAAAAGCCACATAACGGAGATCAATCCCGCCTGGGCAATGGCAATCGTATCCGCCTGAACCAAAAGTCCCAGCAAAAGCCCGTACCGGACCGGGTGAGCGTTCCGCTTCGGGAACTGCCAAGCCAGAATAATTAGCAACAATGCAATCAGGCAGTAATTTCTAGCAACAACCGGATAAAAATATGTGAAAATGGGACTGAATAAACAAAACGCCTTGGTAATACTGTGAAGCGGCGCCTTCCATAAAAAAAGCCATGCCCCCGCTCCCATAATCAGAAAACTTAATACTTCAATCGTTCGAAAAGGCAGCCCTGCTTTGGCAAAGGGCATAACCAGTAAGTACCACAGGCAGGGATGTCCCTGATATTTGATTTCACGAAAAAGCGCAACCGGTGATAACTCTCTTGCTATCAACCAAACATTTGCTTCATCCCTCCATGGCTCATGGAAAAATAGCAATATTATATTGAATAACAAATACCCAATAAACAAACTAAATAATATAATCCTGTTTGCTCTTTCTCTATTTATTTTTTCCATTTTATATTTTCCTTCATACCGGTTTCGCTTCTTAAAACATTACAATTTATTATATACTACTTCCTTTCATCGTTCAATCATTTCAAAAAAAGCATTGGCTGCCTTTTTTATTCGCAGTCAATGCCTTTTATACCTTAATTATTTTTGGTCTCCTCATAGTTCAAAATAATCTTCGCCAATGCATCAGCATAAAGCTGTCTTCCCTCCGCCGAAAAATGTATGCCATCTTCCATGTATTTATCAATCGTATAACCATCTACTCCCAGATCCTGATATGCATTAAAAAATATACATCCAAGCTCATTCGCCACATAATTACAGGTTCCCTTATAGTCAAACAATGTTCCATATCCTAAGTCCGTCATATTTCCGTCACCTACCAAATACCCATCCTTATAAAACTGTGCATAGCATGGTGAGCACAAAATAACGGTTGCATCCGGAGCAATATCCATCAGCTGATATACGCCCCAACGCAGAGCACCGCCATAGGTTCTTAAATCAAACATATTATCCAAATCTGCCCGCAAAGTACCTTGGAAGAAGTCGTTTGTTCCAAATTCCACAATAAAATAGTCCGTCTGTGAAAAATCAATATTTTCATTATCCAACAGATCTTTTGCTCTGGTTCCCTCAAAAATATCTGTCGAAATTTTCCCCATCATAGCATTCACAACACCGCAAAAACCTATGGAATTCCACTTATCTATGTCGGTCTCTTCATTCCTTCCTACGCTTGCACTGGTTCCTCCTATTGCCAGATTAAACACATCCGCCTCGCATTGAACCGCTGTCAGGTAGGGAATTCCGGTACCGTCTCTGTTATTATCAAAAATACTGTCTCCTAAGAAAACCAGCTGAAGCTCATTTCCTTGCGGCTCCGTTTGATCCTCCTCAGTGATGTTTTGTTCCTGCTCAGGCACATCTATCTCTATTAGCGGCGTAGCTGCTTCTTCCGGCGACTGAGTAGGCTCCGCCGTTGGCTTCTGCTCCGCCGTCATCAGCTCCTCTTCGGGTTTCTCAATCACCACTCCTGTTTCTGTAATGATAATATTTTCAGAAGACACGTTATCGTCAGGCTCTTCTGAATACTCTTGGCCGCATCCGGTCAACAGACCAACTGCCAAAATTGCCGCAAGAAATCCCGCTATTATTCTTTTCATATTTAGCCTTGTATGATTATTTAGAAGCTAGTAATCACACGTTTCCTTTCTTTTAATATCG
>CAYMUW010000050.1:0-17173 GCA_964393865.1 uncultured Lachnospiraceae bacterium
TCTGCGCGGACCGGAGCGGAGCGTAGACATGCAGGCTATCCGAAGTTTAAGAGCAAGCATGACAGCCATAAATCATACACAACCAACTTTACGAACGGAAATATAGCTGTAGATTTTGAGGATGGGAAAATAAAACTGCCAAAGTTAAAAAAAGTGAAAGCAAAACTGCACAGAGAGTTTAACGGCCAGATAAAATCAGCTACAGTTAGCCAGGTTCCAAGCGGGAAATACTATGTGTCAATACTGGTAGAAACAGGGAATGAAGAATTACCGCACAGGAAGCAAAATATAGGATTGGATCTGGGGATCAAGGATTTATGCATAACATCGGATGGGAAGAAGTACGAAAACCCCAAAATAATAAAAAGATATGAGCGAAAACTAGCAAGGCTGCAAAGGCAGTTGGCACATAAGAAAAAGTGCAGCAGTAATTATTTCAAGAAGAAAAAAGAGATAGCATTATGCCATGAGAAGATAACAAATACCAGAAAAGATTATCTGCATAAGGTTTCCCATGAGATTATCAGCGAAAACCAAGTGATAGTTTCGGAGAATCTCCAGATAAAGAATATGGCAAAGAATCATCATCTGGCAAAAGCAATATCGGACGTATCATGGTATGAGTTAACGAGGCAATTAGAGTATAAGGCTGCATGGAACGGAAGGAGATATATCAAAATAGATACTTTTTATGCCAGCAGTCAAATATGCTCGTCCTGTGGATACCAGAATGCGGATACAAAAGATTTGTCAGTGAGAGAATGGATGTGCCCTGTATGTGGAACGAAGCACGACAGGGATATCAATGCAGCAAAGAATATTTTAGCGGAAGGGTTACGGCAGACAGCATAAAAAAGCATATATAGGGCAGGGACTGCCCGAATTAACGCCTGTGGAGATAGTAGGTTACGAGGTCGATGAAACAGGAAGCCCATTGGCTTTAGACAATGAGTAGTTCACTAAGCTTTTAAACTTAGAGGAAAGCTTGCACCGCTTATGAGCCTGTCTACCACAAAGTAAGCGTTTGTGGCTGCAAAGCGGGAAGTGACCATTTGCTTGCCATATGCAAACTGGTCCTCCGGAACTGGCCTGTGGTAACTGCAGTAGCGATGACTGCCACATGCCCGGCTTTCAGCATATAACCGAAATAGTACATCGAAAGCTTATATATGCCGCTGGTTAGTATGATCCACAAAGTCAGCATGACCCACATTCCGCCGCTCCCGAAAAGAGAACCGATCAGCAGGAAAAGCGCCAGCAGAATTGCAGATGCCAGAGTGATCGCGGCGCCCATAGCAAGCTTCAGCCACACAAATTTCATGGTTTTTAAGTAGATGTCTTTTGTCTTCATATATGCCCATTATGTTTTTTGGCTTATAGGAGCGCAATGCTCCGCAGCATTTGTTAGGATTTGGCGAAATCGCTTACATTCAGCTTCTCTGCAAGCTTTTCCTGTGATAGGCTGTATTGACTGCGTATAGTTCGTATCTTTTTCTTTAAGTGCTGTTTTTGCAACCGGAGGTTGCGGTTTGCACAGGAAAAAGCCCCATGTCACAAGTGACTTATGGGGTTTCCTTTTATCATATCAGTATCTGGAATTTAAAAGCTCAGTCATCTGCGCCACGCCCTTTTCCTGAGAGGTGATGATTGCATTGAGGATAGGAATCAGCTCGGGACAGATTGAGTATTGCAGGGTGGTTTTGGACATTTCAATTGCACCCCTGTGATGAGGAATCATTTCCCGCATAAAGCTGACATTGATATCGTTGCTGGACTGGGCATCTCCCATCTGCATAAACATAATACGCATGATCTGGTCCATACGGTTTTGGTACATACACAGCTCCTGTCTGCGGTTTGGCCGCATTTGACAGCGGGGCAGTATGGATTCCATATTTTTGATGCTTTCCGTTTGCTCCGATATGATGTTCAGAGCAATGTTTTGTAAGGGGATATCGGTGGTGTATTTCAAAAGATTTTTGGACATTTCAATGGCTGCCCGGTGATGAGGAATCATTTGAACAATAAAATTGTGAGATATACTGTTGGTGAGTTCTGCCTCTGTCATGTTCCGTATCATGGTATCCAAAATGCGATGAAAAGCGGACAAATAGGTCATGGTATTAATGCTGAATTGATTTTGCGCACTCATGGCTTACCTTCTTTTTTATTAGCTTATGCATGAAAACAGGAGAATGTTAAGATAAGCCGATGGAATCACAATAAATAAAGGAAGAGACTGCTGCGTCTCTTCCTTTGCCGGTTTATGAAAAATGTAAATATTATTTTGTTCCAAATATGCGGTCTCCGGCATCACCCAAGCCGGGGCAGATATATGCGTGGTCATTCAGACATCTGTCAAGGTGTCCAACATAGATCTGGATATCAGGATGTGCCTCTCTCAGCCTCTTAAGCCCTTCCGGTGCTGCAATAATGCACATAAATTTAATGTGCTTTCCGCCATGCTCCTTAATGAAATCCACAGCCTCTGCGCCGGAACCACCGGTAGCAAGCATGGGATCGAGAACAACGATGGTTCTCTGGTCAATGGGCTCAGGCAGCTTACAGTAATATTCGTGGGGCTCATGGGTTTCCGGGTCCCTGTAAAGACCGATATGCCCTACTTTTGCGGAGGGAACAAGAGCAAGGATTCCGCCTACCATGCCGAGACCGGCGCGGAGAATGGGAACAATTGCCATCTTTTTGCCGGCAATAACGGGAGTCTTGCAGGTTTCAATGGGAGTCTTGATTTCAACTTCCTCCAAAGGAAGATCGCGCAGTGCTTCATAGCCCATCAGCATTGCAATCTCTTCAATCAGATTACGAAATTCGTTTGTGCCGGTATTTTCGTCACGGAGACGGGAAATCTTGTGCTGAATCAAAGGGTGATTTAACACAAATACATTTTCCATGTTTTCTAACTGTTCCATAAGAATCCTCCTCAGATTTGTAATATAGTAATGAACTTGTACTATTTCAAATTTTAGTGCAATCGATGCGTGAAGTCAACTGGGAAATGGGTTCTGATGCAGCAGTTTGGTTAAGTCATTTTTCAGCGTCATTTTTAAGCAGGCAAAAATTTATTTTTTCTCTTGTAATACCGGATATAAAACAGTATACTTTTTAAAAGGTAATTAATGAAAGGCAACGAAACAGCTATCCAACAACAAAATACGTGAGGAGGAGATTTGCGATGTTGAAGCAGCAAGAAGCGATCAGGGATGCGAGAACGCTTGGAATTCCCAAGATGTTGATCCTTGGATTGCAGCACATGTTCGCCATGTTTGGCGCAACGATTTTGGTACCGATTTTAGTAAATATTTATTTCGAAGGAGAAGGACTTTCTATTCAGGTTACTCTGATTTGTGCGGGGCTTGGAACTTTGTTTTTCCATCTTTGCTCAAAGCTTAAGGTACCTGCATTTTTGGGTTCTTCTTTTGCATTTTTAGGAGGCTTTCAGACGGTAGCCCAGCTTGATACCGGTAAGTTTGCCAATATGACTATGGGTGAAAAGCTGCCCTATGCCTGCGGCGGCATTGTTGTGGCAGGCCTTTTGTATCTGGTGCTGGCACTGGTTATTAAACTGCTTGGTGTTAAGCGTGTTATGAAGTTCTTACCGCCTGTTGTGACCGGACCTATGATTATTTGTATCGGATTGTCCCTGGCGCCTTCGGCAGTTTCCAATGCATCCACCAATTGGATTTTAGCTATCATTGCACTTGGAACCATCATTATCTTTAATATTTGGGGCAAAGGCATGTTTAAGATCATCCCGATTTTGATGGGCGTGGTGATCTCGTATGCGGCAGCAATTATTATGAATGTTCTTGGCTTTACGAATGCTGACGGAAGTGCGATTTTGAATTTTGCCAATGTGCAGTCTGCAAGTTGGGTTGGGTTACCGCCCTTTCAGCTGTGTAAGTTTGATCTTACGGCAATTCTTGTTATGGCGCCCATTGCGCTGGCAACCATGATGGAGCACATCGGTGATATGTCTGCGATTTCCGCAACCACAGGTGAGAATTTCATTGAAGATCCGGGACTCCACAGAACCCTGATCGGAGACGGACTTGCAACCTCCTTATCCGCATTGGTTGGCGGCCCTGCCAACACTACATACGGCGAGAACACAGGCGTGTTGGAATTAAGCAAAGTTTATGATCCCAAGGTAATCCGTCTTGCAGCTGTTTATGCGGTTGTTTTAAGCTTTATTCCCAAAATGGCAGAGGTTATCGGTTCTATTCCCTCGGCAATCATTGGTGGTGTAAGCTTCATGCTTTACGGTATGATTTCGGCAATCGGTGTAAGAAATGTGGTAGAGAATAAGGTAGACTTTACGAAGTCAAGGAATCTGATTATCGCAGCAGTTATTCTGGTGTGCGGCTTAGGCTTCAGCAGCGGCCTCACCATTACCGTTGCAGGAACCTCCATTACGCTTACGGGTCTTGCGATCGCTGCCCTTGCAGGTATTATTTTAAATGCAATTCTTCCCGGAAACGATTACGTGTTTGGTAACAATCCCAAAGGTGATCAGAACCGCGGACTTGATATGAAGCCCAACCTGAAAGAGCGGAAGTAATCATTGCAATACCGGAATATCGGATTATAAATTCTAAGCTATGAGGAGTCGGCAGATGTATGCCGGCTCCTTTTTGATTCATAGGAAAGTGCCAACTTTTTTATTTTTCCTCTAAAGTCTTTGAAAATTTATCCGATACAAATAATGTAAAGAAAATGCGATTTTAAATTTATGGAAGTCCATGGAAGGAGGAGGCCATATGCGCATAGAAGCATATACACAGGTGCAGCAGATGTACAATACCAGAAAGACTGCAAATGTGAAATCCAAAAGCAATGTGAGCTTTTCCGATCAGGTGCAGATATCCAGCGTTGGAAAAGATATTCAGATCGCAAAGCAGGCTGTGGCTAATGCCGATGATATCAGGGAGGATGTAATCGCTCCGATCAAAGCGCAGGTACAGGCAGACACCTATGAGGTGAGCACAGAAAGTTTTGCTGACAAATTAATGCAAAAATATGAAGAAATGAGGTAATCCCGTGGCAAGTTTAATGGAAAATCTGATTGAGGTTTTAGATCAGGAAAGCTTAGAGTATGAAAACTTGCTGGGATTATCCATGAAAAAGACACCGGTGATTGTGACCGGTAATACAGAGGAATTAGCCAAAATCACGGATGAAGAACAAAACGTTATCAATAGAATCAGCTGGTTAGAACAGAAAAGACAGGAAGTGTTTATTGATATCGCGAATGTTATTAACAAGGATGTTACTACGCTGATGCTTTCAGATTTGGTTGAAATGTTAAGCTCCAGACCGGAAGAACAGCAAAAACTGGCTAGAGTCCATGACAGGCTCCGCAGTGCAGTCCATGAAGTGAAGCGGGTAAACGGTCAAAATAAGATACTGATTGAAAACGCTTTGGAAATGGTGGAGTTTGACATGAATATGCTGCAGGCGATGAAGACGGCGCCGGAAACGGCCAATTACAATAAGGGTGCCTACAGTGTGGGCAGCCATATGGGTGTTGACGGAAGAGGATTTGACGCCAAGCAATAGTCTTTGTGAAAACATGAGGTGATACTATGTCTTTGATGGGAAGCTTATATATCGGCACAAGTGGATTACAAACAAGCCAAAATGCGCTTAATACAACAGCACATAATATGTCGAATGTGGACACGAGTGGGTATACCAGGCAGCAGGTGCAGCTTGGTACCCGTTTTTATAATACTATTTCTAAAACAAATTCTGCTATTGCATATCAGCAGACCGGTCTTGGTGTTAATTATACACAGGTAAAGCAGGTCAGAGATTACTTCCTGGATAAATCATATCGTCGGGAGTCCGGGCGAAGCGCTTTTTATGATGCTTCTACCTCAGCAATTGAAGAGATTGAAAATCTTTTTCAGGAGCTGGAGGGAGAGGCTTTTGCTGATTCCATCGAAAATTTGTGGAGTGCGGTGCAGGAACTTTCCAAAGATCCTTCAAACTCCGTTAATCAGGGCGTATTTGTACAGCGCTGCAATGAATTTTTGACCCGTGCGCAGGCGGTTTATACCGGACTTTGTGAATACCAGGACAATTTGAATTACAAAATTGTTAATCAGGTTAGCACTATGAATGCGTATGGAAAGCGCATCAGTGAACTCAATCAGGAAATCTTAAAGATTGAGGCCGGTCAGGTGGAGCATGCCAACGATCTGCGGGATGAGAGAAATCAGCTGATAGATGAGCTGTCGGCTATGGGATATATCAACTGTAGGGAAGACTGTGACGGAAACATTCTCATACAGCTGGAGGGAGTGGATTTTGTAAAGTCTGATTCTTACAATGAGATCGGATTGGATTATGATGAGATAACGGGGTTTGCAACTCCTTATTGGAAGCAGCTTGCCAGGACAAATGCCAACGGCGAGGTGGATATAACGGGAGCAGAGCTTTACGATATGGGGCAGACCATTTCAACAGATGCCAATACCGATATCGGTTCCTTAAAATCAATGCTCTTTGCAAGGGGAGACAGAAGGGCAACCTACAAGGATTTGGATTCCGCTATTTATGATAAAGAAATTTCACAGTCCATTATGATGAATGTGCAGGCGGAATTTGACCAGTTAATCAACAAGGTCGTTACAGGCATTAATCAAATATTTGCGGATGCGGCAGCCAGAGCTACTGCGGAAAATCCCGATTCTACTTATATGAGGGATGAAAACGGGAATCCTTATACTATTTTTAACACGGTTACAGATAT
Organism: uncultured Lachnospiraceae bacterium; assembly: GCA_964393865.1. GTDB lineage: Bacteria > Bacillota > Clostridia > Lachnospirales > Lachnospiraceae > Suilimivivens. The sequence goes on from CAYMUW010000050.1 coordinate 6,776, forward strand.
TCCCGATTACACCATAGAGAATATTATTATCAACGGAGAAATTAAGCAAGCGCCCTCTATGCTGGGATTTATTAAGGATGATGCCAAGGTGGATCAGGAGACGGCGGATGCGCTTAAGGAATTGTTCACTTCGGAGGAGCATACTTTAAATCCTAATGTGAAAACTACCACCAATTTTATTAATTACTACAATAATCTGGTGTCTCAGGTAGCAACTACGGGTGATGTTCTCAGGGGAATCAGTGAGAACCAGCAATTGACAGTCAGCAACATTTCCGATGCCAGAGAGCAGATACTCGGCGTTTCCTCTGATGAGGAGCTTAGCAATATGATTATGTTTCAGAATGCGTATAACGCATCCAGCAGATATATCAATGTAATCAGTGAACTTTTAGAGCATATTATCAATACGTTGGGCAGATAGAAAGGGAGTGAGACAGATGCCGTCACAATTTTTTGGTTTAACTATAGCATCTTCGGGCCTTCGGGCTTCCAATGCAGCTTTAAATACAACAGCAAACAATATTTCCAATGCGCAGACTATTGGATACAGCCGGCAGCAGGTGACACAGCAGGCTTCCAATGCACTTCGAACCTTTACCGCTTATGGATGTGCAGGGGCAGGTGTGGACACCATAGCTATTGAACGTGTGCGCGACAGCTTTTATGATGTAAGATATTGGAACAATAACAGTAAATTTGGAGAATATCAGGCTAAGCAGTATTATATGCAGACTATTGAGGATTATTTTAATGATGATGGTACCAGCGGATTTAAAACAATCTTTAATGAGTTTAGTAATGCGCTGCAGTCTGTTACCACCAATGCCAGCAGCGATACCTCTAAGGCTCAGTTTATTTCGGCGGCTAAGGCGTTAACGGATTACTTTAATAATATGTATGGAAATCTGCAGGAACTCCAAAAGGACATTAATCTGGAGATTAAACAGGGAGTAGATCAGATTAATTCTATTGCCGAAAAGATTGCAACCCTGAATAAGCAGATCAATGTCATTGAGCTGACGGGAACAACGGCCAACCAGCTTCGGGATCAGAGAGAGCTGCTCATTGATGAGCTTTCAGTATTGGTAGATGTTGATGTGACAGAAATGCCTATTTATGACAGCAATAATCCTGATCGTGAGACCGGAGCAAACCGGTATGTGGTCTGCATAGCCGGAGGGCAGGCCCTGGTAGACGGAAATGATTATAATACTCTGAAATATGTTGCAAGGGCTTCAAACGAGAAGGTGAATCAGACGGATGCAGACGGCATGTACAAGATCACATGGGACAACGGAAACGAGTTCAGTCTGGCCAATGCATCCATGGAAGGAAAGCTGAGAGGTTTAGTACAGCTTCGGGACGGTAATAACAGTGCCAACTTTAACGGTGTTGTATCTGCGGTGGATGTGAACGCCAATACAGTGGATATCCAGGTTAGCTCGGATTACCTGAAGAATATGCAGGAATGTACCCTGTCGGATACCGGCGGTGAGATCATTATCGGGAATACAATTTATCATTATAAGAGTTGGACCTTTGATGAAGCTAACGCAACCTATACCTTTGAGCTGGATGACAATTACCTGAAAATAGATGCCTCCAAGGTAGGCAAGGATGCAAAAACGGAATCGGCTATTAACTATCAGGGAATACCCTATTATATGGAGCAGATGAATGCCTGGATACGCGGCTTTTCCGAGAAGGTAAATGAAATATTTACGAACGGTTACGATACCAATGACAATCAGGGATGCATTTTCTTTACCGGCTATGACGGAACGGGAAGAGAATATACGGCAGCTGATTTGGCAGATGACAATGGCTATTATGAGCTGACGGCAGGCAACTTTGCCGTTAATTCCGCGTTGCTGAATGATGCCTCACTTCTTGGCACCAGAAGCAGTGTGGACGTGGGAGTTGAGGAGTGCGGACAGATTGAGGAGATGATACAGCTCCTTACCAGCAAAGCTAAATTCAGCTTCCGAAATGGCAGCGCCGACCAGATGCTTGAAATGATCTTATCGGATGTGGCATTGAATGCCAGCAATGCCAACACCTTTTATAATACCTACAGTGGACTTCAAACCAGTATCGATAACCAGAGATGTTCCATTTCCGGTGTGGATGAAGATGAAGAAGCGGTGAGCCTTGTGAAGTTTCAAAATGCTTACACCCTTTCCTCAAAAATGATACAGACATTGACGGAGATTTATGATCAGTTGATTTTAAATACCGGAGTATAAGGTATGGCAGGAGGTCATTCAACGAATGGCTGAAATATAAGGAGGACGACATACATGAGAATGACGAATAAAATTATGCAGAATAATTCTCTGTATAATATCAATAACAATAAGCTGCTGCAGGATAAGCTGAGTACACAGATGTCTACTCAGAAGAAAATAACCAGACCTTCTGATGACCCGGTTGTTGCAATCAGAGCGCTTCGTCTTCGTACCAGCGTATCGGAGCTTACCCAGTTTTATGAAAAGAATGCACCGGATGCGGAAAGCTGGCTTGAAGTTACCGGAGAAGCTCTGGCTACAGTAACGGAAGTACTGACAGATATGTCACGTGAAGCAAATAAAGCCGACAATAAGGAAAAGGGTGTTGAGGATCTGCAGATTATTGTGGAGCAGCTGAAATCCCTGAAGGAGGAGTTTTATTCTACCGGCAATGTTGATTATGCGGGAAGATATGTTTTTACCGGTTATCGTACCAATACAACCATGTCCTTTACCGAGGAAGTGGAGGAGCAGGGGGAAGGATATCCCAGCTATGAGATCACAGAGCAGGTTAAGATAGATGCCTTCGATACAATCAACTATACATATGTAGGTGATCTGGAAGGCTTAAATGAGAATAATTATCAGGATACTGCTTACGATGGCATCACAGAGCAGCAGGTTACCAATGCGGATATTCACAGACTTAGACTGTCCTATGATGATTTAAAATCAGGGGGAGCTGTGGAAATCCAGATTATGGATAAGGATGGGCAGAGTGTGGCGCAGGCAATTACACCCACAGAAGTTTCTTCCAGTGCAGATCCTGATCCCTACCTCACGATTCAGCAGGCAAATGAGGCTGAACCTCCGGCAAAAACAGTGGTATTTGTTCCTGAGACAGGTGAGGTGCTGTTTAGCGATGCGGCATATTCCGAGTTGGAAAATAAAATCAGCGGAATTAGCGGAACCGATACGGAAATACGGGTTACTTATACTAAAGATTCCTGGCTGGAAGGAGATCTTCGGCCGGAGCACTACTTTGCCTGCAAGGGAACTACTCTGGATGAAAGCGGGGCTCCCAAGACAGTTAATTACAACCAGGATTATCTTGATGGAACGAAGACGAAGCAGGCAATTGAGTATGATGTCGGATACAATCAGACGATACAGGTAAATACCACAGCGGATGAGGTTTTTGTCCATGATGTGGACAGAGATATTGATGATCTGGAACGTGCCATGGAGGATCTGATCAAGATCAATGACACTAAGGAAGATCTGGATAAAATATTGGATGAATATGCCGAAAAGGGGCTTGAGGAAGGCGATCCGGAGTATGACAGAGTGAAGAAGCAGTATGATGCAGCCAGTAAGGCATATGATTATATCCGCGAAAATATTCATAATCTTTTCGGAAGGACCATTACCAATACCCAGAATTATCTGAATGATGCCAATGTGGCAATCACCGATAACGGAACCAGAAGTCAGAGACTGAGCCTGATCAGCAACAGACTGATGGATCAGAAGACCACCTTTAAAACGCTGCAATCTGACAATGAGGACGCCGATATTGCGGAGGTGGCAATTCAGCTCACCAGCACGGAGCTTACTTATGAAGCGGCTTTGATGGCAACGGGAAAGATTATGCAGACGTCACTGATGAACTATATTTAACCGGGGTGCAGGAATGCACAGATAGGAGAGACTATGAGAATAAACACAAAAGTATTTGGGGAAATTGAAATTGCGGATGATAAGATTATTCATTTTCCTTCAGGGATTATCGGCTTTCCGGATTTGACCGAATTTGCTCTTGTTCATGATGAGGAGAGGGGAATCGGGGCAATTCATTGGCTGCAGTCCGTGCAGGAGCCTGCCTTTGCCATGCCGGTGCTTGATCCGCTGATTGTGTGTCAGGACTACAACCCTGAGGTGGATGATGAATTGTTGAAACCGTTAGGAGAGCTGCATCCGGATGAGATGCTTGTGCTTGTCACTGTGACGGTTCCCCGGGATTTAACGCAAATGAGTGTTAATTTAAGAGGTCCCTTTATTATTAATGCGGCAGAAAAGAAAGCGTGTCAGGTAATTATTGAAGGAGAAGATTATGCAGTGAAGTATCCTGTCTATGACATCCTGAATGCAAAGAAAGCAGGTGAGTAAATGTTAGCTTTATCCAGAAAGAAAAATGAAGCTCTTGTTATTAACAACAATATTGAAATTACGGTACTGGAAATCAAGGGTGAGCAGGTAAAGCTGGGCATCAGCGCACCGAAGGAGGTTCCGGTATATCGAAAGGAAGTTTATGTACAGATTCAGGAGGCGAACAGAGAAGCTGTTAACACAGATGGAATGGAAGCCCTGAAAAATCTTCTGGGTTAATTAATTGACTAAAACTGACGATATAATTAATGAAACAATTAAAGTGAGATCCAGGGAGGGATTGTCAAAGCATACGGAGATGAAAGGCTTTATAAAGTTCAAGCGGTTATGGTGATACCGTCTCTTAAGAGAATCTTTTCGGAGGAGAAACATCATCAGTCCAAGCAGAATTCTTCCGATCCTTATCAGGGAAATACATTTACACAGGTGTTGGAAGATGCGTGTGAAAAGGAACAGCACAAAGATATCCACATTCATGTCAGCGGATATACCCGGGATGCCCGTCCTTTTTACCATTTAGTCAGTATGAGAGAATATTGTTAAAGTGTTTAAATGACAAAGGTATCTGCAAGTAAATAACTTTTAAGGTACCTTTCTCATTTTTTTGAATTTATCTATAAATTTTTCCATAAATCTTCCGATATATTAATATGAAGACAGGAAAACTCTAAGTCAAAGCGGAAACAATCTCGTATATTTTATGCGGGAATCATATTTTTATATCACATGGAGGTGATTACAATGACAATTGAACCATTAAGCAGTGCAATGACTTATCAGGCACAGTCAACCCAGCAGGCAAAGCCTGCACAGAAGGCAGTTGTAGAGAACACGGAGGTTGCTACACCGGAACAGACCAATGCTTACGATGCAACAACAGTTAAGGTGTCAGGGACAGAGAAGCAGGATGCTCAGAACGGGCAGGAAAACGGCTATACAGCCAATCAGCAGGCCAGCAACGAACAGATCAGGAAGGCCGTTGAAAAGCTGAACAAGAGTCTGCCTAATTCGGAAGCTATTTTTGGCATCCATGATGCAACCAACAGAGTGACCATCAAGATCGTTGACAAGGAAACCAAGGAGGTCATTAAAGAACTTCCTCCTGAAAAGACCCTGGATATGATCGCTAAGGCATGGGAACTGGCAGGCATCCTTGTGGATGAAAGAAGATAGGAGGAACAAATATGGCAATGCGTGTAACCGGATTGATGTCCGGACTGGATACGGAAAGCATCATTCAGCAATTAGTTGCAGCCAGACAGACCAAGGTCGATGATCTCAAAAAAGAGCAGACGAAATTGGGGTGGCAGCAGGAGGCGTGGCAGGAATTAAACAGCAAAATTTATAAATTGTATAGCGGTACATTAAGCGATCTTCAATATCAGTCTTCCTTTATAAAGAAGACTACATCGGTCTCCAACAGCAACCTGGTAAGTGTTATCACCGCAGATTCTGCTATGGACAGCGTGCAGTCACTGCAAATCAATAAGCTGGCTAAGGCGGGCTATCTGACCGGAGCCGAGATTAAGGGGACAGACGGAAAGACCTTAAGCTCGGGCAGCAAGGTGGTGGATAAGCTTGGGATTGAAGCCGGCAGTAAGTTTGAGGTTAACGTAGGCGGAAAGACCACGGAAATTACCATTGATGAAAGCACTACAATCAGTAATCTGGTAAGTAAGCTGCAGTCGGCAGGAGTTAAGGCTAATTTTGATGCTGCCAATCAGAGACTTTTTATCGGCGCAGATGGAACCGGAGAGGATAAGGATTTTACCATTACCGCTTCCAATGATAGTGGTACGGATGCATTATCCAAGCTGGGTATTCTGATATATGATGAGAATACAATGGCGGCTTATCAGAAATATGCGGATATGGAAACGGATGCTGATGCGAAAAATGCAGCAATTCAGTCCAGAGTCAATGCGTTGGTGAAATCCTATACAGCAGAAAAGACCACGCTGCAGGATGAAATTACCGCGTTGGAAGAGAAGCAGAGTGCTCTGGTTAAGGATTATAATGAAGCATACGGCAGTGATGATTTTGATATTACCGATGCGGATCAGAGAGCAGCCAAAAAGGCAGAGCTGGATGAAGCTGTTGAGCGTTTGACAGCGGAGCTTGAAGATGAGAACCTTACAGAGGAAGAAAAAGCTGAGAAGCAGGCCGAGCTTGATAAGGCAAAAGCGGAGTTGTCTTACATAGATGGATACAATACACAGGCGGCATCCGTTACCGAAAAACAGGAACGTATTGACGTCATCGACAGAGATTACCTGAATGAAGACGGAACTGCAGGAAGCCAAACCATCAGTGATGCGACTGCGTATGTACAGGAAAAGATTGATAAGGCGGTAGCCGTAACCAGCGATCCTGATGCTTTGCAGGGAAGCGTCGGCGCCGTGAAGATTGCGGGACAGGATGCGGAAATTTCCTTAAACGGTGTAACATTCACCAGTTCCACCAACACGATCGAGGTCAATGGGCTTACCATTACCTGTAAGGGTGAGACCAACGGTGAAACAATTACGCTGACCACCCAGAATGACACCAGCGGTATCTATGACATGATCAAGAACTTCATTAAGGAGTACAGTGAACTCATTAATGAAATGGATAAGTTATATAATGCTGAATCAGCCAGTGATTATGAGCCTCTTACCGATGAAGAGAAGGAATCAATGTCTGAGTCTGAGATTGAAAAATGGGAAACCAAGATCAAGGACAGTCTTCTCAGAAGAGATTCTACATTAAGCACGGTATCCAGTGCAATGAAGGAAATTATGGCTTCCGGCTTTGAAGTAAACGGCAGGACAATGTATTTGTATGACTTTGGCATTGAAACACTGGGGTATTTTAATGCAGCCGAAAACGAGAAAAACGCATATCACATTAACGGTGATGAGGATGATGAGGCTGTAAAGAATGAAACCAATACGCTGATGGCGATGATCAGTTCAGATCCGAATTCGGTTGTAAGCTTCTTTACCCAGTTATCTCAAAAATTGTCCAGTAAGATGTATGGTCTTATGGGTACCACCCAGTACAGCAGTATCTATAAGGTATATGACGATAAGAGGATGGAGGAAGAGTATTCCGACTACACCACCAAGATTGCAGAGGCAGAGGAAAAACTGCAGGATTATGAAGACAAGTGGTATTCAAAGTTTTCAGCGATGGAGACGGCACTTGCAAAGATGCAGTCCAATGCCAGTGCAGTGACAAGCTTATTAGGAGGCTGATGAGATGGCATTACCCAATGCTTATGCACAGTATAAAAACAGTAAAATATTAACCGCTTCACCGGCGGAACTTACATTGATGCTGTATGAGGGTGCCATTAAATTTTGCAATATTGCCATCACTGCAGTAGAGCAAAAAGATATTCAGAAAGCCCATATCAATATTGTTAAAACTCAGAAGATCATAGAGCACTTCAGGGTGACGCTTGATATGCGGTATCCTGTGGCACAGGATTTTGACAGAGTATATGTATATCTGGAGCAAAGGCTGATAGAGGCCAATGTCAAAAAGGATGCCGAAATCCTGAATGAAATTCTGGGACATCTGCATTCCATGCGTGATACATGGAAGGAAGTAATGCGTCTTAACAGAGAGAAGGGTGCCGTATGATAGAAAATTATCTGAATATACTGGAAGACAGCCTGAAGAAAAAGATAGACGTGTTGGAGCGTATTCAGGAAGTCAATGAAGTTCAGACGGATATTTTAAAAAAGGATCCTGCCGATCTGGAAGCCTTTGACAGCTCTGTAGATGAGAAGGATCTGTACATTAAGGAGCTTGCTAAGCTGGATGACGGGTTTGAAGCCTTATATGATAAGATCAAGCAGGAACTGGTTGGGAATAAGCAGAAGTATGCAGATCAAATTCGCAGACTTCAGGAGCTTATTACTCAAATTACGGACAGAAGCGTCGCAATACAGGCTCAGGAGGAACGCAATAAAGCATTGGTGGAAGGCTGTCTTAACAAGGAGCGCCAGCAGATGGGGCAGTCAAGAAGAAATTCCAAGGTGGCATATGGTTACTATCAGAACATGAACAACAAGAATGTTTCCCAGCCGCATTTTATGGACCAAAAAAAATAAAAAAATTTTAATTAAGGTATAAAGTATTGGGAAAATACTCCGATATATTATACAAGTAAAGCAAAAACAAGTTGCTTACTAAGAAAGTAATCAAGCGGTTAAGCTTTTGGATGCGTACGAATTCAAAAGTACAACTGCAAAAATCAACAAACGTACGCAGGGAAGCGGCGTTAAATTCAAGGAGGAATAAATTATGGTAGTACAACACAATCTTACAGCAATGAACTCTAACAGAATGTTAGGCATCACAACAGCATCACAGTCTAAGTCAACAGAGAGGTTGTCATCCGGTTATAAGATCAACCGTGCAGCTGATGATGCAGCAGGCTTATCCATCAGTGAGAAGATGAGAAGACAGATCAGAGGTCTTACACAGGCTGTTGCTAACGCACAGGATGGTATTTCCGCAGTACAGACAGCTGAAGGTGCACTTGGTGAAGTGCATGACATGCTTCAGAGAATGAATGAGCTGGCTATCAAGGCTGGTAACGAAACATTACAGTCTGTAGATAGAAAGTACATCCAGCAGGAGCTTGATCAGTTACGTTCTGAAATTGACAGAGTTCAGACAACAACCACATTCAATGAGCAGAAGCTGTTAAATGGTGACTTCGCATCAGGTAAGGCTCTTCAGGTTGGTGCAGAAGTTGACAGTGACAACAGAATCAAGATCACAATTCAGCAGATGAATTGGGATACAATTGCAAACAGCGCTAATAATGGAATAGCTGGCGGCTCGGGTATCGGTAAAGGTGATGGAAGTTTGATGGTATATGATACCGAAAATGATCAGGATGTTGATGATGTTGAGGCAGCAGCAAAGGCAGCTGTTTCCAGTATCAAATCTGCTATGCAGTGTGTATCTGAGCAGCGTTCAAGACTTGGTGCTACACAGAACAGACTTGAGCACACAGTTAACAACCTGGACAACGTTGTAGAAAATACCACATCTGCTGAATCTGCTATCCGTGATACAGATATGGCATCTGAGATGGTTACCTACTCTAACAACCAGATCCTTGCTCAGGCAGGTCAGGCTATGTTGGCACAGGCTAACCAGTCAAATCAGGGTGTATTATCCTTACTTGGCTAATTGATGTAGGTATATTATTGCAGTAAACTACCAAAAGGGAATGGAGAAATCCATTCCCTTTTTATAGTATGACGGGCATGTTTGTGCTCTGTGGTGAAAGTCCACTTAGGCGTAGCTACCAACGAACTTTATAGCGACTCTCAAGGTTTGCATCGTGAGGTGCGGGCGAGAAGAAGAGATAGCGAAATCGTAGCCCTACGAACAGAAACCCGATAATAAGGCGCTCATGGCGGGTAAGTTAGCTGTAGATAACGAAGCCCTAAAGGTAGCCGTAACCCATGGGCGTAAATCGGGAGGGTAGACGAGGAAAGAGTACAGGCTTATCCCGTGAGGTCTCACAGACGGTTTCATCTGCCGTAGTAACAACGAACTGTGAGAAGTCAGCAGAAGCCATAGTAGGAGAAATCCGAAGGGCTGAACAATGTAACCGTGCAAACGAATGTATGTACCTGTGCATATCCGACAGCGGATGTAGGTGAAACGTATATGAGCCGTAAACGCATGAACATAGGCCAAATCACAGGGAGGAAATCTGTCGCCGCTGCTGTCAAACATTATGCTGAACGAGCTGGACAAGGAGCTAGAAAAACGGGAGCTGCGTTTTGTTAGGTACGCCGATGACTGTGTAATAGCAGTAAGAAGCGAAGCGAGTGCAAAGCGAGTCATGTATTCCATAACAGACTGGATTGAAAGGAAACTTGGTCTAAAGGTCAATGCGGAAAAGACAAAAATCACAAAACCGAGCAGCCTGAAATATCTGGGCTTTGGATTTTATAAGGATTCAAAGGCAAAAGAATGGAAA
>CAYMUW010000051.1:0-15791 GCA_964393865.1 uncultured Lachnospiraceae bacterium
TACGAAAAAGAAATTTTTTGCTAATTTAGGCTTGACTTTTCATAGCTGGTCTCCATTTATAAATTACAATTCACTTTATTTGCAATCAATTCCTTTGTATTTATTTTTTACTAAATTAAGAATAACACATTTTTCTTTCATTTCCAGTCAATCAGATACAAATTAAACTTTTTTTTGTTATCCTTAAACAATTCTTAATAACTTACTTATAGCTTATTCATTTATGGCAAAATATATGCTCTTTTTTGTTGTAAACCACATTCAAATACTGCTATAATAAGAAACAAATTACTAATATCATTTGATTCTTTATATTACATGCATTTATTTGGAGATAACTATGCTAAACAGCAAATTACTTTCTATTATCCTCCCCTCATACAATGAACAGGATAATATTCCACACACCTTTGAGGTTATTAACAATATTTTAACTTCCGCTTCCATTCCCTATGAAATGATTTTTGTAGATGATGGTTCCCGGGACTTAACCTATCAGCGCATCTATGAGATATCAGCCCGGCAGCCGCAGGTTAAGGGAATTTGCTTTTCCCGGAATTTCGGAAAGGAGGCTGCCATTTTTGCCGGCCTTGAAGCCTCTGCCGGAGCATGCTGTTTAATTATGGACTGCGATTTGCAGCATCCTGCGGACTTGATTCCCGAAATGTACCGCCTATGGCTGGAAGGCAATGAAGTGGTAGAGGGCGTTAAATCCTCACGCGGAAAGGAAAACCCTCTGCATACCTTTTGTGCGAAGAGCTTTTACAGCATTATCAGCAGAGCCACCGATATTGATATGTCCAAGGCATCTGATTTTAAGCTTCTTGACCGAAAGGCCGTTGACGCACTGCTTGCCATGCCGGAGCGTGCCCCCTTCTTCCGGGCGCTTTCTTCCTGGATTGGATTTAAAACGATCTCCGTTCCTTTTGATGTACAGAAACGGGAAATAGGCACCTCCAAATGGTCCCCCTGGAAGCTTATCAAATACGCAATCCATAATATCACTTCCTTTTCCGGAGCTCCCTTACAGTTTGTAACTCTACTTGGCTGGATTATGCTTTTATGCTCTATCGTATTAGGAATTCAATCTCTATATCGCTATTTTACGGGCACTGCACTGGAAGGCTTCACCACCGTTATTCTGTTGCAGCTGATTATCGGCAGCATTTTAATGATCAGCCTGGGAATTATTGGACATTACATTTCCCGGATTTATGACGAAATCAAAGCAAGACCACGATATATTATAAGCAAAAGATGCGGCTGCTAATCAGCGCACCGCATCTTATCACTTGATTCTACTCATCTATTCCCAAATTTGCATAATTAAAGTCCGAAATAAAAATCTTATATTTTCCTATTTGCTTCATTTCTTTTACATTTTCTGCTTTATCATTTAAAAAAGCCAAAAATTCTTGCTGTTCTGCCTCAGTAACAATATATGCAGTCCTCTGCCCAAGCGGCACATTAGGCGGATACCAGTCTTTACTGCTTAGCCATTTGCAAATATCCATCTGTGACAATGAGGCAACCGGCGCCACCCTTACTCTTCCATTAGATAACACGGTCATCATATTTGCATTTTCAAACGTTGCATATGCTGCAAAGCAATCATTTTCTTCCAAAAAGCTTACCACCCTATAAGCTTCTGTATCAACCGGCTCCTCACTTTTTAAAATGGGTACATATATTTGATAAATATTTGTGACTGAAAGTATAATAACAGCTCCCAATAATACTAATTTTATGCCAATACCGCCTTTCTGACCCAGCAATATCACCGTAAGCGCCATTGCAAAAACCAGCATAAAATAGTATCTTTCAGAACTTTCCACTGTTGTAAACGAGACTATCAATGCTGTAATTACCGGTGAACTACATACTACCAGATAGCACCATTCGACCGGCATTATATCCTTTGCCGTCAAAATCCGGTACAGAATATTAACGCACATTATTGCCGTCAAAACAAGCAATAAAATAACACATATCTTTCCCATATAATTGTATTGGTCAATCCCTACGCTTTTCCCAATGTCTGGTATGACTACTGTTAATAGCTTACTAAAACCTCTCCGGATATTCTTTGATATATTCTGCCCTACCGAAAAGGGAAAAGCAGTTCCCAAATAATTTACTGATAACAATATCACCGTCCAGACTGTGATTACGTTTTCAGTTTTATCAAACCTCGTCTTGCGGTGTAAGCAATAAAGTTTTCTGATTAATTCTATTCCAAACAAAGGAGCATAAATTACTAATAACCCTCTCATTCCCTGAAAGCCAAGCCCCAATGCCATTAAAACAGCTACTGTTAATTCTCCCCAGACAATTTTTCTGACCTTTAAAAGCTTTCCGTAAACACCGAGCGTAAAAAATAAAATTATCACACAAATTGCATAATATCCAGCATATAAATAAAGCAGCTTCAGCGCATTCACATCTGCCGGGAGGGCAAGAAATAAATACCCCCCCCAAACTACATGCCTTGGCAATTTTAACGATTTAAAAAAATAAAATAAGCTGCAAAGTACAAGCAGCGTCATAACGCAACAAGCTGCTCCCATTGCAAATGACATATTTTTTGAGATCCCATAGAAAAGCGCTCCCAGATTAGGTGTGCTGATAATTCTTGCTTCTGTTGACGGATACCAGGTACTGGGAACAATTTCTTTACTTTTCCAAATTTCTACACATAATATTGCTTCAGAAGCAACATCTGATTCCATAGCATAATTAAAATGAAATAAATTGGCTGCAAATATCAGCGTCAGAAACAAAACTACCCCTACAGATAATATGAAAATAATGAGCTTTTTACTTTTGACCATACTTTTATACATGCTTGCAATCCTATCGTCCAATGCTGTAATATTCCACTCCAGCCTCTTTCATCTCCTTAGGATCATAAAGATTTCTTCCATCATAAACAAGCGGTGTGTGCATTCTGCTCTTAAACTGCTCCGGTGTAATTGCCTTGATTTCTCCCCACTCCGTAAACACAAAGCAAATATTGGCGCCTTCAAGAGCCTTAAAAGGATCAGATACATAGTTCATGGTTCCCTGCTCCAGCTTTCCTTCCGGGAAAAGCTGCCTGGCCCTCTCCTCACCTTTAGGATCGTAAGCGTAAACATCTGCTCCTGCAGCAAGCAAAAGCCTTAAGTTGTCAATCGAAGGAGCTTCACGAAGATCATCCGTTCCTGCCTTAAAGGTAAGTCCGAGAACCGCCGTCTTAAGACCGCTGAAGGAAATCATTCGTTCCTTTGCCTTCTCAAACAGCCTTACCTTCTGAGCGCTGTTTACATCCACGCAGGCTTCCACCGTCTTAAGCTGATATCCATACTCTCTGGCAAGATGCTTCAACGCCTTGGTATCCTTCGGGAAACAGCTTCCGCCAAATCCAATTCCTGCATTCAAAAAACGGGCTCCAATTCTCTCGTCATAGCTCATGCCCTTGGCCACATCCGTAATATCAGCTCCAACCAACTCACACAGATTGGCTATGTCATTCATATAGGATATTTTCAGTGCAAGGAAGTCATTGCAGGCATACTTGATCATTTCTGCGGAACGTCTCTTCACTGATACGATGGGCAGATTAAAGGGCTCATATATCTTTTTCAGCAAGGCTTCCGCTTCCCTGCTCTCTGTTCCTATAATAATTCGCGCCGCATGAAGGGTATCATAAACCGCGGTTCCCTGTGCAAGAAATTCAGGGTTAGAGGCCACCTCAACCTTGACGTCATGTACAAGAAAATCCTTGATAAACTGCTCCACCTTGTCATTGGTTCCCACCGGCACTGTAGATTTCACCACTACCAGGCAGTCCTTCTCGATAGTCTCCGCTATCTGCCGGGAAACGGTAGCAATATAGCTGAGGTTTGCACTGCCATCAGGCATTTCAGGAGTTCCCACACCAATAAAAATAGCATCCGCATCTTTATAGGCTTCCTTATAATCAGTGGTAAAATGCAGGGTTCCCTTTGCATTGTTCTTCTGCATCAGTTCTTCCAGCCCCTCCTCATAAATAGGAGAAATCCCCTGACGCATAATCTCAACCTTTTTTTCATCCACATCCACACAGGTTACGTCATGGCCCATCTCCGCAAAGCATACGCCTGCTACCAGTCCCACATAACCGGTTCCTGCTACTGCAATTTTCATATCTACCTCTCATTCCGCCGCTTTAACAGCTCTTTAATTGTAATAATTCAAAAACCACTGAGCAAATTTCCCAAGCCCCTCCTCTATCGTCGTAGAGGGCTTAAATCCATAATCATCTATCAAATCCTGCACATCCGCATAGGTCTCATACACATCACCGGGCTGCATGGGAAGAAATTCTTTCTTTGCTTCTCTGCCAAGGCACTTCTCCAGTACGGCAATATAATCCATCAGGTTTTCCGGCTGGTTGTTTCCAATATTATAAATTCGATACGCCGCACCGTTTTCATCCTCCGTGGGCGGGTTGCACAGAATATTCTCCACCCCCGTTATAATATCATCAATGTAGGTGAAATCCCTTCGCATATCTCCATTATTATATATCTGAATAGGCTCTTCCGCCATAATTTTTTTAGCAAACTTAAAATAAGCCATATCCGGACGCCCCATGGGCCCATACACCGTAAAAAAGCGAAGTCCCGTAAGCGGAATCTGATACAGCTTGCTATAGGAATACGCCATCAGCTCATTGGACTTTTTGGTCGCCGCATAAAGACTCACCGGCTTGTCCACCTGATCCTTTACGGAAAAAGGCACCTTCTTATTCCCCCCGTATACCGAGCTGGAGGATGCAAATACCAGATGCTCAACGGGAAAGCGCCGGCACGCCTCCAAAATATTGAAAAAGCCTACAATATTCGACTGGATATAGGCATCCGGGTTATCAATGCTGTAACGCACGCCTGCCTGTGCGGCAAGGTTTACTACAATCTGAGGACGATATTCCTCAAACAGCCCAAGCACTGCTTCCTTATCCGCAAGATCCGCCTTTACAAAGCGGTAGCCTGAGTATTTCTTCAAAATCGATAACCGGTCCTCCTTTAGAGAGACATCATAATAATCATTTAAATTATCCAGTCCTGTCACCTGTGCTCCCTTTTCCAAAAGAGCCTTAGACAAATAAAAACCAATAAAACCGGCACCGCCGGTAACAAGATATTTCTTCGACACATCCAGTGAATTCATTTCCTATCCACGCCTTTCCAGCGGACGCCTTCCAAAATAAAACCGTCCCACATTTATTTACAATGCCAGCAGCCGGAAAATTTCTGCTCCGGCTGCCGGAGCATCTCTTATATTTTATAATATTCCTTACTATCCGTCAATTTTTCCCTGATAGTCACCAAAAAGGGAAGCAAGATATCTGAAACCGCAAAATCCGTTTTCATCAAGCACTTCTTCCATGCTTTTTCCCGCCGGAAGCAGCACAGCAAAATCACTGCCCTCATAGCGGTACTCAACAAGAACAGAAACATCCTCTCTTTCTGCCAACCGGTCAAAGACACGCCTGTCAAAGCTGATCCACCGATCCGTACTGATTACCACCTGTTCGCCCCATCCGGCATCCTGAATCCTCTCTGCCGCCTCCTCCAAAAAGGACACATAGGCTGAATTAGGCACCTCCTGATAGGACATATGCTGTCCGCATTTTTCACAATGTTCCTCAATAACCGCATCAAACTGAGGTGTCGCCTCCTTGTAAAGGCTATAAACCAGATTGTGCACACATAAACAGGTTTCTCCGCTCCCGCTCTCTTCGCTGTCTTTCCCTGTCCGCTGATCCTCTGCCTGCCGATGCGGGGAAACCTCATAACGGTCTTTGTTTTTCACCACATCATACAGCCCCGAATCGCGGAAACGAACCATAGTCTGATCCCCGCTGCTGCTTCGTATCAGCAGAACTGCTCTGTAAACTCCGCTTTCCACCTCAAGAGGATTGGTCTCGACAGCAGTTAATGCATCCTGTGAGGACGGCAGTTCCTGATAAGCCACAGGTATGAAGTTTCCCGCCTCATCCATTTTCTCCAAATACAGCTGCATGGCATAGAGGGTGCTGTCAAACTCCTGATATACACATTTTGCGCTGACGCCTCCCGGCGATGCCGTAACCAAAAGCTCCGACATCTGTATAACCTGTGCCGCCTTTGCCTGTATGGCCAAATTGCCGTTTCCATTTACGCATGTCAAAGCTCCCACAATCACCGCAATGGCAGCCAGTATTTTGCATAAACCTTTCCCGGCTTTCTTACCTTTTCTCATTGTCATAATTCCTCCTTAAAATCATCATTATATTTCAGCGCTGATGATTTATTATCCATGAGAATTAGGCCGCCGGGAAAAAAGTGTCATAAATAACATACTTTCGGTACTATTTAACCACTTTAGGCTTCCTTATAAACTGCGGTATCGTCCTGATTGTTCTAAGGAATACCACCCACCATGCACATTTGATGCCATTTTCCGCAAGCGCTTTGTGTGCTTCCCTGATAGATACACCATAAGCACCGGCGCTTTGCGTGCTGGTTCCTCCATAAAACATTTCTACAAGTATTTCCGGAATATAAGATAATTTCACTTTCTCATCCTTTAAGATTCTTACCATAAACTCAAAATCTGCCGAACACTTATAAGTACAGTTATAATCACCATACCTTTCATATATCTCTCTTTTGAGGAAAAGTGTGGGATGACCGGGCATCCATCCGTACTTGATCTTACCGGTTCCCATTTTCCAATAACGTTTCACAATTCCTTCTTCTGCATATACCAGATCGCCATGTACCCCGTCAGTGCCCTCCCGATCCATGATCTGTACACACTTAGACACCACATTACTTCCTACAAACTTGTCATTAAAGAAAAGAATAATCTTTCCGGTTGCAAGACTAAGCCCCTGATTCATAGCATCATAAAGGCCACTATCAGCCGTCGAACTCCATTTTACCGGGAAACAGCTGTTACCTTCATATTCTTTAATAATGTCCAGTGTACCGTCAGTAGAACCACCGTCCTTAATGACAACCTCCAGGTTAAGGTAATCCTGTCTTTCTATACTGGTCAATGTTTTTTCCAAATTATCCTTGCAATTATAAGTTGTCAGAATTAAAGATACCAACTCCATACGCTACTCCTTAAAAGATTGAAGACAAATAATCAAATACAAAGGAACACTAAGGAACAATGCATATACATACCGGAAGGAAAAGGCTACCGGAGTTGCAATCATGATCGACAGCCACAATCCCAAGGCAGGCATTACAGCAATGAGTCCTTTATAATTTCGCTTCGCCAGGCAAATAAATATTGTTGCCAGCATCATCCATACCCAGACCGCTGCGCTGATATAATTTTTCGGCTCCACCAAATTTCTAAAGGAAATATTCAAATAATAATCAAAATAATCGCTCATGAAATATTCCGCATTTCCAAAATGAAAATTGCAGACGTATGCCGTGGACGAGCTTTCAAACACATCCCAAAATCCCATGGTTGCAAGCAGGTACGCTTTCCCTGCCTTTACAGGATTTCGACCTATAAGATGCAGGTAAGTCTTCATAAACTCACCTGTATGATTTTCCAGATACTCCCCGTTAAAGCCGGGGTCAAACTTGATGGTATCCACCACCTCCGGACAGTACAGTGCCTTCCAGCTTTCCAATGGCATAATGACACCTATAACTTCCATATCCTCTTCTGAAATCACCCCGTCCGTAGACACAATATAAGCCACCTGCTGAAGCGGAATGCCCAAGCTTTCCCTTGCCCTGTCAAAATTATATCCCTGACTGTCATATACCGGTCCCTGGATAATCGCAGCTATGATAATAATTGCGGCAGATAAGCCTCCGACCTTTAAGGCTGTCCTCGTCCACTTCATTCCAAACGCCGTAATTGAAATGATAACCGAATAAAATACCGCAATGTAAATTCCATTGTTCCTAAGAAAAATGATCAGAATACTAAGCAGCCCGTAAAGCGTCAAGTGCAGCCATGATATATCCTCTCCTCCCTCCCCAAAAACATGGTACAGGAACACGGAAAAAATAAAAACCACAAGGCTGAATAAGGTGTCTTTCCAAAGCGAAATTCCATAAAAGGGATAAAGCGGCAATAATCCGAATATCAACAGGCAGAGAACTGTAAAATTCTTATGCAGCCCCTTCTTATAGCACCAAGCTACAAACCCCGAAAGAGCTATAGCCATGAGCACCGTTTGAACCACGGTAAAAAGCTTCAGACCTCCATATTCTCCTGCTCCCGTAAATGCACCGGTCACTCGAAACATCAGTCTCCAGATCAGCGTGTAAAGTATCGGATTGTGATTATCAAGCGCCGCCTTCCCCAATGCCATGTTGATGGAATCCACCGTATCCGAATAGATGCCGCCCGGCCAATAGGAGGGCAGATAAGGGAACCATAAAACCATAAGCAGCAAAAAGGAACCGCCAAACACCCATATTCCCGCTTTTCCTCTTCGCTGCTCTTTAAAAAATACCGCTCCAAGCGCCTTGAAAATAAAGGCCGCTCCCTTCATCAGCAGGTATATTGCCGGTACCGTAAAAAGCCACATAACAGCATCCACAAAATGAAAATCCGTGACATAAACGCTTTCTATTGTGGACGCTCCTGCAGGCGAACGGAAGATATGACAGCTCACTACCAGCATTACCGAAAACAGCATAGCAAAAATCATAAACCAAATATTGATTCTTCCGTGGTATTTTTCATATGATTTTTTTAATGTATTCACTAAGTTTACCATTTTTCATTTATCCTCCAAACCAGTTAAAGCAGTTATCATTGTACAACATTTTGTGTGATTTGTAAGCAGTTTTGGATAAAACAGTTGTTAAAACAGAATTTTTAGGATAACATGATTAATAGATTTATAGCAGGAAAGGTATTGATCAATATGAAAAAGTTAAACGGAACTGTCATTGTCACCTATCGCTGCAATGCCAGATGCAATATGTGCAATCGTTACAAAAAGCCCTCCCTTCCCGAGGAGGAGCTCTCCCTTGAAACCATTAAAAAACTGCCTCCTATGTATTTTACCAACATTACAGGCGGCGAACCCTTTATCCGAACCGACATCAAGGATATTGTCAGAGAATTATACAAAAAGAGTGATCGGATTGTCATTTCAACCAACGGATTTTTTACTGACCGGATCATTGATCTGTGTAAGGAATTTCCTCAAATTGGCATCCGTATTTCCATTGAGGGACTTGAAGAAACCAACAACCAAATCCGCGGACTGGAGGACGGCTTTAATAAGGGATATAACACCTTAAAAAAACTGACGGAAATGGGCATGAAGGATGTGGGCTTCGGCATGACCGTGCAGGACTTAAATGCCAAGGATTTGGCAGCTCTTTATAATCTTTCAAACGAAATGAATATGGAATTTGCCACCGCCTCCCTCCACAACTCCTTTTACTTCGTGGAAGCCAAGAATATTATTCATGACCGCCCTATGGTTGCGAAAGAATTTGAAAATTTAATAAATGAGCTTTTAAGGTCAAAAAGCCCCAAAAAATGGTTCCGCGCCTACTTTAATCATGGACTGATCAACTATATTTACGGGCAGAAACGTCTTCTTCCCTGCGATATGGCTTTCGATACCTTTTTCATCGATCCTTACGGAGATGTCATGCCCTGCAACGGCACCAAGGATAAAGAAATTATGGGGAACCTGAATGAAGCCTCCACATGGGACGAGCTGTGGAACAGCACTCAGGCGGAAGCTGTCCGCAGCAGGGTTCGGTGCTGCGACAGAAACTGCTGGATGATCGGCTCCGTATCCCCGGCCATGCACAAATATATCTGGGTGCCGTTCTTCTGGGTACTTCGCCACAAATTAAAATTCTGGACAAAGAAAAAATACAGTATGTATGAAAATAAGATTGTAAGGGATTATCGTGACGGAAAAGTCACAAAGGAGATGTTAGACGCATGCTCTACCTGTGACATGCATGCTGTGGTGAATGACGGATTGTCAGAAAAATCAAGGGAGGGACTAAAATAGTCTCTCCCGAACCATTCCACTGATTATTATATTTCCCAATCATTTGCTCATATACATCAAATAATTCCTCATATGGTTTATCCTTTCCCCTGTCTTATTGGCGCTAAAATACATATTCGATTTCCTTATACAGTTTTATTACAATATCCCCAATCACTCCCTTTTGTCCACTATAACAGCTTCTATTCCATAATATTTCGCCACTGCCCTGTTTTCCCAATCTTCCGGGTCTTCCTTGATATCGCTGAAAAATAACAGCCCGGGCCGGCTGGCCAACTCATCGACCACAACCGTTTTCCCTTGGTTATCATTGTATATCTCTATCCGGTTCTCTATCTCCTGCGCATAAGCTGCCGCATTCCCATTTAACAAATCCTCCGCCGCTGCCGAAAAGGTAAAATAATAAGGTTCTGGCATAATCATAAGAACGGAGCCAAACAGCCACAAAAGCACACAAACTATCAGGCACAAACATGCATTGGCCGAAAATCGAACATCTGATACTACACTGTTCTCCCCTGAAGCCCTGCCGGCGCTTTGAATGGACGCATCCGTTTTTCTCCTGCACCATCCGGTCACATAACCGACGCACAGGCTCAAAACCAGAATATACATCAAATAAGTCAGTGCCTGAAGCCGTCCTGCCTCCATATTTCCCACCGCAAAAAGAGGCGGCGTCATCATCGCCGAAACCATGCAGTACCCAAACAAAACCACAATAACCGGATATTGATACTCAAATGCAATATTCCCCGCCAAATGCCAAAACAGTGGCACAAGCATAATCATCAATAAAATCACCGGCCAGGTGGTCCATTCTCCTATCACCCGGTCAAGACACTCATAAAAGGAAACCAATATCGCCTTGACAGGATTTAAGCCGGAAGCATCCGCTGCCCGCACCCAGTTTCCAGGAGCCGCAATATTCAGGATAAATCCCAGATAAAACAGCCCCATCGGCACACCTAGCATCCTGCACCTTTTCCAGTTTTTCCGATAAGCTATGATGAAAGCCGCGGTCAAAACCACAATTGCTACATTCAGTGCCGTCATCTGATTTCCGCCTCCTGTCAAGAAGCCGAGAACGGATGCCGCAGTCAAATCCCAAATCCTTTTCTTTCCCTTATCATAATAGGCCGAAAGCAAAAGACCCAAAAAGAACAAAGACATCCCATGAACCAAAATGTAATTAGCAGCGCCGCTGTACCAGTAGAAAGCCTCCACCCTTCCTGCGGGACACATGCACTGAACGGATACAAACAGAACAATGACTGCAATAGTATGTGTAATATATTTATCAGCATGAAAAGCCTTAACCAAAATACTGTGAAACAGATAAAGCGTAGATGCTGTAAGCATTCCCAGCATTATCCACACTGTAAGAACATACCCTCTGACTCCAAAGGTACTGGGGGGAACCGCCATCAAAAAATTGGAGGTAAAGTATCCCATCCAGTTAAGCCAGTCATCCGCCGCACGCACAACTCCCTTCCAAAGTGTTTGGAAAATCGAATGACTCCCCATCCAAATCTGATGACATTCTCTGCCAATGGAATAATCATCCGCGCTTGGATAATTATACCAGCCAATCCAAAGAAGCGGGATCAGACTAAGTACATAAATAATCGTAAATACCACGGCCATTTTCCTTGGCGTAACCAATCTTACCAGTTTTTCTTCCATTCTGTTTCTATCCAATAATTTCATGACTTTTCTCCGTTTTACGAATCACACAATACTTCAGACCTATAGCGGCAACAGGAAGCATTAATACATAATATCCCAATATATACCTGGACTGTGCCTCCCATATCATATGGAAAAGGAAGCCGCCAAATATGTTCAGCACAAGATAGACCCTCTCAAGGCGCCAATTTTTCATAATATACCAGCACCCCGCCGCACTTAAAGCAAACATGATCAAATGATAGAAATTCATTAACTGATACAAGATCGTTCTTCCGAAGCCATAAATCAAAAAATCTCCCAGTACATACCTGTTTTCCGTGTAACGACTGTACCATTCGTTTGTAATCATAGCTTGAAAGGTAGGAGCATTCCACTGGGAAACAAACTTTTTGTAGAAGAAATAAACTGCGTCTTTCGGATTATTCACAAATCTCACAAGAGATTCCTCTATGTTTTCTATACATGCCTTTGTTGTGGCTGCTTCGTCATAATCATTATAATCGTAGACCGTCCAGTTATAGCCATTGTACCAGCCGCATCCGTTCTCATCCTCATCTGCTTCCTGCAGGCTCATGGCAACCCATGCTACCTTCGGAACTCCATCCCACATCCCGTCCATATCCGCGCGGTTTGCATATATGGCTTCAATTCCTTCCCTTCCCAGCCACGAAGACAAAAGAAATACAATCAGCAGAGGAAATAGAATCCATTTTTTATTTTGAAGCATTTTGATAATAATCGCAATGGCAAAGGCAACAAGCCACACATAAATGTTGGTTTTTACCGCGGCTGCCGGTGTGAACAGCGCTCCCGCTATCAGAAAATCCCATATCTTTTCATATTTAAGATATCTGATACAGAAATACACCGCACCGGTTCCCAATGCAATGCTGATAACATCCCCATAAATAAATGTTGCAAATAAATAAAGGGGAAGCATGCCAAAGGAAAGCACTGCTTCGATCTTTGCAACCACCGGCTCATCAAATAACTCCTCCGTTATTAAATTGAGCAAATAGATAATCCCAGCTATCGCCACCACATTGAGAAACTGAAATGCCAGATAATTTTCCACCCCGAAAATCCGGTATACTATTTCCAGAAGTGCAACCATACCCAATTGGAACGGATAATGATGCAGATACTCCCCCTCTGCAAACGCCGCATAATTATTCTGCATAAATTCCACTGCGCAGTTACTTAAAAATTCACTATCGCAGGTTACTCCGCATCGAAACAGCAGTACAAAAAAGGAACTAAGCAGCAAGGCCCATATACTGGAAATGATTCTCAGTCTCTTTACCGTCATACAGGCTTTGTCCAAAAGACAGCTCCCTTTAAAAGCCAAAACCATAAATATTCCCAATAAGATCAGCAAGATGACCGGATGGTCATTTTTGTATCTGGGGATTTCATTGTAAACATACAATTCAAAATATGTGGTTTTCGTTAAACTGAATACACAATTTACTGCAAACATCAGCCAAAGAGGTATTAAATAAAAATAAGTCAGTTTTTTTAACATCTTTTCAACAAAGCTCCTATTTCAAACCTGTAACCCCTTTACCTTCAAATCTATCAAGTGTGCCGCTGCATTTCCCAGTTTACGGTCCAGTCTTCCAATCACAGCTTCCCGCAGCATTCCAATTAATAGACATATTGCCAAAACAAGAAGTACAACGCCTGCAAGAATCAGGAACCCCAAAATGCCATCCGGACTTTTAAAGCCTTTTTCTTCTATCAGCTCCATAGCAGCCGAAACAAGCGTATTATTCAATGCAAAAACCGCAAAAACATACTTAGCCGCCTGATTAATAGCTTTAGAGGTGATTTTCAGCTCCTTAAAGAAATAAAAGAGCAATACGGCCATAATAATATTCGTAATACTATTATCCTTACACAAATGATGATATATGCCGCCAAGCTGAATCGGAAATTCATGAGATATACCGTTGAGCACCCACAGCAGTATGAAAACTAAAAACGCCTTCCTTTTACCAATCAGTCCATCTACGGAACAATCCCGATACATTCTGATATATCTGCCAATCATATATACCATCAGCATTTGCCCAAGCCCTTTTCCGTTATCAGGTATCAATTCAAAATAAAACAGCGCAGGCATGATACTAAACAATATCAAAATCAGAATTAATAACCGCCTGAACTCTTCCTTCCTTAAATATTCAATGAACTTCTGTATATAACCGCTAAGCAGGAAAAGACATATATAGCAGGAATAAAACCAGTATTTCCTTGTAATAAAAGGCAGACAGGACTTTACCAGCTGCTCTAAAAGCGCCGCCCCCTGCATCTGATCAGGAAATACCATGTACAGGACTACCGTTTCCAAAAGCGAGTAGGTAATCATCATACATTCCATTTTCACTAATTTCTTAACATCAAACCTGACCCCATAATAACCGGAAATCAAAATGAAACAGGTGACTCCTATATTGCAGATTCCGTTTACCATGCCATTAAAAAAAACTCCGCTGCCGCCTGTACAAAAATTGTCCAAATACATATTGGCATGAATAAATACAATCATATACATTGCAATAATACGAAGCAATTCATGATTAGAATTTCGGATGGTCTTTTCCATAAGCTTACCTTCTTTATAATCTGTTGCCCAATTATCGATAGCTGTCCAATAAAGGAATCAAATACTCTTTTCTTTCTGCAAAAAAGACCTTTAACTTTTCCATTTCTTCATTAAAGCAGGTTAAAGTATCATCTCCAAAGAATCGTTTATCATGTTTCCTCATAGGCTCTGCCATAAAGCTCTGGTATTCAATAAGAATATCATTCATCCTTTCTGCTTCCAATACCGTATCAGCCAGTTCTTCTATTCTAAGAATTAATTGTGCGCGAAAAGTATCATTGGTCATCATATTTTTAAACATTTCGTCATGATCCATGACATACTTTATTGAATCCAAATCCACACTAAAACCGGGGGAATTCAAATCAAAAATAATCCATCGCCATTTGCCGTCTCCATATGGGCCGTTTTCTGTTTTTTCCACTCTCCATAAACCGTAATTCAGCCATGGCCAGTCTCCTGATCTTCCAATATAAAGCATAATCGCATAATAGTCTATATAGCTTTCTATATCAATCAGTTCACAAACCTTTTCATAATTCTCTTCTCTTGCAACATCGCTTTGCGAACAAAACTCATACATTTTGGAATAATACTTTAAATTATCCTCTTCCCCCTCTTCCAATGCCCCGCTTTTTATCATAATCACATTGTCTTTATTCACGCCATAGTAGTAGGAAAAGTATTCTGCATTATATTTTTCATTCAACCAGTAAACACCCCAATATTCCCCATTTAAAAACAAAACATATGGCTCATAGCTCATAGTAGAAACATGAAGGTCCTTTACTGCCGTTGACACTACATAGTCCTTTGCTTTCGTCTGCACATCATTTCCGCCCTGAAAAAGAGTTACTGCGGACGCATAATATCCTGTACCGAAAAGATCTGCCTGTAATGCCTTATTTCCATCATATTCTTTTCTCGAATATATATTTAAGCTTTTGGGATTATACCCTCTGCTGACACCTCCATGAATACGAATACCACATTTCTGCGAAAGAACCGGTTCCCCTGTTTCATCAAAAAACTGACATTCTGCCGTCCGTTCCCACTTAATTCCTCTGTTTCGGTAATTCGCATACCAAAAACCCCAAAACTCCTCTCTCCAATAATATTCTCCGCTTCCGCGATACTTATCAACATATTCATCATAACTCTTTCCGGTTACATAAATACCGGTTTCATAATCAAATAAATTAGAAGGATCTGTTACCACGCTAAGTATCTTCATCCCTTCATATCCCGGTTTGTCGGAAAATCCCACAAAATACGTTGCCGTTTTCACATCGCTGTAATTCCCCTGCTCATCACAGGAGACGGCCCGCACCACCGTTGCTTTGTCTATCTTATAATCAGGAACCTGATATCCTGGATAATCCGAGCTTATTTTTTCTATTTCCTCCTTATTGAATATTCTTGTGCAGTGAAACCGCATGTCCGGAATGACGGAAACCGTCA
>CAYMUW010000052.1:0-15252 GCA_964393865.1 uncultured Lachnospiraceae bacterium
AGCATTTTGACAATGATTTTTTATTCAGTTCAGCCGGAAGGCTGAACTGTTACAACATTTCACCAAAAATATTCTGCCACGTTGACTTTTTGAAGCTGTTATGCTATAAATAAGCATATAACCGTTGAAGAAGAGTAAGTACTTTGAGAGATTTCGGGATGAAATCAGTTCATCACAGAGAGCCGCAATTGGTGGAAGGCGGTATGAGCAGCTTAAAGGAATGGGCTTCTGAGGGCGAGTCGAAGATAGTAGACGAGACGGAGAGGATACTTCGTTATCAAACCGAGCATATGATAGTATGCGATGAGCGGATGCGTATATGCATCAAGCCGGGTGGCACCGCAGGAGATGATACTCTTGTCCCAGCAATATGGGACAGGAGTTTTTTTTGTGAGCAATGAGCCAGGCGAGACTGTTTCAGTCTCGCCCGAGTAAGGAGGGGCAAGCGGCAAGCTTGCTTGCCAGATTGCATTTCCTTACTCGAGGATGAGAGTGTTAACTCTCATCTGGCGAATGCTAGGACAACGAACAGCAAGGCTGTGAGTTGGCGAATGCCGGGAGGCGAACAGCAAAGCAATCCATACTATTAAATAATTGACAGCGCCAATTGCGCAGAATGGAGGAAACAATGAGCGAAACTAAGAAGATTCCCTACAAGATTTATCTGGAAGAAAACGAGATGCCCACAAGCTGGTATAATGTGCGGGCAGATATGAAAAACAAACCGGCGCCGCTTTTAAACCCCGGTACCTTACAGCCTGTTACTTTTGATGAATTAAAAGGCATTTTCTGCGAGGAACTGTGCAGACAGGAGCTGGACGATACTACAGCATACATTGAAATTCCCGAGGAGATCAGAAACTTCTACAAAATGTACAGACCGTCACCTTTGGTGAGAGCATATTGTCTG
Organism: uncultured Lachnospiraceae bacterium; assembly: GCA_964393865.1. GTDB lineage: Bacteria > Bacillota > Clostridia > Lachnospirales > Lachnospiraceae > Suilimivivens. The sequence goes on from CAYMUW010000052.1 coordinate 911, forward strand.
GAGGAAAAACTGCAAACTCCGGCTAAGATTTATTACAAGTTTGAAGGAAACAATACCAGCGGAAGCCATAAGCTGAATTCCGCAATTGCACAGGCCTATTATGCAAAGGCGCAGGGGCTTAAGGGCGTAACCACAGAAACCGGAGCAGGACAGTGGGGAACAGCGCTTTCCATGGCATGTGCTTATCTTGATCTGGATTGTCAGGTATATATGGTAAAATGCTCCTATGAGCAGAAGCCTTTCAGAAGAGAAGTAATGAGAACCTATGGGGCAAATGTGACCCCCTCACCTTCCAATACTACTGAGGTCGGACGTAAGATTTTGGAGGAATTCCCCGGAACTACGGGAAGCCTTGGATGCGCTATTTCAGAGGCGGTGGAGGCTGCGGTTTCACAGGAGGGTTATCGTTATGTGCTTGGCTCTGTACTGAATCAGGTGCTTCTCCATCAATCGGTGATCGGACTGGAAGCAAAAGCAGCTATGGATAAATACGGTATCAAGCCGGATATCATTATCGGATGTGCAGGCGGCGGATCAAATTTAGGCGGTCTGATTTCCCCTTTCATGGGCGAAAAGCTAAGAGGAGAAGCAGACTACAGAATTATTGCTGTGGAGCCTGCATCCTGCCCCAGCTTTACACGAGGAAAGTTCTTGTACGACTTCTGCGATACAGGAAAGGTATGTCCTCTTGCAAAGATGTATACTTTGGGCAATGGTTTTATTCCCGCACCCAATCACGCAGGAGGTCTGCGTTACCATGGTATGAGTTCCATTCTTTCTCAGCTGTATCATGACGGTTATATGGAGGCGACCAGCGTAGAGCAGACTGCCGTATTTGGGGCGGCAGAAGAGTTTGCAAGAGTGGAAGGCATTCTGCCTGCTCCTGAGAGCTCACATGCAATCCGGGCAGCCATTGACGAGGCTTTGAAATGTAAGGAAACAGGAGAGGAAAAGACAATCCTCTTTGGTCTTACTGGAACAGGATATTTTGATATGGTGGCTTATGAGCGCTTTAACAACGGAGAAATGTCGGATTATATTCCTACGGATGAAGATCTTGCCAGGGGATTTGCAGGAATTCCCCAATTTCCCGGAAACGAGATCTAACGCATCTTAGCTATTATGCTCCGCCTTGGATACGGTACAGCTTCTTTGTCAGCGACTATGACAGCTTTCGGAATTTAAGGAAACAGGCGGCACGGCATTTAACAAAATGATAATATTGGACAGTTGAATAAAAACTGTAAATCTGTTAAAATAAGATTTACAGTTTTTTGACGTAGTGATGCTTTTTTTAGGTTTCTGCGGGAAAGGCATGGTAAAAGAATGAATTTGGTCCAAAAAGTATTTGGCACACACAGTGAAAGAGAACTAAAGCGCATTGAAGGTACGATACAGGCAATTGAGGATTTGCGGCCTTCCATGCAGGCCCTCTCCGATGTGGAGCTGAAAGGAAAGACGGAAGAATTTAAGAAGCGCCTGTCAGAGGGAGAAACGCTGGATGATCTGCTTCCGGAAGCCTTTGCAGTGGTCAGGGAAGCGGCCAGACGTGTTTTAAATATGGAGCATTATCATGTTCAGCTGATTGGAGGTATTATTCTTCATCAGGGACGTATTGCAGAAATGAAAACCGGTGAAGGAAAGACACTGGTATCCACCCTTCCTGCATATTTAAATGCGCTGGAAGGAAAGGGAGTTCACATTGTAACGGTCAATGATTATCTGGCCAAGCGTGACGCCGAATGGATGGGCGAGGTGCATAAGTTTTTGGGACTTACCGTAGGCGTAGTCTTAAACGGCATGAAGCCCGAAGAGCGCAGGGAAGCTTATGGATGTGATATTACCTATGTTACCAACAATGAACTGGGCTTTGATTATCTTCGTGACAATATGGTGATCTATAAGGCACAGTTGGTACTTCGCGATCTGCATTATGCGATTATCGACGAGGTTGACTCTGTTTTGATTGACGAAGCAAGAACCCCTCTTATCATTTCCGGTCAAAGCGGAAAATCAACCAAGCTTTATGAGGTATGTGATATTCTTGCCAAACAGATGAAGCGCGGCGAGGATATGGCGGATTTAACCAAAATGGATGCCATTATGGGCGTGGAGCGTGAAGAAACCGGAGACTTTATTGTTAATGAGAAGGACAAGGTAGTCAATCTTACCGCACAGGGTGTAGATAAGGTGGAGAAGTTCTTCCAGATTGAGAATCTGGCTGACCCGGAAAATATTGAGATTCAGCATAATATCATTTTAGCGCTGCGCGCCAATAATCTGATGTTCAGAGATCAGGATTACGTGGTTAAGGATGACCAGGTTCTGATCGTAGATGAGTTTACGGGACGTATTATGCCGGGACGCCGTTATTCCGACGGACTTCATCAGGCAATCGAGGCTAAGGAGCATGTGAAGGTTAAGAGAGAAAGCAAGACTCTGGCTACCATCACCTTCCAGAACTTCTTTAATAAATTTACGAAAAAGGCAGGTATGACAGGTACTGCCCTTACGGAAGAAAAGGAATTCCGTGATATTTACGGAATGGACGTTATAGAGATACCCACCAACAAGCCCATAGCCAGAAAAGATTTACACGACGCAGTATACAAGACCAGAAAGGAAAAGCTGAATGCCATTGTGGAAGCCGTAAAGGAAGCTCACGAAAAGGGACAGCCCGTTCTGGTAGGTACCATTACCATAGAGGCTTCGGAGGAACTGAGCAAAATGCTTACCAGACAGGGAATTCAGCACAAGGTGTTAAATGCCAAATTCCATGAGCTGGAAGCAGAGATTGTTGCGGATGCCGGTATTCACGGTGCGGTAACCATTGCAACCAATATGGCGGGACGTGGTACAGATATTAAGCTGGATGAGGATGCCCGGGCAGCGGGAGGACTTAAGATTATCGGAACGGAGCGCCATGAGTCCAGACGTATTGACAATCAGCTTCGCGGACGTTCCGGACGACAGGGAGATCCCGGTGAATCTAAGTTTTATATTTCCCTTGAGGATGACCTGATGCGCTTATTTGGTTCCGAGCGTTTGATTAATATGTTTAATGCCCTTGGTATTCCCGAGGGACAGGAAATTGAGCATAAGGCGCTTACCAATGCCATTGAATCTGCTCAGAAGAAGATCGAGAACAATAACTTCGGTATCAGAAAGAACCTGCTTGAATATGACCAGGTTATGAATGAGCAGAGAGAGATCATTTATGATGAAAGACGCCGTGTGCTTGACGGGGAAAGCATGAGAGATGCGATCTATAAGATGATTACGGATATTACGGAAAATGCTGTAGATATTGTAATTGGAGATGATACAGATTACGATGAATGGAATCTGGAGGAATTAAATACACTGCTTCTTCCTACCGTTCCGCTGAAACCTGTGAACAGGGGACGTATCAATACTCCTAAGAAAAACGCTCTCAAGCAGCAGTTGAAGGAAGAGGCTGTAAAGCTTTATGAGGCCAAGGAGGCAGAGTTCCCTGAGCCGGAGGCAATCCGTGAGCTGGAGAGAGTTATTCTGCTGAAAATTATTGACAGAAAGTGGATGGATCACATTGACGATATGGACCAGCTTCGTCAGGGCGTGGGGCTGCAGGCATACGGGCAGAGAGATCCTCTTGTAGAGTACAAGCTCAGCGGTTATGAAATGTTCGATGAAATGACTCAGAACATCAGGGAAGAGACCGTAAGATTACTTTTCCACGTAAGAGTAGAACAGAAGGTGGAAAGAGAACAGGTTGCCAAGGTGACAGGCACCAATAAGGACGATTCGGCAGTCAAGGCCCCCGTGAAGAGGGAGACGGCTAAGATATACCCCAATGATCCCTGTCCTTGCGGCAGCGGAAAGAAGTATAAGCAGTGCTGTGGACGCAAATAAAACACAAAAAGAAAGAGGTGACGCAAGGTGGTAGAATTAGATCAGATGAAATCTGAGCTGCAGACCTACAAAAGTCCTTTAGCGGAAGTGAGGGATTCACTTTGACTTAGCTGATAAGTCAAAGAAGATTGAAGAGCTGGAAAGAGAGATGGAGGTGCCCGGTTTTTGGGACGATCCGGACCGCGCTAACCAGAAGATGAAGGAACTGAAAAACTTAAAAGATATTGTAGATACTATAGAAGGACTGGAAGCCCAGTACGAGGATATCGACACCCTGATTGAGATGGGCTATGAGGAAGAGGACGCCCAGCTTGTGGCAGATATCAGGCAGGAGCTTGATGAATTCATTGAAATCTACGAGGAAGTCAGGATCAATACCCTTTTGTCAGAGGAATATGATGCTGATAATGCGATTTTAAAGCTGAATGCAGGAGCAGGAGGAACGGAAAGCTGTGACTGGTGTTCCATGCTGTATCGAATGTATACCAGATGGGCGGAGCGAAAGGGCTTTTCCGTGGAGGTGCTGGATTACCTTGACGGGGACGGGGCGGGAATTAAATCGGTGACCTTTCAGGTCAATGGCACCAACGCCTACGGGTATTTGAAGTCCGAAAAGGGTGTGCACCGACTGGTGCGTATTTCGCCTTTTAACGCACAGGGGAAACGTCAGACATCCTTTGTTTCTCTGGATGTTATGCCCGATATTGAAGAGGATGTGGATGTTGAAATTAACGAGGATGAGCTTAGAATCGATACCTACCGAAGCAGCGGCGCCGGCGGGCAGCATATCAATAAGACCTCCTCGGCAATCAGAATTACGCATCTGCCTACAGGAATTGTAGTGCAGTGCCAAAATGAGCGTTCCCAATTCCAAAACAAGGATAAAGCTATGCAGATGCTGAAAGCGAAGCTGTATATGCTGAAGAAGGAGGCGAATGCGGAGAAGCTTTCCGATATTCGCGGTGAGGTGAAGGAGATCGGCTGGGGTAATCAGATTCGATCCTATGTTATGCAGCCTTACACCATGGTAAAGGATCACCGGACTAACGCAGAGACAGGAAATGTGGATGCGGTTATGGACGGAGATTTGGACCCATTCATCAATGCCTATTTAAAGTGGATTAATACAAAAGAGCCATCAGGAAACTGATGGCTCAATTCTTTACTTCTTTTTAAAGGGCGGCGGCCGCACCTTTCTTTTTGACCAGATCAAGGTAAAAATTTGCGTAGGTTGCCTGCATATAGGGGTACAGCCATATAAAGCCGATGCCGCAGGAAAATACGCACAAAATCATCAGAGGAATAAAGCTTAGCTGGATATAAAACAGCCTTGCCTTGTGCCCTTTAATCAGCTGCGGGGCAACCTTTCTAATCAACTGCATGGCAGTATATTCCGGAAAGTCCAGCATCAAATAGTAGATTTGAGACAACAGGAGCTGTACAAACACAATGATGACCCATCCCGCTACCAGCAAAATCGAATAAAGCAAAAATAAGCCTGGTGAAAAAGGCAGCTCATCGGAGGACACCCGGGTTATGCTTACAGACTGCATCATGGTTCTGCTCACATAGGTGTAGGGCATAGAACAAAGAACAGAAACGACTGCCAGCACAATCTGCGTGCGAACGACCTTGGAGCCTTTTTGCGCATAGGGGCCGTGAAAGTAATAAAACAAATCGTTGACCGAAGGCCTTTGGCCGCAGGCAAGTTTCAAATAAACAAGTGCTTCACCAGCAACGAAAAAGCCGGAAAAAATTTCAATCAAAAATGCAAACGGATAATAAAGCTCTAAACTGACCGTGGAAAGAGGCGAGATCATCAGGCTCAGCGGAAAGGTGCATAGCAGATGAAGGAAAAGAATAGCAATCACAGTGCCATACTTTCCAAGTAATTGACCTTTGGCCAGATTTTTTAAACTGGCAGAGGATAAAAATTCGTTCATATCTAATAACTCCTAAAGGATATTTATACAGCTAAATCAAGATGACTTCCGATAAGAGAAACCGCATCCTGAGATTTGCGGTTCTGCACATAGGGATTATTCTCGTTTGGATATTGAATTCTGGTGGAGGTGGTTCCTCCTGCCACATAGCTGCGCCCGCATTCGGGACAGATGGCGGTCTGCATAGTGACAGTTGCAGATAATACCTTGCCGCCGTTTTGGGCAGCCTTGGTATACGCATTGCTGACATGCTCCTGCTCGTGAGCTCTGACTCTGGAAGCGGAAGCTTCCGGAGAAATATGTGCTGCCGACTTAAAGGAAACCATTTCGTCGGAACCGTCCTGATATTTCCGGTTTTTGCAGGTTTCACATTCGGCGGGCGATGATTTGCGTCCGGGAGAAACCGCTGTGGACTGACCGGGGTTTAAAACCGGTTTTCCAGCCTCGGAGGCTGCGGCAGCGGAGGCAGATACACTGCTTCCGGCAGCATAGGCACCGGTGTATGGAGATATGTAGTTATAGCTTCCTGTAATCATATTACTCATAAGCAAATCTCCTTTCTGGTGGATGGATTTATTTACCCATTAAATCCGCATATTGCTTCATAATATCTTCATAGGACTCTCCTAAAAGATCCTCGGGAGAGATTCCCATCTGATCTTCAATTTGCTGATCCATTTGCCGGCCCAAATCCAGCATGGTTTCCCGGCTGCTTCCGAGAATAAGTCCCATAACGCTGACCATGATGGTAATTACCAGCGCCATGCTGCCTATGGCAGTGCCAATGCCTATCTTTGCTCCGGCAAGAAGCTTTTGCCCATAGCCCTTGGACAGTATGGCAAACAATATAGAAAGGCTTCCCAAAATCAAAGACAGATAAATTGTCAAAATGGTAAAGATGCTGCCGATTCCAAAAATCATGGAAATCGTCGCCATAGTCATGCCCGGATTACGGGAAAGCTGTTGTTGTCTATAATGATATCCGTTATTATAATCCATAAAAATCACTTTCCAAATTATTTAATTATTTGTGTAAAATTATCTTATCACTTTCCTGTCGATAATACAAATCTTTCTTGAAAAAGAGAGTGCTCATCCACTATAATATATGGGAATCATACGGAGCCGCTGAAGCGGCGGAATGAGAGGAAATATGGATATTATACTGAAATTAAAAGAAGAGCTAAAAGTGGAAAAGTGGCAGGTGGAGGCTGCGGTCAAGCTGATTGACGAGGGAAATACCATTCCCTTTATTTCCCGTTATCGTAAGGAGGCTACCGGCTCCTTAAATGATGAACAGCTTCGGAATTTGTTTGAAAGATTAAATTACCTGCGCAATTTGGAGGAAAAGAAGGAACAGGTTATCGGCAGCATACAGGAGCAGGGAAAACTGACGGACGAGCTTCGGGATAAAATTCTTGCAGCGGAGACTCTTGTGGTGGTTGAGGACCTTTACAGACCCTACAGGCCCAAGAGAAAGACCAGAGCCAGCGTGGCTAAGGAAAAGGGACTGGAGGGACTTGCGGAATATATTTTAAAGCAGGATGCAGCAGAGCCTGTTGAGAATGAGGCGGCCAGGTATATTAATGAAGAAAAGGAAATAAAGAATGCTAAGGAAGCCCTGCAGGGAGCGATGGATATTATTGCGGAGATGATCTCCGATGAGGCGGATTATCGAATGTACATCCGCGATATTACTATGAAGGAGGGCAGGCTCACCAGTACAGCCAAGGATGAGAAGGCAGAAAGCGTTTATGAAATGTACTATGACTATGAGGAGCCCTTGTCCAAGACGGCGGGACACCGCGTGCTGGCGTTAAACCGCGGGGAAAGTGAAAAATTCCTTGTGGTAAAGGTGGAAGCTCCGGAAGAGAGAATCCTTCAATACCTTGTTAAAAAGGTGATTATTTCCGATAATGAATATACAACGCCGATACTGACTGAAGTAGTCAAAGATGCATACGACAGACTGATTGCCCCTGCCATTGAGCGCGAGATCAGAAGCGAGCTTACGGAAAAGGCGGAGGACGGCGCCATATCTGTTTTCGGCAAGAATTTGGAGCAGCTTTTAATGCAGCCTCCTATTGCGGGAAAGGTGGTTTTGGGCTGGGACCCTGCTTTTCGTACCGGCTGTAAGCTGGCGGTTGTGGATGCTACGGGAAAGGTGCTGGATACCAAGGTGATTTATCCCACTGCCCCGCAGAATAAGGTTGAGCAGGCCAAGGCTGAGTTAAGGAGACTGATTAAGAAATATGGTGTTTCTTTAATCAGTGTGGGTAACGGCACCGCATCGAGAGAGTCCGAGCAGGTGATCGTGGAGCTGATTAAGGAGCTGGATACACCGGTTCAGTATGTTATTGTCAACGAGGCAGGAGCTTCTGTTTATTCCGCAAGCAAGCTTGCTACGGAGGAATTTCCCAATTTTGATGTGGGACAAAGAAGTGCGGCTTCCATTGCCAGAAGACTGCAGGATCCGTTGGCAGAGCTGGTTAAGATTGATCCCAAGTCTATCGGTGTAGGACAATATCAGCATGATATGAACCAGAAAAAGCTTGGAGAGGCTTTAGAGGGCGTTGTGGAGGACTGCGTCAATAAGGTAGGTGTGGATTTGAATACCGCATCCGCTTCTCTGCTTGAATATATTTCTGGTATTTCCAAGACCATTGCAAAGAATATTGTGGATTACCGGGAACAAAACGGATGTTTTAAAAACAGAGCACAGCTTTTAAAGGTTCCAAAGCTTGGACCGAAGGCCTATGAGCAGTGTGCCGGATTTCTGCGTATCCTTGATGGGGATAATCCTTTGGATGCTACCAGTGTACATCCTGAATCCTATGAGGCCGCATTAAAGCTTTTGGATAAGATGGGGCTTACCATGGAGGACGTGCGCAAGGCTCAGAAGGAGGCAGCGGCCAATAAATCTGCTTCCAGGAAAGAAACGACCAATGCAGTCAATAAACAGAATAAACCCAAACAGCAAAAGGTGGTTATCCGAAATACCAACACGGCTATGGGTAAGGCCCTGGCGGCAGCTATGGGCGGTATGACGATGGCTTATGATGAGGAAGTATCAAACAAGACAGGTAAATCCTCGTCACAGGCGGGTAAGGAAACAGACAGCGCTAAGACGGTAAGCAGTCTGGAAAAGAAGATCAGGGATAAAAAGCTGATGGCTCAGGAACTTGGCATCGGAGAGATTACTTTAACCGATATTTTAAAAGAGCTTGAAAAGCCCTCCCGTGATCCCAGAGAAAGTATGCCTGCACCCATACTGCGCAGCGATGTACTTGATATGAAGGACTTAAAGCCGGGCATGATCTTAAAGGGAACCGTTCGAAATGTAATTGATTTTGGTGTGTTTGTGGATATTGGTGTGCATCAGGACGGGCTGGTACATATTTCCCAGATCACAGACCGCTTTATCAAGCACCCCCTTGAAGCTGTCAGTGTAGGTGATATTGTGGATGTTCAGGTAATGACTGTTGATCTGGCGAAAAAGCGGATTGGACTTACCATGAAAATCAACAAAGACAAAAATTAAAAATTTCAAATTTATCCATAAATTACCGGCTCCTTGCTCGTATCTTTATTAACCTGATAAAGACTTCGAGGAGGAGCTTTCTTATGAAAAAAATTACACAAAGGAAAATGACAACCAAAATAAGGATGGGAAAAAGGGGGATAGCGTTTCTGATGACAGCGGTGCTTATTGCGGGCTGCCTTTCCGGCTGCGGAAAAAGTATGTCCGATACAACCAAGGCGCCTGCAACAGAGGAAACGGATACGGGATATTATGAGACAACGGATGCGGCGACTGCGGATGAAGCATACATTGCAGACGAGGAGGCGGCAGAGGGGCCTTATTATGTCACTGCGGAGTATCCTGCAGAAGAGGAAAGTACAAGATATTATGATGAAAGCGAAGAGGCAAAAGGCTATGAGGAAGAGAGCTCCACGGAGGGAAGCTACGCACAGTCCTGCTATGACTATTCCCTTCCTTCCGATAATACCGAGGAATACAGCAGGTGGCAGGAAAAGGGATTCAGTTCTGTGCTTGCAGAGCCGCTTTCCACTTTCTCCGCAGATGTGGATACGGCATCCTACAGCAATTTTCGCAGGTTGGTCAATGACGGATATTCGCTGGATAATCTGCCGGAGGGTTCCGTGCGAATTGAAGAAATGCTGAACTATTTCAATTATGATTATCAGGGACCCGAGAATGGGGAGCCCTTTGGGGTCAATGCATGGATCAGCGAATGTCCATGGAATGAGGAAGCAAGCCTTTTGATGCTTGGGCTGGCCACGGAGAAAATGGATTATGAACAGGCTCCGCCTTCTAATCTGGTATTTCTTCTGGATGTATCTGGTTCCATGGGGGACAGAGATAAGCTTCCCCTGCTGCAGGAGGCCTTTGGTCTGCTTGCCGAGAATCTTACCGGAAAAGACAGAGTTTCCATTGTCACCTATGCAGGCACATCCGAGGTGGTGCTCAGAGGCGTAAGCGGCGATAAAACCAGAAAAATCAAGTCTGCGTTAAACAGCCTGGAAGCATCCGGCGGCACTCACGGAAGTGCAGGTATTGAGACTGCCTACGAGATTGCAGAAGAAAATTTTATTAAGGGTGGAAATAACCGTATCATTCTGGCAACAGACGGGGATCTTAATATAGGGCTTACCACAGAGCAGGAGCTGGAGGATTTGATTACGGAGAAGAAGGAGTCCGGTATTTTCCTATCGGTGCTTGGCTTTGGAACGGGCAACATAAAGGACAATAAAATGGAAACGCTGGCCGACAAGGGCAATGGAAATTATGCATACATAGACAGTATGCGGGAAGCAAAGAAGGTGCTGGAGGAGGAAATGACAGCTACGCTTCTTACTATTTGTAAGGATGTGAAGCTGCAGGTGGAATTTAATCCTGCGGTGGTTTCCAATTACCGCCTGATCGGATATGAAAACAGGGTACTGAACCGTGAGGACTTCAATGATGACACTAAGGATGCCGGGGAAATAGGTGCGGGGCACAGCGTGACAGTGCTTTATGAAATTATTTTGAAGGAGCCGCTTACCGGCATGGCGGAGGACGAGATTGAAGATTTAAAGTACAGCAAGAACTATAAAGAAGAATTAAAGGACGCAGGAGGAAGCGGCAGGGCTTACGAGGAGGAGTGGCTGACCTTAAGCATCCGTTACAAAAAGCCTGCGGAGGATGAAAGCAGTCTTCTGCAATATCCGGTAAGCTATGCAAACTATACGGCGCATCCGGGAGATGATTTTGTATTTGCTGCGGCAGTGGCAGAGCTTGGACTTCTGGCATCGGACAGCAGCTATGCAGGCGATGCATCCTTAAAGCATGTCAGGTCAGCATTAAAGAGCATTGATTTGGATGATGAGTACAAAGAGGAGTTCTATGAAATAGTAAAAATGTTGGATTAAATAACAGGTTTGTAAAAAGAGATCATGGAAGCAGGCCTGGTTTTGCAAAAGTGCGGAACCGGGCTTGCGCTTTTTTATTTTGGGACTTTTTGCATTGGGACTTTTCAAATAAATGCAATCATGCTATAATGCTTTAGCATGTTAATGTGATGAAAGAATGAAATATAGGTAAGGAAGTTGAAACGGTTATGAAGAAGAAATCAAGAAGGTTATCCTGCGGATGTCTCTCTTTTATCTCCTTTTGTGTAATTATAGCGGCGTGGTGTATTGCCACTTATGGCGGGTTTGTAAATAAAATTTTCATGCCGTCGCCCACCGAAGTCTGGAATAGTCTGGTGGACATGGCAAAGGACGGAACGCTTCTGGAGCATTGTTTTGTGTCTACGAAGCGTGTTATGATAGGCTGGCTGTGGTCTGCTGTGGCGGCGCTGCCTATCGGTATGCTGATGGCACGGTCGAAATTTTTCAGCGCCATTATACAGCCGGTGATTGAATTTGTGAGATATCTGCCTGTGGTTGCGCTGGTTCCCCTTACTTTGTTATATTTGGGCATTGAGGAAAACCAGAAATATGTAATTATCTTTCTGGGAACCTTTTTTCAGCTGGTGCTGATGGTATGTGATACGGTGTCTTCCATTGATAAGAACATGATTAATGCAGCAAGAACCCTTGGGGCAAATAAGCTGCAGGTATATACGGAAGTCATTTTCCCTGCAGCGTTGCCGGGCCTTATGGATGATTTTCGTCTGACCATCGGCTGGGCGTGGACATACCTTGTTGTGGCGGAAATGGTGGCGGCTTCGGCCGGCCTTGGCTATATTATTTTGAAATCACAGCGATTTCTTGCTACGGATGTAATTTTTGCGGGATTGCTTATGATCGGAGTGATCGGTCTGATTACAGATTTCCTGCTTCGCATTTTGACGAAGCTAATTGTACCATGGCATGAAAGACTGGGCGATTAACAGGAAGTCAATGACAGAAAGGCATGGTGATCAGAATGAGCGATGTGAAGTTAAAGGTAACCAATTTGCAAAAAATATTTCCTGCCGCCAACCGCAGGGAAAAGGATGTGGTGGCATTAAAGGATATTAATCTGGAAGTAAAGGAATCGGAATTTGTAGTAATGGTAGGGCCCTCAGGCTGCGGAAAGTCAACATTGATTAATATTATCGGAGGACTGGAGGCGGCAACGGAAGGTCAGGTTCAGATAGACGGAGAAGATGTTACGGAACCGGGAGCGGACAGAGGAATGGTTTTTCAGGGCTACAGCTTATTTCCCTGGCTGACAGTCAGAAAGAATGTGGAGTTTGGCCTTAAGATGAAAGGAGTTCCCAAGAAGGAGCGGGAACAGACGGCAAGGGAATTTATTAAGCTGATTGGCCTTAACGGTTTTGAAAATGCACTTCCCAAGCAGCTTTCCGGCGGAATGAAGCAGCGTGTAGCCATTGCAAGAACGCTTGCCAATCATCCGGAAATCCTTTTGATGGATGAGCCCTTTGGTGCATTGGATGCGCAGACAAGAGTGGTTATGCAGGAGCTTTTGGCCAAGATCAGCAGGGAGACAAAAAACACAATTTTGTTTATTACACACGATATTGATGAGGCAATCCTTTTGGCAGACCGTATTTACATAATGAGCCGCCGTCCCGGAACGATTCGGGAGGTGCTGACCGTAGATATGAAAGGAGAGCGGAGCCACGAAATGCTGGTTACGCCCGAATTTTTGAAAATGAAACAGAAGATCATGGATATGCTCTGGCAGGAAAGCCAGGATGCAGCCATTGACAAATAAAAGAAGAGGAGAAAAAAGCATGAAAAAATTATTGGCATTACTGCTTGCGGGAGCATTGACACTTTCCTGTATAGGATGCGGTTCTTCCCCTGCGGCAGCAAACGATGGGGAAGCAGGTGAAAGTGCGTCCCAAACAAGTGATTCAGGGGAGCTTATCCCTATGAAAATTGCGTTCTGCACATGGGCAGGTTACGCTCCTGTCTTTATTGCAATTGAAAAGGGCTATTTTGAAGAGGCGGGCTATGATGCAGAGGTTGTAATTATGGAGGATGAGTCTGCCTATGGTGCAGCATTTGTTTCAAACAGCATTCAGGCACTGGGACAGGTAATGGATCGTGATATCATTCAGTTTGATGCAGGAGCGCCGGAACAGTATGTATGTACCATGGATTGCTCAACAGGCGGTGACGGTCTGGTTGCAACAGCGGAAATTCAGACAGTGGATGATCTGGCAGGCAAAACGGTTGCACTGGATAAGTCGGCAACCTCCTATTTCTTCTTCCTGCAGGTGCTGGCAGACAGCAACATTACCGAGGATCAGATCAACATCGTTGAGATGGGAAATGATGCGGCAGGAGAAGCGTTTATTGCAGGAAATGTAGATGCGGCAGTGACATGGGAGCCTGCGCTCAGCAACTGCGGTGAGCGTGAGGGAGGTCATATCCTGGTATCTTCCGCAGATTATCCTAAGGCAATCATTGATGTACTTACCGTAAATTCAAACTTCTTAGAGGAACACCCGGACGCAGCGGATGTGCTGAATGACTGCTGGAATAATGCAGTGGCTTATCTGAATGAAAATTTTGATGAGGGCTGCGAGATTATGGCAAAGGGGCTTTCTCTGGATAAGCAGGATGTAATTGATGAATGTGCAGGGATCACCTTCTATGATGAGGCCATGAATAAGGATTTCAATGATTTGACCAAAGAAGGCAACGTAAAGGAAATTGCCCAGATGGCAGCAGATTTCTGGGTAGAAAAGGGATATATGCAGTCTTCAAATGTAGACGGCTTCTTTACTTATATTGAGAATGGCGCAGATTAGTTGATATCAATTATTTATCACTTGTGACATTTCCACTTGTCATATGAGGAAAGATGGTCTATAATTATCAACTGTAAACAAAATATAGAAAAAGTTCTTCGGGGTCGGGTGCAATTCCCTACCGGCGGTACAGTCCGCGACCCGTGATTGCCAAGAAACGGTTAGTCAAAGGCATCATGGCTGATTTGGTGAAATTCCAAAACCGACAGTAAAGTCTGGATGAGAGAAGAAA
>CAYMUW010000053.1:0-14988 GCA_964393865.1 uncultured Lachnospiraceae bacterium
TTGGTACTTTGAGAGATTATATTCACTTTTGAATTACAGTTTGCGGAAACTCAAGATAACACTAAAAAGATGGGGCAAATAACGGTCCGGGATTCACTATTTAAAACTAAAATTGCGGCAAAAAGAGTTTAGACTTGCCAGAAACAGGGGAAAGTATTATACTGTAGAAGTTCCACAGAAAAGAGCTTAAAGGAGGTTTCAGGATATGGCACAAATTACCAAGGATATGACAATTGGTGAAATTTTAAGAACTAATCCCAATGTTGCACCCATTCTCATGGAAGCTGGCATGCATTGTTTAGGATGTCCTTCCGCTCAGGCAGAAAGTCTTGAGGAAGCGGCAATGGTTCATGGAATGGATATAAATGATCTGATGGCTAAGATCGAAGCTTTATAAAAGCCGGACAAGCATGGCTTGATGAAACGAGGATGCCCTTTTTTGCGGAACATCCTCGTTTTTTTGGTGATTGAAAAGTGTTTAAGCCGGAGGAAAGCAGATAATATCCTCGGCGCCTTTCAGGGTTATCAGGTTTCGTATTGGTCCGTGGAAAGCATTCCATCGTCGGTTATGACCAGAGTCACAAAGCAATTTGGAGAAAAGCTGTATTCTCCCAGCACTTTTTCAAGCTGAAAGCAGCCCGCACCTATTGCGTGAGGAGAGCCTGCTTTTACCAAAATGGTATCCCCTGCTTTTACTTCAAAACGATGCAAAGCGGAAAGCATTCCCTGAATATCCTGCTTTGCGAAAAGGTGTTTCCATTTCTCCCTGGTAATTCCTTCGTTTGGAATATAATTTTTATTCTTGGTCTCCGTAAAGGAAGAAATCCAGTCTTCAGGCTGAAAGCAGTCGGCAGGATGTTCCTTTCCGAGAAATTCGTCCAGAAGCTTTCCTCCGCGATAGGTCCGGAACACTCTGGTTTCGCATTGCTTCAACGGCTTAGGCATGATCTTTTTCCTTTCTCAGGATAATAACATCATTGGGCTTTACGCAGATATTCTGATCGAAAATTTCAGACAAAATATGTCCGTTCACTTCCTGATCCGAATAGTTAAAAATGAACGCAATATATTCGTTTTCATTCTCGCAAAATCTTGCTTTTAAGGGAGCTGAAACTTCATATTCTGAATGCGCAAACTCGCTGATAAGTGTTTTGGCAAAGGCTTTGACAGACTCATCTTTGGTTTTCAGGTAACCATACCAAAGGCAGGTATTGACAGCCAGCACCAAACCCTGTCCACAGATCCTTGAGGTGACGGCAGCGCTGCCGTCTGTGAAGGAGCCCCGGCATACCGCATCCCTGACCTCAACAATATCTCTGCTGTAATATCCCCTGACGGTTAACCCTTTGTATGTAAAGGAAAGGCTTTCGTAATCCATATCAATGTATTCGGTTCCTATATACTTGTTAAATTCCCCCGCCGGGCAGCTTCTGATTTAACAGGGAAAGGTCGTCTACCAGACCGATTTTACCGCCGCAGATCATGGATGCAATGTTGTCGGCAATCAGGGGATGAGCAGGATCAACGGTCTTTACCGCATCGCACCAGTTTTTTAAAAACAGGGAAATGGATGCTTTTCGAAAAGCGGCATAATCCACTTCAGGCATAATGGAAAGCCATTTCCAATTTTGATAATCTACCTGACTGAAATCGGAGTAGGTTCTTTCCCAGACAGCATTCAAATTTTCTATGGTCTTATATCTGTCTTTCAGCCAGATTCGGAATTGGTCCATTGTGTACGGGTCAAAGGAGCGGAACATGGTTTCGTTAAATACGTCATAAGCAATTAAAGCAGGAAAGTCCTTGTATGCCTCCGCTGTCTTTTGAAAATGCTGACAGATTAGCCTGTTGACTTCCGGATGAAAATAGTTTAAAAAGCCGAAGCTGGGCTGACCCCATATAATATGTCCGTTTTCGTCAACAGCATAATATTCCTCTTTCATCAAAAAATCGGGAATATATTCCAGCGTTGAAAGCTGCCCTGCAATTTCCATAATGATCTGAATATCGTGCTTTTGGGCAAGTTTCAGCAACTCTCTGCCGGTATTAAAGGGATAGCCGTGCTTTTTTTCCTACCACCAAAAGGAAGAGGGCCAAATAACGGCAGCGGTAAGACCTGACTTTTTCATCAGCAGAAAGTTGTTAATTTAAAGACACTTCCATGTAAGAAAGATTGTCTGTTCATAAATTCCTCCATAGAGCCTTTGGCAGCACGCTGCAGGCTGATATATTTTACAATTGTAATTTATCATATGAAAATTGTATTTTCTTTCTATTAATGCTAAAAAAATATTGCATTTTTTTGGATTATGAACCAAAATAAGCATGAGGTGAAATTGTGAGCGGAATTTATAAATTTGAACGGGAAATGCTTGAAGGCGAGAGCATTCATGTGAATAAAAGAACAAAGGGTATCAGCTATAAAAAGCATTGGCATAATTATTATGAGATTATTTTTTATTATAATTGCCAGAGAATATGCGAAAAGACTTCTGGAGGAAAAGGAACTTTCGGTTCTTGAGGTTGGATTTGAAAGCGGTTTTAATACGCCGTCACAATTCATCAGAGTGTTTAAAGATCAGGTAAGAACAGTTCCTTCCAAATACAAAAAAGAAAATCGGACTTAAAGAAAAACAGAAATCCGCAAGACGGTTCAACCGCCCTGCGGATTTTTAAATATGGTTATATTAATCCATTGTTATTCGGCTTTGGGTTTGGCAAAATTCTTTATCAAAAGCAGAACCGCAAGCATAAGAACGATACCCGCGGGCAGGCTGATCCATGCATTCTGTGTAAAGCCGGCAATGATATAGGTAACAAAGGAAACCGCTGCAGCTACCAGTGCATAAGGAAGCTGTGTGGTTACATGATTGACATGGTTACACTGTGCTCCGGCGCTTGCCATAATGGTGGTATCTGAAATGGGAGAGCAGTGGTCGCCGCATACTGCTCCTGCCATACATGCTGAGATGGAAATAATCATCAGCTGAGGATTGGAGTTTGCAAATACCGCAACGACAATGGGGATTAAAATACCAAAGGTACCCCAGGAGGTTCCGGTGGAGAATGCAAGGAAGCATCCTACAAGGAAGATGATAGCAGGTAAAAAGTTCATCAGGCTTCCTGCACTGTGTGCCATAGCGTCTGCAACAAATTCTGCAGCTCCAAGACTGTCGGTCATGGCCTTAAGTGTCCAGGCGAAGGTCAGAATTAAGATGGCAGGAACCATAGCCTTAAAACCGGCAGGGAGACACTCCATACATTCTGTAAAAGAAAGAACTCTTCTGCACAGATAAATAATAATCGTGATAATCATTGCAAAGATACTTCCCAGAGCAAGTCCTACGGATGCATCGGAGTTGGAGAAGGCGGAAACAAAGCCTTCTCCTTCAAAGAAGCCGCCGGTGTAGATCATGCCGATTACACAACAGATAATCAGAGTGATAATGGGAATGACCAGATCAATCACTTTGCCTTTGGAGGTTTTAACCTTTTCTTCTTCGGCAGAGGAAACAGCGCCGGAGGTAAAAAGGTCTCCTTTTAATGCATTTTCTTCATGAGTGCGCATGGGACCGAAATCAATATTGAGAAGCACAATTACAATCATCATTACAATGGTCAGCAATGCGTAATAGTTATAGGGGATTGCACGTATAAAAATGGAAAATCCGTCTTCCCCTTCCACAAAGCCCGATACGGCTGCGGCCCAAGAGGAGATCGGTGCAATAATGCAAACCGGCGCTGCGGTAGCATCAATCAGGTATGCCAGCTTAGCACGGGATACCTGATGTTCATCTGTGACCGGCTTCATAACGCTTCCCACTGTCAGACAGTTAAAATAATCGTCTATGAAAATCAGTACACCCAGTGCGACGGTAGCAAGCTGTGCGCCTGCACGGGATTTGATTTTTTGTTTGGCAAAGTGTCCGAAGGCAGCGGAGCCGCCGGCGCGATTCATCAGGCTTACCATGGCGCCCAGAATAACAAGGAAAATCAAAATTCCCACATTATAGCTGTCTGAAAGAACAGCTACAAATCCATCGTTAAAAATGTGAGTGAAGGTGCCTTCAAAGCTGAAGTTTGAATGGAACAGTCCGCCTACCAGAATTCCAATGAAAAGAGAGCTGTAAACCTCCTTGGTAATCAGTGCCAGTACAATGGCAACAATGGGAGGGACCAGAGCCCAGAAGGTGGCGTACATGGAAGGAAGCGCAGCTTCTTCCTCAGCCGCAAGAGCTGTGATTGGAGCAAGAAGCATGCAAAGAAGCAGTGCGCTTGCAACTGCAATAAATCCTTTTTTCAGGTTTTTCATAGTTTTAAACCCCTTTCACTTTCGTTTAAACAATTTATTTTATCACTAAAGGGCGTAAAAACCAAGCATATCTTATGATAAAATAGAAAAATAAAATAAATAAAATAAAATAAAATAGAAAAAATAGAAAAAGCGCAAACCGTAGCGGTCTGCGCTTTTTATCCTATATGCAGGATAACGACTGCAATGCTGTATTTCTGATTACCGGATCAAGATGCTCCTCTAAGTATGCTTCCGATGCCGGTACCGATCTGACGGCTGATGCGTATTCGGATAAAATGTTGCATATCTTATTGAAGTCCTCCGGAGAGTGTTTGCCTTTGGAAATTACCAGTATATAGGCTCCGTCCTTTTGCTTGTATAAAGAATTGGAACCGTCGTAAAAGCCGGAAAGCACATGGGAAACAGCTGACGCCTCGCGCAGACTGTTAAATGCGTAGATCTTGGTAAGCTCTACGGGAGCTGCGGTTTCGGAAAGCTTTTTCTGAAGAGCGCTTTTGAAAGAGCGTCCGGTGCTTTCGGAAGAATTGCTATCTGCGGTATCGGCAGCAGAGGAAGAGTCGGGAACCCGGCCGTTTTGAAGCTTCTTGAACAGATCCAGAACATCATCGGCGCCTTCGCTGATGGTATCCAAAACCTCATCCAGAGAACTGTCATCCTGATGAACAGAGGGTGCAAATTTAGAAAAACGCGTATCTAATTCATCGGGATCTTCCACCTTTGTAATAATCAGGATGATACACTCGGAATTCAGTGGGATTGCTTCTATCATTAATGGAATGTCTTCCGCCTCAAATCCAAATTCAAAGGACGCCTGCTGCATCATATCGCGGAATAAGTCTTTGGCCTTTTCGGTACCGTAAGCAAGTTCGCTGAGCTTTAATTCTCTGTCTGCCAGATCCTCTCTGGTAAGGGTACAGCGAATTTGATGATCGTTTACTTTTTCTATTTTCATAATTATCACATCCTTACTATTATGATACTGTTATCCTGCCGTTTGGTGACACCTGAAAGGCTTGTATCCCTTAAATACAGGTATTCACTTAAAATTATATTATACTTTGTGTGAATTTAAGTCAATAGGACAGAAAAACAGTTTAAAAAAATTTAATAAAAAGAAATTATATCGTCTGTCAATACAATAATTGTTAAAAATACATA
The DNA here is from genome assembly GCA_964393865.1 of uncultured Lachnospiraceae bacterium. GTDB lineage: Bacteria > Bacillota > Clostridia > Lachnospirales > Lachnospiraceae > Suilimivivens. Next base: position 5,474 of record CAYMUW010000053.1, read on the forward strand.
AAAATTCAAAAATAATACTTGAAAAAATTGGCAATAAATACTATAATGACTTTCGTAAGATGCTTCCAGGTAAATCAAGTATCAAAAGGAGGCATGTTTTTAGAATTTATTTTTTATTATTATTTATACGAATCTAAGCAATTTATCAGGTAAGCCTTTCACTAATATGGAACGGTATTAATGGAAGCGCTGTCTTACAGGCATGTGCCTGTCGCGGATGTTCTTCAGGAAATTTTCAACTGTTATAATTCACCCCCCAATTCGGATATTCGCAGCGGTAGTTTATTTGGATACGTACCTGGCATCTTATCTGTTTTTATTATCGTCATTATAAGCAAAAGTATAATCAGTTTCGGAATTTATTTTTTGACATGACATATCACGAATCCTTTTGGTAAATGTCAAAGCCGAAACACATGGGAGAAAATTAAAAATGTATGCCAACTATGAACCCTTAAAGTCACAGCTTGAAAAAATGGAAAAGACGGGTGTTAAACTGTACCTGAACGGCGTTCCGTCCACTACGGAGTATATTATTGAGAATTGTGTAAAAGAGGATACTGTTTATATGCCTGACTATGTGACTGATCAAAATGGGAAAATAAAGGAGATCCGGTATGACCTGATCTCCGGGAGATAATTGCCTCCTTATGCCGGTATTGACGTCGGAATTATTTGTAAACGGAAAGCCCCTTAAAACAATGTTTGCCAATACGTTTCCTTAGGCTTCCATGCCGGTATAATTTGTTAGAAAAAGTCAAAATTGGTAATGACGGTGTAGGAATAGTCTGCTATAATAAAGGGCGATTGGAGGTTACAGGAATGAAGAAAAAGATACTGCCTATTGTGATAGCCATCGTCCTTATTATAGTGATTGCGGCAGCCAGCTTTGGCGCTCAAATTCTGGAGAGGTATTCCTATACGAAGGAACGTGCGGATCTGAATGCATATTTTGATATAGCAGGAGAGATGGATGTTGCTATTGTATTGCAGGATGAAATAATAGAGGAACGTGCAAAGCTTCTTGACGGAGTTTATTATTTGGATTTATATACGGTTCATAAATATTTGAATTCCCGCTTTTATGAGGATAAGGGGGAAGGACTGCTGCTTTATACAGTGCCTGACGACATCATCAGATGCGAAATCGGAAGCAGTCAGGTGACGGACAAAGAGGGAACCCAAAGTCTGGGATATGTTCCTGCCAGATATGACGGGGATACCTTGTATGTGGCAGTGGATTATGTGAAGCAGTACACCAATTTTTCCTATGAGGGTTTCCAGGAACCCAACAGGCTGCAAATCTATACTCAGTGGAATGAGCGTCAGGTGGCAGAGATTAAGAAGGATACAGCCGTCAGACTGTTAGGAGGAGTTAAAAGCGAGATTCTTGAGGATGTAAGCGCCGGGGATAAGGTAGTTGTATTGGAGCAGATGGAGACCTGGAGTAAGGTGAAAACTGCGGATTCTGTTATCGGTTATGTGGAAAACAAACGCCTGCAGAATGTCAGAGTGGAGCTTCCCATACCGGTGACCGATTATCAGGAGCCGGAATATACCAGCCAGACCAGAAATTATAAGATTAATCTGGGATGGCATGTGGTGTCAGGGGAAGCGGGTAACGATACGCTGATGTCTGTTGTGGAAAATACCAAAGGCTTGAATGTGATCTCGCCCACATGGTTCATGCTTTCAGACAATGAGGGAAGCTTTACCAGCTTTGCAAGCCAGAGCTATGTAGACAAGGTTCATGATATGGGAATGGAAGTCTGGGTGCTGGTGGAAAATATTACCTACAAGGACGAAATTGATATGTATGAAATTCTTTCCTCCACGACCACGCGGGCTAATTTGATCGAGGGGCTGGTAAGCACTGCACTGTCTTATGGTGTGGATGGTATTAATATAGACTTTGAGCAGATCAGTTCGGATTGCGGAGAGCATTTTACCCAGTTTATCAGAGAGCTTTCCATTCCCTGCAGGGAGAACGGACTGGTACTGTCTATAGATAATTATGTGCCCATGGGCGGAACGGATCATTACAATAGAACCGAGCAGGGAATTGTTGCAGACTATGTTATTATCATGGGCTATGACGAACATTATGCAGGAAGTCAGGAAGCGGGAAGCGTAGCCTCTATTGATTTCGTAGAGAAGGGGATTGTGAAGACGCTGGAACAGGTGCCTGCCGAGAAGGTAATCAATGCGGTTCCTTTCTATACCAGAATCTGGGAAACTCAGGATGGCTCCATCGGAAGCCAGGCAGTGGGAATGGAGATGGCGGAGGAGTTTATCAGGAACCACAATATTACAGCAGAGTGGGATGAGGAAACCTGTCAGAACTACGGGGAATATAACGACGGTACAAGCCTTTTTCAGGTATGGCTGGAGGATGAAGCTTCTATAGAAGTGAAGCTGAATATTATGGATAAGTACCAGCTTGCAGGAGTGGCCTTTTGGCGGCTGGGATTTGAAAAGCCCTTAGTTTGGGACAAGATTGAAGAGTATATGAACAGGTGACAGCAAACGAGGCAGAGAGATATGGAGTAAGGAAAGGTGTAGAGCATTAAGAGATTGTGAATAGATTGTACAGAGGCTGCAGGAACCCATAGTCTGGAAAAGAATATGGTCATTCCGGCAGTCTTTTTTCATATATATTAGGTAAAGCCCATGTTGTAGAAGGAATGAAAGTGACAGATAAATATAATCGTATTTTGCAGGTAATCATGGCAGGGATTTTGTTGGTATCCATGTTTTTCGTGGCAAGAGAGGGAGCTGTCTATGTAAGCTCCATGCAGGCAAATAGCAGGGAAAGGCTTTGCGTGGTGATCGATGCGGGGCATGGCGGCGCCGATCCCGGAAAGGTAGGGATTAATGATCAGCTGGAGAAGGACATCAATTTAAAAATTGCAAAATATTTAAAGCAGTTTCTTCAAGCCGAGGGGATAGAGGTGATTATGACCCGGGAAGGGGATGGCGGTTTATATGATGAGAATGCCTCCAATAAAAAGGTTCAGGATATGAAAAAACGTTTGGAAATCATTGAAGCCTCCAACGCAGTGCTTGTGGTATGCATTCATCAAAACAGTTATCATGAGGAATATGTAAAGGGTGCGCAGGTATTTTATTATGCTACCAGTGACAAGAGTAAACGTTTAGCCGAGATGCTGCAGGAGCAGCTAAAGGAATTGGAGCCTGATAACAAGCGTGAAGCTAAGGGGAATGACAGCTATTTTTTGTTGAAAAAGACTACGAAGCCTATTGTGATTGTTGAGTGCGGTTTTTTATCCAACAGGGAGGAGGCGGAGAAACTGTCCAGTGAGCTTTATCAGGAGAGAATTGCATGGAACATACATATGGGAATTATGAAGTATCTTAATACCATGGGAAAAGAGGATTATTTTTAATCAGTTTCTTAAGAAACGATGAAACATTTGGCAGAAAGTTGCACAAAGGAAAGTTTGATGATACAATCCAGACATCCTGTCAATCCTTATATTTAGGGAATGGAGTGCAATGTGTAAATGAAAAAGCAAAAAAGAAGAAAATCAGGTTTAAAAAAGCTTTTGCTGTTTGCGGTGGTTTTCCTGATGGTTGTGCTGGGCGGGTGGTATCTGCTTTTGGGCAGGCTGTACGGGAAAATGACCTATCAGGAGGCTGAGGGCTTTACGCAGGAGCCGTGGAAGGAAGGGGATGTGACCAACATTCTGCTGATCGGAAGCGACTCCAGAGAAAATGTGGAGGGCAGCAGGTCTGATGCCATGATCCTTCTGACTATCAGCAATAAGACAAAAGCAATTTATATGACGTCCCTGCTCAGGGATATTTATGTGGAAATACCGGGGCATGACGGCAACCGGTTGAATGCGGCTTACGCATACGGCGGACCGGAGCTTTTGATGGAAACCATCAATCAAAATTTCGATATCTCCGTAAGCCGTTACGTGCTTGTGAATTTTGAGGCCTTTGCCAATCTGGTAGATGCGGTGGGCGGCGTGGAGCTTTCCCTGACAAGCGGGGAACTGGAATATGTCAATGCTTATCTGGTGGAATATAATATGATTACAAACCGTCCGGAAGGGACGGATTATATGGATATTTCCCGGGAGGGACAAGTTCATTTAAACGGGGCGCAGGCGCTGGCTTACAGCAGAAACCGGTATATCGGAACGGATTTCGGAAGAACGGAGCGGCAGAGAAAGGTGCTTTCGGAGGTGCTGAAAAAGGCGCCTGCCGCGCTGCTTTCTAATCCTTCCGGGCTTTTGAATGGACTTCTTCCTAATCTGACAACCAATTTAACGTTGCAGGAGTGCTTTGCCTTAAGCCTTCAGGGCGGCAGATTTTTAACATGGGAAATAAAACAGGGCAGTGTTCCTGTGGAGGGGAGCTATCAGTCCGCAGAGATTCGGGGAATGAGTGTTCTTCAAATTGATTTTGACCGGAATAAGGAATACCTTCACAGTATGATGTATGGTGATTGATTTGTGTAGTCAAAATAAGGGAAATATGATAAAGTAAGGAGGAAAGTTTCGCAGGAAACTGTCCTTTGGGAGCTTTAACAAATGGATACGAGAATTATTCAAATAGAGGAAGATAATATAGATCAGGCACTGATAGAGGAGGCCGGAGCGGTAATCCGTGCCGGAGGACTGGTGGCATTTCCCACGGAAACGGTGTATGGCTTGGGAGGAGATGCTTTTAATGCGGAATCTTCGGGAAGGATTTATGCGGCTAAAGGGCGGCCCTCGGATAATCCCTTAATTGTTCATATTGCGGAAACAGAGGATTTAAAGAGGGTTGCGGAGCAGGTGCCGGAGGCGGCCTTAAAGCTGGCCGGGAAGTTCTGGCCGGGGCCCCTTACCATGATTTTCAAAAAGAGGTCGGCGGTGCCCTATGCTACCACAGGCGGTCTTGATACGGTGGCGGTGAGAATGCCTTCCAACAAGATTGCAAGAGCGTTAATTAAAGCATCGGACAGGTATTTGGCGGCCCCAAGCGCCAATCTTTCCGGCAGGCCAAGTCCTACGCAGGCTAAGCATGTGATAGGGGATCTAAACGGCAGAGTGGATATGATTATTGACGGCGGAGAATCAAATATCGGTTTGGAATCCACAATTATTGATTTTACCGATGAAGTGCCTACGATTTTAAGGCCGGGCTATATCACGGAGGAAATGCTGAAGGAAGTTCTTCACAGTGTGGATACGGATCGGACGATTATAGAGGGCAATTCCCGGCAGGCGCCCAAGGCTCCCGGAATGAAGTACAGGCATTATGCACCGAAGGGCAGTCTTGCAATTGTGGAGGGTGAGGTGCAGCAGGTTATTACCTATATTAACAGGCATTTGGAGGAGCAGAGCAGGCAGGGAAAGAAAACCGGTGTGATTGCAACGGATGAAACCGCAGCAGGGTATCATGCCGATTTGGTAAAGAGCGTGGGAAGCCGAAGTGACGAGGAAAGTATTGCCAGACATTTGTTTGGCATTTTGCGGGATTTTGATCAGGAGAATGTCCAGGTGATCTATGCGGAGTCCTTTGACAGTAAAGGCGTGGGCTGCGCCATTATGAACAGACTTTTGAAGGCGGCAGGACATCAGGTGATCAGATTATAGAGGAGGAATGAGATATGATAGCATTGGGAAGCGATCACGGCGGGTATGATTTGAAGTGTCAGGTTATGGAGCATTTAAAGGAAAGAGGCATGGAGTATAAGGATTTCGGATGCTTCGACAAAAGCTCCTGCGACTATCCGGATTTCGGAAAGGCTGCGGCCAGAGCGGTAGCATCCGGTGAGTGCGACAAAGGCATTGTAGTGTGTACTACGGGAATTGGAATATCTATAGCGGCAAACAAGGTGCCGGGCGTGCGCTGCGCATTGTGTACAGATGCGTATCTTGCCAAAATGACAAGGCTTCACAACGATGCCAATATGCTGGCGCTTGGAGGCGGCTTTACCGGAAAAAATCTGGCCATTGAAATTGTGGATACCTTTTTAGATACGGAATTTTCCGAAGGCGAGAATCACAAGCGCAGAATTGGTAAGCTGGAAGAATAACGAGGGGGAAGCTTTGAGAAGGCTCCCAAAGAATGAGTAAAGGCAGGTGAGACAGATGAAGGGAGTACAGAAAAAGAGCATTGCGGCTGTGATGGCGGCAGTTCTTTTGCTGTGTGCGTATCCTGTCACTGTCCATGCCGATAATGACAGAATTAATGAGCTGGAGGAGGAAATCAGACAGAAGCAGGAAGAGAAGGAACAGACCGAAGGAAAGATTGGCGAAAGCAAAGAAGAGATTGAAAACCTCCAGGAGACTACGGAGGGACTGAAAGGGCAGCTGAATAATCTGAATGCGGATCTTACCGAGGTAAGTAATAATCTGGCGGATCTGGAGGAGAAGATTTCCGCCAAAAACGATGAGATCGAGCAGACCCAGAAGGAACTGGAAGAAGCGAAAGAGGTGGAGCAGGATCAGTATGCGGCCATGAAAAAGCGGATACAGTTCATGTATGAAAAGCAGGATTATGTTCTGATGGAGATGCTTTTCGGAGCCGATAACTTCACTGAGTTTTTAAACAGAAACGATTATATTGAGCAGCTGTCTCAGTACGACAGAGAGCAGTTTGAGGAGTTTAAGGCTACCAGAGAAGAAATTGAAGAAAAGGAAGCGCAGCTGCAGGCGGAAAAAAAGGAGCTGGACAAGCTGAAGGTGGAGGTAGAAGCGGAGCAAAGCCGGGTGGCAGGTCTTGTAAGCCAGACATCGGGCAAAATTTCCAGTTATCAGAATGAGATCTCCAGTACGGAAGCAGAAATGCTTGAGTATGAAAAGCAGCTTCAGGAGCAGAAAAACAGTATTCAGCAGCTGCAGCAGGAACTGGCGGAGGAAAGACGGCTTTCCCAGCTTGCCGCACAGTCGGCATGGCGGGATATTTCAGGAATTTCCTTTGCGGACGGAGACAGATATCTTTTGGCTAATCTGATTTACTGTGAAGCGGGCAATCAGCCTTATGAAGGTCAGGTTGCAGTGGGAGCGGTGGTTATAAACCGGGTTAGAAGTGCGGTGTTTCCGGATACGGTGGTTGGCGTAATCTATCAGAACAAGCAGTTTTCACCGGTGGCAAGCGGAAGACTTGCACTGGCGCTTGCGGAGGATCATGCAACACAGGCGTGTTACAGGGCAGCGGACGAGGCAATGTCGGGTGCCACCACAGTGGGAGATTGTCTGTTTTTCAGGACGCCTATAGAGGGCCTTACCGGAATTCAGATAGGCGGACATATTTTTTATTAGAAAGATTTTCTGGAATAATTATTCAATGTAGGTTTTCAGGGTATCAAACTGACCGGAATAAATGATCTTAAGGAGCTTGTCCAGCCGCATGAGGGCGGATTTTAACGTGTCCAGAGAGATGGAGCGCGACTCCAGTGCGGTGACAAGCTCGTCTAAATCCACTACCTTAACGAAGCCGTCAGGGTAGATGATTACATCGGCAAGCAAGTCTGTTACGATCAGAGAATTGTCTATGGAATGGTAATTAAAATCCACAATATCACAGTACCAGTAAAGAAGGCTGTCATCCTCACGGCAGAATTTACTTACTTTAAAACCGTCCTTAAGAAAATAGCAGGACATACCGTGGTGAAGGTCCTTTTTGGGATGAAGAGCATTCCAAGAGGTGATGATTCGGTTTTCATCACATGTCAGGATAATGTCATCCTTCAGTAAAACACACTCATCGGGGATGATCCGTCTGCGGTATAAAATAGGATTTGTCATATGCGCTCCTTAAAGGTTGTTTTATGAAAATATTACTCTCTAATCGTGGGAAAGTCAACGGATAAAGATAAAATTACCTTCTGCCGGAGATGGATTTGCAAGCATAAGATAAATAAGGCGGCGGTGCGAAAAACTTCATACTTTTCCTAGACAGAAATGGGAAAAGTGGGTATAATCAAATAATGAATATTATGAAGGGGAGAGGCATGTGAAATTCAATCGAAGTGTATATCAGGCATTAACAATGATAGGGCAGTTCGGAATTAACATGTTGGTCCCTGTTTTTATTTGTTCCTTTCTGGGAATGTTTCTCGACAGGAAGCTTGGGACAAACTTTCTGGTCATTGTTTTTTTCTTTGTAGGAGCTTTGGCAGGAGGGGTTAATGTTTATCGTTTTGCCAGAAGAATTTATTCCAGTGAAACGGAACGGTCGGCTTATCTGCATAAGGGCAGGCGGAAACAGGAGAGAACAGATGAAAAAAAAGATCACGGCAATTAACAGAACGCTGTTTGAATTGGAAACAGGTATTTTACTGTTTGGCATATTGTGTCAGGTTCCCGTGCTTTGGGTGAAGGATAAGGCGGGATACAGTCTGGGATTATGGATTGGAATTGTTACTGCAATGCTGGGCGCCTTTCATATGTGGTGGTCGTTGGACCGGGCACTTGACCTTCCCGAAAAGGCAGCAGTGAGAAGTATGAGTACCCACAATATTATCAGATATCTGGTGTTTGTGGTGGTAATCGGAGGAATTGCGGCTGCAGGGATTGCCAATCCGCTTTCAGCGTTTTTGGGCATTATGTCGCTTAAGGCGTCGGCTTATCTGCATTTTATCACTCGAAAGATCAGTGTTAAGATTTATGGGGAAGAAATCCTTCCGCCGTTAATAGAAGAACCTGCGAATGGGCAGGATAGATAAGGAGGTGAAGGTATGGGACAGGGAATTTTGTTATCTCAGGAGACCAGTGTGGATTTTATGATCCATGGGGTTTTTTCTTATGAGCTTTTTGGCCAGGAGGTTTGGATAACAACAACGCATGTGTGTGTATTGATTGTTATGCTTATTATAATCGGATTTTGTATTGCGGCAAACCGTGCCATTAAACATGCTTCCGAAGTGCCAGGAGGTTTTCAGAATGTAGTAGAGCTGATCGTTGAAAAGCTTGACGGGATGATTAGCGGTGTAATGGGTGGTCAGGCTGTCAGGTTCCGGAATTATATTGGAACGATTTTCATTTTTATTTTAATCAGCAACATATCAGGGCTTTTGGGGCTGCGTCCGCCTACAGCGGATTACGGTGTTACCTTTGCACTGGGAATTATCACATTTACACTGATACATTTTAACAAGTTTAAATATCAAAAGGTGTCCGGCGTACTTAAGGGGCTGTGTGACCCGTGGCCGATTTGGGCGCCGATTAACATTGTCAGTGATCTTGCAGTGCCGGTTTCACTCTCGCTTCGTCTGTTTGCCAACATTCTGTCGGGAACGGCGATCATGGCATTGATTTACGCACTGCTGTCAAAGGTGGCTATTATCTGGCCGGCAGCGCTGCATGTGTATTTTGATTTGTTCTCGGGAGCAATTCAAACCTATGTATTTTGTATGCTGACTATGACCTATATTACAGATGCATGTAATACGGGAGAGGCATAGACATCAAAAATAAAAGAATATCATGCATAAAGCAGGTAGTGTCAAGTAATCTATGAAAAAATGAGCTAAAAAAATAGGCTCGATTGAA
>CAYMUW010000054.1:0-14946 GCA_964393865.1 uncultured Lachnospiraceae bacterium
AAGAGGTATTTTACTTCTTCCCTTTATTTTTGCCAATAAAAATTATACACTAACTTCACCATACTATCTATTCGTCAAAATGACGGTGGATAACTTTCCGGTTGGAGCAGGAAATGTGCATCAGGGTTGACCGGAAGCGGGTTTTGCCGTTCAATTCACAGAAGATATACACAAACACCAAAAGCAGAAACGAATCCATCCAAAATAGTGAGGGAAAGTTTCTGCCAATGTGGATAAGCAGATAAATTTGCTTCATAAAAAATCAGCATTTTGACAATGATTTTTTATTCAGTTCAGCCGGAAGGCTGAACTGTTACGAAATTTTAATGAGCTTTGCAAATGCCGCATACATGATCTTTTGCCCTGCATCATCAAAATCTACCGTCACCTTGTAATCTCTCGGTCCCGGCTCCAGCTCCGTAACGGTTCCTTCCCCGTACTTAATATGCTTTACCCGGTCACCAATATCGTAATCCGGCTTTCCTCCGGTAACTGCACCGACGCCTTTACTGATTCCTGCGGCGTTTAAGGCGCCTAAACCGCCTCCCGCAATAAAGGGCTTGTTTTCCGCTGCGGTTCTCTTCGGCCTGAGCACTGCGGCAGGCTTAGCTCTTAAACCCTGCCCTGTCACATCAGACTGATATTCATAGGCATTATGACTGGAAGCCTGAAAGCCGGGAGATGGTATATCCATAGGATTAAATCTGGGAGCAGGCAGCCGATTGTCCATCAGCTCCTGTGGAATCTCCTTCACGAATCTGCTCACCGCATTCATTTGTGTTTCTCCCCTTACCATGCGCATCCTGGCATAACAAAGCGTCAGATCTTCCTTTGCCCGTGTAATGCCTACATACGCAAGCCGCCTCTCCTCTTCAATCTCACCGATATCATCGGAGACAATGGTCATATAACTGGGAAAAATTCCATCCTCCATTCCCGCCATGTATACATGAGGGAATTCCAAGCCCTTGGCACTGTGCAGGGTCATAAGCAGTACCTTATTATTTCCCTCCTGCACATTGTCAATATCTGCTACCAGCGCAACCTCCTCCAAAAATTCTCCTAAGGTCGGCTGGTCATTGACTTCCTCAAAGGCAACAATCTTGCTAATCAATTCATCGATATTTTCAATCCTGTTTTCAGCATCCTCATCGTTAGATTCCTCCAGCTCCTTCACATAGCCTGTAGTCTCAATCACATCCCTGATTAGATCTTCAAGACCGTAAAACTCCAGCTTGCTTCTAAAGACCTGTATCATATTTACAAAAGGCTTCAATTTGACTGCGCTTTTTCCGATATCCATAATGTCATCTGCCTGCCGCAGGGCATCATAAAAGCTGATCTCACGCATATCCGCATAATCCTGCACCTTGGCAATGGTCGCTGCACCAATTCCCCGCTTGGGAACATTGATAATCCTTTTGACCGCCAAATCATCCCTGCCATTGTCAATGGTCTTCAGATATGCCAGCAGGTCCTTAATTTCCTTTCTGGCATAAAAATTGGTGCCGCCCACTACATCATAGGGAATTCCTTCCACTACAAAGCGCTCCTCCAAAAGACGCGCCTGTGCGTTGGTTCTGAAAAGCACCGCACAATCTCCGTAATCTGCCACGCCCTCACGCTTTTTCCTGGCTACATTGTCGGCGATATATTCCGCCTCCTCATAAGCGTTGTCAAACTGCCTGAAATGAATTCTGCTTCCCTCGCCCTTATCGGTCCAAAGCGTTTTGCTTTTTCTTCCCTTGTTATTGCAAATCACCGCATTGGCCGCATCCAATATATTTTGAGTGGAACGATAATTCTGCTCCAGTCGGATTACCTCGGCCTCCGGATAAATCTTTTCAAAATCTAAAATATTTCTGATATTGGCTCCACGGAATTTATAAATGGACTGATCGTCATCTCCCACCACGCACAGATTATGATGGGCTGCGGCCAGAAGCCTTATCAGCTCAAACTGCGCAGTATTGGTATCCTGATACTCATCCACCATGATATATTTGAACCGTTTCTGATAGCTGCCCAGAACCTCTGCATCCGCCTTAAAAAGCTCCACCGTCTTCATAATCAGATCGTCAAAATCCATAGCATTATTTCTGCGAAGTACAGACTGATATTCTCTGTACACCGCCGCAATCTTCTGCATTTTGAAATCGCCCATGGTCTTCAGCTCATATTCTTCCGGCGTAATAAGCTCATCCTTGGCCGAAGAAATTGCCGAAAGAATTGCCCTTTCCTTCAACGCCTTCGTGTCAATCTGGAGCCTCTTGCAGATTTCCTTCATCACAGATTTCTGATCATCCGTATCATAAATGGTAAAGCTGTTATCATATCCCAACCGGTCCGCATAACGGCGCAGTATCCTTACACAGGTGGAATGAAAGGTGGTTACCCAAATGCTGTCTGAGCCCATTCCGACAATCTTTTCCACCCGCTCCTTCATCTCACCGGCCGCTTTGTTGGTAAAGGTGATTGCCATAATATTCCACGCATTCACACCAAGCTCATCGATCAGATAAGCAATTCTGTGCGTAAGCACACGGGTCTTGCCGCTTCCTGCACCTGCCAGTAAAAGAACCGGCCCCTCCGTAGTAAAAACGCCTTTCCTCTGTTGTTCATTTAAGGTGTCATAAATACTCATCTCATTTTACCTCTGTGATATTGCTGAAGGTCCACGCATAAATATTAAGCTCTACGACAGGCGTACCGCAATACTCGCAGAACTTGCTTCCTATCCCCGAAATAGGGGCTCCACAATTCGGACAGTTCAGCCCCAAAGACAAATCTCTTTCATCCTCAACCAGGTTCCTGTCCTGTATGTAAATAACATCCGTATTGTATTTGGACTGTGTCAGCAAATCGCTTCTTCCGTCCAACAGCTTCCCATTTTCATCTTCCAAAGTATGATAATACTGGAGAGCAGTTTGAAAAGTAATAATACATCTTCCGTTCCGCTTCCTGTAATCGGAAATCTCCGTTCTGTGAAGCTTAATACTTCCAAAATGCTCTCTGTTTCCTGCTGCCTTTAGCATCTCAATCCGCATTTCCAGCTTATCGTGCAGCTCCTGATTTCCCTCCTTAAGCACCCCTGTGCTCATTTTGTCAATCGCCAGCAGATAAGAAGTCAGGGCATTTTCTGCCCTGACTTTCATCTCATCATACTGGAATTCAGGAAAATCCTTTTTAATCTTTGGAAGATACAGGCTGGTCATTGCCGATACGGATTTGGGTGTGGATGCATACTCCTGCTCCACCTGCTTAAATCCCTCCATAATATTGGATGTGCCGAAAGCCTCCATTGAAAAGGATTCCACCGCCTTTTTGGCTTTCCTGACAGCGGCATAAACACAGCCAGACACTGTAAGGGTCAGCACTAAAATTACAATACCACCTATTATCGTAAAATTCATAACTGCTTTCCTTCCTGAAAATCCTGTTTCTTATCCTGCCTTAGCTGCCGTACCTAAGACTCATCAATATATTCAGCAGTCCGATCAGTACAATAACAGCAACCACTGTTATGATGACCTTTGGAATGGATATCGGAGTCTTGCCCGATACCTTTCCGGTCTGCCCGTTTACCATGAACTGATATACCTTATCTTTATACTTATAGCTGGAAATCCATACCGGAAGCAAAAGATACTTATAGGTCAACTTGGAGAAAGTAGAATCGATCCGTAAATTCCTTACCCGATCTGCATTATTTTCTCTTCTGATTTTACACTCTATGTTGCCGCGAAGCTTATATTTGATGCTGTCCTTCGCCATTTGCCAGGCCTCTTTAATCCCGATGGAATATCGCTCCGCCGCAAATCCAGCTACATACTCCGGCTGATAGGCCTTATTTTCTGCGGTACGGTAGGGTTCGATTCCCTGCAGCATGGATTGATTATGATTGGCGGAACCGCACACCAGCTCATCATCAAAAAATTCCGAATGAGTTCCCCGCACGGAGTGCCATGTAGTCACAACATCGGTCTTTCCATCCGACCTCTTTTTCACTTTATCCCGTCCGAACTCTCCCTGATACTTGGAATGAGCCTGTGCATCAAAGGTCCAATAAGGCAGATAAATTCCTTTAAAATTCTTTGCCTTGGCACTTTCCTTGGCAAGCTTCGGACAAAACCATTTCCGCTTAATCCATGTCTGAAACAAGGAAGAAGCCTGTTTATCCGTAATCTGAAAGGGAACCACGCCTCCGGGCGCCATCGTATTTTGATCGGATGCCTCCATAACCTGATTGGAACCGCAAAAGGGACATACTGCTGAAATCTCAAGCGCATCATATACCGTTTCTGCACCGCAGGCTTTACAAATAACAGTCTTTTTCTCTACTCCCCAGTCACAATTCTCTGTTCTGTCTGCACGCTCTAATGCCTGCTCCTCCGCGGACTCCGGAATATCATTCTCCACAGGAATTGCTTCCGTATGACCACAGTAGGGGCAGCTAAGCCCCCCTGTTTTCGGATCAAAATCCATCACCCCTCCGCAGGAAGGGCATTTTCTGTCTGTTTCCTCCAGTGTATCCACTGTTTGTGCATCCAGATTCGTATCGAACTCGCTCATCCTTTCCTCCTGACAATCCTAGCCTTGAATATCACTGTCATTAAAAGGATCGCCGCATTCCGGACAGAACTTGGGGGGATTTTTGGGGTCTTCCGGCTCCCATCCACATTTATCACACCTATATAAAGGTTCTCCTGCCGGCTTCTTAGCCCCGCATTCGGAGCAGAACTTACCTTTGTTTACTGCTCCGCAGCTACAGGTCCATCCTTCAGCCGCAGGTTTTGCTGCTCCGCACTCACTGCAGAACTTACCTGTATTGCCGGTCTTTCCACAACTGCAGGTCCACCCCGAAGCATGAGCTGCTGCCGGTGCTGCTGCGCTTTGAGCCGGTGCCGCAGCAGGTGCAGGTGCTGCCTGCTGTCCCATCTGGAACAACTGCTGTGCATTCATGCCGCCTGCCTGGGTTGCCATATTCATGCCTGCAAACGCCATCATAGGTCCGGTTGATGTATTGGAAGCCGCCGCTTTCATAGCTTCAGCCTGTGCTCCGGCCAATGTAGCCGCAGCCATGTTAGGATTGCGCAATACTGCATTTTTCTGCAGCTCCTTAATCATTTCCTCATCCTCTTCGGATGCCTTCATCGCATTAATACCGAAGGAAACAATCTCAATACCGCGAAGCTGTGCCCACTTTTCAGAGAGAACCTCATTCAGCGCATCTGCCAGCTCCATGGTATGTGCGGGAACCGCACTGTAACGAATTCCCATTGCGGATATCTTGGCAAAAGCAGGCTGCAGGGCAGTCATAAGCTCTGTTTTAAGCTGACTGTCAATTTCCGATCTTTCAAAATCCTCTTTTACATTGCCGCATACATGGGTATAAAACAGCAAAGGATCTGTAATCTTATATGAATATTCACCGTTACATCTGATGGAAATATCAATATCAAGACCGATATTCTGGTCTACTACACGGAAAGGAACCGGATTGGCTGTACCGTATTTGTTACCCATAATTTCCTTGGTATTGAAATAATACACTCTCTGGTCCTTAGCGGTATCGCCGGCAAAGGTAAAACGCTTTCCTACCGTTGCAAAGGTTCTTTTGAGGTTCTCACCCAGATTTCCGCAAAACAAACTGGGCTCGGAAGCCGACTCATATTTAAACTGCCCTGCTTCCGCACAGAATTCAACGACCTTACCCTGATCTACAATAATCATACACTGTCCTTCATTGACAGCAACGATAGAACCGTTGGATATAATATTTTCTTCTCCCTTGTTATTGTTGCCGCTTCTTGAACTGGTGCGCTTCTTTCCTTTGGCAACCAGTACATCCGTATCCAATGAATCACAATAAAAATACTCCAACCACTGATCTGCCAGCACGCCGCCTGCGGCACTGGTAATTGCCTTAATTAAACCCATTACATATCCTCCTCTTGTTTTCCTCTCCTTGACCTTTTGGCCTCTTAAAGGGCAGAGGGCGGAAAGCGCAGCTTCCCTTTCTCTTCCCTCTCTTTTTAGGGCAGAGGGCGGAAAGCGCAGCTTCCCGCCTCGCTTCGCTCCCCAAAATTCGAGAGAAGCGGGCGCCTGCATTCATGCGAGCATGATGCCTGCGCCCGCTTCTCTCGAACCTTGGCTCTGCCCTTTACGGACATTATATCCTATCTTGGCATCTATTGTCTAGAAATTATTAGTTGCATAGTGTTACTTGCTTTTCCCATAGGTATACAGCTAAAATGTAATTGATAATTGTTATGTGGGATAATTTTAAAGTATGTTTATATGCCTCGGAAAGCAGCGCCGGGTCTGCTTTTAAAAAAACACTAAAGGAATGTATATTATGAACAGACAACATAAATGGATTTATATTGGACTTATCACTGCTCTGCTTCTTACCGGATGTAAAAGCAGCCAGCCAAAGGAAACTGCCGCACAGGCCATGACGGCCGCTGCGACTGATACCATACCTGAAGCTACGGCTATTCCACCTCTTACAGACTATGTGTCTGCGGAGTACATGACGCTTGCTGACAGCTGGAACAGCTGTGATGATACTGCCCTGGCCGCCGTAATGAAAAAGGCCTCCCGTGGGGAGACGGTAACCATTGCCTGCATTGGCGGTTCCATTACAGAGGGCACCATATCTTCCGGCTCAGTCGATTCACAGGCAGGTCTTAATAAGTGCTATGCCGATATCTTCTTTGAATGGTGGTCGGACACTTTCCCTGACGCAGACTTTATCTTTATCAATGCAGGCATAGGCGCAACCGATTCCTATCTTGGCGTACATCGGGTACAAAGAGATGTACTGGACTACAATCCTGACTTGGTTTTGGTTGAGTATTCTGTCAACGATGGAAATTCCATTATTGACAAAAGAAACTACGATAATCTTGTACGAAAAATACTTCTGTCGGAAACCAATCCTGCCGTGATGCTTCTTTTTATGGGACAAACTGATGGTGCTACCGCACAGGATGTTCATGCTCTGATCGGCTTTAATTACAAACTGCCTATGGTCAGCTATATTAACGTTATCAATGCCATGATGAATGACAATCTCTACACGGCCAGCCAGCTTTCCGGGGATGTTACCCATCCTTCCGCCTTAGGCCATGCCATCACAGGAGAGCTTCTCTGGAAATACCTGAATGCAGTATATACTGAAATGGACCGCTTTGGTGAGCTACAACCTTTTGATCAAAGTCCTGTCACCAATGAGGTTTACATAAATTCCGAAATTCTTGACAGCCTTTCTTTGACACCCACAAGTCTCGGCAGCTTTTCGGAAAGCAGGAAATTCGATGCTTTCCCCAACGGGTGGACCTGCGAGGAAGGGGAGGGAAATCTCATTTTTACCGTAACATGCAGCAGACTGGGACTGTTATATTACTGCACCACAGACGGTAAAAGCGGCCAGTTCGAAGTTTACATCGACGGAGAGTATACGGCCACACTGGATGCTGATTTTTCCGGCGGCTGGGGAAATTATGCTGCAGCTAGGGAAATATATTCCTCCGGGGAAGCCTCCTCACACACCGTTGAAATCAAAAAAGCGGCAGACTCTGCCGGAGATTCTTTTACCCTGTTAGGAATACTTGTTACACACTAACCGGCGGAAAGCATAATCTTTTATGCTAAGCCGCCTTTTCCTTTTGAACCATTTCATAATCTCCACATAGAATAAAGTAAACTTTGCCGGTGACAATGTGACCGGTATTTTTTATCCTCGGAGGTAATTATGAAAAAAATAGCAAAAAAGGCCTCGGCACTGCTCTTTGCCCTTGTCATCTTTTCCAGTGTACTGGCAGGCTGCGGAGGCAAATTGGAAAGTGAAAGTGCTTCCGACAGTTCCTTAAAGCCCGTAACGCTCAACGAAGTAGCACATTCCATCTTTTATGCTCCCATGTATGTGGCAATTGAAGAAGGGTATTTTGCGGATGCCGGAATTGACTTAACGCTAGTAACCGGCTTCGGAGCCGATAAAACAATGACCGCAGTTCTCACAGACGAAGCCGATATCGGCTTTATGGGAAGCGAGTCCACCATCTATACTTATGCAGGCGGTACACAGGATTATGTGGTAAACTTTGCCCAACTGACCCAACGCGCCGGAAATTTCCTAGTATCCCGCCAGCCTATCGATGATTTTTCCTGGGATATGGTAAAAGGAACCACCGTTCTCGGCGGCAGAGCCGGCGGCATGCCCGAAATGGTATTTGAATTTATTCTTGAAAAGAACGACATTGATCCTGAAACCGATCTGACCATCGACCAGAGCATCGACTTTGGCTCCACCGCAGCGGCATTCTCTGGCGGGCAAGGTGATTTTACAGTTGAATTCGAGCCCCATGCCACCTTCCTGGAAGCAAAGGGTGACGGCTATGTAGTTGCCTCTCTGGGCGAAGACTCCGGCTATGTGCCCTACACTGCTTTCAGCGCAAAGAAAAGCTATATTGAAGCTAACCCGGATGTAATTCAGGCGTTTACCAATGCACTGCAAAAGGGTATGGATTATGTATCCACCCACACCCCCGAGGAAATTGCCAAGGTTATTCAGCCTCAATTTGAGGAAACCGACCTTGAAACACTTACCGCCATCGTTACACGCTATTATGAGCAGGATACCTGGAAGGATAACCTGATCTTTAAAGAAGACGCTTTTACACTCCTTCAAAACATTCTGGAACAATCCGGTGAACTTTCCGAACGGGTTCCCTATGAAACTCTGGTAACGACCAAATTTGCAGAGGAAGCTGCCAAATAGCATATTATAAGGAGCCGGCTGTCTGTCAACCGGCTCCTTATGTTTCCTTTCACATCTTCCATGTGACTTCTGTCTTCTCCCTGTTATTCTCAGCTAATCATATATTATAATGAAATATGCACATCATGCGCATATTGGAGCGACCAGTTCATCAGGGCCAAAACCACCGAAAACCCGGTCAAAAACAAGGTAAGCAGTATGGCGGTAACATCATAAACCACCTTGCTTTGTTCTATCACTTTTCCTTTTTCGTCCAGAACCTCTATGTTTTTGCGGGTGCAGCCCAGCAGCGCCTCTATCCCAAGTCCAATCAAAATAACCGGCCAAAATCTGAACACCAGCACATAATCAATACCGGGTAAAAACTGCTGCATGAGAAAGATGATACCCATTGCAATCAGCACAAAACCAAAGGTTACGGAACCCACTCTGTGTATTCTAATCGTCTGTTTTTCCATATGCTACAGTTCCTTATCCTCCAACCCCTGATTTACCGGCTCCTCATTTTCCTGCTTATTATCATCTGCCAAAGTAACCTTTTTCCCGACAATCATTTTGATTCCGGCAAAAATGATGACAGCGCCGATCACAAAGCTGGGAATATAATTGCCAATTCTCCACATCATACGGGGAATAAAGTCATACGCATCCGGAAGCACGTCATAAAGCATATCAGTCATGGAACTCCAGAGGAAACAGATTCCTACAAAGATCAGCAGACACGCTGCCAGTTTTTGATATTTTGCCACAATTGTCCGCACTCCCGGCAGGTTATCCATGCCAAAAAGATATTCATCCTTCACCTCACGAAACTCCTCATCGGACAGGCTGGCAAGATGATTGGCATGAAAAAATCCGTAAAACCACACCACCAGGCCAATCATTCCAAGCACTCCCTGATTAATCATAACCGACAGCGCCATTATGGCAAAAAATAATATCATCATGCTGACCCCGGTTTTCATAAATCCCATATACATCTCAGCCGCACCGGGCAAAAGAGAAAAACAAAAAGTTAAAAATCTGTTCTTTTTCTTAGTTTTCATTGTCATTACCTCCGTCATACCAATTGAATAAATTGTTGATATCTCCTATATTGTTAATCCATGAATTCACTTTTTCATTGATAAGTCTTGTGCCGTAATTCATGCGTCCGTTGATGTTCATTTTATCTTCCTTATCCGGCTCTTCCGTTTCACTCTGCACACGGTTTTGCTGCCTTTGCGCAAATGCTTCATCTGTGCTGAGTCTGGTCTCCTCCTGCAGCGGTATCAGCATCAGAAGGATTAAAGCTGCCGCCATCCCCGCTATAATCTTAAGACGATACACCAGTATCTGAACCGGTCTTTTCCCACCGCTTTTGGACTGCGGCAAGCCTTCGGCGGTTTGTTTTGGAAACGCCTTATTCAAAATTTCTTCCTTCAAATGTCTGGGCGCATAAAGCTGCTGTGCTTCCAGCTGTTCAATCAAAAGATTTAATTCTTCCTCTGAGGGGTATCCATTCATACCGGTTCCTCCTTTCCGTAAATTTTTCGGAGCATCTCCCTCGCCCTGTATATTTGGGTTTGTATGGTCTTCACATTCTGACCAAGCCTTAAAGCAATCTCTTTGGGACTTTGCTCCTCCAAATAGTAAGCCTTTGCCACCTCATTGTAAGGAGGCTTCAATTCCTTACAGTGTCGTTCCAGCTGCTCCTTGATTGCTTCCTCCATGCAGATATCCTCAGGCGACCCCTTATTCTCCACAGTGGTTTCAAAGAAAGTATCCTCGGTTGGCACATTTCTGCGGCTTGCGCTTCGCAGATAGTCAATGCTTTTATTGGTGGCAATTCTGCATATCCATGCCTTTTCATTGGCGCCGTCAAAGGTTTCATATTTCTGAAATGCCGAGAGAAAGGTTTCCTGTGTGAGATCCTCCGCCGCAAAGTAATCCCCGGTCAGCTTATAACAAATGGAAAAAACAAGCTTGTCATAGCTGTCAATCAATTCCTCCAGTCTGCTTTCCGTACAGACTGTCGGTTTTTCTACCGTACTTATTTTTCCCACCTCGCCTTCCGTTGTTCTCGCTTTTCACTTACTATAACGAACTGCCTCTTCCAACTTCTTCAAAAATTTATTTTTATTTTCTTATTTTCTTATGTAGGAAAAAGATTGTCAACCTTCCTCCGACATTGTATTATAGAAGAGATGATTATTTTGACAACGGAGGTTTTACTATTATGGGTATATACGTTAATCAGGTCGGATACCTGCCAACAAGTGAAAAGATAGCAGTTTCCACTTTTCCCTGTAATTACCAGCTGATCTGTGCTGAGGATCAGCATTGTGCATTGGACGGAACCACATCAGAAGCAATCGAAGATTCTTCTGCAGGGGAAAAGGTTTATCATATTGATTTTTCCGCAGTAACTGCTCCCGGCTCCTACTATATTCTTGCCGGGAACAGAGAACGTTCCCGTACCTTTCAGATTTGCAACAATGTTTATACAGATATCAAAAAGGCTTTAATCAAAGCCCTGTATTACCAGAGATGCGGCTGTGCACTGACCGAAGAGCATGCCGGAATTTACACCCACAAGGCCTGCCATACCGCACCCTCCATCTTTCTGGAGGATTATCTTTCCAAAGCTGCCAATCCGGAAAGCTTTGACATGACCGGCGGCTGGCATGATGCAGGGGATTTTGGACGTTACACCTCCCCGGCGGCTGTTGCGGTTGCTCATCTTTTATATGCGTACGAGCTTTTTCCCGAAAGTCTGCAGATGGAACTGAATATTCCGGAAAGCGGCAACGGCATTCCCGATATTTTAAACGAATGTCTCTATGAGCTTAAATGGATGCTGAAAATGCAGGCGCCCTCGGGAGGCTGCTATCATAAGCTTACCTCCTTTAATCACGCGGACTTTGTTATGCCGGAGGATGATCTTATGCAGTTTATCATTTATCCTGTTTCCTCCATGGCCACCGCTGATTTTGCAGCAGTCATGGCATTGGCATCCAGAGTATATGCTCCCTTTGCGCCTGATTTTGCAAAGGATGCCCTTGAAGCCTCCAAAAAAGCCTGGAACTGGCTGGAAAACAACTCATACACAGGCTTTCATAATCCACCGGAAAGCAATACGGGGGAATATGACGATGACTGCGATCTGGACGAAAGACTGTGGGCCAGCGCTGAGCTTTTGCGTACCGACAAAGAAAATTCCGAAAGCTATCTGGATAGATTAAAAGAATATACCGCAGCGCCTGTCGGCAAAACCGATTTCGGCTGGACAGATGTGTCCGGGCTTGCTACCCTTACCATCCTGTTTGATCCTTCTCACAGCGCCGGTGAACTGGAGCCTCTTTACCGCAATATTCTGTTTACGGAAGCGGACAGGCTCTGTGCTTTGCAGCACGATTCCGGTTATCAACTGGCTATGAAGCCGGAAGACTTTGTCTGGGGAAGCAATATGGTGGTGTGCAACCGTTCCATGCTGCTTATACTTGCCAGCCTCCTTTCTTCAGATACCGATGCGGACAAGTACAAAGCCGCTGCCCTGAACCAGCTTCACTATCTGCTGGGATGCAACGCCCTTGATATCAGCTATGTAACCGGCTTTGGTGAGAACGCATTTAAAAATCCTCACAATCGTTCCACCTTTGCCGACGGTATTGAACTCCCCATGCCCGGCTGGGTAAGCGGCGGTCCCTTCAAGACCCCCTGTGATCCGGCAGCACTCTCCGCAATTGAGCCCGGTACCGCACCGATGAAGTGCTACGTGGACCATGTGGACAGCTACTCCACCAATGAGATTACTATTTACTGGAATTCTCCTGTAGTATTTATGACAGCCTTTTTCCAGCAAAACTAAGTTCCTGTTACATAAAAAGCGCAAGCTTATGCAGCTTGCGCTTTTCCACTACAATGATTTTTCCTTTAATATTTCAGTGCCTCATTCTGCGCCAGTGCGCTCTCATACAATCTGGTATCCCCAATGATTTTGGCTATATTTTTGATTCCATGCACTTCAATCATGTACCTCTGAAAATCGTGATTTTCCATACATTGCCGGAGGAGAGGCAGATTTTCCTCACCCTCGTCTGCAAAGCTTTGGAGCACCTCCCGATAGATATTCTCCATCACTCCGCAGTAACGCAATGCTTCTTCTATAAGAAAACCATTACTTTCCAGAATTTTTAGCATTTTTATCCTTTCCTTCCGTCTTTTCTTCTCCCGCAACCGCTGTTCCAAAACTGTCTACCATCTTTTCAATCAGCAGCTTTTTCACATAAACATCGTAGCTCAGCATGCAGATAAAAGAAAATAACTGAAGAATTTCTTTATCCTCCTTGGGAACATCCGGAAAGGTTTCCTGCGAAATATTAAATTTCTTTACAATATCCTCCTGAAGATCAGCTATCTCTTCTTTCTCCAGTTGAAAAACCTCTTCGTAAATCATTCCAAGGTTCAATGCCCCATCGGTCTGAAAATATCGTTCGGTGATGGGATTGAGCAGCGTCTGAATATCGCTGATAGACAAGATCCCTTTATAGTAGTATATGAAAATCAACAACACAATATGTTCCTTGCTGTATTTTTTCTTGACCGGCGGAGGAAGCAGATCATTTTTGGCATAATTGTTAATCATCGTCTTCGTCAATATCTTGTCTTCATTTGGATATCTGGTTGAGCTTTTAAGCTTCCTGTCCATAAATGTGGTAACCTGATCCATGTACAAATCAATATTGGGAATGTCCTCCAGCTTAATGTGCTCTATTCTCCCCAGACTTGATATAATACTGTTTAACAAATCTTCTCTGTCTATCGTCATTTGAATTTCCTGCTCCTTAACTGAGATAACCCTTTTGATGTCCGTTTTATCTCTATAATATTATATAGTATTTAAAACTACATGACAAGTAGCGTTTCTTTCTCTTTGTCCCTTTACTTTAAAACTTTAATATGGTAAAATTCTACTGTATGAATATATCCGTTGGGAGGTTTTTATATGAACAGAAAAATACATACAGCAGCAGTGGACCATCTTTTTGAGGCAATTTTATGCCTGAAAAACAAAGAAGAATGTTACAGCTTTTTCGAGGATTTGTGCACTGTCAACGAACTCCTCTCTCTCTCCCAGCGCTATGAAGTAGCGTCCATGCTGAGAGATCATAAAACTTATCTGGAAATAGCAGAAAAAACAGGTGCTTCTACAGCTACCATCAGTCGTGTAAACCGCTCTTTGAATTACGGCAATGATGGATACGACCTGATATTTGGCCGCTTAAATGAGAAAGAAAACGGATAATCCCCCGGGATTATCCGTTTATGTCTATTAACTGCATAGGATCAATATATTCCTCGTCCTGCATGATCTGATAGCCCAACTCCTGATTATCTTCCCCTATGGAAAAGAGAATATAACCCTTACCAAGCTCTTCACCGTTCTTTACCAAAGCGGTTCCGCCATTGCGGTACACCGACTGATAGCCGTTGCCGTGATCGATTATGATTTTCGTTCCATACACTTCATCGGCATCTACACTGGTAACCGTTCCGGTTCCGCTGGTGATAACATTTACACCTGTTGCCGCCGTAAATATCAACATGGGGTCTCCGTCCTCTGCTTCCTTCATGGTAGCCGAGCCGCTTAAGGGAAATCCTTTGGGCATGGCATTTTCTACGGTCTCCTGAGAAAGTGCATCTTCGGTAGCTGCCTTCTTACTCACCGTCTCACTTAAAACCGTTATCTTACTTGACAGAGTGGAGTTTTCCACCGTCAAAGCTTCATTTTCATCTGTCAGATTATTAATTGTAACGATCTGCTCTACAATTTCCTGTCTCGCATCCTTCAGGGTAATCCCATCATAAATGAATTTGCAGGTCACCGCCACCAACACTGCAAACAGCAACGCAGCTATCACTTCTACAAGTGCAGAACTGATTGTATGCTGTTTCATGGTACCATTTTCGCTTTCCGTTACCAAAATCAGTGCATACCGGTGTTTCCTTCTTGTTTGTTGTTCCATTTTGACCTCCATTCAAGTCTGTTCCTGTGAAACAATTAGTTACATTTTACCACAATTGGCAAAATAGAACAACTCCATTTACTCTCCGGCTGCTTTTCAGGGTAACAGTTCAGCCTTCCGGCTGAACTGAATAAAAAATCATTGTCAAAATGC
>CAYMUW010000055.1:0-14552 GCA_964393865.1 uncultured Lachnospiraceae bacterium
GTTCAATCGAGCCTATTTTTTTAGCTCATTTTTTCATAGATTACTTGACACTACCTTCTGGCAGGACAACTATACTGATGCTGAACTCAATCTCACATTCCTTAGTTCCTGCCCCTATTTAGTTAGTAAAAAGAAAAATCGGCAGAAACTGCCTGAATGTGCGAGCTGCACAATATTTTGAACATTCTGATGTTTTTATAATAAATTATATTTGGAATATTGTCAATATTTTTTAAAGGCCTTTCCCAACCCAAATGTCGGGAAAAGCCTTTTGCACGCCATCAATATTCCATAAAGAACTTAAAACCACTTACTGTCTTACCTTGATATGAACCTCTCTAAGCTGCTGCTCGGTCACCTCATTGGGTGCACCACACATTAAATCCTGAGCAGTTCCGCTCATAGGGAAGGCTATAATCTCTCTGATATTTTCCTCGTTGCGAAGGAGCATAATCATACGATCCACGCCGGGAGCCATTCCTGCATGCGGGGGCGCTCCAAACTGAAAAGCATTGTAAAGTGCTCCGAACTTCTGCTTCAGCACTTCCTCATCATAGCCGGCAATCTCAAATGCCTTTACCATAATGTCCAGATTGTGATTTCGAACCGCACCGGAGGACAGCTCCACACCGTTGCACACAATGTCATACTGATATGCCAGAATTTCCAGAGGGTCCTTTGTGTTTAATGCTTCCAGGCCGCCTTGGGGCATGGAGAACGGATTATGAGTAAATCCAATCTTATGAGTTTCCTCATCCTTCTCAAACATAGGGAAGTCATTTACAAAGCAGAAACGATATGCATTTTTCTCACAGATATCAAGCCGCTTTCCCAATTCATTTCTGATCTGTCCGGCAAAAAGTGCTGCCCGCTCTTCCTTATCGGCGATAAAGAAGATAGTATCTTCCTTTTCCAGACCTGCAAGCTCTCTCATCTCTGCCTTCAGTTCATCGGGAATAAACTTGTCAATAGGGCCCTTATAGGATAAATCCTCCTGAACCTCCAAGTATCCCAGGCCGCCCATACCGATCTCGGTTGCAAACTTCAACATTTTCTCATGGAAGCCCTTGGACTGGTGTCCGTGAATCTTGATCGCCCTTACCGTCTTGTTCTGGAAAGGCTTAAAAGTACATTTATTAAAAAATTCAGATAAATCAATAATTCTTAACGGATTGCGCAGATCCGGCTTATCGGAACCAAACTCCAGCACAGCCTGCTTATAGCTGATTACCGGATAAGGTGCCTTTGTTACCTCAAAGCCCTCTGGAGCAAATTTTTCAAAGGTGGCTGTAAGAACCTCTTCTCCTACACGGAACACATCCTCCTGGGTCGCAAAGCTCATCTCAAAATCAAGCTGGTAAAACTCACCGGGGGAACGGTCCGCTCTTGCATCCTCATCACGGAAGCAGGGAGCAATCTGAAAATATTTATCCACACCCGATACCATAAGCAGCTGTTTGTACTGCTGGGGTGCCTGAGGCAGTGCGTAAAATTTACCCTTATAATGTCTGGAAGGAACAATGTAATCTCTTGCACCTTCCGGGGAAGATGCACACAAAATGGGTGTCTGAACTTCCATAAATCCCATTTCTGTCATTTTTTCTCTCAAAAACTTAATGACATTGGAACGGAAAATCATATTGTCCATAACCTTACGGTTACGAAGATCTAAGAAACGATATTTCAGACGAAGATCCTCCCTGATTTCCTTGGAAGTAGCCACCTCAAAGGGAAGCTGACGGTATACCTTGCCAAGGATTTCAATCTTGTGGGCCTCCAATTCAATGGTTCCGGTAGGAATCTTGGGATTGTAGGTCTCCTCGTCTCTCTTATCGATCTTGCCGCTGATGCTGACGCAGTCTTCCTTATTAATCCCTTTCAGCAGAGTGGTATCTCTCATAACGATCTGAAGCTGGCCGTACATATCACGCAAATCAATAAAGGATACGCCGCCGTGATCCCTGATGTTTTCCACCCAGCCTGCAACCTTCATTTCCTTTCCGATATCATCTTCGGAAATCTGGTTTAAAGTCCGTTCACGATACAATGTTGATAGTTCCATGTTCTTCCTTTCCTTTCTTTTTCACAATTCTATCCTATATATTAAAAAAGCCCCGAATTGATTAAAAATCAATTCAGGACGAACATACCAAACACTGTCTTAAAGACATATCTGGGAAATCCGCGGTGCCACCTGATTTACTGCCGAAGCAGTCCCTTCACCATGTTCGATTTTGGCTGATAAAGCTGTTATTCATATGAATTCATTCTGCCGGCTTCCCACCATCCCGGCTCTCTGTAAGCGATAATTCATACTACTGGTCTTCGTCTTTGCCAATTACATTGTAATCATAATGTAGATTAACCAATTTGTCAATTTCTAATTCTATTGACCATAGCTTTGCAGTTTTCAGGCTCCCAGCCACCCATACCGCCATAAGAAATAATTCCTGCCAGCTTCCCCTCCAAATCAGTTTCACTGCCCTTCCGCCCCGGAAGCATAACATGAATCTGTTTCAGTTTTCCCAAAAGGATACACAGCTCTGCCGGTATTGGCGCATAACGGGAGGATACGATAAAACACAAATCGGCCCCGCTGACACTTTCATAAATCCTGTTAAAATCTCTATCCACCATGCATTTTCCGCTTTTCACACATTGCCCGCATCCTGTGCAGGGTTTTAAATCAAACTCCCCAATATCCATCATGTGACAGCATACGTTTTCATCCGCAAGCATCTTCTGTATCCTGCTGCAAATGGCATAGGAAGCGCTATGCTCCTCGCTGTTCATCCGGTTAGATGCCGATATACATACCGCTCTTTTTCCCTCACCATACATATTGTTTGTCTCCTAGTATCCCAAGCCTCTGTCAATAATGGTTCCGTCCAGTGCATTGATGGTAAGCAGACTGTTATAGGCAATATCCTCGGTATAAGCCTGACCATCTTCATACTGATACGTTTGGGTTCCGAAGAAATCCCATACCGGAACCATGGTTCCTCCCGTTGCATCCCCCGCTTTCCTGACACGCATATAGCCAAGGCGTACCTCGTTAATTTCAATATCTATCGCATCATTGCTTTGATCTCCAAAGGTCTTTTGGTGATAATCCTCGTACTTTTTCATCATCATATTTTCAAAAACAGCTTGTATTTCAGAAAACGGAAGAAGAAAAAGATATTCATCCGATGTTCTTTCCACCATATAAGGATTACTCCACTCAAATTGGAGCAGACCGTCTGCATCATAGGCCAATTCTATCTTTTCATAATTCCATGCAATAGAATCTTTTTCCCATTCTCCTCCGTCTTCCAGCGTATAGGTTACCGGTATTCCATCTAATTCCCGTGTAAAATGAATTGCATATCCCACATCGCCAGCTGTAGTCTCCTGATTATTCTCGCTGTCATAAAGTACCAAATACTCTTCTCCTGCATCCACAAAATCGGCAAACCCCATTGCCTCCATCTGTCCCTTGGCCTTTTCCTTTATTTCTTCCACAGAAAAATTGATATCCTGTTTCGCCTTATCCGTAAGATCATTATAGGAACACATGCCATAATACCCACTATGTCTCTTTTGGACACGGAAATTTACATACATCCAGTCACTCTGATAACCGTTATCAAGGGAAACGTAATAATCCTCGCCCCCCAGGGTCACCCAACCGGAAAGGTAAGCTTCTCCATTCTCCTGCGCTTCTTTGCTCTCCGGGTTCACCACCATTGCAGGAACCTCCACAAGAACAGGCTCCTCGGGAGCTGTCTCCAAAGGCGCCTCCCATGCGGCTATAGCATCGTAGTCTCTATCCCACAATTCCTCTCCGCCAAGCAGCACCTTGCTCACTGATGCATAATCACCCTGATCAAATACCCTGCTGGTTACCTTATAGGTCTTAAATCCCTCCGCATTGGGAATAATGACCTCCGCATCCGCCTTTACATGAATATGTTCCTCTGTCATCTCTGCGGTAAAACGCTCAGGCGCCTGCACCTGCTCTGCAATAGCCCCCTTACCTTCCTTGTCTGCATCCTGGGACTGTTTCCCGTCACTCTGCCCTGCATCGGTCTGCGTATCCTGTTCCTGATTTAAATTCTGATTACTGCCCTCATCCCTGGGAACTACAATCTGCTCATCCGTCTGCACGCTGTCAGCGCAGCCTGTCGCTGTACCGCCGAGCATTGCTGCCATCAGGCAGTATATTACCAGTCTTTTCCCGCACATATTACCAATCTTTTCCCTCATATCAAAACCTCTTTCCGCACAATCTGCTATGCTGCTTTCTTTTGTTATCAAAAGCATACCTTTCTTTGCTGTAAAAGGTCTTCAGCAAATTGTAAACATTTTGCAAAACGGGGCATCACACTATTTTTCGGGCACTTTCCTATCACACAAAATGCGGACGCACTTAAGACTTTCCAAAGATTACCCTCACATTTGTACCCTTTCCAGACTCACTTTCAATCACAAGCCGGGCACCATGCAGCCGGGCAATTTGACTGCACAAAGCCAGCCCCAAACCGCAGCCTCCCCTATGAGATAAATGATATCTCCTTCCCCGCTTGCCTTTGCGCTGTTGTCAATCAAATTAATCAATAGACTTTCAAACAAATCACGGTCAATCCGCCTTTTTCCCATGGCACAGGAATATTCCAGCTTTATGCCCTTTTGCATGAGAGAATGCTCCTCCAGCTGTGCCACCTGCCGGAAAAGTTCCTCCATGGAAACCTCTTCTATACAAATGCTGTCATTGTCATATAAGCCCATCAGACTCATCAGCTTGCTTCCCAAGCGTTCCAGTCTGGCGCACTGCTCCTTAATATGATAAAGCGCCCGCTGCTGCTGTTCCTTCTTTAGATTGACATTCAAAAGGGTGTCAGAATATCCGATTATGGAGGTCATGGGTGTTTTCAGTTCATGGGTGAGGCTGCCCAGAAGCTGTCTTCTGCGCTCCGATTCCTGTTCCAGAGACCTGACCTGCTCCTCGATCTGCTCCGCCATAATATTAAAGGCTTTTCCGACCCTTCCCACCTCGTCACGGGTATGCACCTCTGCCCTTCTCTTTAAATTTCCGTTACTGATATCGGAAGCCGCCCTCTCCAGCTCCCGAAGGGGTGAAAGAAGCTTTCGGGTAATCAGAAAAATCAAAATCACCACCGCAAGGGCGGCACACAGGTAAATCATCAGACTGTAAATCGCCTGTATTCTGATATCTTCGTAAAAGCCTGAAATATCCCGAACCAGCATCAGGCTGTAATCCTCACTTACACCAACCGAAATCCGCTGCCCGGTAATCAGAATATACTGCTTCCCGCTGTTTTGAATAATGCTGTACGGCTCTTCCTCCCTCCATCTTTCATCCTCCGGATGAGCCAGCTTGTAGGGTGTCAGATTGCATATCTCCCTGCCGTCCTTCAGCAAAATATAATTGGCCGCTCCAAATTTTTTTACAAGAAAATCCACATAAGAATTCATGGTAGTCTCGCTGTATCCGGCCTGCAGTCCTGTTTCCAGTTCCTTCCCCATAGAATATGCCGTGTATTTTAGCTGCTGCTCATAATTTTCTATGGTTTTATCCTGATTGTACTCTACCGAATAATAGATTACCGCCACACCCGATGTCAGCATGGCAAGAAGCAAAAGCGTCACTGCAGCCAGTGATAATTTTTCCCACAGTTTCATCTACGAAAGATCCTCCAATCGGTATCCTGTCTTGGAAATGGTTCTAATTACATCATGAAAATCCAGCTTTTTGCGGAGCTGGCCGATATGTACATCCACGGTTCTGGTCTCTCCCATATAATCACAGCCCCAAATCCTGTTAAGCAGCTCTTCCCTGGAAAAAGCCACGTTTTTGCTTTCTGCCAGCGTTACTAAAAGCTCGTATTCCATAGGCTTTAATGCCACCTCTGCCCCGTCCTTGGTGACACTGTGCTCCTTCAGATTAATTACCACATTTTTTATCTGTATCTGCTTCCTGCTCCGCCCGGTGCGCTTTAACACCTTTTCCATGCGGACTAAAAGCTCAAGCGCCTCAAAGGGCTTTACGATATAGTCCTCCGCCCCGGATTTCAGTCCGTGTACCTTGGAAATCACATCATCCTTGGCGGTAAGATAAATTACCGGTATCTGCGTCCTTTGCAGATCATTCATCAGGGCAAAGCCGTCCTTTCCCGGCAGCATGACATCTACCAGAGCCAGCGCAATCTGCTCTGCCTCATTTCCCTCTAAAAATTCCTCTGCTTTACTTCCATCCCTGATTGCCACTGTCTCGTAGCCTGCCGCTTCCAAATTCATGCAGATCAGCTCTGAAATAGCGCAGTCGTCCTCAATAACTAAAATTTTTGTTTTCACCTGGTATCCCCCCGTTTTGTGATATAACTCCTTTATCTTATCACAGGGCAAGTGTAAAAAAAGCATCAAATTGTAAAAAGCGATTACAGCACTTTCCTATCACATAAAAATGAGCTGTATTAACAGCTCATTGGGGAAAACATATTAATTTGTCCACTCTAATCGGGTTCGATATTCCATTTCAAGTTCCTTCGCCAAATAGGCATCGCTCATACAATGCATATCAGATACACCTTCACTAATTAACCCATACACTTCCGAATGATAAAAGAAATCCAATGCATCATCCAAAGAAACGTTTATATTTTGAGCCAGCTGTTCAATAATACGAGAGTACTTCTTTTGTAACAAAACCGGATTTGCTTTCATATTCGTTTACTCCCTTCAAAATGCAAATATTTACTTAAAGCAACCTCTGAGCGTAAGCAAACTTGCAAATTTGGCTTTTCATAACGCAGTCGTTTGACAGCTTCACCTTTATCAATCAAATTATCAAAATAAAGTTCAACAGTATTAAACACTTTGTCATTAGCCACACCGCCAATCACAATGTCATAGTCCGACGTATCTTTCCCACTGCGACAGGAGAGGATGAAATCAAGCCATTCCTCTGAATATGTTTCAAAATTTATAATCTTCAATTGACTATATGCAGCTTCATCAAATTCATAGCAGGAAATAATACCGCTTTTCCCGCGACGTTTAAATTTTTCGCACCATTTGACCGCCTGTTCATAAATAGGTGTTGTATAAAACCCCTGACCAAAATCCACGTTGAGTCTGGAATGTGTCAAATACGGCTCAGCAACCTCTAAGTATGAACCATGATATAGTATCAAACTTCCACATTCCTTTCATGCATAAGATCAATAATATCCTCCACAATATACTCCTTGCTTTGTGTATGAAGAATTTCATATTCCGGCACAATATAATCTCTTAAAATATTGCTTTTTTCAGTTAGTGCCTCATATAACCTCTTGGTTTCCACTCCTAATTTTGCAGCAACATTTTCTATACAAAATATAACAAACTCCAATTGATTTACATCTTTAATTTGAGGACCGGATTTTCCCAATTCCCTGCACCTCCTTCGTTGAGAACATTGCGTTCTCCAAATGAGCAGCAAAACTTTACTAATACAGGTTTTATTTTAGCACCAATATTTATATGGTACAAGGCCAAAGCTCGCCACAAGCGAAAACGGCATAGCCGATATTTCACGACCATGCCGGATTTCTCAAAAATGAAACTCTATTACAAGGAACTACTTTTTCCATCTTTTCAAATGCCTGATTACATAGCTTCATGGAAGGTTCTGGAAATAACATCCGCCTGCTGTTCCGGTGTAAGCTTGATGAAGTTTACCGCATAGCCGGAAACACGAATGGTAAGCTGAGGATACTTCTCAGGATTTTTCTGTGCATCTAAAAGCGTATCTCTGTTTAAAACATTGACATTCAAATGATGTCCGCCCTTACCTGCGTATCCGTCCAAAAGATTTACTAAGTTATCAACCTGTGCTGAGTTTGTCATAATAATTTCTCCTTTCACCTTGTAGATTTCATTTATAATGAATATGTTTTCTTTTCTTTGATCTAATCATACTGTTTTCACAAAACAAAATCCGTAACTTTGGTTACGAATTATGTTTTTTATGTATTTAATTTAATACATTACCCGTAAAGCACCTCCACCGCTTCCCGGTCACACACTCTGATGCTCTTTTTCTCAACCTTGATCAGCCCGTCCCGCTGCATTTTCATCAGCTCTCTTGACAGGGACGGCCTTGCCACACCCAGAAAGTCCGCCAATTGCTCCCGGTTCATGTGAAGCTCCACACAATCTTTATCATCTACGGAATCAATCAGCCAGATCGCTATTCGCTCCCGCAGAGATGATGTGCTGACAATATGAAGCTTTCTGGTGATCTTAAGATTGTTCTCCGACAAAATTTCCAGCATATTCTGGGTCAGCTGCTTATGATGATCGCAGGCATTGGAGCAAAAGTGATAAAAGAAATCCCATGGCATTTCCAGCACCGCTACGTCCGCTGATGCCACCGCATCATACCAGTAATGCCTTCTGTCACCAAACAAAAAGATTTCTCCAAATACATTTCCCTCTTCCACCATGTATAGAACATCCCGCTTACCGGAAGTGAAATCCTTGCAGATCTGCACCTGTCCCTCCAGAAGAAGAAACAGCTTGGAGGGCTTGCCGCCCTGCTCAAAAATATAGCTTCCCTCAGGATATTTTCTTATTCCGGCTTTGGAACATTTCAATATCCGCTCCAATTCTGCCTCTGTGATAGAGTGAAACAGCTTTGATGTTTCCAATTTTTTCATATTCACCAATCCTTTCACGTTTCGCATACGAACCTTCCGATTTTAAACATCCCCGTAGTCAATAATTCTGTACTCAGCCCGCCCCCCGGAGTCCATTGATTACATCGGAGCAAAAAGTAAATTCATTTTCACTGGTCTCTATATAATATCCGTCCTTAACATACAGCCATCCACATCTGATTTCATCCTCGACCAAAAGCTCTGCCTCCACCCAATTCTTTCCATCGGTAGCAGGAAATTGAATAATGACAGCATCTTCCTCCGTAAGTATCCGGCGATCCGATGTCCGGTCAGGCTCATCATAAATAAGTATGCCTCCTGTCAATTGATAAAAATTCTCTCTTCTTCCCTCCGATGTCGCCACAGGTTCCATCCAATCATCAAGGAAAAAATCATAAAGCTCCTTCTCATAAAGCACTAATCTGTCGGTCTGCCCGTCCAACTCCCAACGGGCATTTACACTGCGCAATTCCAACATAAGCAGTATTCTTTCTCCATAAATCACTCCGTCACCTGTAAGGTAGATATTCACACTATTCAAATGTTTTCGGTCAAGAAGACAGCCTATTCTTCCGATTTCCTGCAATTTTCCGTTTTTATACCGGAAAAAGGCTGTTACATAGTCATCGCTGGAGCCTTTGGCACAAACTGCCAATTCATATTTTCCATCCCCGCTGTCAATATCTACCACCGCAATAAATTCCTCAACAATGTTTTCATCCTGTCTGCCATCTGCTTCACTGCATTCCTATCCGCAACAGCGCTCTCTAAATCCTCTATCACCTCCACAGGTACTTCTAAAAAGAAGGGGCCCTGTGCATAGCTGGCCAGTTCATATTGAAAAGCATCATATTCCTCCACATACCAGCTGCCAATCTGTACTGCTGCCTCTTCCTTAGAAAGACTAAGCTCCGACATATGAAAGTCATAGTCCAGAAGCACTGATTGTTGGTACAGAGAATCCGTTTTTTGCCCCCTGCTCCTCCAGTCCGGTTATTGTGACATCGTTGTCATTTTTGTGCAATAAACCATTTTCATAGCCTTCTGCTGTGCTGTCCGAGCTGCCCTCCGCCAAATCATCGACCATATCATCTGTCCGCTGTTCTTCATCAGCTCTTATCTGCTCTTCATCCTCTTCGACCATATCCTGATTATCCTGCGGAGTTGTCAGACTATATTGGTCAATAACATCCTCTGTAGTTTTAGCCCCGCATCCCGTAACCAAAAGCAGGAGCATGCCGCTAAGGAACAACAATTCACCAACTTTATTCATAAGCAGCCACCACCGACTCTGCCTGCTCCAATCTTTGATAGAACTGGACATAAAAATCCGCTTCTCCGTCATATTGGTTTACATAAAACGCATTCAATAGATACATGTTCAGTTTCTTCGCAATCTCCTGATTTTCTGTGTTTTCTACTATGTCTGCTGCCTGCCGGGTCAGCCCGTGCCATTTTCTGACGTATTCTTCATACCGTTCAAGAGACAATATTCCCAGCCACTTGCGTAGCTTAATCTTGGTTTTATTGGGATAAGGGCACTCATGAACCTGCAAAAAATATTTAAATCCATCTTCCTGATAAATTCTTCCTATGGGAAACATCCTGCAAAATCCCGGTCTGGAATTATGAATAGTACATCGCCCCTCTTTACTTAAAAATGTGCATCCCAATCCGTCCGGCCTCATCTTCAGATGGGGCTGAATCAGACCGTCTACCACCCGAAGTTCAATCCGCTCTGCCATCAACTCCTCAAAGTTCATTTTCAGAGCCTTTTCCAATTGATAAATATCATAGGGGTCCAGTAAAATGGTATCTCCCACCATCCGGCAGCACTCCGAACAGCCCTGACAGTCATTGCAGCCTATTTTTACCATATCATTGGCAGTATAAAACCTGCCGTCTGAAATTTCCTTTAAATCAATCTTACGTTTCATGTTGTATTCCGTTCCTCTATTACCGTATTCATTTCTTGATATCTTTACTAATGCTTCTATTTTATTTGAAAAGTTCTATTGTATCAAGCCTTGACAGCTATTAATTTTCTCAAATTCCGAACTGGCGTCACATAAAATTTAATTGACTTAACCTCCTTGCAGTGGTATTCTTAATTTCCTTTCCCCTTGCGGGGCAAGGCATAATTTCATACTAGAAGGCTAAAGGAAAAGAGATTATAAATAAGGAGCCATCGAAATGAAGATAAGAAATAATTCAAGGGCATTTCTATTAAACAAAAACAAAGAAATTCTACTGCAAAAATTTGAGTTCAGTTTTACCGGCATATAAAGAACACGTACCAAAAATGTGGTTTTATTAAGTTTATTCATCTATGTATTGACGTAATAGCAAACATATGATATACTTTTTTCAAAACATTATATTTCTATTTTTCTCATATGAAACACATCTAACTCATCTGAAAATCTTTTTATGTAGAAATCTCAATGCTTAATTACCCAATAAAAGCAGAGGGATTTCCACATGAGCAGGATGTGTCAAAGCCCTCACTCACCAACCAAAGGAGGTCTTTGAATGGCAGAAATGGAAATAACTGCGAACCGTACCTGCAAAGCACGTATATTTGAAATGGTCTTCAACAACAAAAAGGAACTGCTGGCCCTCTATAATGCCATAAATAAAACAGGCTATACAGATCCTGAACAGCTTGAAATCAACACACTGGACAATGCCATTTATATGTCCATGAAATATGATATTTCCTTTATTATTGATTCCCGGTTGTCTCTGCATGAGCACCAGTCCACCTACAGCCCTAA
Source organism: uncultured Lachnospiraceae bacterium (assembly GCA_964393865.1). Taxonomy (GTDB): domain Bacteria; phylum Bacillota; class Clostridia; order Lachnospirales; family Lachnospiraceae; genus Suilimivivens. The sequence goes on from CAYMUW010000055.1 coordinate 11,483, forward strand.
TCTCCCTCTCCGATGTCTCTTTTATGTATCCGACTTATATTCCAATATGACCAGAGACACCAACCTGTACGGAACTAAACCGGTAAAGATCCCCACCCCAAGATTTATTGTCTTCTATAACGGACGGGACGATTGCCCAGAACGGCAGGAACTTAAGCTCTCTGCTGCCTACAGCATAGAGGATCCGGAACCTTCATTAGAGCTTCGGGCTACGGTACTGAATATTAACCCGGGCTATAACAAAGAGCTTTTGGAAGCATGCCGGACTTTAAGCGATTACTCTGCATACACCAAGAGAGTACGCAATTATGCGGAAACCATGAGACTGGAGAACGCCGTGGAAAAAGCCATTGTGGAATGTATCCGGGAAGGAATCCTTTCGGAATTTCTCAGCAGAAACAGAGCGGAGGCGAAAAAATGAGTATTTACGAATATGATGAAGAAAAGCATATGCGTCAGACCCGTGAGGAAGGGTATGAGGATGGTGAAGCTGCAGGCAGGGTAGCTGCCATGGAAATGGGAATTAAGGCCTTGATTCAAACCTGTCAGGCATTAAATGCTTCCAAAACCGATACTCTCACCCATCTGAAAGCCCAATTCTCTCTCCCTGACGAACAGGCAGCAGAAAAACCGGGAAAATACTGGATATTCCAAAATAACTAAAAAAAGAGGAACGATGCAGAAGATACTCAAGCACTCATCGTTCCTCTTTTTTTATTCCCTACGCTGATTAATACGTTAAATCTTACAATACCACAAACCCTGCCGAGCCGCCCGGAATCGTTACCCTGCCGGATTCCAGCTTAATTTCTCCTCCCAGCGTGTAGATCGTCTGTCCTGCGTTTACATCATATTCAAAGCTTTCTTCTTTGTCGGAAGGATTGATTACAACCAAAATTTTTTCCTCCTCACAGCTTCTTACATAAGCAAAGGGATACGCATTCTTCTTTGCGTAGACAAACTCAATTTCACCCTTACTCTGCAAAGCCTTATGCTCCTGTCTTAACCGGATCAGCTTCTTAATCTCATGATAAAGAGAATCCTTTTCCTCCATCTGCTTTTTGACGGTGGGACGGTCACTGCTCTCATCCTGTCTGATGTACAGCTTCTCCTTAGAAGCAGTACTAAAGCCTGCGTTCACACCGTCATCCCACTGCATGGGGCTGCGGGAACCGGTTCTGTTGTAGCCGCCCTCCACAGATGTTAAATTTTCCACATAGCGCATTCCGATCTCGTCTCCGTAATAGATAAAAGGCGCTCCGGGCATGGAAAGAAGAAAAGCAAATGCAACCTTCATTTCCTCCTGACTTAAGGTTCTCGCCAGTCTGTCCATATCGTGATTACCGGAGGGAATACACATAAGCCCTTTCTTTTCGGACTTCTCATAGCTCTCCAAATATTTCTCTACAAACTGCGAAATATCGCCTTTGCCCCTTCTTGAAAAGTAAGGCTCCTCGCACCGGAACAAATCATTATAATGAGAAGGACCAAAGTGCAGCAAAAAGTCCATATGAAAACCGCCCTGCAGGGACTTATCAGGCTCTCCCCACTCGGACACCATAGCCGCATCGGGAAATTCCTCATCCAAAAACTTTCTTATCTTTTTCCAAAGCTCAATAGTTCCCTTGCCATCCTCATCATTTTTCACCAGAGAGCCCGCCATATCCACGCGGAAACCATCACATCCCATATTCAGCCAGAACCGCATAATATCCTTCAGTGCCTTCAGCGTAGCCACAGGCCCCGGGGCATCCACCGGCTGCTGCCATGCCTTATCAATCCTGTAATAACCGTAATTTAAAGCGGGCTGCATGGAAAAGAAATTCACCGCACAGGAACCGTCTCTGTCGGAAACGCCTCTGATGCTTGCCATATCCTCAGGCGCCTCCCAGATGCTGTTCGTCCATACATATCTGTCTGTGAACTCATTTTTCTCCGCCTTCATGGACTCTTTAAACCATTTATGCTCCACAGAGGTATGCCCCGGAACCAAATCAAGTAAAATGTGCATACCGCGCTTGTGCACTTCCTCAAAAAGCTGCCTGGCATCCTCATTGGTTCCATATCTGGGGGCAATGGTATAATAATCTGCCACATCATATCCCGCATCCCCAAAGGGTGACACAAAGCAGGGATTAATCCACAGGGCGTTACAGCCTAAATCCTTAATATAATCCAGTCTGGAAATAATTCCCTGAAAATCTCCAATCCCATCTGCGTTAGTATCCTGAAAGGACTGCGGATAAATTTCATAAAAAATTGCATTATCCAGCCATTTAGCCATATTACTTTTCATTTCTGTTCTCCTTTTCTCTCCTGATTTTGTTTGCCGTCCGTACATGAGTCTGATATACTCTTTATGATACGATAATACTACAATTCTTTTATGATATTCTTGCATTATTTTAGCAAAAAATAACACTATTCTTAGATTTTTAAACTTTTATTTCAAAAACAGGGAGACAGAAATTATTCTGGTTATGAAAGGGCAGGTTGCGCTTTTGCTGGACGGAGTCAATTACCTTCTAGGTGAAGGGGATATTGCCTTTATTAACGCAAAACAGCTTCATCAATTTACCAGTCTGACTTCCAAACTGGTTTACTATGCCTATGTTTTCCCAATGGGCTCTCTGCAGTTTTCCAAGGAGGATATTACCCAAACCTCCATCTTAGAACCCCTTTTCCGACAGGAGCTGTGCTTTCCTCAAACTACTTCAGCGCCTATTTTACCCGGCATTTTGGCAGAGGATTTGTGGATTTTCTTACCCATTACCGCATTGAAAAAGCCTGTGTGCTTCTGGCGTCTGGCGATATCAATGTGACTCAGGCCGCTCTGCAGACAGGCTTTGAAAATATCAGCTATTTTATCAAAAAGTTTAAGCTTGTTACCGGCACTACTCCTGCTGCATACAAGCGCAAGGCTGCTGCCCTGCCTAAGGATGCTTATACATAAAAGATACTGTCATGCATTCGCTCAATACCATACAGTATGATTTTTACAAATATTTGAAAATGTGTAACTGTTCAGAACCCCTATGCAAAGATGATGTCAAAGTTGCCATCTAAGGCT
>CAYMUW010000056.1:0-9573 GCA_964393865.1 uncultured Lachnospiraceae bacterium
AAGCATATTTATTTCACCTCCTTGAACTACGCTCTGTCGCTCTCGCAACATAAAACAGTATACCTCTAACTTATGAACATTTCAACCGCTGCGGCAGATTCTCATTCAGCTTTCATCATCCTGTCACAAACCGTCAGAACTTTGTCTCCCCGTCCTGCATTTCCTGCAAAGAGAACAGCAGCCGCGCCGTCTTGCCGGATTCTACCTCCACATTGTGCTTGGAATCCCAAGCCGCGCTGTACTGGAAGAATCCGTCCTTCCTGAATGCCGCGCCGTTCCTCGTGCATACCCTTGAATCGGCAAGGAGCGCAACATCGTCCTCCGCGCTCATGGCATCGGGGAAAGATACCTGCTGACCGCCTGCGCCCTGGGACAGCTTCACCGTTCCCGCCGCCATGTCCGCTTTCGGGTAGATGTGGATATCCAGCGGAGCGGAGGTTTCGCCGAGATTGAACAGAATGACCGTCTCCTTTGACCGCACCACGCCGTTGAACCAGACAGGTGCTTTTTCCGCGCCGTCCTCGGTGTATTTTTCGAGCATGGTTTCCGTATGCGGAGCGTAGCCGGACAGAACAGCCCCTTCCTGCAGCTGCAGATCCGTGATCCATATCGTGCCGGAACAGTCGGTGATGGTGGGAGTCACCGTTACGCTCACGATGCGCATATCCTGTTTCTTGTTAACCACTTCAGCAAGCCTGACGAATTCAGCCATCCAGCGTCCACCTGATCTCTGACGGATGTCCCACCCATCCGATTGCCACCGAGCCGCCCTGCAGGAGAATATCCGTGATATAAAAATCGCCCGTGCAGTCAGTGACGCAGACGCGGACGGTGATGGATTTCAGCCTGGACGAGCCGGAGTTTTCCGGCGTGATCTTCGCCGATGTCCTTGAAAAATAAACCATGCCGCACCTCCGTCAATACAAATCAATAAACCTTGTTTCCGTAGAGCCGTCCTCGTATAACGACTCAGAAAATCAATCATCTTAAAAATCCAAAACCCCTGATGCTTCGACCGGCATATCAGAGTTTTTTTTATTTGTCATTGGTTATTTTCTGACGCATTCCCATGAGAATTCTCTTTTCCATCCTGCTTACCTGGACTTGACTAATCCCCAACTCCCTAGCAACCTCAGTCTGTGTCTTGTCCTGATAATAACGCAGTATAATTAACTGCTGTTCTTCCTTTTCCAGTCCCTGCAAAAGCTGATTCACCAGCAAATGATTCAACACCTCATCATGGGCGCTGCCGCTTTTGTCCGCAAGCTGGTCAACCACAAATATTTCGTTACCGTCATTCTGATAAACGGACTTATAAATGGATTCCACCTGCACATTAGCTTCCATGGCAAGCACCACCTCCTCCACTGTAAGCGCCGCTTCCTGCGCCACCTCCTCAATGGATGCTTCCCTTCCCAGCCGGCCGGAAAGTCTTTCTGCCGCGTGTTTGATTCTCATGCCGTTTTCCTTGAGATTACGGGAAATTTTTACCATTCCGTCATCTCTGATAAACCTTTTAATTTCGCCGGTGATAAGGGGAACCGCATAGGTGGAAAATTTCACGTCATATTCCATATTAAATTTGTCGATAGCCTTAATCAGACCGATCACCCCGATTTGAAACAGATCCTCCGCCTCATATCCTCTGCCCAGAAAACGCTTTACAATATGGTGAACCAGCCCTAAATTCTGCTCGATCAGTACTTCTCTTGCTTCCTTTTCTCCTGCCCGTGCTCTTTCGATCAGTACTGAATTTTCTACCATGGCTTATTCCTCGTGTCTGATCCATGATATCGTTCCCAGTTTCTTTTTCATTCGCACAATGGTTCCTTGAAGAGGCAGGGAAATCACTTCCAAATCATCCATAAAGGCCTCCATAAAGGCAAACCCCATACCGGAACGGTCCATTTCCGGCTTGGTTGTGAAAAGGGGCTCCATCGCCTGATCTACATCCTCAATTCCCTTTCCTTTGTCCTGCACCTCCACATGAAGCACATCATCCATAATTTTGCAGTGCAGGTATACCTGATTTTTCTCCCCCACATTGGCGCTTTTCACAAATTCCTCATCATAACCGTGAATAATGGCATTGGTGACCGCCTCAGAAACTGCCGTTTTTATGTCCGATATTTCCTCGAGGGTGGGATTCAGAGGTGCCACAAACGCCGCCACCGCTATTCGTGCAAACGCTTCGTTCACCGACAATGCATCAAACGACAGCCACATTTCATTTTGCAGAACGGTATTTTTCCTCATCTCATTTTCAATTCTCTGTCCTGTCTCCATAATCCGTTTTCCAACCTTTTCCTTTCACAGCTTTTCCGGTATTTCATTCCATGATCTCAATAACTTTATGTAAACCACATATCATTAGGGTCCGCTTTATCCTTGTATCCGCATTAATTGCAAAAACCTTTCCGCCAAAATAGGATATTTTCTTGTATCTTCCGATGATAACCCCGATTCCGGAGCTGTCCATGAAACGTGTTACCTCAAAATCAAACACCACGTTTCCAACTCCTTCCTTCATGATATACTCATCAGCTATTTGACTTATGTAAACTGATTTGTGATGATCCACCTCCTCCGGCATTTTTACCATCAGATAATTGTCAATCACCTTAAAATTTTCCTCCATGTTTCACCTCATTTCCCAGCACTTTTCTATCACATAAAAAAAGAGAACACCCTTTTGTGTTCTCTTTTGTAGTAACGTATATTCACTTAACTCACACACACATGTGCTTATTCTGCATTATTAATTTCTGCCAATGCAGTTTCCGACCTGTTGGCAAAATCCGTATCCGGGAAATTATCAATGACCTGAGCATAAGTTTCCTTAGCCTTGTCGTCCTCTCCGCTTCTGTGATAACAATTACCCAGATAAAACAATGCTTCACTCTTGGTATTATCATACTGCCAAGCCCTTTGGAGATTGGGAATCGCATCATCATAATTCTCCGCACGATAACTCTCATAACCGGCATTATAATAATAATTTACCAACTCAGTTCCCACAAGCTCAAGCAGCTTATCATACAAGCCGGTAAAGGCCGCTGATCTCTCCGTGGAGATATCCTCCTCTTCCTCCCCCGAATCGATGGTTTCCAGATAAGCAGCGATTGTCTCGATGTCATCAGGGTTTTCCATGTATGCGTTTACTGCCATCATCAGGCCGTCCGATATCATCACTGTACCTCTGGTATCCTGATAGGAAGCAAGCTCGTCCGTCAGCTTTGCATTATCATCCGTCAGCTTTTGAACCTTCTGCTCAAGCTCATCAATCGTGGCTGTCTTGGCATCCGACTGCTCACTTACCACTCTCAGCTGGTCGTTAATATCCGCCCTGGCACTTTGTATCTGGCCAGGAAGTATGAGAAAGCATGCAATTGCAATACCGATAATCACACCGATTCCAAGATTTAACAGAACAGAAACGCCTCTTGACTCCTTCTTGTTCACCGGCTGAATAATGGTTTCGTTGCCGCTTTGATAACGCATCACCCCATCCGCAGAAACCTTCTTCTTGGGAACATTTCTGGCCGCCTCCTCCGGTACCAGCATATGCTCCACTTCCTTTAGATAACGAAGGGTTGTAGTATTATTGGCGTCGATCTGGCTGCATTTCAGGAGCTCCCTATGTGCCTTCTCCCATTCCTCCGTATTGATATATAAAAGAGCTAAAAGCTGATGCGCACAAACATACTTAGGGTTATAGGATAAAACCTTTTTCAGCTGAATAACCGCCAAATCCTGACTGTCCTGATAGCAGTAAAGAAGAGCCTGATTGTACTTCTTAATGGTCTGGTTGATGGCGTCCAATCTGGATTGATTGGTCTGTATCATATCAATATAATCATCTGCGATATTCTTTTTCGGACGCAGGTTTTTGCTGATTACCCACTCCCTCAGGGCAGATACCGCTTCACCCATCTCAAAATACACAAGCCCCAAAAGGTTTCTTGCATCAATATTATTCTTATTAAATTTCAAACTTTGCCGCAGACTGACAATTGCACCGGATAAATCTCTCACTGTGGCCTTTTCCAGACCGTCATTGTAAAACCGGTTGGACATAAACATTATTTTCTTATAAAGTGCAACATCTGCGCCACAGCCCGTACAAAAATCATGTTCCGATAAACGGCATCCGCAATTATAACAAATCATGCCGTCACTCCTCTTCCTCTGTCCTGGGCTTTCCCAACATCTTAATCAGTATATCAGCCATATCCGTCAAATCCTGATTATAAATGGCTTCTTCCGCATCCTCTACCTCAAGGCTTGGATGGAATTTCTTTAATTCTTCTTCAAAATCAATCATCCTGCATTCTCCTCATCAGGGACTTAATCTGTCCTATCAAATACAATGATCCGACAATATATGCAGTATCTTCACCTGTTTTATCGCTTAACAGCTTTTGGAGGGCTTCTCTGGCATTCTCATGAAAGCTGTATGTTATTCCGCTATACTGCTCCCATATTTTCTTAAGCTTATCTATAGAAGCGCTTCTGTCCGTTTCCAGCACTGTCACTACTGCTTCTGTAAAAAGACCCGAATCCGCAATCATCTGAATCATTTGTCCGTAACGCTTGTCCGCTACCACACCAAAAAGTAAACGCCTTTTTCCTGTACAGCCATCCTTCCTGACCGTACTTAAAAAAGCTCTTATTCCGTCTTCATTGTGCGCCCCGTCCAGAAAAACTCCCGGGAGAACCTGTTCCATTCTTCCCGGCCAGAACGCCGCCCACAACCCCTTTCTTACAGCCTCGGGCGTAATATGATAATCCCGAAGCTCCCCCGCCGCCAAAACTGCCAAAGAGGCATTCTCCACCTGATAAAGCGCCGGAGTATTCAAAGAAAGTCTAACATAATTATAATAACCAGTATGAAGTGAAAAATCAATGGTTTTATTGCTAATATTCACATCCAAAATCTGATCTTTTCTGAGTATGATCGCCGGACTTTCCATTTTTTCCGCATATTGAGTCAAAATTCCCGTAACTTCTTCCCTTGCATCCAAAAACACCACAGGTACATCCTCTTTCATAATACCTGCTTTTTCTGCGGCAATCTGTGACAGGGTATCTCCCAGATACTGCATATGGTCATATCCTATTTCCGTAATAACACATACCGCCGGTTTGGAAATGCTGTTGGTTGCATCCAGCCTTCCCCCCAATCCCGTTTCCAAAATGATATAATCCGGCTGCCTGTCCATAAAATAGCACATTGCCATCAGAAATAAATATTCGAAAAAAGACGGATGGGAAAGCCCAATCTCACTTCCCTGCTTTACACCGTCTTTGATCCTTTCAAATACTTCCGCAAATTCTTCCTCGGATATCATTCTGCCGTCAATGCTGATTCTCTCTCTTATGGTCTCTAAATGCGGAGAAATAAACATCCCCACGCTTCTTCCGCTTTCCATAAGTATTCCACGCAGATAGGTACAAACAGAGCCTTTTCCGTTTGTGCCTGCCACATGAATGATTTTACTTGTCAGCGTTTCTCCTCCGATTAAAGAAAGCAGTTTCCGGGTATCCGCCAATGTGTTTTTGCCTGCAAACTTAGGAATATCTTCTATATATCTTTGAGCCTCCTCATAAGACACCATGTCTTATTACCTCATTTCTTCTGCCATTTCATAACTTTTCACCTTGCGGATACCGGTTTTACACAAACGCTTATAAATAAGTGATCACACTGCTTTCTATCAGTCCTCTTTGCCAGAAATATTTCATAAAGCAGGTACTGTGTTCAATAGGCATCTGTACCTGGGCAAAGCATATTACCGTACCCCGATATATATTGCCTCTGACCTCAATTTCCGCATTCTGCCCCTGAGAAATGGCATTTTCCAACTCCTGGCATTCCTTTCTCAGTTCCAAAAGCTCTGCTTTGGGAGCATGGCTCTTCTTTTCCAGCGCTTTAAATTTCTCCCCCAGTATTTCGATGCTCTTTCCTGTGGCCGACGCCCTCTGCCTGCGAACCCTTTCCATTTCCTCTGCAATATCCTTCAGCTGTCTGACAAGCTCAGGCTCCCGCTTTCTTGCATCCTGCGCTCTTTGATAAATCTCCTTCTCACATCCCGCATGAACCACTGTCCGCATCTCAGCCATATTTCCAATTTCCGTTGCGGTAATTCCCTTGGTTGCATGGGTATAGCCGCCAATAATGGCACCCTTCTTTCCCGTAAGAATCACTTTATCGTCCGCAGAAATTCTGGAATTTAAAATAGTGTTGGCCTGCACGCTGCCTCCTGCCATTACTACCGTATGCTCTATAAAATCTGCAAATATATTTCCCCGGGCTGAAACCTTCGCCTTTTGTCCTCCCTGAATTCCACGGTTTAAAATAATGTCTCCGCCTGCAAAAAGATTGACGGCTTCCACGGTTCCCTTGATCTCAATATTTCTCCCCGCACGGATCACCACGCCTGACTCCACATTTCCATTGATTACAACATCTCCTAAAAACTCAACCTTGCCGGTAATTAACGTTACATCCCCGTTAATTTCATGGAGATTTTGAATATCAATCCTTCCGTCCTTAAACTCAATCTTGCCGCTCTTGGTAGCCAGATAAACATCCGGATCCTCCTGATTGGATACCGCCTGCCCGCGAAGCGGCGGAATCTCCTTCACTCTGCCTGCAAGAATGGGCTTTCCCTTTACGTCAAATCCATCCTGCCCCGGCATAACATGATGATAGACCGCAACCACATCGCCCTTTCTCACATTTTGAAGGGTGCTCATGTTGGTATAATCAACCCCGCCGTCCGCCAGCACTTTAGGCGCACGATACTGATCCGGGTCAAATTTATAGTCAAAATATCCGTCCCGGCCTTCAACGGCAGCCTGTCCTCTTGCCGCCACAATTTCTCTCTTATACACTCTTTTCTTAATCATGGCCGCCAGATTGGAATGGTGATAGCCTGTGGTTACTCCGTTCTTTTGAAGGAAACCGATCAACTCCTCCATGGTGTAATTATCCTTACCGTCCCCCGGAGGCATCAGATACAGAAAAGCGTGCATATTATCGTCATCTAATTTTACATAAGAACCGTTATCCTCAATGGACAAGGGTGCTAAATCGGCCCCTAAATCAGTACCGTTCTCATTCTGAAGCGGTTCCGGAATCGCTGCGCTTTTTGCGCTTTGATCCTGGTCATTGCCGGCTGCCAGCGCCTCAATTTCCTGTCGAAACTCCGCAACCTCCTTTTCAGATAGAAAATCCTGATTTTTCATCTGATCCCTCCCTTTGTTAAAAGGTACAGTCAAAATAAGTTCGGAAGATATCCTCCCGAACTTATTGTATCATTATTCCTATAGTGGTTGCAAACCTATTATTTGCGGCGGCACTTAATTCTTATGAAATACGGGGATTGCATCAATGGGAGCCTGGCATCTTACAGTCTGCCCTCCGGCATACTCTTTCCCATCATTGATATTCTTCCAGACTCCTTCAGGAAGGTAAACCTCCCTTTCAAACTCTCCTGCATGCAAAATGGGCGCCACCAGATATTCGGAACCAAACATATACTGGTCCGTCAATTCCCAGCAGGTCTTATCCTCCGGGAACTCATAAAACATGGTTCGAAGCAAAGGCGCTCCCGTCTCGCTTGCTTCCTTCATCAGCCCTTCAATATAGGGTTTTAAAGAAAGGCGAAGCTCCAACTGCTTTTTCATAACCTGAAAGGCTTCCTCGCCATAGCTCCAAAGCTCGTTGGGCTGTCCCGTATACAAGCTTCCTCCGCCGTACTCCTTATCGGAAAGAGGCGGAATGTTATGAGGTCCCCGATCCCCGTGCATACGAAGAATAGGACTGAATACCGCAAATTCAAACCAACGGAGCAACAGCTCTCTGAATGCAGGTTCCTCCACATCATCCGTCATAAAGCCGCCGATATCCGTAGTCCACCACGGAATGCCTGCAAGCCCCATATTCAATCCGGCGCTTATCTGATCCCTTAAGGATTCAAAGGTACTTGGCACATCGCCTGACCAGAGCAGCGTGGAATATTTCTGACTGCCTGCCCAGCCGCAGCGTACCAGATGAAGCATATCCTTTTCCCGCCCCTGGGCCTTGATTCCGTCGCAGAATGCCTTTGCATACAGCTGAGGATAAATGTTGCTGACCTCCAGCGCACATCCCAGCGCATAGCGGTAATTATCATAGTCATAAACCGCATAATCCGGCTCCGCATTGTCCAGCCAGAACATATCAATGCCATAATCATAATAATTCTTTTTACACTTTTCCCAGATAAATTCTCTTGCTTCCGGATTGGTCACATCGATCTCCAGGCAGTCTCCCTGAAAATCATAGGTCTGAATGCTTCCTCTCTCGGTTTGAATCAAAAGGCCGCGGTTAAACAACTCCTCGAAATGGATGCTCTTCCGGTCTACGGATGGCCACACGGATACCACTACCTTGATACCCATAGAATGAAGCTCATCACACATTGCCTTAGGGTCCGGCCAGTACTCGGGGTCAAACTGCCAGTCCCCCTGTCTGGTCCAATGGAAAAAGTCAATCACGATTACATCAATGGGAATGTTCAGCTCATGATATTTTCTTGCTACTGACAATACCTCCTCCTGGGTACGATAGCGCAGCTTGCACTGCCACAATCCCAGAAGTCCCTCCGGTATCATAGATGCACGCCCTGTTACCGCTGTGTAATTCCGAATAATCTGACTTGGATTTTTTTCAGCAGTTATCCAGTAATCAATCTCCTTGCAGGCCTCCATATGCCATTCCGTATAATTTTTGCCGAAGGAAACCTTGCCCACTCCCGGATTGTTCCACAAAAAGCCATAACCTAAACTGGATACCGCAAAGGGAATACTGATCTGGGAATTGCGCTGTGCAAGCTCCAGGACGCATCCCTTTAAATCAAGATAAGGCTGCTGATACTGTCCCATACCAAACAGCTTTTCACCGTCATTGCTCTCGAAGCGGACATTCAAAGCATAATCTCCGCCGATAATGGGCTTGTAATCTCTTCCCACAATCTTAAGGCAGCGGCTTTCCGGGCTTTCCGTTCCTTCGTAGTTTCTGTAATATTCCCGAAGTATCAGCTTGTTGTTCCGGTAAAAGGAAAGCACGCCGGAGCCGTTAATCCTGACACTGATCCTGCCGTTTTTTATTACAGCCGACTTGTTTTCAGAGACGGTAATCTCCGCCTTCTGAAATTCCTCCGGCACCTCCTCGCTAAGCGCCCAGCTTCTGCCGGTAAAATCCATATACCTCGTTGCCCTCACACGAAGGGCGTTTTCTCCCCAAGGCTCAATGCAAAGGCGCTCGCCCTGATGCCGTGCAATCAGCTTGTTACCCTCTTTCGCAAAAATCATAAGTCCTCCTTCCTGCATACACCATGCAGACAACCTGTTTTGTTTTAAAATTGTAATAATCCGTACATCTGTTATAATGATAATATAATGATTTTTTCGTCAAAAATCTTGAACATATTTGACGCATACTAACACTATCGTGACAATTGATATTTTCGTGATTAGTAACACTTGCGTGAACACTAACACTTTGTGAACACTAACACTTTGTGA
>CAYMUW010000056.1:9673-13731 GCA_964393865.1 uncultured Lachnospiraceae bacterium
TGATAGGAGAAATAATGAATCAGGAATATCTTTTACTTCGGGAAGAAACCCATCATGGAAATGCCATGTTTCCATTTATGGTACATGAGATAGAAAGCGACCGCAGCTTTCGGGAGCGTATCGGCTGCCACTGGCACAGCGAAATCGAGCTTTTGGTGGTGACAAAGGGACAGGCAGAAATGAATATTGATAACCGAAGCTGCCACATCCAAAAGGACAGCATCGTCTTCATTCCTTCAAACTGCCTGCATTCCGTAACCGCCGCTCCATCGGATGCCTTTGACTTTTTTGCTGTCGATTTTGATCCGGCTCTTTTAAACAGCTTTGTCAATGACAGTATTCAGCAAAAATATTTTGACAGTCTTCTAAGCGGAGAAATTTCATTTCCCGAATGTATCCTTCCCGGGCAGGAATGGGAAATCAGACTTTTACATATGCTTGAGGAAGTCAGGCAGATTTTTGCCCGAAAGGAAGCTGCCTACGAGCTGCTGATCAAAGCCAGATTATACGAAATCTGGTATCTGCTTTGTATTCATGCACAGAAAAAGAAATCAGACACCCCGGCCAATACAGACTATCGAATTTCCATGGTCAAATCCGTCATAGAATATATCAAGCGTCATTATGACAGCCCCATCTTTCTGGATACGCTTTCGGATGAGTTTCATATCAGCAAGGGACATCTGTGCCGCCTGTTTCGGTCTATCACGAAAATGTCGCTGGTAGAGTATATTAATTTCTACCGAATCAGCCAAAGTGCCTCCCTGCTTATGGAAACTGACCGTGAGATTAGCGAAATTGCGGTAATGACAGGTTTTAACAATATCAGCTATTATAATAAAATATTTCGAAAATATATGCACATGACGCCTTCTGCGTTTCGGCAGACCTCCCGGTAACCCCATAACATCATCAGAAGCCCTCGCAGCACAAAACTGCAAGGGCTTCTTAAATGGTCAAAAACTATTTAGAGAGCTGGGTTAATCTTTCCTTCACCTGCTCCATCATCTGGGTATATTTCTCAAGCTTTGCTCTCTCCTCGGCGACCTTTGCTTCCGGTGCTTTGGACATGAATCTTTCATTATTCAGCATGCCGTTTACTCTGGCAAGCTCTCCCTCCAGACGTTTCTCCTCTTTTTGCAGACGCTCAATTTCCTGCTTTATGTCAACCAATTCTGCAAAAGGAATATACAGTGTTGCGTTGGCAATCACCACCGATACCGCATCCCCTGCAATGCCTGCTTTGTCCTTCTGGATCTTTACCTCCGAAGCATAGGCAAGAGCCTCAAAGAACAGCTTTCCATTCGTAAATGCATTCACAATATCCTGATTTTCACTTACAATGCAAACCTGCGCCTTTTTGCCGGGAGCAACGTTCATCTCCGTCCGAACATTCCGAATGCCCCTTACTGCCTCCTTAATGATCTCAATATCCCTTTCTTCCTTTGCATAATTCCATGCTTCCTGATACTGAGGCCATTTGGAGATCATAATCGACTCCTCTTCGTTTTGCAGCGTACAGAAAATCTCCTCTGTAATAAAAGGCATATAAGGGTGAAGGAGCTTTAATGCCCCGATCAGAACCGTCTTTAAGGTCCACAGCGCCGCATCCTTGCTGGTCTGGTTATCAGAATTGTAAAGGCGGGGCTTTACCATCTCAATATACCAGTCGCAGAACTCATCCCAGATAAAGTCATAAACCTTCTGCACCGCAATTCCAAGCTCAAAGCTTTCCATATTTTCGGTAACTTCCTTAATCAGCGTGTTCAGCTTGGAAATAATCCACTTATCCACCGGCTCAAGGGCAGGATCGGCTGCCTTAAGTCCGTCCTCCGGCATGTTCATCATAATAAAGCGGGATGCATTCCAAATCTTGTTTGCAAAATTTCTGCTTGCTTCCACTCTTTCATAATAGAAACGCATATCATTTCCCGGCGCATTTCCCGTAATCAATGTCAGACGCAAAGCGTCTGCGCCGTACTGGTCAATAATCTCCAAAGGATCAATACCGTTTCCAAGAGATTTGCTCATCTTCCGTCCCTGGGAGTCTCTTACAAGGCCATGGAATAATACGGTCTTAAAGGGCTTCTCCCCCATCTGCTCAAAGCCGGAAAAGATCATGCGGATTACCCAGAAGAAAATAATGTCATATCCGGTAACCAATACATCCGTGGGGTAAAAATATTTCAAATCCTCTGTCTGCTCCGGCCATCCCAAAGTAGAGAAGGGCCATAATGCAGAGGAAAACCATGTATCCAGGGTATCCGGGTCCTGCGTGAAATGGTCGCAGCCGCATTTGGGGCACTTGGAAGGCTTCGAAGCGGCAACTACGATTTCCCCGCACTTATCGCAGTAATATGCCGGGATTCTGTGTCCCCACCAGAGCTGTCTGGATATACACCAGTCACGGATATTATCTGTCCAGTTAAAATAGGTTTTCTCCATTCTCTTAGGAATCAATTGAATATCGCCATTCTTAACCGCTTCCACTGCAGGCTTTATCAGCTCATCCATCTTTACAAACCACTGCTGCTTAATCATAGGCTCAATGGTGGTCTTGCATCGGTCATGGGTTCCTACATTGTGGGAGTAATCCTCAATCCGCACAAGAAGTCCCATCTCATCTAATTCCTTAACAATCGCTTCTCTCGCCTCATAGCGGTCCATACCGCAGAATTTGCCGCCGTTTTCATTGATGGTGGCATCATCATTTAAAATATTGATTTCCGGCAGATTATGACGCTTTCCGACCTCAAAATCATTAGGGTCGTGAGCAGGGGTGATCTTAACCACGCCTGTTCCAAATTCCATATCTACATAGGAATCCGCAACCACCGGAATTTCCCTGTTTACAATGGGGAGCATCAGTTTCTTTCCCACAATATCCTTATATCTTTCATCATCAGGATTCACCGCTACCGCCGTATCTCCCAGCATAGTTTCCGGTCTGGTGGTAGCAAACTCCACAAATCTGGTAGTACTGATGCTGCCATCATCCTCAATAACGGGATATTTAATATGCCAGAAGTGGCCTGCCTGCTCCGTATACTCAACCTCCGCATCGGAAATGGACGTATTACATACAGGACACCAGTTGATAATACGGCTTCCCTTGTAAATCCATCCCTTTTCATGCATCTTGCAGAACACTTCCGTTACTGCCTTGTTGCAGCCCTCATCCATGGTAAAACGCTCTCTGTCCCAATCACAGGAGCTGCCCAGCTTTTTCAGCTGACTGATAATACGTCCGCCGTACTCCTTTTTCCAATCCCACGCACGTTCAAGGAAGCCCTCTCTTCCCAAGTCCTCCTTGCTTATGCCTTCTTCCTTCAGCTTTTCAATAATCTTGACCTCAGTTGCAATGCTGGCATGATCCGTTCCCGGCTGCCAAAGCGCATTGTAGCCCTGCATTCTCTTAAAACGAATCAGAATATCCTGCATGGTATTATCCAAGGCGTGTCCCATATGAAGCTGCCCTGTAATATTCGGAGGGGGAATCACAATCGTAAAAGGCGTCTTGGAATGATCCACCTCAGCATGGAAATACTTCTTGTTCAGCCATTTCTCATAAAGTCTGTCCTCAATCCCTTTAGGATCATAAGTTTTTGCAAGCTCTTTGCTCATAGCATCCTCCTTCTTCCGGTTCCAATATCTTTCCTGAAAATATAAAAAGCCCTTCGCAGATTATCCGTCTGCAAAGGGCGTATTAACGCGGTACCACCTTTATTTGTCACTCTGAAATTTCGGCAGCTATTGCTCAAAATCCTATCCGGTAACGGGGATAAATCGTGAATGCTTACTTATGGTTCGGCATTCCGGCTCCAAAGCTACCTTCCACATTCCTATCCCGGAAACCTCACAGCACCGCATCATAGATAATGCGGGGTTTCTTCTCTGACGGGTCAGCTATGTGTACTCCTCTTTTTCCACGCCTTTAAATTCTCCTTTAATTCCATAACATCATAAAGCATTGGTTATTCTTTGTCAACTATATTTTGTGAAATCCAGCTTTGAAAGGTAAATTCTTTTCTGTCTGCCGTTTTAGGTAAAAAACTGTT
>CAYMUW010000057.1:0-13677 GCA_964393865.1 uncultured Lachnospiraceae bacterium
TGGTATCTTCCCTGCTTTCCGGTGTTTCCACTTCCGTATCGGCATTTAAGGTAAGAATGGAGGAAGGGGCAGGTTTCCTCACAGGGGGTTCCGGTTTTGCTACAGGGGCGGAAACCTTCGTTTTTCTCTTTCTGGGAGGGGGAATCTTCCTTCAGGAGCATTGTTGGCAGCGCCGCTTCCGTTTAATTTCCCAATAAATCGCAATGCTGTGCCAGTTTGCGTAATTTATGCGCCAATTTGGTGCCAGAGGAAATTGGGTGGTAAAAATCCTAAACCCTTAAACTCTTTCTTTGCCTTTTTTCTTTTTCTGCGTTATAATTACACATATGAATCTTTGGTAATATCATAAGGAGGTACCTATGGCATACCCTAAACAGCTGATATCGTCCCTTGCAGACAAGCTTAATGAGACCTTGGTTAATTTCTTTGAAATAGAGCATTTAAAAATATTCCCGATTTACAGTAGCTTAAATGACCTGATTGCTGACACGTTATGGGAATATGTTAAAGAGGAAACAGGCAAGTCAGAGTTAAAATCTATCTACGGTGTACAAGTAAAAATGCGCCGTCAGAAAAAAAACCGCTGGCTGAAGGCGCAGCAGGAAAATATTGAAAAATATGAGATAACGAACAAAAAGCATCCGTTTTATACCATCTATCATAATTTTGATATCCTCCCCGGCCACACTTTCCTGAAATTATATGATGCCAAAGATGTAGAATCGACTATTGAAAAGTACAATGCCGATATAAAGAAATGGACTGAAAACGATAAATCATTACTGATTGAATATCCTCTCATTTCCGATAAGACTAAAAAACAGATCCTATCCTCTTTCCAGATTGATCTGATAATTAACCTGATTGACATCATCATTGTTTATTGGGATGGAAATATAGAGGCCTATTTTGCAAAAAAGCCTGAAATTTTATTGGATACGCCTTTTTTTGCACCAAACCGCTATTCGGTTCCTCTCCACAAATCTATTGGTTCCTATACTGCAGATCTGATTAGCTTTGATGCAGAAAATACGGTGTTCCAAATGCTCGTAAGCGGTGACTCTGAGCATATCGAGGATCAGCAGAAGCTTAAGGTATTTGATTCTAAAGATAACCAGATTCTTCTGACGCTGATTAATAACATTAAATTGGACTTTTACGAAAGCAGGGCTATAACTATCGAAATCGGGACGCTTGCAAAAGCCCTGAACAGCCGCCCAAACAAACGTTGTTATGAAGATGTTAAAGCAAGGCTCCATACAATGGCCGGAACCACGTTTCGTTTATATAATAAAGATAATCCCGAAGAAGCTTTGCTTACCTTTAATTTCTTTGACAATGTGATGACGCCGGAAAAAGACGGCAAGGAATATGCCATCGTTACATTTGGCAATATACTTTTCGATGCAGTGGCAAAAAAACAGATGATTGCCGTTACTGCCAGCAGTTATAATTCGCTGGAACTTGACTTGAGCAGGCTTTTGTACCACAACCTTCAAAAAGAACGCATTACGCTGTCCTCATCCTCCATTCCCGATGAGAATGGGTATCTGGTAAAGAGTTATGACTACTCCTATTTTCAGAGGATCATACTCTTTAAAAAAAGGAAAAAAGCAGATAATATTTTATTGATAAAGCAGACGTTGGAAGAATTTGTACAGAAAAAAATAGCACTCGCCAGATATGAGTATCAGCAGAACAAGGGTTCTTTTACCTTATATTATTTTAATCTTACGGATGATGAAAAATCGGACCTCGTTCCCAAAACCGGAAACGATAACCAGATAGAACTATTGGATATTTTGGAATAAATTTATATTCTCTTTAAGGGAGCTTTCGGTCAAGCTCCCTTTTTTGCTCCTTCCGTCTACTGTGTTAAAACACGCTCCATAATATAATAACCTGCTATCCCGACAACTTCTCTACCGGATAAACATACATCAAATCTACCAATTATTGCACTTATATTTTTTTAAGTTTATACAATCATGCTTTTCTGATAAATATGATACCATTTTTTTCGCTATATTTATATTTTATGATATTTTTTTACTTTTTTTGATAAAATGATACCTTTTTTTCACCTTTTTTCATTTTTAAGTGATTGACCTATTTAGTCAATATTTTGAAATAAAGAAACAACTCAAATAATCATCATTTTGATGCTTCTTTTTTCGCCTTTTTTTACTTTTCGTATCCTTTATAAAGACTTTTTGCGATATTGGTAAAAATGATACCTTTTTTTTCGCCTTTTTTGCTGTTATATATTTCAGTCCAAATTAGTCAATCATCATATCTTGTCTCTTTAGTGCCTTTTTGATACCCTTTTCTTCGCCTTTTTTGCTGTTTTTCTTCTATATGCCATTTCCAATATTATTTGATACCCTTTTCTTCGCCAAATTGTTATGAATTTGGAGGAAACTGTCCATTCAAATTCATCCAAAACCGCCTTACAGCTAGATATTGCAGAAAATGATACCTTTTTTTTCGCCTTTTATGAATATGGCAGATATCATACACAGCTTGCCCGGAATCTAACCACGCTGCCTGATCTGATTGCTTAACAGCTTTCATTTTTTTTAATGATTTGCCGTCCCTGCATAATACTATTAAAATTGTATTTTTTTTACATTTATTTACAAATTATAATATTTTGAGAAAAAATGATACCTTTTTTTTCGCCTTTTTCTTAGGCATCATTTTTTTGTCCCTTTTAAGATGCTTTTTAACGCATTCTGAACGCATTAGATAACAAAATTGATACTCTTTTTTTCGCCATATATGATTTTTTATGCCATATTCTTCGCCTATTTAAGTGAAAAGGAAAAATGATACCTTTTTTTTCGCCTTTTTTATCAGAAAATCTGGATAAGAAAAATTTTTTTGCTTCCGCAAAAAGCTAATCCCGATATTTTACTGCCCTTTTTGATGCTATATTTTTCGCCTTTTCCCTACTTGTGTATTCTCTTTTGGAGAAAAATCAGTTTTTGATACCTATTCTTTCGACTAAAAAATTTCAAAAAAATTTTTTTGCTAACATTTCTTTCCTCAAAACGGCTTAAATCATTTGTTTTCGGAAAATGATATCCTTTTTTTCGCCGGTTTTGTATTGACCGTAAAACCGCTATAATTGTATGTTTTTTCATGTTTGATACTTTTTTTTTCGCCTTTTTGGTAAGATTTACAATTCCTTCAAAACCATCTATAATGCAATTTGAGAATACAATATCATGTATCTGCTTTATAAATAAATACAATATCTATTCCAACATAGATATAGAAAGGAACACTGCTTTGGAACTGAACAGCTATGCACGTATCGGTAAGGCGGTCATTACAAAAGCAATCGGCCTGCAGAAGAATTATAAAGAAGTTTATGAAAAAAAAGAAGACAAGCTGAATGAGGATAAGTCCGGATGCCATGATTGTGAAGTATGTAAGCTAAAATGCCAGTTTTCCGCATTGGGTCTTCCAGAAGCCTGCTCCGTGCTGCAGGAGCAGTGCAAAACATGCTCTCAGGCGGTATGGGAAACTTCTTACACCACTCATATTGAATATATCAATGAGAAAAACCGTTATGGCTACCAGCCAACACTAAAAACCAACGCTATCAAGCTCTTTATTACATATCACTTCCTGCAGCCGGATGCGCTTGGATTTATCAAGAATGTAAGCATCAAGGAACTTGCCGGCCTTCTTGACTGTACTCCTGCCACGATCCGTTTCAGTAACGATGTTCTGAGTTCCTATGGATACTGCTGCTTTTGCAGCTCCGGCATTGATGATAACCATATCAATGTGCTCTTACCTGAATATAAAAATTATCATAAGCCTGCAAGCGAAGGCGGCCGGGGATATCTTAATCTGTCAAGTGATATGCTCTCCGAGCTGTTGTCAATTGACCGTCTGAACACGCTCCGCCTGACCGTAAAGGGGATACTTGAAGTTGATAACGCTTCCATTTATGATGTCTCAAACCCGGATTTAACCAATGTTACGTCATCTTTTGATAAATTGCGTGGTTTTCTCCCGTCCTATTGTAAGCCGAATGTGATCCGGAAGGCGCTGGAACAAGGCGATGCCATTTTCCAGTATTCCTTTTCAGACAATACAGTAACCTTCCGTATGAAGGAAGAGTACTCAAAAAAGAATATGCGTAAGGCTATGCTTTTAGAAAGCAAACAGGAGATCATGAACCATGTTGACTGTCTCAATGATGTTCTGGAGCTTGCGGGCGACAAGGAGCTTTCCGCTGATGAAGACCGCACACAGGCGCTCCTTACCATGTTCTCCATTGGTTCGTTCTCAAAGTATCCTTCGCTGATACTGACTAATGACGATTATACTGACCTGGCATCCATGTGCGTTCAGTATAATATGAACATGGTAAAACAGGCGATCTCATCCATATATAATGACTACATAGCAAGACATATTTCGGTAGAATCTTTTGGTGCCTTAACCCGGTCTTATATCCGCAAAATGTCCTTTTTCAATATTTCCGCTTCATAAGGGGCTTTTTTGTCGTGCCCTTTTTTCTGTTTTTTTAAGAATATTCTGAATTTTTCATGATTTTTCCTGTTATTTTGTTCAATTTAGTCCTTGTCACCGGAAATAAGTTTTCCACATTTAAAAAAATTTCATCCACACTGCAGTTCTTTTAATCCCTTTCTGTTCTGTTTTCATCCACATTATACAACTTTTCATCCATCTTCAAAAACTATTCATCTACATCTATCCTATTTTGATCCTCTGTCTGTGGATTTTCTTCCACTTTTTTCTAACCATTTCCTCTGAAAATTCCGTTATTCGTTGATTTTACGGGATTCTTGAGACATTCATTTACCAATTACTGTTTAATACCTGTTTTAATATCTGTTTTAATATATGATAAAGAATGGATAAAATGACAGCCTCCCCATCTACTTATATCTTTCTGTATGATGAAGAGAACCTATAGACAGCTATTATTATATATCTGTTTTTCATTTTATACAATAAAAAAGTACGGGAGCTGTCATCCAACTCCCGTGTAAACCGTTAAATTATCTAAGCCTTACATTTTCCTGTCCCAATAAACCGCATAAAGAATTCCAGGATTCCTCATTTACCATCAAATGGTCCGTATCCAGGCATTTGACCTGCCGGGTATTCTTTAGATAAATCTTTATCTCGGCATTGCCCTTATAGTTTGCGTATACCTGCTCCAGTGTACGGTTAAGTTTTTCATATATCTGTATATTAGGGAACTGGAGCCATACTTCGGAAATGGAATCATTTATGGGCGTCATTTTTTTAAAAATAAGCGTTGCGTTCTTTTCCTCCTCTTCCTTTACTGTCCCGGTAAAAAATACCTTTTCCCCTTCTTTCAATTTATTACGATAGCTTTCATACTCCTGCGGAAAGACAACCACATCTATGCTGCCGACCAGATCTTCCAGTGTAACGATTGCCATTTTCTTCTTTTGGCGTGTCTGCTTTTCTGTCACTGAGGATATGATCCCGCCGATTGTGACAGTTTTGCCGTCTTCCAGCGGGAAGTTTCCTTCTGACTGCTGGAAATCGGTGCTTTTTGCTGTCACGCCGGATATCCACTGCAGATAAACTTCATCCAGCGGGTGACCGCTCAGGTAGATGCCGAGCACTTCCTTTTCGTATGAGAGCAGCACAGAAAGCGGAAATTCCTCTTCCGATGCCTTTTTTTGGACCGCAAACAGGTCGAACAGCGGAGTCTGTCCTGCCATTCCGTTCTTTTTTTCATAGCTGATCCTGTTTAAGATTTCCGGATAATGCTCCATCATATGTTTTCTTGTGTGCCCGAAACAGTCCATTGCGCCTGCCTTTATCAATGCTTCTACCGTTCTTTTGTTGAACGTACTGTAGCCGCTCATGCGGGAGAGAAAATCTTTCATATCCTGGAAAGGCTTTTTTGACCGTTCTGAACAGAGATCCAGGACACAGTTGTCGCCAACGTCCCGGATAGAGGCAAGGGAATAGACAATAGCGTTTCGCCTGACGGTAAAATCCATGTTTCCGCAAGAGACATCGGGTTTTGTTATAGGGATGGACTGCTGGCGGCTTAAAAGCAGGTAATCTGCCGTTTTTCCCGCATCGCTTCGTACGGAGCTCATGAGTGCAGCGAGGAATTCAGCGGGATAATAATATTTGAGATAGGCTGTCTGATAGGCTACCACCGCATAAGTCGTTGCATGGGACTTATTGAAAGCGTATTTGGCAAAGTCGATCATCTGGTCGTAGACCCTGTTTGCTGCATCCTCCGAAATTCCGTTGCTGATGCAGCCTTTGACGTTCTCATTGCCAAAAAGAAACACCTGCCTTTCCTCCTCCATGACCTTGCTTTTTTTCTTAGACATCGCACGCCTTACCAGGTCTGCCCGGCCGTAGTTATAACCGGCCAATGCCCGGACAATCTGCATTACCTGTTCCTGATAGATGATACATCCGTAAGTAGGATCGAGAATTTCCTTAAGCTGCGGAATCTCGTAGTTGATGCCTGCCGGATCTGCTTTTCCGCTGATATATTTGGGGATGAAATCCATAGGCCCCGGACGGTAAAGCGATATGCCGGCAATCAGGTCTTCCAGGTTCTGCGGCTTTAACTGGCGCATAAAGCTCTTCATGCCGCTGCTTTCCAGCTGGAATATGCCATCTGTGCTGCCTGTGCTGATATACTGGAAAACAGCAGCGTCCTTATAATCAAATGTGACTTCTGTATTAAAATTGTGTTTTACGGCATCTTTGGCCTTTTGTATTACCGTCAATGTCCGCAATCCCAGAAAATCCATTTTTAATAAGCCGAGTTCCTCCAGTGTAGTCATAACAAACTGTGTTGTCAAAGCACCTTCACTGGAAATGCACACCGGCACGAAAGCAGAAACTTCTTTCGGACAAATAACAACACCTGCAGCATGTGTAGATGTGTGCCGCGGAAGCCCTTCAAGGCACTTGGAAATGTCGATAAGCCTCCGTATGGCGTCATTGCCCTCATACTTTTTCTTAAGTTCAGGAACGTCTGCAAGGGCGCTGTCAAGCGTGGTTTTTGCATCCGATGGGATGAGCTGGCTTATCTGGGATACCGTTGAAGACGGTATCCCGAGTACGCGTCCCACGTCACGGATTACGCCTTTGGCAGCAAGCGTACCGAAGGTAACAATCTGCGCGACCTGATCCTTGCCGTATTTTGATACAACGTAGTCGATGACCTCATGGCGCCTTTCATAGCAGAAGTCAATATCAATATCGGGCATCGTAACACGTTCCGGATTGAGAAAGCGCTCAAAAAGCAGGTTATATTTCTTCGGGTCAACCTCTGTGATTTTTAAGCAGTAGGCGACAAGGCTGCCTGCAGCGGAACCGCGGCCGGGACCGACCGGTATGCCGTTTTCTTTGGCAAAGTTGATAAAATCCCATGTAATCAGGAAGTAATCGACGAAACCCATCTTTCGGATTGTATTAAGCTCGTAAGAAAGGCTGTCCTCGTGATCCTTATAGCAGCCGGGATAGCGTTCCATCAGTCCGTCCCGGCACAGCTTGTTTAAGTATCCCCACGAATCGTATCCTTCCGGCGGCTCAAATTTAGGCAGATGGTAATGATTAAAAGTAAATTCGACCTGACAGCGGCTTGCTATCTTTTCTGTATTTTCCAGTGCTTCAGGAATTTCGGGAAAGAGCTGGTACATTTCTTCCGGTGATTTTACATAGTACTGGTCTCCTTCATAGCGCAGGCGGTCTTTGTCAGTAAGCAGTTTTTTAGTCTGTATGCACAAAAGGACGTCATGCGCTTCGGCATCCTCTTTTCTGGTATAATGCACGTCATTTGTAGCAACCAGAGGAAGCCCCAGTTCATTATGCATACGTATTAGTTCCTGATTGACTTTTTTCTGATCGGGAATGCCGTGGTCCTGCAGTTCTAAAAAGTAATTTTCGCTTCCAAAGAGCGACTGATATCGCAGCGCGGTTTCACAGGCCCCCTTGTAATTGCCCTGTGAGAGTTTTTTGGGAACTTCTCCGGCAAGACAGCCGCTTAGTGCGATTAAACCCTTATGATGCTCGGAAAGGGCCTTAAAATCGATTCTGGGACGGTAATAAAAGCCGTCCGTAAAGCCAAGTGATACCAGCTTAATAAGATTCTGATATCCTTCGTTATTTTCGGCAAGCAGTACAAGGTGGTAATAACCACGGTCATTTTTATTTGTCATGGAATCCTGTGCAACATACACCTCGCACCCGATGACCGGATGGATGCCGGCTTCTTTGGCGCATTTATAGAACTCTACCACTCCATACATGACCCCGTGGTCTGTTATGGCCGCGCTTTTCATCCCAAGTTCCTTAACCTGTTTTATATATTCAGGGATCTTATTTGAACCGTCTAACAGACTGTAAGGCGTGTGGGAGTGTAAATGTGCAAATGGTATTTGATTCATACGTTCCTCCTTTTAAAAATGCAGGTGCCTTACATGGCACCTGCGGTAATGGTTTATGTAATGGCAGTTCTGTCAGGCGTATAAAGTGACAGAATTGCCATGGTAAATGATCTGTATCATGGAAAGCTCCGTATATACAGACAGGTATTTTTTTAATATCAGAAATACCGGATAAAGCGTTGTTTCGTAAGAAAACGCCCCGGTTTTCCTGCAGCAGTTTAGCGCCGTGGAAAACAAAGGACTTTCCAGATGCCTTTCAAGGCAATATTTAAGGTACCATTCCTCTATTATGCTTGGCCGGTAGACTACGGGAAGATTTTTAGGGTCGTATTTTAAACAGAACGGAGGCTGGCATGGAGCCGGAGCTTATCATCTCCTCCCCATCCGGTGCTTCCGGTCTGTCTGATTGCATCCCCCCTTCCCGTTCCTTCTCCTCCTGGCAGTTATCGTAATAAGCGGAATATAGTTCCTCATCGGTAAGCTGCTGGCTGCCGGAAGATGTTTCAAAAGGTATATCCTGTTGGTCTGCTGCGCAGAACTGCCCTCTGGACTGGGACGCCGCCTGTGACATGGTAATACCTGCAGATTGGGCGTGCGCCTGATTTTCTATCGTGGATCTGAGTTCTGCCAGTTCCTGCTCCAGTTTCCGGATTTTTGCCGACATGACGGTCGGATCGCTGTCCGTAAGTTCATGGTTGCTCATTTTTATGAACGCAAGCTTGATATCCATGGCGGGGTTTACGCTGCCCCTTATGGAACTCCGCAGATCGCAGCACTGTTCGCACAGCCAGTAAAGGCGCTCGAAGCTCATGCCGCGACCAATCTCAAAAGCAGATTGGATGTAATCCTTGCTGTGCAGCACAGACTCCGGATCTCCGGTGGTCTTAATGGTAAGGATATCCATCAGAGCAGACAATATGGACTCTGTTATCAGGGCAGGCGATTTGCCCTGCCCTGTGAGTCCTTCCAGACAGTTGAGGGTGGATTGGGTGTCGTAGGACGATATCGCAGAAAGCGCTGCCAGAATGCGGTCGCTGTCCAATGATCCCAACCGCTTTTTTGCCGCTTCTGTCGTAATATTGCCGTCAGTGCTGGTTAAGAGCTGCTCCAGTATGCCCAGGGCATCACGCAGCCCGCCGCCGGCATTCCGTATAATGAGATTCAGAGCGTCCTTTTCGCAGGCTGCATTCTGATCCTTTAGGACTTCTTTTAGGCGTTCCCGCATAGGTCCCGGCGCGATTGGATGGAAAACATATTCCTCGCACCGGCTCCGTATGGTTACCGGTATTTTATGCAGTTCCGTCGTACAGAGGACAAATACGCAGTATGAAGGCGGTTCTTCCAGTGGCTTTAACAGCGTATCGAAGGCTGCCGCAGAAAGGTTGTGAACCTCGTCTATGATAAATACTTTGCTCTTCAGCTGGACGGGACGGTATTTGGTCTGCGTCAGCATTTCCTTTATCTTGTCAACACCGTTGTTTGAGGCGGCATCCAGTTCCAGCACATCAAGGCTTGTGCCGTATGCAAGGCAGTTAGGACATTGCCCGCAGGGTCCGTCTTCTGTCGGATGCTCGCAGTTTACAGCTTTTGAAAGAATTCGTGCTATCGTAGTTTTGCCGGTCCCTCTATGACCGGCAAACAGATAAGCGTGACCGAATTTCTGAGAGGCAGACTGCTTCTTTAACGTAATAAGCACATCTTCCTGTCCTTTGACTTCGGTAAAGTCCTTCGGACGGTATAAATTGTATAACATTAAGTTCCTCCTTTATTTTAATGTTTCCGCTGCCGGATACTACTGCTCCTTTACCATGGAACGTATCAGATCAAAAAAATCGTTTTTGGAATAGGTGCTGCTCTGCCATTGTTTCTGATGTGCAGACAGCCCGGAACAGACCTGATAGATATGGCGTAAGGAATAAAGCTCCGCAAGCCGTTTAAAGTCCATGCTGTTTTCGGCTCTTACAATTTTGAGTCTTTGCAGCAGGAGCTGTTCAAACAGGTAATAAAACATCTGCAGGGCCAACTGATAGTGCCCGGAATGCACTTCGTAGAAGTTTTCAGGGTCTTTTTCGCGGATCAGATGGAGTATCTGGAAAAAATCTTCCTTCCTCCGGGCCTGCATAAGCTTTTTGCAGGTTTCCAACAGCACGGGATAGTAATCGCCCATGCCGTCTATGGCATGCGGGCAAAAGTCGCAGAGGTAAGCAGCGAACAATAATTCTTCCTGAGCAATTCCATTTTCCAAGAAGTATGGCGTTATCTCTTTTATGGACAAGGGAACAAATGAAATGATATTACAGCGGCTTTTTATCGTTTCCAGCAAAGCATCCCGATTACAGAGGAAAATAAGGACATTTGTGTTGTTTTTGTCCTCCAGCAGTTTCAGCAGCTTATTTTGCGCCTGTACGTTCATGTTTTCCGCATTGCATACCAGAAAGAATTTTTTCCCTTCTAACGCAGCAAGGGAACTTTTCTCAAGGAGGGTCAGAATATCCTCTACCTTTATCGTGTCCTGTTGCCTGTCAAGCAGGAAAAAATCGGGGTCTTTATACAGTTCATCGCTGTTGCACCCCATATACTGCGCGATGACATCCATTGCTGCCCGGCGTTTTCCAAGCCCCCGTTTTCCCAATAATATGAGGGGACCGGGATTTTGGGACCGGGCATAAGAATCAAGATTAAGGAATGCGTCATCGTTCCCTATGAAATTTTTATCCATTTTCTGCGTTCTCCTTTTGTATATAAATATAATTGTTAAGTGCGGGGTCAAATACAGAGCCGCACTTGTCCCGGTTGCTG
Source organism: uncultured Lachnospiraceae bacterium (assembly GCA_964393865.1). Taxonomy (GTDB): domain Bacteria; phylum Bacillota; class Clostridia; order Lachnospirales; family Lachnospiraceae; genus Suilimivivens. The sequence goes on from CAYMUW010000057.1 coordinate 11,247, forward strand.
AACAGAAAATATTCAAGCTTCGTGACATCGTTCTGCAGCTGAATAGCGTTTTTTAAAATAATCGCCTCACGTATCATCGGTTTTCGGTCAGTACTCTCATATGCGCAGCCGATTGTGTGCATCAATAGGCTTTGTTCCTCCTCTGTCAGTTGGAAGTTATTGTTTTGCGATAGTGTCTGGTAAAGGAACTGCATCGTAAGTTCGTGCAGGTTCAGAGGGATTGATTCCGAAATGCGTTTCATTTCCGGAAACGGTTTTAGCATATTGACGGTTCCGATTGCATGAAGCAGTCCTCCAGCTATGATAAGGTCACTGTTGTAAGGCAGCATATAGGATGGGTTTAAATTGTACTGCTCCAGTGAATGTGCCATATATTTTGCGAGGCATGTAACGCTCACGCTATACACTAAAAACCCTCCGTTAAAATTATGGTGCCCTTTCAGGGTTGCAGGGAGCGTTTCAAAATCAGGAACGCTTGAGAAGATATGCTGCAGTAGATTACGGTAATTTGGCGACTTAACGGCTTCAATGTACTTGTGAAGCAATTTCAAATAATTTTCTGTGTCTTTTTCAGAAATGCCGTTGACGTAATCTGAATATAGGTATTCATCCACAGGTTTCATATGGGTTATGACTAACTGGTAAGATGCATCCTGGTTCTGGACTACCATTCCCTTGACCTGAACTACTTTGCCTGCATAGGTTACATGAATCGTCTCCATGTTTTCTTCCCATATTTTGCCGAATATCGTTCCGGTACAATCCTGAAGCAGAACTTCCAAATATTTTTTCCTGTTTTCGTTTGTCTGCTTTTCTGTTATGTTTTTTGCATAGAAAGATGTTTCGATTGTTTTGGTAAAATATTCAGATATCCCTGAAATATAGATGTTCTTTGACATAAGTTCCTCCTTTTATTAAACTGCCTGTTTAAAGGCGGTGCTATTTGCCAGTTCATTTAAGAGCTGTTCATAATATCTTTTAATGAGCGTGTCCAGTTCCTCGCATTCCGGATACGCATAGGTAAGGGATGGCTCTAATAAGGAGCTTTTTACCTTAAGAATCCGGTTGAAGTATATCTCTCCGCACCTTGCAAAAATTTCCGCCCGGCGGAAAAAATACTTTAAGTTATACTTGCTGGAACCGTTAAGCTTTTTGGTTATGGAAGGGTCAAGGTTTTTCATGTCCCTTAAAAATGCTGCTTTATATGCCTTCACAATTTCATCGAAGTCTACCTCAAGGGATAAATCACCAAGCTGATCGTCCAGCATATGGAAATGCTCGTGCAGGAACGACGATGGATTCTGTATATCCACGCACAGATTATGTATGCTCGGATAGTACAGACCGCTTGCCTTGTGCTTCCCAAGCTTCCGGAATCGCAATGTTACATCCGTGAAGCTGAAACCGGAAAAATACTGCCGGTTGATTGCCTTATACTCCTCTTCTATTTTGCTGACTGCGTTCAGATCTACGTCTTCATCAAATTCCACATACCCGAAGTAGTTAAGGAAGCCGGAGGTATCCATTGCCTTCTGGATGGATAACGGTATATTTTTTTTGGTGATGTATGCCGTTGCTATCTTTTTATGAAGGGATTCCCTGTGCTGGAATTCATTCTGGACATCCTGAAACACATCAGCAACCTGATAAAATACATAAACCAGATTATAATATAGTATATAATCAGGGCTGTAGTAATATGGTGGGAAGTGTCCTTTTTGCTTGTTGGATTTACTGAACAGGAATTCCAGAGGCACAGCTTCCCTGTCCTTGAGAAAACGTATTAATGGAGCGCAGAAAGAGGACTCTTGGCTGTTTGGGTTAAGCTCATCGAGTGCCCTCGAAAAAATGTTGGTTATTAATGGGGAGATATCTTCTGATATGATCGAGTGGAGGCAGCTGCATATGGACATATGAGCTAAAAAATTATTGATGTCAATAATTTCAACGCTATAATTCGGGCTATTCCTCATATAATAAAATCCCGGTTTCCTTTTTGAAGTTGAACCAATGCCACCATATACCTCAATCTTTTCTAATCCGTTAATCTCTACTTTCAATATGTGGTTTGTTTTCAATGTCGCTGAGGCAATCTCTGCGCCGAGATGTCCTTTTGGATCCGGGAAAGAAAAGGATAGTTTACTCCTATATATTCCCGCAAGGTTGGATAAAAAAAGGATCCCCTGCTCTTCCAGAGAATCCTCGTTCTTGATTTTACATAGTTTTGACTGAATGTACTTCCCTATGATCTTAATGATGTTATCATAATGAGATGCTGAATAATAGCTGATTACAGGAAATGAAAGGTTCAGAAAACTGTGCATATTTAATTTTGGGAGTATTGCCTTATAAGAACTTTCCCTTTTTAGGCTGATGATCCGGCCGCCTTCAAGAAAATCCGTCTTCCTTGAGAATGATTCTGAAGCCGGTG
>CAYMUW010000058.1:0-13596 GCA_964393865.1 uncultured Lachnospiraceae bacterium
TTTCAGGATAAAACCGGTTCACATAATTCATGTGATTGCGATCGATGCATAATACCATCCCGGAAGCAGGCATACGCATCAGAATATTGTGATACCAGCAGGGATGATCCACAAGAATATTGATACAGGGAATCCCCAGCGCCTCCCACATATTTTCTCCGGAAGGCAATGCCATCCCGAAAAACATGCTGTTGAAAGCAATCATTGCCGTAATGGAGCCGTCCTGTATATAGGGATAAAGCCTGCCAAGGCTTTGCGCGCTTTGCCCCAGATCAAAATCAAAAATTTCATAACCCAATTCCAGAAAGCCCTTCTTAAGTTCATCACTGAACAAATTAATGGTGTCCAACTCCCCCTGAAACAGAACTAATCTTTTCACTTTCATACCTTACACCCTGTCTATCGCAGGCATCGCCTGCGATACTGCACCCATCGAAAGTCCGGAAGTTCCCTTCCCGGCTTCCGCCTTTTTCGCTGCCTAAATAAGCTGCCGGTAAACAGCCTGCAGCTCCCCGTTCACATCCGAACCCGGCAGCAGCAGATCCGGCCTGTCCTTTAAGCGGGCATCAAACAGCTTTCTTGCCTCCGCAAGCTTATTTTCAGCCAAAAGCTTCTTCAGCTTCTCTTTCAATTCCCTGGTTTCCGCTTTTTCCTCAGAAATTCCAACCGTCACCTCGCAATAGGTCAGGCCGTTTGCCAGCAGGAACACATAAAACATCTGTTCCGACAGAAAGCCGTACACCCGCCTGTGATAATCATCATACCCGCTGACGTCAATTTCCTCCCCGGCCTCCGCAAAAATCGTAAAGAGCCATTCCGCATAAGCTTTCAAAACAGAAAGCTTTGTCACCATAAGATTCCCGCCGTAAAAAATATGACCATGCATCGCCTGATCCCAGGCCTCAGCATAATCCGGATATAACCGCTTTAAGGCGCGGCCTGCCGCATCCAGATCCCCACTGTTATGTGCCCTTCCAAAATGTTCATAATAGCTTTCCTTACACTGCGCGTGCTTAGGCACGATGGCATCATACTGTTCCAGCAAATCCATATAATCCCGTTTCTGCATCTCTTTTCGCTCGGAATTAATAAAATATCTCCGATAATGGCATATTCCCACATAGTCCACATCATCCACATTCTGCCATATCCAAAACAGACCGGTCAATTCCCCATACAGGAAATTCAAATCCGAAATATTTTCTCCTGTATCATCACCCAAATATCCCAGATCCGGTTTGCCATATCTTCCCACATGAAGAGGAATATAGATTGGATTGGCAGGGGGAATAAACTTCACATGGGTCGCCACATAGACAGTAAGGGACACCTGCTCCGCACTCTCCGCCAACTCGATAAGCTGCCTGGCCCTGGCGTGCCATGTATATTCGTTCCTTGCCTTCTGATAAGCATTTGCAGCGATTCTCTCCCTTTTCTCTGTATCGCTTAAAAGTCCGGTTATCATATCAGGTAATCGGTCGAGCTGTGACAGCTTAAAGGTCACAATCTCCTGTCCAGCAATCATGTTATCCCTCAGATAAGAGGTTTCCTCAGACAGGCAGACTGCACCGGAAAGCATGATATTGGCAACCCGTTCCGTCATTCCCGCCTTATGAAAGCTCATAATATTGAGTCCGATCTTCGCCTTGCTTAACTCCTCCAATGACTCTTCCACCGTCACATGGGGGTGTATGACCAGATGATACTCTTCTTTTGCCTTATAATTCTTCCAGTCGTCCCCATAGACATGCAGCGTGAATCCCGCCTCTAGGATTGTAGTAATCACAGCATTCCTAAAATGACCGATGACCATCCTGCAGGCCGGCTTCAGCGAAGCTGCTTTTTTAACAAAGTCATCTTTATCAGCTTCCTCCTGTCCGCCATAAAAAAGCTCCCTGATTCCCTGTTCAAAAGTGATCTCCGGGTTTTTCCGCATATAATTATAAAAGCTTTCCGTCTCTCCCTTCAGAGAATCGTTTCTGTCAGGAAAATAACTCCCGATAAAAACAATATCATAAGGCCGTTCTGTGTGCTTCTTCTCTCTTCTGATTCCGCCCGGCGGAAACTGTATGGCGTTTTCTGTGTGATAATATTCCCTGATCAGCGACGCATAATTTGCATCCTGACACAAAATGTAATATTCTTCAGGCAGATTTCTGAGAATATTTTTAAAATGAAGCGGATTGTCAAACCAAAACTGAAACTTAGTTCCATGGAGCTTTCTTATAAAATCAATTTCCAAAGCTGTGGTCTGAAACCCCACGATTCCCTTGCAAACCATGTTTTGTATTTTTTCATAGTCTGTAAACCGGTCGTCCACTTGAATAACAGCCTGTCCGCAGTCCGTAAGAGCATCGCACAGATCGTCCGCGAACCTCTGCAGGATGCCGCCGCATGTGCTATCTCCGCGAAGCACAAGAAAAGGGGCTGTTTTTAACGCAACCCTTTCATATGCCTTTTCATCAGAGAGGAAAAGATTGATGTGGCGCTGAAAGTCCGGAAGAATTCCCCTTTTCTCCATATTCTCGTAAAAGAGCCGGAACACACTGTCCGTCATCCCCAATGCATGAAGACTGTCCAGATGGCTTCGGAAAATATAGGCGGCTGCATAAGCCAGCTGTTTTCCGGAAGCGTCTGGATCCTCCGCCCACGCGGAATCCGGCTTCTCCGCGCACATGGCGGCCGATACGATACATTCTCCGGTTTCCCTCAGGAACCTGCACAGCAATTCAAAATCCGTCAGCGCTGATAATTTTTCATGATACATCCCCGCTACTTTTACCAGCTGCTTTGGAAAAAGCAGTGCGCGGGGCGGGGCGGAAAGCAGCCGGAAAGCTCCTGCATAGTCCGTTTCACCGTCTGATATCCCCCTGCAGAAGGCAATAACGGAGCTGCCGCTCAGAGAAGCTGCCCTGTGATACATCCGGAGAATCTGGTCTTCCTCCACATCTCCCCGGACGGCAAAGGCCGCCCAGGCTGACTTTGTTTCCAAAAGGCAGCGATTTTTTAATGACGCATCCTCATATTCCCATTCATCCAAAAAATAAATTGCTAAATCATCAATCTGTCTGATTTCCATAAGAAATCCCTCTTCTTCCTTCGAGAGTGCACACCCGGGCATAAAAAGAGGCCGGTATTGCCGACCTCTTTCTTGGTAGTTGTTTGCATGTACTTCCAGAATTAACCAAGGAGTGAAAGAACACCCTGATTTGTCTGATTTGCCTGAGCCAACATAGCCTGACCTGCCTGAGCAAGGATATTATTGTTGGAATAAGCAACCATCTCGGTAGCCATATCGGTATCACGGATAGCGGACTCAGCACTGGTTGTATTCTCTACAATGTTGTCAAGGTTATTGATTGTGTGCTCCAGTCTGTTCTGTACGGCACCAAGATCAGAACGCATCTTGTTAACCGCCGCGATTGCACTCTTTGTACTTCCGTTCAAGCTTGCTGCTGCTGTTGAAGTTGTTGCGGAACCGCTTAAGCCAATACCAGAACAGGTCATTTTGTTGATGGTAAGAGTAATATGCTGACCAGCTTCTGCGCCAACCTGAAGACCCACGCCATTACAAGAACCGGTAAGCAGATTCTTTTCGTTGAATGTAGTTGTGGAAGCTACCCGGTCAATTTCACTCATCAGCTGCTGAACTTCACTATTGATATAGCTGCGGTCGCTGGTGGTAAGTGTTCCGTTCTCGCCCTTTACAGCCAGCTCATTGATACGCTGAAGCATATCGTGTACTTCGTTCAAAGCGCCTTCTGCCGTCTGCACCATTGAGATGCCGTCCTGGGCATTAGCGGAAGCCTGTGTCAGACCTCTGATCTGCCTTCTCATCTTCTCGGAAATTGCAAGACCTGCTGCATCGTCTGCTGCACGGTTAATCTTGTAACCGGAAGATAACTTCTCTGTTGACTTAGCCTGTGATGCTGTTGTCAGTCCTAACATCCTGTTAGAGTTCATTGCTGTAAGATTGTGTTGTACTACCATATATATTCCTCCTTGAATTTAACGCCGCTTCCCTGCGGCTATTTTTGCTGTAACAGTTCCTGTAAGCCGTACGTTCTTCCAGGAACTATTACTTAAGTTCCAGAACTGTATGTTCTGTTTTATTTGTATTATATATCGGATGAATTTCCGAATACTTAATACCTTTTTTCGAACTTTTTTATTTTTGTCCGTTCAAAACATTTGGTTCTGTTTTGTTACACTTACTATATCGGTCGGTTTTCAAAATACTTTAGAGGCATTTAAAAAAAATTGTTTTACTGCTTTTGATCCATAATCTGCGATGACATTGCCGCCGTTCTGCTCATACTTTTATAATAGTCATAAGCTGCTTTAGAAGTCCGCCTGTTCTGCCCAAGCTGAATTCTTTCTTTTAATAAAAACTGCTCCATCAGCTTCTTGTTTCTGCTTTCCTGCGCCTGAACCGCCACGCTTTTATCCGTCACCTGGGAGATCAGCCCCTGAAGGACGCTGATCTGCTGTCTGTAAGCATCCTTATTGGACAGAAGCTGGTCTTTAATCCTGTCATACAAGGCTTCAAACCCTTCGTCCAGCTCAGTCACTTTCCTGATCAGCTCATCCTTCCTGTCCATATTTTCATCCAGCTCTTCCAGTGATATCTTCTCCTGCTTCAGCAGCTTTTCCTGCGCATCATTATATGCGCCGATCTCATCCAGCAGCGCTGTTTTTTTGCGAAGGCTTTCCTCCAGAATCCTCAGATAATTCTCCATCACAGTTTCCCTTTCTCGCGGTTGATCCGCATGACCTCTTTCCATGTATCGCGGATAGTGTGAAGGTGTTCATTGACTTCCTCCAGAATCTCCGCGTCCTTTTTCATGTTGGCCTCCACCAGACGCTGGTGCAGATATACATACATACGCTCAAAATCCTGTGCGACTGCATAGTTCATGTCAAGAGTAGTCCTGAGATAGTCCACGATGTTTTCCACCTTGATAATATTGGTATGCGCCCTGGACACATCCTTCTGCAGGGATGCTTCCGCTGCAATATTGCAGAATTTAATCGCGCCATCGTAAAGCATCAGCGTAAGCTCCGCCGGCGAAGCAGTCAATACCCTGCTGTTATTATATTGTGCATAAGCATTGGACAACGCCATCTCATCAACCTCCCAATAAACTTGTTACCGCATTGGCATTGGACTGCAGTTTGGCAAGAGCAGTTTCCATAGCGCTGAATTTAGAATACCACTTATCCTCATAGTCGGCAAGCTTCTCTTCCAGGTCTTCAATCTTAGTCGTGTAATCATCATAATCCGACTTCATCTTCTTATCGTCATAAAAACTGCCATAAGAACGATATCCGTCTACAGATTTAGATAAATCGCTCATCTTGCTGTACAGGTTCTTGGAAAGCTGTGTAAAGAAGCTGATCACCGTATCCGGGTCGTTCGCAATCATGCTCTTCAGCTTATCCGCATTGCCGGATGTGCTGTCATCATCCGGGTCGCCGTCGATATGATAAGCGTTTTTCTCATTATCCGATGCGCTGAAATATCCAAGCGTTTCAATCCCGAAGTCAAAAAGATACATGGTCTTGCCGTTCACTTCAATGCCGCCCGCCATGACCTCTTTCAGTGCGGAGCTCACGGTGGAAAGATTGTCATCACGTCTTAAGATGGAATCCTTGATCTTGGACTCCCACTTCTCTATTTCGGAATCCGACATACTTTCCTTCTCGTCATCCGTCAGAGGCTCGTAGCCGCTGGCAGAGTCGGCATTGTACAGTTTATCCATTTCATTAATAATGGAATTGTACTCGGTCAGGAAGTTCTTGACCATATCATAGATGCCGTCCGTATCCTGCTCTGTCGTCAGGGTGACGCTCTCGCCCTCTTTGGTGGTGCTGAGCGCCGTAAGGGTCAGACCGTTGATCTCGAACACATTGTTTGTGCTGGTGAACTTCGCGCCGTTTAAGAGAATCTCCGCATCCTGTCCGTCCACCTTTTTCGCCTGATCATCGCCCTCTCCAACCGTAAGTCCCAAAGCGGACAGAGCAGATGCCCCGCCTTCATCAGAAGCCGTCAGAGTAAAGTCGTTCGCTGCCCCGGACTCCTTGGAGCTGATGAAAAAGCGCTGCTGGTTCGCATCAAAGCTTGCATTCAGCCCCGCATTCTTCAGCTGCGTCAAAACGTCCGAAATAGTAGTGTCCCCGTTCACCTCGATGGCAACAGAGCTGCCTCCCGTTTCCAGATTAATCGTTCCCTCTCCTGAAAAGCCAAGACTGCCAAGTGTGGTAAGGGCGGTGGCTTTCTCCCCGTCCTGTGTTCCCTTAAGGGCGCCGCCTGTCAGGTAGCCTGTCTTGGCAAGCTGCTTCACTTCCAGCTCCTGGACGCTGTTCACCGCATTTTCACCTGTAATCACGCTGACCACGCTGCTGTCGGAAGCCGTTGTGGTCTTTTTGCTGTAGGAACTGGAAAAACGCATATTAGAAAGATATTTGTTCTGAAGGTTTTTCAGCTTGGTATTTAACTCTTCCCAGGCATCCTGCTTCCATTCCAGCTTTGTCTGTGCTTTTTTCTGAGTATCCACCTTTGTCTGCTTGGCGGATACCAGCTCCTGTATAATGCTTTCTGTATCAAGTCCGGAATTCATTCCGGTTACACGCATTGCCATATCTGTTCCTCCTATCTTCTTTCATCCACAAGGATTCCCGCCAGCTCCCACGCCTTGGCAATCATATCGAGGGTCTTCTCCGGAGGAAGTTCTTTTATCACTTCTTTCGTATCCTTGTCTACAATCTTAATGGTCACCCTGTTCGTTTCCTCATGAATTCCAAATACCGCTTCCGAATGAGACATATTCTTATTCAGCTGTTCCACAGCTTTTTTGATCTGCTCATTTGTTGCCTGCTGCTGACTGGCGTAACTGCTGTCCTGACCGCTCTGGCTGTCCTGCTTCTCAGCGTCCGCCACTTTAACCGTTGTCGGATCATATGCAGTTATTTTCTCCGGCGTAGCAACTTCCGTGTTTTCTACAACTGGTTTCTGTGCAGGCTTTGCCTGCGGCGTTACCTGTGCCTGATAGCTCATGGCACTGCTTAATGGTTCGATTGCCATTAGAATCACCTCCATGTGATGTTCAAAAAAGTTTGCTTGTTGCTTAGTTACTTAGAGCCTTCCTGTCTTCTTTCATTATATCGGATAAAAACAGGAAAAATTTAGGTGTTTTTCATTATTTTTTCTTACCCAAGCAGATTTTTCAGCTCGTCCACGCCTTCCCCGTTCACTGCTTCCTGATTGGCCTCCTGGATCTGCACATAAACCTCTTTCCGATATACCGGAATATTCTTAGGTGCGCTGATGCCCAGCTTTACCTGTTCCCCTTTAATATCCAGTATGGTTATTTCTATGTTATTATTGACAATCAGGGCTTCATTTTTCTTTCTGGATAAAGCTAACATCTATTCACCCGCTTTCTTCTTTGAATTTAAAATATCGTAAACAGGATACTTGACGGCGTACTCGCCGCTCTCTATGATAACCTGGCATGCTTTCTTCTCCGCCGCATTAATAATGACAGGCCCTCTCAGGTTCACCGTCATGTTTTTAATATCCTTAGGAACCGTAACGGTAACAAGCACCAGCAGTTCGTCCGGGATCAGTTCGCCGATGGGCTTCAATAATTCATCATCTACTTCCGGGTTATACTCAGGCATTACAATCAGCGGATCCATAACAGGCATGGCAAAAGCGGGCTCCTGCACGGACTGCAGCCAATGGATGGCGCCGGCGCCTCTTTCTACATCATGCACCAGCGCAAATTCCGTTAATTCAGGAAATCCGATAATACCGGATGGAAAATGGATAATCTTTTCATCATCAATTGTTATTTCTCCAAATACTTTCGTAATAATCTTCATTGCCGCTCCTATCTGCGCATTTCCGCGCTTTGTTTTTTAAATATAATTCATCAGGGAGGTCTGCATGATCTTTCCTGTGGCCATCAATGCCGCTTCATATGTCAGCTCTGTGCTGGTGAGCTGTATCACTACTTCGGATATATCAATATCTTCATTTTCCGACTGCAGCGTTTCAAAAGTTGTTTTCTGATCCATCAGGCGGTTGCTTATCAGCTCCAGGCGGCTGCTTCTGGTCCCGTTATCGGTCACTGCAATATTAGTCATATCCAGATAAGACTGCATGCTTGTAATTGTTCCTTCAAACATACTATGTACATTTTCCCGGACATAATCATAGGCCTTATTTGCTGCATCCAGCTGCTTCTGAACCTTATCATATTCAGCCGTACCTTCTGTCAATCCATCCAGGACATTTTCCAAATCTTCTACTGTTGCATTGATTTCTGTCAGGGAAGCAAGGGCGTTTTCCAGATCGTCGATATCTCTGCCAAGATCATGGGTAAATGCTTCTCTGGCCGTGGTATTGACCCGTATTTTCTGGTTATATCCCACATCATACTCGATAATCTGGGTTTCCTCTTCCCCTTCCAGATATTCCTGATTATAAGCAATTGTGGTTGTGCTGCCGTCCGCATTTCCGGTAACCGCAGTACACGCAAAATAATGCTCCGGCCTTAAATCGCCTTCCTTCCAGCTGTCCTTTTCATAAGTGATCCGGATTTCTGTTCCCGCAGTCAGCGCCTGATTTTCCTGCAAACTGGCATAAACCTCATCACCAAGAAGGATTTCCCCCGTTTCCGCCACAAATACCGCTTTATCGGGATTCTGCCGGACATACTGATAAGGATCCGTTCCTTCCGGCGCTGTTTCCACAGTGGGGAAGCCCGGTATATCCGCCGGATTTCCATCTGCATCCACATACTGAATCTGGGGGAGCGTATCGGAAGCAAGGGTATCATAGGAAAGACGTATCCTGTGGATATCGCTGTTTACAATATCCTGTTCTGTAAAATCGGCATACTTTTCATTATCATAATTTTCTTTGTTCAGGCCGTCCAGAACGCTCATATCCGTATAATTGACGCTGTCAAAGTCCTGCAGGGTCAGCTGCTCCGTAATGGTATACTGAAGCTGCGCATCCTCAACTTCCTCCGTAAAAGACAGGGTTGTATCCGTCCTGTAACCGGTAAACACATACCTTCCCGCAAAATCCACATTGCCCGTGGAGTAATATTCATCTCCCAGATTCCTCATCTGCTCCACAATAATGGACAAATCTTCCACGCTCAAATCCTTATTCGCTCCCTTGGTCGCCTGCTTTATCAGATCGGTGATCACTTCTGTTCCGGTTTGAAGGGCTCCTTCCGTCACGCTCAGCCAGCTTTCCGCATCCGGCGCATTCTTTTCATAATACTGGGTCAGTTCAGAAACACTGGTGCGAAGCCTCAGGGCGCGGATAGCCACGATGGGATCGTCTGACGGCCTTGTGATCTTTTTCTGGGTAGACATCTGTGTACTCAGCTTATCCTGCAGGATCTTATTGTTATTTACATTATACAGAGCGTTATTCTGCATAATTTTATTTGTCATTCTCATAGCTGTTCCTCTCCTTTCAGCAAAGCGGCTTCCCCTACACTCCCGTTTCCAAAATCAGTCTGTCATAAATCTCTGTCAGCGTCTGGATCATTTTGGACGCCAGGGTATATGCATTCTGATATTTAACTAGATTTACCGCTTCCTCATCTTCATCTACCCCGGAAATGGAGCTGCGCTGATTATCAATAGAATTCTGCAGCCCTGAATAGGTATCGCGGAAGGTATTTGCATTGCTGGCATTTAATCCCACATCGGACAGGATCATTTCCAGCATCTGGCTGGCGCTGCCGTTGCGGAAGCTGAACTTTTCCTTGCTGGTCAAAAGCTCGATTACTTCCTTCACCTGGCCGCATTCTTCCACGCCGTCTTCCATTTTGGTACGGGTTCCCAAAAGGCCCGCATTCTCAATCAGCGCTTCATTAATCGCAAAATTACCCGCAGTAATTTCATAAAGCCCGTTTCCCGTACTCCCATCAAGGTCTGCGGCTTCATACTGCCCTCCGTCCGCACAATCGCCTGTAAATAAAATGCATCCCTGATCACCGTTGGAATCATATCCGCTTGTAAAGATACTGTTTACCTTCTCAGCGAACCCACGGATCCAGGTATTCATCTGCTCCATATAATAAGGAATCCCCTGATAGTTCACTTCCGATGCCGTTTTTACTTCCTTACCGATCTTATCCGCAGTCAGCGCCGTTTCGTTTTTTTCATCATTCATAGTAAAGGTATATTCGCTTGTATCCGGATTAAATTCCCAGGAAGAATAATAATAAATCGTGTTTCCGATATTAATCTGGCCGCCGGTATCGGAAAGGGAGCATTCCTGCATTGTTTTCAAATAATCGGCCGTCACCGCAACCGTGATTTTCGTGGATGGCCCGGCAGGATCGTCCGGATCCGCAGGTTCAATCGCTGTTACCGTCCCCGCAAAGTTCGCGCCGTTGTTTCCATCCCGGAGCTCCACAAGGCCTTTTAATTTTCCCTCCATGGCGGCGTTATTCAGGCTGAATTCATTGCCGTTATCCCAGAAAATATTATACAGGCCGTCTACATCTGTCTGGTTAATCTTTTCATCAGAGCTTCTTGCTGTATAGGAAAGGGTGTTAAAGTCGCTGCCGTCAACAAGGAGCTGCCCGCCCGCTATCTGAACGACGTATCGGGTGCCTCCTGTTTCCCATTCCGGATGATCGCTGGCGGTTATGGCATATTCCGTAATATCCACATCAACAATCTCTGAAAGCTCATCCACCAGTTTTTCTCTCTGATCTCTTAATTCATTTGCCGTGCTGCCCGTCATTTCAATGACATTGATTTGCTTGCTCAATGTGGCGATTTTCTCTGCGATAGAATTGATTTCATCCACACACTCCTTGATTTCAAGGTTGACATCCTTCTGGAGTTCCTGAAGGTTGCCATACATATTATTAAAGTAATCCGTCAGCGCTTTCGCAGAAGAAATAAACTGGGCCTTGGTGTCATCGCTGCTGGCATTATCCACGATATCCTGGAGGGCGGCGCTCATTTTATTGAAGATTGTCTTAAACCCGCTGGTATTGTCATCATAAAAATAATCCTCAATCATCTGATTATAATATGCTTTTACCTGATATTCGCCATACTTGGAATTATTATCCCAATACTTCACATCATAAAATTTATCCCTGACCCGTTCAATGGCTATTGTATCCACGCCAGCGCCGGCACATCCATAGGTAGTATAAGTCCTCAGCGCACCAGACGCTTCCTGGGTAACAACCTGACGGCTGTAGCCTTCTGTCTGCGCATTGGCAATATTGTTCGCCGTTGTATTCAAAGCTGCGTTTGCGGCCCGGAGTCCCGACGCCGCTATTGTCAAACCAAAAAATTGTGAAGGCATTTCACCACTCCTTTCCTAACTTCCCAGTGTCAAAATGATATGCTCAAGCATTTCACTGACAACATTAATATATCTGCTGGATGCATTATAAGCATTCTGGAACATGATCATATTGGAAAGCTCTTCGTCTGAAGAAACGCCAAGGATCTGTTCTCTGGCAGCCTCCGTATTATCCACCGTAATCTGCTGGTTCTCACAAAACCCACGTAAAACAGAGCCTCTGTTCGCAACCAGGGAAACCAGATTACTGTAGTAATTGATAAAATTGGTTTTGGTCTTTACATTGGGATTTAAGGTATAATCCTCCGCCGAAAAAAGTTCCTTGAACTTATCGGCCGTTTCCTGGTCAACCTTCCCGTCCGGCTTAATAAAACCAAGGAGCGATGGCGACTGCTTTAATTCCCCGTTAATGATAATATTATTTACCGTAAAATAAGGATTTCCAAATTCATCTTTTTCATCGGATATGGTATTAAAAATCTGATAAACGCTTCCATCGCTGCCTGTTAAATAATTGCTGCCCGGATTACTCTGCTCCGCCGCCTCTGCCGCCTCCTGTAATATTTCATTCATGCCTGTTACTATTTTGTTGACCAGCTGGTCAAACTGCGCCTGGACATCCATGATAATGGATTGGGAAATATTCTGGTCATAGGCAAGGTCGCCATCTGCGCTGCCATCTCCCAAATCTTCATAAGTCGCCCTGTGATCTCCCCTTGCAAATACCAGCGCTTTCAAGGAACCGATATCCGTATTGGTTTCCGTGGATATCTCCTGCGTCATATTAAACAGCTGTGCGCCGCTGATATCCACATCCGCCGTCCCGTCGGCATTCACAGTGGTTTTGGCCAGCTGTTTCCAGTAAGGGGTATAAAAGCCGGTCGCTTCATCCTGATACAGGCTGATTTCATTCATACTGTCATCCCGGACAAAATCATTTCCCTCAAACTGAATAAAGATATTTCCATCCACATCCTCATCCACGCTGATATTTCCCATGACGGATAACTCATCAATTAAAAGGTTCCTCTGATCGCGCAGATCGTTTGCCTGTTCAACCTGCCCCGCTTCTATTTTCAGGATTTGTTTGTTTAATTCCACGATCTGCCTGCCATAGGCATTTATCGTATCCACCTGGTCTTTTATTTTACTGTTAAGATTATCCTGGTATTCGCAAAGCCCCTGGTATACAGCCTGCGCACGGGTAACAAACTCATTGCACCGTTGTATCAGGACGCCCTGATTAACGGAATTAGAAGGATCCTTTGCCAGTTCCTGGACAGATTCCCACAGATTTTCAATTGATGTGGAAAAGGTCTGCCCCTGAAGCTCCTGGAAGATATCTTCAATTTCTTCTATGGCCGAAGCGGAAACATCATAAAAGCCAAGCCTTCCTGATTCGCGCCTGTATGTTTTATCAAGGAAATAATCTCTGACCTGTTTTACACGAGAATAATAAACTCCAAGACCAATCTGCTGATAAGAAACAGCAGTCTGGGTCTTGGAAAGCGTATTATAATAACGGGTTCCCTGCTGCACCTGCTGCCTGGTATACCCTGTGGTATCGATATTAGACATATTATGCGCTGTGGTATTCAGCGCATTCTGACTTGTTTGCAATCCGGATGTCCCGACATATAAGCTGCCCATCAAACTCATTATCTGTCACCTCTATATTTCCCCAGCGATGTTTCCGTTACTGCCTGGCGTCAAAACCGTTCGCTTCCACTCCCATATGGGTGCCCGCATTATAAGCGCCCTTGTTATAATTGGCAGTTTCCGGCGCGGTTTTCATAGACTGCAGGATATTCATGTCAAATGCAACCATTTCCAACGCATTTTCCAGAAGCGTTTTGTTCTGTTCATTGATTCTTTTCACTTCATTTACAATGGTTTTTAATTTGTCATGCGCCTTAGCCAGTTTCTGCTGTTCTTCCGGTCTGCCTGCCAGCATAACGATCAGATCCGAAACCTTCAGCGTTTTAACATCCCTGTTAATTACATTGGCGATATCAGAAAAGACCTCCTGCCGTTTACTGTCAAGGCGATCAATTCTGCCGACAACGATTTGTTCTTCATCCGTGATCATGGCTAATTCTTCCAGATTACCGGATACGATTACCGGTGTTTTTTTCATGGATAATTCCCGCAAGTTTTCATATTCCTGACTTTCCACACTTAAAACCTCAATCAGATTTTCCATTAAACTTGCCACGGGATTACCTCATTTCTTC
>CAYMUW010000059.1:0-12829 GCA_964393865.1 uncultured Lachnospiraceae bacterium
AAAAGTTACGCTTTTATTGATTGAAAGAAATCTTTCCGTATGCTATTATAATACCAATGAAAATAAGAAAAGGAGTGTGTTTATGACTGCAAAAGAATGTATCAAAGGCCGAAGAAGCATTCGTCAGTTTACAGATCAGCCTGTTGACCATGAGCTTCTCTCGGAAATTATTGAAACCGCATCCTATGCTCCCAGCTGGAAGCATACCCAGATTACCCGTTATATTGCGGTTGAGGGTGAATTAAAGAATAAGATTGCTGATGAATGTACCTCCGCATACAGGCGAAACGGTGAGATCATAGCACAGGCTCCTATGCTTATCGCAGTAACATATATTAAAGGCCGGAGTGGATTCGAGCGTGACGGCTCCTATTCTACCGCTAAAGAAGGTTCCTGGCAGATGTTTGACGCTGGCGTTGCTGCTCAAAGCTTTTGTCTTGCTGCTTATGAAAAGGGACTTGGAACAGTTATCATGGGAATCTTTGACGAAGCAAAGGCTGCTTCTTATTTAAGCATTCCCGAGGAAAGAGAAATTGTTGCTCTTATTCCTATCGGCTATCCCGCTGAAGAACCCGCAGCTCCCAAGAGAAAGCCTGTGGAAGAATTATTGTCATTTCAAAAATAGTATTTTATAAAATCGAAGAGATTTTTCTCTTCGATTTTTTACGAATATAAGTAAAGGAGTAAAAACTATGCGACATCTTATGAGTCCTCTCGATTTTTCAACCGCAGAACTGGATCAGCTCTTTGATCTGGCCAATGATATTGAAGCCCACATGGACAAATATGCCCATGCCTGTCAGGGCAAAAAGCTTGCGACCTGTTTTTATGAGCCAAGCACCAGAACAAGGCTCAGCTTTGAGGCCGCCATGCTGAATCTGGGAGGAAGCGTCCTCGGCTTTTCCGACGCAGGCTCCTCCTCTGCCGCTAAAGGGGAGAGCGTTTCCGATACCATACGCGTCATTTCCTGCTTTGCCGACATCTGCGCTATGCGTCACCCTAAAGAAGGCGCTCCCATGGTTGCTGCCAGTAAATCGGCAATTCCGGTTATCAACGCCGGAGACGGCGGCCATCAGCATCCCACCCAGACCTTGACGGATCTTCTCACAATCCGCTCCTTAAAGGGACGTTTGAATCACTTTACCATTGGACTGTGCGGTGATCTGAAATTTGGCAGAACCGTTCATTCCCTGATCAATGCGCTGGTACGTTACGAAGAGATTAAATTTATCTTTATCTCTCCTAAGGAGCTGACGCTTCCCGATTATATTACAGATATGCTGAAGGAAAAAAATATTCCCTACGAGGAGGTTATCCGTCTCGAAACCATTATGCCGGAGCTCGATCTTCTCTATATGACCAGAGTGCAAAAGGAACGCTTCTTCAATGAGGAGGATTATGTAAGATTAAAGGATTTCTATATTTTGGATAAGGCAAAAATGGAGCTTGCCCGCCCGGATATGCTGGTACTCCACCCCCTTCCCAGAGTCAATGAAATTTCCGTGGAGGTGGATGACGACCCCCGTGCTGCTTACTTCAGGCAGGTTCAGTACGGTGTCTATGTCAGAATGGCGCTTATACTTACACTCTTGAATATCAAGGTAGAATAGAAGGGAGGAAATAAAAATGCTGAATGTCGGAAAAATTGAAGAAGGCTTTGTACTTGACCATATTGAGGCCGGAAAAAGTCTCTCCATCTATCATCATCTGCAGCTTGATAAGCTGGATTGTACCGTGGCAATCATCAAAAATGCCAAAAGCAATAAAATGGGAAAAAAAGATATCCTTAAGGTTGAATGTGATATAAATATGCTGGATTTGGATGTGCTCGCCTTTATCGATCACAATATTACCGTCAACGTAATCAAGGATGGGGAAATCGTGTCAAAGAAGGAGCTTTTACTTCCTCGGGAGATCAAAAACGTGATCCGCTGCAAGAATCCCCGTTGTATCACCTCCATCGAACAGGAGCTTCCTCATATCTTTATACTTGCCGACGAGGAAAAGGAAACCTATCGCTGTAAATACTGCGAGGAAAAATATACTGGACCTATTTAAAAGCTGACCTCTTACAAACAAAGAGTTGCCCGAAAGGGCAACTCTTTTGAGTTATGAATGTTCTGCTGCCGTTGATCGAAAAAAATCCTTCAGTGCTCTCACTGCCAGAGTGATAAGCGACACCATGGAAAAGCCAAGCATTACCGCTGAGATACTGACCATCATCTCCTCATAGCTGTAGTGTCTTGTAGGAACATAAACCTTAAGCTTTTCCGTAAAAAATGCAATTGCAACCAATATTAACGCAGTAATTCCTGTCTTTGCACACCAACTGCATCTGGGAAAAGAAAAATAAACTGTTATGGTTCCAACAATCCCCAACAAAAGAAAAGCAACTACTCTTCCGCTCTGTCTGACATCATATGTAAGCTCCTGAAGCTCCATATCAGTCATACTGCTTTGTGCGCCTATACGCTGAACAAGCTGTAAAATGAATCGGTTGCTGATTTCCTTCGCCTCCACGCCGTTCTGGAATGATAAAAATACTATTCCACAAATCATAAGGAGAAAAACACCCCACAAAAACAGCACCGCAATTCTTCTTGACTTTTTCATTCTATACTCCAACAAATAACTACTTTCCCAAACTTGTACTTATTTATTATATTCGTTTTCTTCCGGCACTGTCAATTCTCTGTTTTTCATATTAAGAATAAATTCATAAACGAAATACGACATTACTTTCCCCCGTTTTCGTAAGGAGAATACTCCAAGCGGACAAAATAGCCCTTATCATGGGCACAAACAGGACATTTCTCCGGAGCCTGCTCACCCTCATAAATATAGCCGCAGTTCAAGCATATCCATTCCGTCTTTACATCTGAGGTAAAAAGCTTATTTTCCTCCATCCACTTTGCAAATCTGCCAAACCGGTCTCCATGTATCCTTTCAATCTCGGCAATCATAAAAAATGAACGGGCCACCTGTGGGAACCCCTCTTCCTGTGCCTTTTCGCCAAAGCTTTTATAGACAGGATCATGCTCCTCGTATTCATTATGCTGGGCCTTTTTAAGAAGATCCAGCACATTATCGGAGATATCTACCGGATATCCTCCGTCTACATGAATGGTTTCTCCGGACAGCTCCTTCAAATGATTGTAAAAAATTTCCGCATGCTCCTTTTCCTGACTGGCCGTATATTGAAATACGGCTTCAACCACCTGCAGCTTTTCCTTTTTGGCCTGCTCTGCCGCAAAAGTATATCTGTTTCTTGCCTGACTTTCTCCTGCAAATGCACGCATCAAATTATCCTTGGTCTCACTGTTTTTAAAATCTACTGCCATCCTGCAATCTCCTTCCAAATCATAATATGGATAACTATTGTCTCCCATATTATGGGTAAAAGAAGAAAAATTATACATTTAAGGCAATGCAAATTTAACAGGCTACACATCGGGGTAAGCACTTCCATTTTATATTCCGGGAACTGCGTAAGCAGCTTATCCACCAAAAGACCATACGGGATGCGAAGAAATATTAGACACATTAAAAGCAATGAACTTTGCAGGGATACAGGAACAGGGATTTATTCCCATTTACAAACGCCTAAAAATCACAGATGATTTACACGATGCCTGCGGTTTCCGTACAGACTACCAATTCATCACGAAAAGTCAAATGAAAACAATTCAGAAAAAAAGTAAAGGCAAGGAATAAAATACCATAGTTCGAAACGATGCAAAAAATCGCTGTATCCAGCATATTTACTGAGGTTACAGCGATTTTCTTTTCTGCAAACTGTCAAAGACAGGATTATATTTTATTACGCTATTTTTTTCAATCACCGCTTGTTAATTTTAAGCGCCCGCATGGCATTTAAAATGGCAATCACCGAAACTCCCACATCCGCAAATACGGCTTCCCACATATTGGCGGCGCCAAGTGCTCCAAGCACCAGCACAAAGGCCTTAACCCCAAGCGCAAACACAATATTCTGCTTTACAATGGTAAGGGTTTTTCTAGATATTTTAACAACGGATGCTATCTTCTTCACGTCATCATCCATCAATACCACATCTGCAGCTTCAATCGCCGCATCAGATCCCATGCTTCCCATGGCAATGCCGATATCCGCTCTGGTAAGTACCGGAGCATCATTAATTCCGTCACCTACAAAAGCCAGCTTTTCTTTGTTCGACTGCGCTTTTAAAAGCTCCTCTACCTTGGAAACCTTATCTCCCGGCAAAAGCTCCGCATGTACCTCATCAATGCCAAGCTCCCGGGCAGCCGCCTGTGCTGCTTCCTTCCTGTCGCCGGTCAGCATGATGCATTTCTTTACTCCGACCCGCTTCATATCACGTATGGCTTCAGCTGCGCCCTCTTTAATGGAATCTGCAATGACTACGGCGCCGACAAATTTTCCTTCCCTTGCAGTATAAACAATCGTTCCTGCACTTTCACAGGGAATAAAATCAACCTTTTTCTCCTGCATCAGCTTTGCATTGCCGATCAGAATTTCCCTGCCGTCAACGGGAACACTGATGCCGCAGCCGGCAATTTCCTCTGCCTGCCCTACCCGGTTTATATCAATTTCTTTCCCATAAGCCTCCCTGATAGAACATGCAATGGGATGGGTGGAATATCCTTCCGCCAAAGCCGACAGTTCCAAAAGTTCCTGCTCCGTAATGCCTGCGGGGCGAAGCTCCTGTACCTTAAACTCTCCCTTGGTCAGGGTACCTGTCTTATCAAACACAATGGTTTCCATCTCGGCAACCGCTTCCAGGTAATTGCTTCCCTTAACCAGCACTCCGATTCTGGAAGCAGCTCCAATTCCTCCGAAAAATCCAAGAGGTACGGAAATAACCAGTGCACAGGGACAGGAAATAACCAGAAAAATACAGGCTCTCTGTATCCATTCTCCCCAGCCGCCTCCCAGAATAATGGGTGGGATAATGGCAAGTATTACCGCTCCTATTGTAACGACAGGGGTATAATATTTTGAAAATTTGGTGATAAAGTTTTCCACCCTTGCCTTTTTGCTGCTTGCATTTTCAACCAGCTCCAAAATCCGTGCAACGGTAGAATCGTCAAATTCCTTTTCTGTTCTTACCTTCAGGGTGCCGCTTCCGTTTACACAGCCGCTTATTACCGTTTTTCCTACGGAAGCCTTTCTCGGAACCGATTCACCGGTAAGAGCTGCGGTGTCAATAAAGGACTCTCCTTCCACCACCACTCCGTCTAAGGGAATACGCTCTCCCGGCTTTATCACGATGATACTTCCTACTTCAACATCATCAGGATCTACCTGTGTCAACTTACCGTCCACTTCGATATTGGCATATTCCGGACATATATCCATCATATTGGCAATGGACTGGCGGGACTTTCCCACCGCATATCCCTGGAACAGCTCTCCTACCTGATAAAACAGCATTACCGCAACAGCCTCAGAGTACTCCTTTACCCCAAAGGCACCGAAGGTAGCGATCATCATCAGGAAATTTTCATCAAACACCTGTCCATGGCTGATATTTCTTACCGCCTTATAAACAATGTCATATCCAATAATTAAATAGGGAATCAGATAAATCGCAAATAAAATAAAGGGATTCTCTATTCCTTCCAGCAGACCCGCATGTTCACAGATCATCAGACCCGCAAAAAGAACAAACGCAATGATAATGCGCACCAGCATTTTTTTCTGTTTCTTTGTCATAATACTACACCTATAAAAGAATTTTGCAGTCAGGCTCTACCTTAGCGCAGACAGCCACAACCTCTTTCATAATATCATCAAACTTTTCATCAACAGCATCAATGGTCATCTTCTGTGCCAGAAAGCTTACATTGGCATCATTCACTCCGTCAATTTTCTTGATGGCTTCCTCCATCTTTGCTGCGCAGTGTGCGCAATCCAAATCTTCCAGTTTAAATTTCTTTTTCATATCCTTTTCCTCTCTTTATTTCAGATAATTGCGAAAGCTGCAAATTTGCGAATATACTGTCTGGATAATCTTACAGTTTTCCATTTCGCAATTACCTGATATTCTTACTCTTCAATATGCTCTCTTCCCTGTGCAATAATGGTCCGCACATGTCCGTCTGCCAGAGAATAAAATACCGATTTTCCTTCCCGCCTGCTCTTAACCAGCTTATTCTGCTTAAGAATTTTCAGCTGGTGAGAAATTGCCGACTGTGTCATGTTGAGAGCCTGCGCCAGATCACACACACAAACCTCCGCCTCAAAAAGCACAAACAAAATCCTGATTCTGGTTGAATCGCCAAACACCTTAAAAAGCTCAGCCAAATCATAAAGTTCATCCTCTTCCGGCATATTCTTCGATATCAGTTCCAGAAGTTCCTTGTGGGTGTGAAAGGATTCACAACATTCTACATCTTGAATTGCCACTGTCTCACCGCCTTTCGGGATAATAAATCATGTTTTTAAACATTTGATCAATTGTTCATATGTTCAAGATAATACAGGGCTGACAAAATGTCAACCCTGTTTTTAATAATATTTCTATTTTATATTTCTATTCCTTCTCTCGCCATTACACCCCGATCATAGGGATGGCGCTCCTTCCTGATTTCGGAAATATAATCGGCACGTTTCTTCAGTTCATCGGAAGGCTCTCTCCCGGTGAGAACCACCTCCACCTGCTGCGGGCAATAATCCAGAAATGCCAGCAGATCATTTTCTTCCAAAAGCCCTTTATTGCAGGCGTGAAGAACCTCATCCAAAACAAGCACACAACTGATCTCTGTCTTTGTCTTGCTTCCCGCTTTCTGTTCAGACAACTCAGCTCCGTCTGTGCGCCCGGAAATTACCTGCTGTACTTCCAAAACCGTCTGTTCAAACATCTCCTGATACTGCTGCTTCATTTCTACTCTCTGCCCATCACTCATGCTGCGGGAAAACCCGAAAAAGCGCTGCGCATACTTTACCCTTACCCCCGGAAGATCACGCAGAACCACAAGCTCTCCGGAACCGCCGTCCTTCATAAATTGTAAAAAGAACACCGGAATCCCATGCCCTGCCGCTCTGACGGCAAGTCCCACCGCCGCCGTTGTTTTTCCTTTGCCGTCTCCGCAATATATTTCTATCATACTCAGCAACCATGCCTTTCTCAACGCTTGAAAAGCTACTATATTTATTCTACTCCCGCCTTAGCGCAGATATTCTTCAGACAGCATCTGTCACAATAAGGTCTGGTTCTGCCCGTACAAACCTCCCTGCCATGATATACCAGCCTATGGCAAAAATCGCTGCCCTCCTTAGGAGGAATAATTTTCCATAATTCCATTTCTACCTTTTTCGGTTCCCTGATGCCGTCTACCAGTCCCATGCGGTTAACCAGTCGAATGCAATGGGTATCTGTTACAATCGCAGGCTTCCCAAATACATCTCCCATAATCAAATTAGCGCTCTTGCGTCCAACTCCCGGAAGGGAAAGCAGTACGTCAAAATCGTCCGGCACCTTGCCGTCATACTCATCTCTTATCCTTTTCATACAGGCGCTGATATCTCTTGCCTTGCTGTGGCCAAGCCCGCAGGGCTTAACAATTTCCTCGATTTCTTCCATACTTGCCTCCGCCAGTGCCTCCACATCCGGGAATTTGGCATACAGATCCTGCACCACTACATTGACTCTTGCATCCGTGCACTGGGCCGCCAGCCTCACGCTTACCAAAAGCTTCCATGCCTGATTATAGTCTAAGGTACAGCCCGCATCGGGATATTCCTTCTTTAATCTTTCTATAATTTCCAGTGCAAGCTCTTCTTTGGTCATTTTCTTCATCTTATGTTCTCCTGATTGTTTTCTCTGCTTTTAAGTGCTTTTACCAAGCATTCTTATTTTTCATTGTAACAAAGACTACCGTTTTGTCAAATCCGTCTGCGCCGGATCATCTATCAGCCGTCCATCCTTGCCAAACCGGGAACCATGGCAGGGACAGTCAAAGCTCTGCTCATCCTCATTCCAATAAAGTCTGCATCCCATATGCGGACAACGAAGCACTTTCCCCTCCTGATCTGCAGGCGCAAAAAGCCCCTTGGAAAGCTCTTTCACACTGACAGCCATATCCTGCATAAAAGCGCCTGCTGCCGCAGACGGATGAAGCCGCTGAGGTGTAAACACCTTTTCATACGGGTTTTCAAGCCCGCAAACCTGATCTCTGACAATCATTGCAGAAAGCATGGCAGAGGTCATCCCCCATTTCTGATACCCTGTCTCCACATACCAGTATGGGCGAAGCATAGAATAGCTTCCGATAAACGCCATGCCGTCATGTGGCATACAGTCCTGAGCCGACCAATTGGCTATCTCTTTTCCTGCCGGAAAATATTGCTCCACCTTCCGCCTGATTGCGTCGTATTTGCCGCCTTCTTCATTTTGGCCGGTGCGATGCGCTCCTCCGCCTGCAAGAAGCATATTTTCATAGCTTCTGAGTGATAAGCTTCCTTCATCAATCCCATAATACATACCGGCAAGCTTAGGCACATTTTCATATGCTACCACATAGCTGCGCTCCTGATGCATTCTTGTAAAATATAAACCCGGTATATTTATGATGGGGTAATGAGATGCAATCACAATATGCTCTGCCTCCACATCTCCCTTGTCGGTATGAACCCTGTTTCCTTTAACCGAAAGCACTTTCGTTCTTTCAAATATTTCCAGATCACCGGATAAATCCCTGATAAACTCCAAAGGGTGAAATTGCGCCTGTCTGTCAAAGCGGACCGCTCCGGCACTTTCTATGGGAAGCTCCGTCACATCTAAATAGGCAGCGGGAAGACCAATTGTTTCTGCCGCCCTTGCTTCCTCCTTTAGCCGCTCCCGCTGATGGGCGGAATATAAATATGCCGGAAGTCTTTCAAAATGACACCTGATTTGCTTTTGCCGTATGATCCTTTCATATTCGGCAATAGCCGTTTCATGAGCCATTGCATAAAGCGCCACTTTCTTTTTGCCAAGCTTTGAAAGCAGCCTGTCATAAATTAATCCATGCTGACTGGTAATTTTGGCCGTTGTATTTCCAGTCTGACCTGACGCAATCCGGTCCGCCTCCAGAACAACCACACGCACTCCCTGCTCTTTCAGTAAATATGCCGTAAGTATACCTGCCATTCCGGCACCAATCACCGCTGCTTCTGCCGTAATATCATCTTTTAACACTTCCCTTTTGGGAATCGTAACCGTGCTTTTCCAAATTGATTCCATGTCACTGCCCCTTTCTTTACCTGTTTAGTATTTACCGTTTCGGCATTTTTCTATCACAGGCAGGCCTGATACAAATTTACAGGACATCAAATTTGCGGGGATTGCAACCTGAAGGGTTCTTTGCTATACAGGTTTCATGCTTCCTCTCTTTCCGCTGTTCTTACAGACTCTTAAAATTTTCTTTTTCTCTTTTTTCTAATTTTGATATTTATAAAATTGGATTTTCCGCCCTTGCCTTCAGGCAGGCAAATCTCCGGTCCACCTCACCTTGCAAATCACTTACAATATCCGCATATACTTCCTTCTTTAAATGTCTGGTTCTTCCCATCATGGAAAGCCAGTCCAAAACAGGTATTTTCTTTCCCATTTTCTCAGGATCATAGCTAAGGACTGTCTTATGCTGTTCTACCTCATAAAGCGGAAAGTAGCAGCTGTCCACTGCCGCTTCAATGACCTTTCTCTCTGTTGCAGGCTTATCATTCCAGTTTAAGGGACAGGCTGACAGCGCTTTCACATAAGCAGTTCCCTCTGTCTTAGCGTAGTATGCCGCTTTCGCTGCTTTTTTGATAAAGTCTGCCGGATTGCTCTCCGCCACGGTAGCCACATAAGGAATCCCTGTAGCGGCCATAATTTGAGGCATATCCTTGTGGAAAAAGGTCTTCCCATACTGCCTGCTTCCTACATGGGAAGTGGAACTTCTTGCTCCCATAGGCGTGGAATAGGAAAGCTGATATCCGGTATTCATATAGCCGCCGTTATCATACTCAAACAATAATAACCGATGGCCTCTTAATGCCGTTCCTAGCGCAGAACCCATACCGATATCCATTCCGCCATCACCGCTTACCATAATAAAAATAATGTCCCCCGGCAGGATTTCCCCCTTCTTCTGCTTTCGGTAGCAAATTTCCTCCAGTCCGCTTAAAGTTGCGGCACCGTTCTGGAACAGGTTGTGCAGATAAGGAACCTTAAAGCTTGTACGGGGATAAGCGGTTGTCACAATCATTCCGCACCCTGTCTGGAACAAAAATACCACCGGATCTTCAATTCCCTTAAGGAGCAGATTTAAATTTACCGGTATGCCGCATCCCGGACATGCCCCATGTCCCGGTGCAATCCTTTTGGGAATTGCAGTGGTTTCATTTAAGCTGCCGCCCTGAACCAAAACCTTTCCGTTGTCCCCCATCTCCGTTTCGATAACCCCTATCTGCGTTCTGTCCGCTGTCAGCGGCGCAAAAAACGGTTTCTCCGGATTTTGCGGTGTTTCTCCCGGCTCCACGCCATAATAATCAAACTCCGGCGTATCCGGCGCTTCGGCCCAGTCAAACATTTTTACGGCATCCTCCGCAAAGAAATCCTTGCCGCCCAGTCCATAAACCAGACTTTTGACCGGCGTGCAGCATCCATATCTCTGCAGGGCAGCCCGCACCTCCATAGACAGACTTCCTCCGTCTGCTCCATAGCTGTCCTGCCTGTCGGCCACCAGAATAGAAGAAGCATTTTTACATGCCTCATAGATTTCCCTGTGGGGAAAGGGCCGCAGTGCATGGAGCGTTAAAAGGCCTGCCTTTCTTCCCTCTTTTCGAAGCTGATCCACGGCCTCCATAGCAGTATCAAAAGAGGAACCCAGAAGCACCATAAGGGTATCTGCATCCTTTGCCTCATATTCCTCTGTTTTTTGAAAGCTTCTTCCTGACAGCTCTGCATATTCCTCAAACAGCTCGTCCAAAACCTGATCTGCTTTTTCCATGGCAAGATGAAGCTGATATCTGTTGTTAATCAGATCCTGTTCATTCATGTAGGAACCTACGGTAATAGGGTTATCAAAATCAAAGAACGGATATTCCTCCTTCTTTTCCCCTATAAAATCCTTTACCGCCTGATCCTTCTCAAACCGCAGGCACCTTCTTTTCTGGTGACTGGTAAAAAATCCGTCATACGCCACAATTACCGGAAGCCTTACCTGCTCCGCCAGCTTTAATGCAATGATATTAAAGTCATAAACCTCCTGCACGGAATAAGCAAACAGAATCGGCCATCCGGCATTCAGCATAAACATAATGTCACTGTGGTCTCCCTTAATGGACAACGGCCCCGATATGGTTCTGCACACCACATTCATAACCATGGGATATCTGGTACCTGACTGTACCGGAAACTGCTCGATGGCATACAAAAGTCCATTGGCACTGGTGGCATTAATTACCCTGCCCCCGCCTACGGAAGCACCATAACATATGCCCGCAGCGCTGTGTTCTCCCTCAGCAGCAATCATAATCATATCCGTCTCTCCGTTGGCCCGCATGGTATCCAGTCCTTCTGCAATCTGCGTAGACGGTGTAATGGGATAATACCCCATTAGATCATATCCGATCTGTCGAATCGCAAGGGTTGCCATTTCATTTCCGCTTGCAAATTCTACCCGCTGTTTTTCCATTACACTTCACCGCCTTCCATTCTTTTTTCCGTCAAATAGGATTCCGAAGTAATGTAACCATCGGCACCCGCCTCCAGATAGCAGGCGGGCTGACGTATTAATTCCTGGTTCACCAAAAAATAAGATTTTTCGGGATGTTCTGCCTCCAGCCCCTGCACCAGGGCATTGACGGGACATACCTCTACGCAGCGAAGACATCCTTTACAGTGATAATAATCCAGCCCTTTATTAAGCATCATTTCCCTGCCCTTATATTCCCCCCTGGCAAACTGGAAAACCATATCCGGGCAGGCGGTGTCACATAAACCGCAGTTAATGCACCTTTCCTGTATAAAGAGAGGAATATATCCCTGTCTGGAAGGCGCCAGATCGGAAACTATGGTACTTCCCAATCTGGGATTGATTCCTCCAGGCGGAGCCGTCTGGTATCCCCATTTAGGCTCTGCGTCCTTATGGGATGACCGGGAAGCTCCCAATTTTGTCTTTATTTTTCTGACACCCTCACTGCCTCTTCTGATTCCCTCCAGATTTCCCTGTAAGGCATCGGGATATTTTTTCCCTATGGTATCCTCACAAATCTGTTCTACAGCTTCCAGTGGTACAAATCCCATCACCTTTACCATGGCACCCAGCATAACCGTATTAATTCTGGAACGGGTCTCCATGGCAATCTGTTGTGCATTCACACCATAACATTCCTTCACCGTCACGGGAACCAACAGTCCATCTATTGGTTCCTCACTGCCATCCAGAGCAATAAGCACCTGCGTGTTTTCATCACAACCTTCCCAAACTCCTTCATCCCTAATCAGCGCCTGATGAAACACTACCAAAAGCCGGGGCGTAACCACCGGCGAATGAAGCCTGATTTCCTTATCACTATCGCAATATCGTATATAGGCCTTAACCGGAGTACCTGTTTTTTCTGAACCATAGCTTGAAAAGCTGGTGCTGTTCAGGTTCAAATATTTTACCCCCAGCTCGCCCAGCATCCTGCCGCATAGATTGGCTCCCAGACCTCCGATGCTTTCAAGTCTGATTTCGTAACATGTGCTGTTATTCCCAAGCGGTAACTTAATTTTTTCCATGCCCACCTTCTTTCCCGCATTTATGCAGTATTAAGTTTATTCGTTTTCAGATAGTATGCTTTTTTGGGGTTTATAATATG
>CAYMUW010000060.1:0-12480 GCA_964393865.1 uncultured Lachnospiraceae bacterium
AGCTCTTTATTTATCGGGACTGCGGCGATTTTGCTTCCAAACTTGAGATACTAAAGTACTATTTCTTATACCTATATACTACTACAACTTCCAAAAAAAACAAGTACTTTTTTACTATTTTTTTCAAATTAATAATTACTTAAGATTGTACAACCCCTACAAAAGCACCTGATATACATCCCGCTTACTGATACCTCTGTCTGCCGCCACCTTTTTCATGGCTTCCTTTCGCTCCACACCCTGTTCCAGGTAGAGCTGCATATGCTCCTCCAATGTCAGCTTTTCCCATTCCTTTTGCTTCTCCAAAATAAGCTGCCTGCGGCAAAGGCCCTCCAATACCAGCACATATTCCCCCTTTGGTTCGTTGTCCTCATAGTAATTGATTGCTTCCCTCAAGGTGGTCCGGTTAATCGTCTCAAATTTTTTGGTCAACTCCCGACAAAGGGTGATCCGCCGTTCCCCAAGAGTCTCATACAATTCCGCCAATGTCTTTTTCAGATGATGCGGCGCTTCGTACAAAATAATGGTTCGTGTTTCCTCCCTAAGCTCATCCAGTACAAATTTCTTTTCCTTCTTATCGGAAGGCAGAAAGCCTTCAAAACAAAATCTTCTTGTGGGAAGCCCCGAAAGGGTAAGGGCTGTAATGCAGGCGCAGCAGCCGGGAAGGGACGTGACAGGAATTCCCGCATCCATACACTTCGCCACCAAAACCTCTCCGGGATCGGAAATCGCCGGAGTTCCCGCATCTGTAATCAACGCCACATTTTTCCCGCTTTGAAGCCAGGAAACTATCTGATCTGCCTTTTCCACTTTATTATATTCATGATAGCTGGTCATAGGTGTTTTGATATCAAAATAATTAAGCAGCCTGATACTGTTTCTGGTATCCTCTGCCGCAATCATATCCGCCTCGCGCAGCGTTTCGATCACTCTGGGTGTCATATCATTTAAATTTCCAATTGGTGTTGCACACAAAAATAAGATTCCCGCCATTGCTATTCTTCCTTCACAAGTCCTTCCTCCGTATAACGGTTTGCTGCATTCCATAAGATCCATTCCTCATATCCGGCATCATAAACAGCCTGAATCTGCGCTCTGATCTCCTCTGCTCCATAGGAAATATGTCCCTTTACCCATGTAGCGGTAAAATCCTGAAGCCAGGGTCTTACCTGCACTTTTATTCCCTCCAAGGGCTCAAGGGCCGCCAGCTCCTCCATGGTATATTCCCGTTCGGTGGTTTCTTCCAATGCATTGGCCGATACGGAAGCTTCCTTCTCTTTGACTCCGGCAAGTACTTTTCTGGAAGACTGCATCGCTGCCAGCACACACCGATAAGGCTCCGCATCCGGCACCGGAATATTATAATTATAAGGACCGTAATGGGAAGGATAAACCATGGGACTAATGTAATCCAGATATTTGGAAAGCTCCACATAATCCTGTCCTACTATCTTCTGATCTCCCTCACTGTCTATGACCACACCGTATACATCTGCGGAAACCGCTCCTCCTGCGGCATGAATTCTCTCCGATGCATACGCTATAAATTCAGTAATGATCCCACGCCTGTCCACTTCCTCCACATCTTCACCGAAAAAAGCATTCGCCATTCCGGCATCCGTAGAAAACCTTACATAGTCAAACTGTATCTCATCAAAGCCCACAGCCAGCGCTTCCTCCGCAATAGTCAGCAGGTAATCCCAGACCTGACGATTGTAGGGATTCAGCCACGCCAGGCCGTCCTTATCCAGGAAAAGACTGCCATCCTGATTATGCACACACCATTCCGGCTTCTGCTCTGCCAGATAAGGGTCTTTAAACGCCACTACACGCGCAATTAAATAAATATTCTTTTCCTTGCATTCATCCATTAAAGCGTTGATATCGCCAATATATTTTCTGCAAACTCCAAGCTCCTGCACTATGGGTGTATCCATCTGATAGGTGACTCTTCCCTCATCGTTTTTCACATCGATCACCATAGCATTCAGCTCCGTGCTGTCCACAAGGTTAATCAGATTTTCCATATTGGAGGTTCCTGCCATGGCGCCGGTAACAAAAATGCCCTTTACCCTTGGGCGCTCCGGGTCGGCATACTGTTCTTCAGGGATTAAATTATTTCCCCGGGAAAATTGTTCCGTATCATCGGACAACAAGGTCTCATCAGTCTGGGCAGCCTGTTGGGCCTCACCGGTTTCTTTGCCGCAGCCCCAAATCATACAGGCCCCAATCAGCAACAGCGCCAATATTCCTGTTTTGCTTTTCCTTCGTGTCCTGCCTGAAATCATATGTACATCTCCATAAAAAGATTTATCCACACAGCAATCACTTAGTATCCGTAAACATCATATATTTCATCCGAATATTGATTGGGCTTCCGATACACAATCAACGGCTTTTCCACCGTCATACGCGGCCTTCCCCCTCTGCTCGCCTCAATCAGTACCATATTGGGCTCCTTGTCCGCAAAAGGATGCACCATCCGCATCCGCTTAGGCTCAAGCCTGTATTTACGCATCAAAACCATAATATCTACCAGACGAAACGGCCTGTGCACCAGAAAGAAGCAGCCCCCGGGTTTGAGTAATCCCGCTGCCTGAGAAATCACATCCTCCAGCGTGCACAAAAGTTCATGTCGGGCAATGGCTTTAGGCTCCTCCAAATTAGTCAGCCCATGATGTTCCGTCATATACGGCGGATTACAGGTTACAACGTCAAAAGAAGCAGCGCCGAAGAGACTGACTGCTTCCTTAATATCTCCTATTACAATTTCTATCTTTTTCTCCAGCTGATTCAGTGCTACGCTTCTTCTTGCCATATCTGCGCTTTCTTCCTGAATTTCCAGCCCGGTCAGATGAGCAGCTTTCGTCTTTGCCTCCATCAAAATAGGGATAATACCGGTTCCTGTTCCCAAATCCAGAACCCGGTCGCCCTCCTTTGCTCTGGCAAAGCCGGAGAGCAGTACCGCATCCATCCCAAAACAAAACCGCTTGGGATTTTGAATAATTCTGTAGTGATTTCTCTGCAAATCATCGATTCGCTCATTTTCTTTCAGAGTTATCAATTACTTGTCCTCCGGCAGAACTTTAATTATCGTCAAGCTTGGACTTACCCTCTTCCTTTTCTAGCTTTTCAAGCTCCTTTAATTCCTCATCCTGCACATCCACTTTATTGTGCTTATGCTTTTTCTTAAAACGTAACTGATCTACGCGATATTCCTGAATTTCTTTCTCGTCACCCACATCAACGATCACTTTTACCAGCTGCCTGAGCACATTAACGCTATGCACCTCGCCCTTTAAGCCATCCTCTGTGGTAACATGGTCTCCCACGTTAGGCAACCTCCGGTTCAATTCCTCGTAGGTCTCTTCCTCATGCTTAAGGCAACACATCAGCCTGCCGCACACGCCCGAAATCTTAGTGGGATTTAAGGATAAATTCTGCTCCTTTGCCATCTTAATGGAAACAGGCACAAACTCAGACAAATGCTTGTGACAGCAAAGCTCCCTTCCGCAAATTCCGATACCGCCCAAAATCTTGGTTTCATCTCTCACACCAATCTGGCGAAGCTCGATTCTGGTTTTAAACACTGCTGCCAGATCCTTAACCAGTTCTCTGAAATCAATACGTCCGTCAGCCGTAAAATAAAACAAAACTTTATTATTATCAAAGGTATACTCCGCATCAATAAGCTTCATTTCAAGCCCATGCTTTTGTATCTTTTCCAGACAAATCTTGTAAGCATCCTTTTCCTTAAGCTTATTAGCCGCCTCCTGCTCATCATCTCTCTGGGTGGCAATACGCAGAACCGGCTTAAGGGGCTGCACTACCTTCTGATCCTCCACTTCTCTGGGATCTCCTACTACCGTTCCGTATTCAATCCCTCTTGCAGTTTCTACGATTACATGGTCGCCGCGCTTAATGTCCAGCTTACCGGGATCAAAAAAATATATTTTACCGGCGGTTCTAAACCGCACTCCTATCACATTAATCATAAATCTATCAACCTCACTTAGTTCTCTTTGATCGTTAAAAGCAGAAGCTCCATGGTTAAATCAAAATTAACGTTGGCATTCAATCTCTGCTTGGATTTTTCAAGGGCATCGATGATCAGTTCAATTCCCTCATAGGTGCTTCTGTCTGCTACCTTCCTAATATACTGTATTTCCTCCCTGAAAATCAAGTGA
Organism: uncultured Lachnospiraceae bacterium; assembly: GCA_964393865.1. GTDB lineage: Bacteria > Bacillota > Clostridia > Lachnospirales > Lachnospiraceae > Suilimivivens. The sequence continues at coordinate 4,188 of CAYMUW010000060.1, forward strand.
TTCGCATCATGAGTCGCTTTGAACAAAAGTACATCGCGATACCATACGGAAAGAATGTCCAGATAATCATTTACATCAAACTTATACTCATTAATTTTTTTGATTGCCGCTACAATCTCGCTGATTTCCATTTCATTAATGTATTTCAGCAGGGTAATGGCTTCTTCCTTAACCTTGTCAAATTCTTCGCTTCCTGCAAGCAGCTTTGCTTTACCCAGATTTCCCCTTGCAAAGGCGGTACAAATGTCTGCCTTGTAATCCGGTATCTGCATATGCTCCATCAGAAACTTCTTGACCTGGGCATCCGATGCCGGCTTCATATTTAAAACCACGCATCTGCTTAAGATGGTAGGAAGCAGCGAATCTACGTTGGTGGTCAGGATAAGGATAACCGCATATTCCGGCGGCTCTTCCAGGGTCTTTAACAGAGCATTTTGCGCCTGAATGGTCATCTTCTCCCCTTCGTTCATAATGTAAATCTTTCGGGGACTGCTGTAGGGCTTAATGGCAATATCACCGTTAATCTGGGTTCTGATATCATCCACACTGATGGTGCCGGGCTTTTCATGGGTAATGAAAATGATATCCGGCTGATTGCCGCTGAGAGCCTGCTTACAGGAATGGCATTTCTGACAGGGCTCCGTCTCCTGCCTGTTCTCACACTGCAGCGCCATGGCAAAGGTTTTTGCAATAAATTCCTTACCGGAGCTTCTCTCCCCATTAATGATATAGGCATGAGAAACCTTATTTGTTTTTACCGCATTTTGCAAGTGCTCCTTTATTTGTTCCTGCCCCACAATATCAACAAATCTGCTCATATACTTTCCCTCTTTCCTACGCTACCACAGCTTTCAGTTCCCAGCTTAGGTAAGGATATCCAATAAAAGTCCTCTGATTTCCCCGATCTTGGCAAGAATGGCAAGATGATCCTGCTCATCCTTCATCAGTTCCTGTGCCAGCTCGTCCAAATTTTCATCCACCAGACGAATAATTCCGTAAACCCGGTGCCGCCCCTTGCGGTCCAAAAAGTTCTCGCGGCTGAAGGAATGAGAACGGCTGATAATCTCATTCATAAATTCCTTAATCAATCCCCGATATCTCTTCATATCCTTGATATCGCGCTTTTTGGCAAGCTTGTCGCCCTGCATGGTAATTTCCTCCATCAAGGTTCCAAGCCTTGCCTGAAGCTCCTGCTCCTCGATATGGCTGACCAGTGTGAACTTAAAAGCGCCATCCGCTTCCCGCACCGGTGCTGCCGCCTCGGGCTGAGCCACAGGTGTTGTCTGATTTACTTTAATATCCAAACCGGTCACCCCCTGTCTTATAGATTATTTTGAACGTATTCCTTGATTTCCGCAATACATTTTGTCAAATTATCATTGGAAAATCTTCCCGTAATGCCGGCCTGACAGATTTTTTCCTCTGAAAAATCCTCCGCATCCGCAAGATATCTTCTGCACATTTCCTGGTAACGGGGATGGTCCTGCTTCCGCTCCCTGTCAAGCGCCCTTTGAAGTCTGATGCCGTCATCCAGTTCCAAAAGCACCGGCAGCACCTTATCCCTGCCAAAATACTCTGCCGTCTTAACATAGGATTCCAGGGTTCCTATAATAAGATAATTATACCTATCAAGGTCAATCTCCCCGTCATTCACCGTAAAATAACGCCACAATCCATGATATGTATGGTAAATTCTGGATTCGACTACCTCTCCCTGTGCCGCAAGCTGTTCGTATCCGGCCTCATCCGTAAAGTGATATTCTTTTCCTTCTTCCTCACCGATCCTTATGGGTCTGGTCGTATAGGGAACAATCCTTCTAAGCTTTATTTGCTCCCAGGAAAGGAGCTCTTTGTAAATCGTGTCCTTTCCTGTGGAACTCTTCCCCATTAAGTATATCATTTTTCCCATTGAATTTAAACCTCAACAACACGCAGCATATTAGTTCTTCCCGATATTCCCAGCGGTACACCTGCTGTAAGAACCACCTTATCACCCTTTTTAATATAGCCTGCCTCTTCCGCCGCACGAACCGCCTCTTCAAACAAATCATCTGCTGTGCTTTCTCTGGCGATCCAGATTGGGATTACGCCCCATGAAAGGCTGAGCTGTCTGCATATCTTAGGACTGACACTGCAGGCAATGATGGAACAGCCGGGCTTATAGCGCGAAATCATTCCTGCAGTAAAGCCTGAAATCGTAACCGTAATAATAGCCGTTGCCTTTAAATCAATTGCCGTGGTACAGGTTGCATGCGAAATAGCGGTAGTCACGTCAAAACTGTCAATACTCTCTTTTCTTTTCATGCGTCCCGCATAATCAATATCCTGCTCCGTGCGTTCCGCAATTTTAGCCATAGTCTTCACGGCTTCCACAGGATAAAGTCCTGCCGCACTTTCACCGGAAAGCATAATCGCTGTGGTTCCGTCATAAATTGCATTGGCAATATCTGTTGTTTCTGCTCTGGTAGGTCTGGGATTTCTAATCATGGATTCCAGCATTTGTGTAGCTGTAATGACATGCTTTCCCTGCGCCTCCGCCATCTTGATCATCCGCTTCTGAATAACCGGAACTTCCTCCATAGGAATCTCTACACCCATGTCGCCCCTGGCTACCATAATACCATCTGAAACGGTAAGTATATCCTCAAGGTTGCGGATACCCTGCATATTTTCAATCTTAGCAATAATCTTCATGTGGCTGCCATGCTCATCAAGGATTTTTCTGACCTCCAAAATATCCTCTCTGCATCTGACAAAGGATGCCGCCAGAAAATCAAATCCCATGTCACAGCCAAACATGATATCACTTCTGTCCACATCACTGATGTAAGGCATGGATAACGCAGCCCCGGGAACATTGACGCCCTTGTGATTGGAAATAGGGCCTCCATTAACCACTGTACATATTATATCGGTCTCATCGATCTCATCCACAACCATTTCAATCAGACCATCGTCAATTAAAATGGTGGTTCCTACAGAAATATCGTTTTTTAAATTCTTATAAGTAATGGAAACCTTTTCATTATTGCCGAGAATTTCATCTGTGGTAAGAATGAATTTCTGACCACCGACAAGCTCTGTTTTTCCGCCCTCAATATCCCTAAGGCGAATCTCCGGCCCTTTGGTATCCAACAGAGTAGCTACCGGAAGCCCCAGCTCATTGCTCACTTTAATCACTCTATCAAATTTTTTCTTATGCTCTTCATGTGAGCCATGAGAAAAATTGAAGCGTGCCACATTCATCCCCGCAAGCATCAATTCCCTTAACTTTTCCTCGCTCTCACAAGCGGGTCCTATTGTACATATAATTTTGGTTTTACGCATATTAATATTTATTCTCCTTTTCCTGAAATTGCCCTAAGGCAACCGTTTTTATTGTGTTATTATCAACCCCGGAAACCGTGTAGCCATGCCTCCGGTACTCCTCTATAACCGTCAAAATCTGTTCGGTTATCACTTCCCCGGGCACCAAAAGAGGAATTCCCGGTGGATAAAGACTTACAAAATCTGCAGAAATTTCACCTTCTACATCGGTAATTTCCACATTGCAATAAGATGCAAGAAACGCATCCCGCAAATTCATTTTTACATCAGGTAAATGCCTCGGAAATGAAACGGGCACATTTTCTTCCGTTCCCTGCCGCAGATCGGCATCAATCTCCAAAAGAGCACGGATCAGTCTTTTAACGCCTTCCTCCTGATCCATCATGGTCAAAATGGCAAGCACATAAGTGCCTGAGGCCATTTCCATCTGCAAATGATATTTTTCTCTTAATATTTGATCGAGCTGCTTTCCTGTTATAGATGAATTTTTGACGGATATTACAAGTTTTCCCGGTTCCGTCAAAGGGCATACCCTGATATATTTACAATGCTCCAATGCATGGAACACTTCCGTCCTATAGCTCAAAAGCCGTTCAAGCCGTCTGCTTCCCTCCTGTCCTGCAAGCGCTACTGCCTCGTCAATCCCCGCCATAAGAAGATAAGAGGGACTGCTGCTTTGATAGATTCGCAAGTATTTTCTCAGCTTTTCTCCGTCCGTCAACTCTCCGTTTCTGTGAATCAGCGCTGTCTGCGTGGGTGCCGGCAGGGTTTTGTGAACACTGTGAATCACAAGATCCGCTCCCTGATCTACCGCATTTTGCGGGTAAGCAGGATGAAGGCCAAAATGAGCCCCGTGTGCCTGATCCACAATCAGCGGAAGCTTATACTGGTGAACCAAATCCGCAATTGCTCTGACATCGGAAACAATTCCCTCATAGGTAGGCGATGTAATTACCACTCCGGCAATTATATCTCCTGCTTTTGAAGCAGGTATTTCTTCCTGCTTTAAAATAGCACAAATTTCCTTCTCAATTCGGGATGCTGTAATTTCCTCTGCAATATCATATTCCTCATTCACCGCAGGATACACATAGCACAGCTCCATATGATTTAAAAAAGCCGCATGATATACGGCTTTATGACAATTTCTTGCTATAATCAGCTTATTTCCCCGTCCCGCTATTGCCGAAACAGCACTTAAAATACCGGCTGTACTACCATTTATCAGAAAATAAGTTTCTTTTGAATGATAGAGCTGTGCTGCTCTATATTGGGCTTCCCGAATAATTGTTTCCGGCTGATGCAGATTATCGAATCCGTCAATTTCCGTAATGTCCTGCCTGAAAAAGCCGCTCAAAGGGCCGCTTTCCTTATTTCGTTTATGTCCCGGCATATGAAAAGGATAAAAATCACTGTCGCTGTATCTTTTTAAACTTTCATACAGTCTCTCGCTCATTCGCTTACCCTTATCCTTATATTAGCTTTCCCTGCTCCTCTGTGAAGACGCAGCGTTTCCAATATCGAACAATATTTATCAGCAGTCGTCACAATCCATGCTTCCCGGCAAAGAGGCGGCACTACAGTTAAAGGCCACATATGCTTCTTGATGATGTCCTTCTCCCGCAAAGTCAAATCATATTCCCGATCGGCATTCCGAAGCGCTATTCCAGGGTGATAAAACCCGTGCAACATTTGATAATTTTCTCTGTTCTTATCATGCCAGTCATACAGAAAATAATCATGCAAAAGCGCTCCTCTTACCAGCTCTCTTTCACTGCAGCGAATGCCCAAAAACCTGCTTATGGCAATACTCTTGCCGGCCACATCAATACAGTGGGTATGAACCGGAATAGAACCATGTTGAATATAATTTCTTGTACTTTTAAAATTTCCCGATTGTAGGATATCCGAAGCATGCTTTTGAAGAAGTCGATACACTTCCTTCTTTTTCTCGTGCCTTCTTCTCAGCTTTTCTAATTTTCTTATATTCTTTTCATTCATTATGCGGTCTCCTGCATATTTAAGCTATAAAAAACCTATCGTTATTTATTTTACCATATATAACGATTCAAAATACATCGAACATCCAAAAACAGAAATTTTTACACCTCAACCGGTGTCACTGTGATAACGGAAACTTTTTCCATTCCGTTTTTCCCAACGTCTCCGTCAAATACAACCCTGATCCTTTGTCCCTTTACAATCTCGTCATTTTCACCGCTGTAAATCACTGTTTCAGGTGCCAGTTCAAAGCACAATACCTGTCCGTCATCCGTCTCCAGTGCAAGACGGCTTTTGTCCATTTCAGAAAGGGTTCCCTCTACCATATAGTAGCCCTCCTCCATGGGGGCTGCAGTTTTCACCATCTTCTCGCTATAATCAGAATCCTCCTGCGATACGATACCGGCACCTATATTACTTGCAGCCACGTCAGCACAACCTGTCACAATGCATGTAAACAGGCTGCAAATTAAAAATAATAAAGATAACTTTTTCATAATCCTCTTCCTCATATAAAAAATCACTTTTCAAAGATACTATAAAGTGAGAAAAAATGCAAGTTTTTCAAGTCATTACATCCTTAAGCCCCAGGGACTTTCATTCAATATCCGAATTTTATTTCAGACAAACATATTATAATGTAAAGAAAAGTCAAAAAAGTATGATATAATAATTTCCCAATGCTATATAAATATTTTAGGGGGTTACAGAACATGAATACTAACATTATTGAAGAGTACATGAATAAAGCATTTACTCTTGTCATACTGGTCATTACAGGCGCATGCTTATGCTCCGGCGCTACTTTTTCCGCTCTGAAGCTACTGGGATTTTATCCTGACATTTCCGGAATGGTTTTAGGAATATTTGTAATAACCTGTATTATTTACTTTTTGATCGGATTATACTTTATTTTTCATTCTTATGAAGTGAACGAAAACGGCGAAAAAAGAAGCAAGCCTAATATGTGGTTTGGAAAGATTTTTGTTGTTTTAGTTATGTCTATTCAGTTTAACTTCATTTCCTATATGGTTCCTTCCAGACAGTTTTGGGGATTTACCTTTTTCTTTTTAATTTTAATGGCATTTTTTCTGGATTTTAAAATGGTCTTAGTGTCATCTGTAATCGTTTTAATCTCCATAACTGCATCCAGCGTTATCAGGATGGACACTATTCTGCCTGTCTTTGACGAATACATTGTACCCGAAATGGTACTTAGAATTATAGGAGTAGTTCTTTCCATTTCCTCAATATTACTCTTTATATATCTGGTCGGCAACCGTCTGATCCATGTCAAACAAGATCAGTTGGAGGAAAATAATTCCCGCATGGAAAAGTTTCTCTCAACTGCCTCCTCTTTGGCAGAGGATTTAAGCAGAACAAGTATTGTATTATCTGAAATATCCCAAAATGAAAGCTCCTCAACAGAGGAATTATCGGCCACCAGCGAATCTCTTCTGGCAGAAAGCCGAAATGTATTAGCTAAAACGGAAAAGAGTAAAGAAAATATGGCTTTTCTTGAGGCCTGTTCCTTAGAATTAGGTAAACATATATCCTCCGTAGAAGAAATTTCTCACAAACCGGACTGCTTGCTCTAAATGCCTCCATTGAAGCTGCAAGAGCCGGAGAAGCAGGTAAGGGATTTGCTGTTGTAGCAGAATCCGTCAGTGGTCTGGCCTCTAATACGAAACAGTCTCTAAGTGATATTCAGGATGTTATTGACAAATTGCAAACCAATGCAAAAGAAATGGTTTTATCCGTGGAAGACAGCACCACCAATCTGGAAAGCCAGAATGAAGCCTTCGTCACAACCTTTGCAGGAAACAGCGACATGATGGCAATCATTAAAGAGTCTCTTAATGGTATTACTAAAATGGATCAGGTAAGAAATAACCAGAATGGTATTATCAAAACCACTGTAACAATTAATGAAGAAATACTTGAAGCAATTCAAGCTGAAAATAATCAGTTTGCCAGCATTTCAAATATGATCGAAGATAACACCTCCGATATCCTGAAAATGACACAACAGGCTGAAAGATTAGATCAGATGATAAGTGATCTGAAAGCTACATTGCTCAATTAGAATAATATTATTTTTGCGAACAATCCATTACCGCTTCATACAGATTTCTGTCCATTTTTTCCTCAAAATACTCCTTAAGCTCATAATTTTTTTGACGCTTACTCAAGGGATAAGCGGAGCCGTATCTTCTCTCCACATCATCCATGCGTGTTTTTAAATCCACTACCCTGTCCGGAAATGCTATACTGTCGCATAGCTGAATCAATCTGTCATAATCATCATATTCATAGGTCTCAATAAGCCTTAACAGCAGAACATAATCCTCCTGTGAGATATCTCGGTTACCAATATAATTATCAATATTCTTCACACCAAAGGAATGAGTGATACATACCTTTGCAGGCTCATCATAGCCAAGCTCCATCAGGTATTTATATCCGTCTGTAACATGAGCAAGGTGCGTAACACCACACCTGCGTCCGATATCATGTAAAAGTCCTAAAATATAGGCCTTCTCCTCATCCATTCCGCAATTTGCCGCAATCCTTTGGGCACATTTGGCAACCATCCTGCTGTGATCTCCCCACGGACCGGGATTTATAGTCTCTGCTTCTGCAAGCATCTTCTCTGCTTCTTTTCTATCAGGAAACATACGAGGTTCCTCCTTTTACGCTCATTATACAACCGGGCAAGAATATATAATATAAAACATCCGGATATTCTTATTTAAAGAAAATCCGGATATTTTTCTTTCCTGAGCCACCGGGGACTCGAACCCCGGACAACTTGATTAAAAGTCAAGTGCTCTACCACCTGAGCTAGTGGCCCATAATCAACAGTATATCCAAATAATATAAAAAAATGCCCAGAACCGGAATCGAACCAGTGACACGAGGATTTTCAGTCCTCTGCTCTACCAACTGAGCTATCTGGGCATTT
>CAYMUW010000061.1:0-12222 GCA_964393865.1 uncultured Lachnospiraceae bacterium
GCAGATTCTTATCCTTCCTGTCAAGCTTTCTTATTTCTTTGGTTGCGTCAATCCCGTTCATGACGGGCATCCTGATGTCCATAAGAATAAGGTCATAGTAGCCCACAGGTGAACTGCGGAACATTTCGATACAATCCCTGCCGTTTTCCGCTTTTTCCGCCTGTATGCCTACTGAGATAAGCGCTTCCCTGACAATCACCCAATTGATTTCCACATCTTCGGCCACAAGGATTCTCTTATTGGCAAAGCTCATTATGGGTTCCTTTGATGCCACACTTTCCGTATTCATATGTCCCGCATACTTTCCCAAAGCCTGATAAAGCCTGGATTTAAACAGAGGCTTGGCAATGAAGCCTTCAAACTCCGTCAGATCAATTTTTTCCTCAACATCGCTCAAATCGTATGCCGAAATCAGAAATACAGGCAGAGAAACGCTTCCCGTGGCTCTTATTTTCCTGATTGTCTCCACTCCGTCCATATCCGGCATATTCCAGTCAAGAAGAACAAAGTCAAACTCCTTGCCTTCTTCCCGACGTTTTTCTATAAGCTCAACAGCCTTTGTGCTCTCGGTTACCCATTCCGCTTTTACACCTAGTTCTTCAAGATTCGAAGCAGCCGTTTCACACAGCAGTACGTCATCGTCCACCACAAGGACATCCCAAGCAGGCAGCTTTTCAGTCATCTCGAATTTGCCTGCTATCTTAAATTCCACCGAAAGCTGGAAAACGCTGCCCTCGTTCAAAACGCTCTCAACCTCAAGTTCACCCTCCATAAGATCGGCAATCTGCTTTGAAATCGCCATTCCGAGACCCGATCCGGTAGTTTTTTGAACTGTGTCGTTATTCTCCCGCTCAAACTTGTCGAAAACTCTTTCCACAAATTCCGGCGACATACCAATGCCGTTATCGACCACCTTAAAGTGTGTTTTTACATAGTTTTCACCCTTGCTGGATGCTTCCTGGTACACCTCCACAAGTATCGTTCCCCCTTCGGGGGTATATTTAAAGGCGTTTGAAACAAGATTCATCAGGATTTGATACAATCTTATATCATCGCAATAAACCTCTTCCGCTATGATATTGCGAATAAAAACATCGAATTTTTGTTCTTTCTCCTTTAACAATGTCTGAGAAAGAGCCACAATGTCATCAATGACAGACTTAAGAGAAGCATTCCTTATAGAAAGCTGCATTTTCCCGCTTTCTATTTTGGAAATGTCCAAAACATCATTGACCAGTGAAAGAAGATGCTTCGCTGAAATAACCACCTGCTCAAGGCAATATTGAACCCTTTCCTTATCCTCTATATGCTGTATGGCGATATTCGTCATTCCGATCACAGCATTCATAGGCGTTCTCATATCATGGCTCATACTGGACAGGAACTCGGTCTTGGCATTGTTCGCCTTTATGGCAAGTGCTTTTGCATCAGCAAGTTCTTTGATTCGCTTTTGATTCAGCCTGTAATAAATCAGAATGATCACCAGTATGGTGGAAAGAAGGATAAATAAAACGACAACAAGCGCAACAAATCTTACTCGATTTAAAATGTCAAAATACCCATCGAAAATATCGCTGTGCATGACCGTCACATAATACCATTCACTGTTGTCCGAAAAGGGGGAACAGCACACATAGAATTTTTCCCCATTAAGAACATAACTGAAGCTGTACTGCGTGCCTGCTTCAACGGCGTACTTCAACTCGTTAATACAGCTTTCGGCTTCCCTGACATCGGCTATTTCTGTATTAATCACGCCTTCAAAATAATTATCGCTTTCGATGAAACCGTTGCTTATGATGAAATCACCGTTGTGGTTTATAACATGAGTGTATACGTTTCCCGATTCCGAATCAAGAAACAGCACATTGTTTATAGCGTCCATTTCCATACACACGACAAAAGCGATGCTGCGTTTTCCGTTTTCCAGCACATAATCGGTTGTGCTTCGTCCAATCATAAGATATTTTTCCCCATTTTCATCTGAGGCATATTCCAAAACATTCCCGTCATATTCAATGGAGGCTTCGATGTCGTTGTTGCCCTCGATGGTATAATTTTCTCCGTAGACGGGAAAAAGCTCATAATCCTCATCCAGAAAGCCGGCAAAGGTGAAATTCCTTCTCATTCCCATTTCTTTTATTGTGTCAGAGGCTGCATCGCTGTCCCTGTATGTATCGGGAGTAATCTCCGTTAAAATTTCATCAACCTGCATAAGTCTCAGTTCCATAACAGATCGAAACTTCTGCTGGAGCTGAAGGTTGATCTCGCTCATATGTATTCTGCTTACGTTGCTTATGGTATTATTTATTTGAGTTCCCATATAACTACTGTAGCATAAAAGAAGCGTTATAGTCAGCAAAGTAACAATGGCGCCGCTTACTGCAAAAAATAGTTTGTCGCTTGTTTTTTTATTCTCTATTTCCATCTTAATAATCCGTTTCAATTTTCATCCTGCACCGCTTTAAACACTTTCAAAACATCGGGATTGAACTGCCCACATTCTCCGTTGAAGATCATATTGACCGCAATGTCATGCGGAAAGGCTTTTTTGTAAACTCGTTCCGATGTGAGCGCGTCATATACATCGGCGACAGCCACAACCTGTGACCAGACTTCATTCTCGTCTCCTGCGATTCCATCGGGATAACCCCTGCCGTCCCATCTTTCATGGTGGTGTCTGCAAATATCATAACAATATTTGTATAGCTCAGGTTCTATAATATCCTTTACCTTATCGAGCAGATCGCACCCCTTTACCGTATGCAGTTTCATAATCTCAAATTCTTCTTTAGTGAGCTTTCCCGGCTTGTTCAGGATCATGTCGGGTATCGAGATCTTTCCCACATCGTGAAGGGCGGCGGCGATAGAAATCTTATCGATTTCTTCCACGGGCAGCTTATAATCAGGGCACATCTCTCCCAGCTTTATCAGAATCTTTCTTGTCATTTTGCATACATTTTTAACGTGCTTTCCCGTTTCGCAGTCTCGAAATTCAATGATATTCGCCAAGGCCTCTACAATGGAGCGGCTCATTTTATTAAATTTGGCGACCTGCTCTGACACGATAACCTCAAGCTCGTTTTTATGGCTGTAAAGCTCCATAACGTTCACAAGCTGCCGTCTCAGGAAATAGGGAATAAAGGGCTTGGCAATGATGTCAGTAGCCCCCAGGTTGTATGCCTCCATCAGCATATTTTTGTCCTCGGCTCCCGTTATAATCAGTACAGGAATCCTTTTTATTAGTCCAGTTTCGTTCATATTTTTAAGTACAACAAAGCCGTCAGCGTCAGGCATAATGAGATCTAAAAGCACCGCTCCCACATTTGAACTGCCGTTTATGATATCAACGGCTTCTCTGCCATTAGATGCCTCTATAACATCAAATTCATCTTTGAATATTTCGAGCAGCATAACACGGTTGATTTTAACATCGTCGACAACCAAAATAGATTTATCATGAACACTCATTCCAAAACCTCCGCTACCCTTATGAATACTTTTCAATACATTCCGTTATCTGATTCTGTGTCGGCAGGATTTTGGCGATCGCAGCCTTTGCCTCCGCGACATTTCCTTCCCTTAAAAGCCGAACAATCTCAGTATAACCGATATAAAGGGGTTCAATAGACAAGTTACCTGCCACTCCCTTAAGGGCATGAATCTTTTCGATCTCCTTATCACAGGCTTTATTGTCGAACTCTGTCGTAACCTGCGCCTCTCTTACCATTTCCGCAAAAGCGATAAGCATTCGTTTATAAAGATCTTCATTGTTCATAAACCGAAAGATCCCATCCTCGGTATCAACTCCGAGCTGTTTTAATTCATCAAACATAGATTCTTACTCTCGCTGTATAAAGTGAAGATATACATAAGCTAAACTTGATTTCTTAGTTTTCCTACAATCTTTATATTTTATCATATTACATTCCTCTTTTTTTTGTCAAGCATCTTATAAAATTCAGCGGCTGGTGCAAATTAAAATATATGTTCGGCTTGCAAATTCTCTAATTATAGAATAATATATATATAAAATTTGTGTTAAAAACAAATGAATTATTATACAATGCACAGGTGACTTTAAATATAAGGAGCGATCAATGGACGAAAAATGCAAAAGTGAACTTCAGAAAAACGGCGCTGATGTCAAAAGCGCACTTCACTCTTTTATGGGAAAAGAGGAAATGTATGAGAAATATCTGGTGAAGTTTTTGGTGGAGGATCCCAATTATGACAATCTCATGAGCAGCTTGGAGAGTAAAAATTATGAAGAGGCTTTCAGGTGCGCACATACCCTGAAGGGAGTCAGCATTAATCTGGGACTGCTTCCGTTTTATGAGAAGGTGTCTCGGCTGACAGAGATTCTGAGAGGAAAGGAGCCGGAAGAAGTCGATACGGCGGCAGTAGACGCAATAAAAGAAGAAGTGAAAACTACATATCATATATTTGCTGATATTATCAAAAATTGTTTATAGGAATATGAAATCGCCGACATACAGATAGGACATTTTGCCACGCAGGAGGAAAAGCCATGAGAAGCGGAAAAGAACCAAGAGAAATATCCGACAGGCTGCCTGATGAAATCAGTGAACTGGTTTTGGCTTTTGACGGGGAAGGAAATATTTTCTTCGCCAACAGGGCGGCTTTGGAGACGTTGAAATATCAGGAGAACGAGCTGCAGGGATGTAATATCGCTCGGATTTTCCGGCAGGAGTTTCAGACGGAAACGGGAGAAACCGTTCCGTTTGACATAGGGAGAATGAAAGACGGGGAGGAGACGGCGGCGTATTTAAATAGCAGCGCCTGCATTCCTGTAAGGATTAAGCTTTTTCCGATGGATGCGCCGGGTAATTTTTTCCTTTTAGCGGAGAACATTACCGAACGAAAGGAAATGGTACTGAAGCTTCAGAAGTTAAAAGAAGAAGAAAAGAAAAACCTGCGTCAGAGAGATGAATTCACTGCGAATGTCACGCATGAGATGCGGACTCCGATAAACGGCATCAGAGGACATGCGGAGATGCTCATGAATATGACGGAAGATTCAGAGTGCCGGAAGATACTGAAAATCATTTTGGACTGCTGCAGCAATATGTCGGAAACCGTTAATAATATTTTGAATTTTTCCAAACTGGAGACGGGAAAATTTACCGTTGAGGAACGGAAGTTTGACTTTTATGAAATGATGGATAAGGTAGTTGCCAACCACATCAGCGAAATCAACAAAAAGGAGCTGATGTTCAGCGTTGATGTGGACGAGCAGATACCGAGGTTCTTAGTCGGGGATGAGATGGGGATTTCCCATATTTTAAATAATTTGCTTTCCAATGCAGTTAAGTTTACATCCATAGGATATGTAAGTGTTGCAGTAAACAGGATCAGCCAGAGCCATGACGGAACGGAGCTGCTTTTTATGGTGAAGGACAGCGGTATCGGCATAGCAAAGGATGAGATTGGGAAGCTGTTTCAAAGCTTCAGTCAGGCGGACGCCTCCATTACCAGACGCTATGGAGGAACGGGACTGGGACTTTCCATTTCAAAACAGCTGGCAGATTTGATGGATGGAAAAATTTATGTGGAGAGCGAAAGAGGAAAGGGAAGCGTATTTTCTTTCCGTATTCGACTGAAAAATGGACAGAACGCAGAACAAAAAGAAAAATGGCAGGAAGTCTTCGACAGCTGGGGCAGTTTTGCGGATGAGGAGAAAACAGAGGAAGAAATCGGTAATATATTCCGTTATGGGGAAAAGGAGAATTTGGAAGAACTGCGTAAACGCATGGATAAGCTGGCGTTATCTATTGAAATGAACGTATGGGACAAGGCTGAGTTTATCTGCAATACGATAAAGATATTGACAGACCCGGCGGATGAAGACTTGAAGAAACAGTTACTGCGGATGGAAATGGCAATCCGAAAGGAAAACTATGAGAAAAGCATGAAAGAATATGAAAAACTCAGAGAAATGCTAAAGAAGGTGCTGGATTGAAAGAAGAAATCAAAATATTAATCGTAGACGATATTGGCATGAATGTGGAAATGATAAAAAATATCATTGAAGACAGAGGTTACATAGCTCTATGTGCACTCAGCGTGCGGGAGGCGGTGAATATTTTAAAAAAGGAACTGCCGTCTCTTATTTTATCCGATATATCAATGCCTGAGATAGACGGTCTCTCGTTCTGCCGGATGGTAAAAAGCAATCCGAAGGCAAAAGATATCCCGGTTATTTTTATTTCCATACTGGATACTGTTGAGGAGAAGGAAAGGGCTTTTGACGCTGGAGCCGCAGATTTTATCAGCAAGCCCTTTAATGCGGAGGAGGTTATCATGCGTGTGGATAACCACTTGAATTTCAGCCGCATGAAACGGGAAATGGCAGATTATAATCATATGATGCACCGGCTGGTGGAAAAACAGCAGAAGCAGATCGAGGAGGAACAGACCAGAATTTTGTCTATCGTGATCAGAATGCTGGAAAGGCTCGATGGGAGCATGGGCAGACGTTTGAAAAATGTGGGCGAAAGCTGCAGGATTTTGTCACAAAGCCTGCAGTTACTGCCGAAATATGAAAATGTAATTACGGACAGGTTTACGGAAATCATCGGGTCAGCAGCCGAACTTTGCAGTATAGAAAGCTTTCTGCAGGACTTTGTCAGGAATGCGGGAGCACAGGGGATGGAAAGCACAGGACAGGCTTTACGAAGAGGAGGCTTTCTTGAGGAGATTGCGGAAGACGGAAAAAAGTCGAAGCTTTTGGAGATGGCGTCCAACATCGAAAAATATCGTTCCGCTCATTGGGACGGGACGGGAAGCCCGGAACTTAAGGGGGAGGATATTCCTTTAGAAGCCAGAATCATGGCGCTGGCGGAGGATTTTAGCATACAGATCGGAAAAATGGCGGAGGAAGAAAATCCGGCAAAAGAGGTTCAAAGAATAAACGAACAGAGCGGGCGGCTTTACGATCCTGATATTGTAAGGGTTTTTAACAAAGTGTGGCAGCGCATGGTAGCTTTTTGATACTCTGGAGGAATTTTATTATAGGCTATGGTTTTTAAGGAGAAGAGGGCAAAATGGGAAAACAAATTGGAAAACGCTTCATGAGCATGATGAGAAAAATAAAAGATAATAAGAAAATAAGCTGGCTTGTGATGGCGGTTTTTACGATAGTCGTGATTATTACGACTTTTATAGGTATTTATGTTATGGTCACAGGGCAGATTAAAAAAATTGCAATACAGAATATGGAAGAGATGGCAATGCATGACGAAGTGGCGGTTGAGAGCAATATCGGCAATGAATATCAGATTCTTGACGGAATAGGTACTTATATCGGGCAGCTGGGATGCAATACGGAGCAGGAACTCCTTTTGGCGCTGTCACAGTGCAGCCAGATTATCGACTGTAAAAGGATGACTCTGGTGTCGGAGAATGGGAAAACGCTTAGCAGCGATCAGGTAGTTGCCTATGATGAGGATTTGCTTGAGCAGTGCAGGGTAACGAAAGCACATTATGTCTTTTGGATAGAGAATAATGAGGCGAATGCAGATCATGCCGAGGAGTTGCTTTATTTTGGAGCTGAGACAGAGCCTTTTACGGTGGAAGGGGAAACCTACTGGTATGTTACGGCGCTAATGGACATAGATATCCTTCAGGAAAATCTGAAAATAGAAAGCTATGACGGAGAAGGATACAGCAATATCATTGATGCGGAGGGCAATTATATCGTAAACAACAGCCGCAGCTATACGGCGCAGAAATTGAACAATTTTTTTGACAAGATGCTGCTTGGAACCTTAAAGAATGGCTGGTCTATAGAGAAAATACAGAAAAACATGGCGGCGCAGGAAAAGTTTTCCATGATGTACACCAACTTGGAAGGAGAAGAACAGCTGCTTATTTTTATGCCGATGGAAAAAGAATCATGGTATTTTATTATGGCGATTCCGGATTCTATTATCGAGGGACAGGTTCAGGACATTATCATACTTTATTTGTTCTTTTGGCTTGTGAGCATTGCAGTGATAGTGCTTGCGGTTGCGATGCTAATCCGGGAAGAACGGCTTATAGCAAGGACGGAGAGGAAACACCAAAAGGAAATCGGCGAGGCGCTTGAACTTGCAAATCAGGGTAATCGGGCGAAAACGACATTCTTAAATAACATGTCCCACGATATCCGAACACCGATGAATGCAATTATGGGGTACACATCTCTTGCCATAACACACATAGACAGGGGGGAACAGGTGAAGGAGTATCTTGAAAAAATTTATCAGTCCTCCGCCCACCTGCTGTCCCTCATTAATGATGTGCTTGATATGTCCCGCATTGAATCCGGAAAGCTGGAGATAGAGGAAAAGCCGGAAAGCCTTCCGGACATTCTCCATACGCTGCGGGACATGATGCAGGCGGATATTCATACCAAGCAGTTGGATTTTTATATTGACATAATGGAAGTAACCGATGAGGACATTTACTGTGATAAGCTGAGACTAAATCAGGTTTTGATCAATATTGTGTCCAATGCCATCAAGTATAACCGCCCGGGAGGCAGCATTTCAATCTGTGTGGTGCAAAAGGGCGCACCGAAGGATGGATATGCAACTTATGATTTCCGCGTAAAAGATACGGGCATTGGAATCGGCAAGGAATATCTGCAAGAAATTTTCGAGCCTTTTACCCGGGAACGGAATTCTACTATAGGCGGCATTCAGGGAACCGGTCTGGGAATGGCAATTACCAAGAATATCGTGGATACGATGGGAGGTACGATAAAGGTTTCCAGCGAAGAGGGAAAAGGCAGCGAATTTATTGTTACCCTGAAATTCAGGCTGCAGAAAGAACATAAGGAAATCGCTGTCATTGAGAAGCTGCAGGGGCTGCGTGGGCTGGTGGTGGACGACGATATCAACGCATGCCAGAGCATCAGCCATATGCTGAGGCAGATAGGCATGCTTTCGGAGTGGACAAGATTCGGAAAGGAGGCTGTCATCCGTACTAAGGAGGCTTTGCATCTGGAGAATCCGTTTTATGTCTATATCATAGACTGGCTGATGCCGGACATGAACGGGATTGAGACTGCAAGGCAGATCAGAATGGAAGTGGGCGACAGTGCACCTATTATTATCCTGACAGCCTATGACTGGGCAGATATCGAAAAGGAGGCAAGAGAGGCAGGCGTGACAGATTTTGTCAGCAAGCCATTGTTCCTTTCGGATCTGCAGAGAACGCTGTCCAAACTTTGCATGGAGGAAACACAGACAGAGACACAGGCGGACACTACCCTCGATCTTCATGGCTTCCGCATCCTTCTGGTAGAAGATAATCTTTGGAATCAGGAGGTGGCGCAGGAGATCCTTATGAATTTCGGACTGACAGTGCAAATCGTCAATAACGGACAAGAGGCAGTGACAGCGGTGGAAACGGCGGATGCGGGATGGTACGATATGATATTTATGGACGTGCAGATGCCGATAATGAATGGCTATGATGCCACCAAAGCAATCCGCTCTCTGACTGATCCGGAAAAAGCGAAGATTCCGATTGTCGCCATGACGGCGGACGCTTTTGAGGAGGACAGGCAAAAGGCGCTGCAGGCAGGAATGAATGACCATATCAGTAAACCTCTGGAAATGGAGGCACTGGTAAAGGTATTAAGAAAATATATTGAGAACAAAGAATAATCATTCAAAAAATTTTTAGAGTGAGATGGAAAGCAGGACAGGTCAAAGAACGTGGAAACGATAGTGGGAGAGATGATATAATGACAGATGATGAGTTTAAGCGTATTGTGGATTATGTAAAAAAAAGATATGGCATTGACTTAAGCCAAAAAAGGGTTCTGGTGACAGGCAGATTGGAAAATTATATTTTGAGCAACGGCTATTCCGGCTATCATGATTACATGGAGGCGGTGGAAAGCAATCCAAACGGAGAAGAAGCAGTCAATCTGATCAATATCTTGACGACGAACCATACATATTTTATGCGGGAAACGGTGCATTTTGATTTCTTAAAGCAGACAGTTCTCCCACAGCTGAAGGTATCCGCCAGCGCGCACAAGGACTTAAGGATATGGTCCGCAGCGTCGTCTACGGGAGAAGAGCCATACACCATCGCCATGATCCTGATGGATTTTTTTGGCATCGAACACAGCAAATGGGATACCAAAGTGTTAGCAACGGATATTTCCACCAGAGTATTGGAATATGCATCCAAAGGCATCTATCTGGACGAACAGATTGCACCCCTGCCTGATAGGTGGAAGAAGCATTATTTTAAGGCAATCAGCGATAAGGAGTATCAGGCAAAGGAAGAATTGAAAAAGGAAGTGATTTTCAGACAGTTTAACCTTATGTCCCCTTTTCCTTTTAAAAAGAAATTTCATGTGGTTTTTTTGCGGAATGTGATGATTTATTTTCAGGATGCCACAAAGTATGAACTGCTGTCCAAGATTTATGATTATCTGGAGCCGGGAGGCTATTTGTTTATCGGGACGACGGAAGGGTTGGATCGGAACAGAATCCGGTTACAGTTCGTACAGCCCTCTATTTACAGAAAGGTGTGAGGAAACAGATGAGAACAATTAAAGTTTTGGTTGTGGATGATTCCGTGATGTTTCGCAGCCTGTTGGTACAGTGCCTGCAGTCGGATCCCAATATAAAGGTAGTGGCACAGGCGGGCAACCCTTATGAGGCCAGAGACATGATCATCAAGTACAGACCGGATGTTATGACGCTGGATGTGGAAATGCCGAGAATGAACGGAATCGAATTTTTGAGAAGGCTTATGCCCCAGTATCCTCTGCCTGTAGTGGTAATGAGTGCTTTGGACAGCAAGGTTTTTGATGCCATGGAGGCAGGGGCGGTGGATTTTATCAATAAACCCAGTCAGATGAACCGCCAGCAGCTTGAGAGTTTCTTGAAAACAGAATTTGTCACAAAAGTAAAAATTGCCTCCACCGCAAAGGTTGGAGCCCTGAAGCGGGTGGATAGCGGACCGGTGGCGGGCAGTATTAGTGAAGTTGCCAAAAAACGCATTATTGCAATTGGAGCATCTACCGGAGGGACGGAGGCAATATTTGAAGTAATCAGACAGTTTAAGAGGGATATTCCCGGCGTTGTGGTGACGCAGCATATGCCGCCTGGTTTTACCAAAATGTATGCGGAACGTTTGAATAATCAATGCGCAGTCGCCGTGAGGGAAGCCCAGACGGGCGACAGAGTGCTGCCCGGACAGGTGCTGATAGCACCGGGCGACAGGCAGATGAGACTTGTAAGGGTCGGAAACGATTTTCAGGTGGAGTGCAAGGGGACGGAGAAGGTAAACGGTCATTGCCCTTCTGTGGATGTGCTTTTTAACTCTGTTGCAAAGATCGCAGGCAGACAGGCACTCGGCATTATCCTGACCGGAATGGGCGGTGACGGCGCAAAGGGGCTTTTGGAAATGAGAAACGCCGGAGCCCAGACGATTGGAGAGGATGAAGCCAGCTGTGTCGTATATGGAATGCCAAAGGTTGCCTACGATTTGGGCGCCGTACAGTATCAGATAGCGCTGACCGATATTGCAGGTAAGGTTTACAGCCTGTTGAGCCGATAAATAGTTAGATAATTGATAAATGATTTTTTGCTAATTGGCGGAGATATTTAAGCCGCCTATAGGTAGGAGAAAAAGCATGTATCTAAGATAAATTAGGCGTTTGCGAAACGCGTGTTTTGCAATTACCTATCTAAGATAAATAGTAGAAAGGAGAAAAACGGCAATGAAAACATTATTGGCGGAGGACGATTTTATTAGCCGCAAATTTATGGACAAGTATCTTTCACAGTATGGAGAATGCGACGTGACGGTGGACGGCGAAGAGGCACTGGATGCTTTTATGATGGCACTGGACGATGAGGAGCCTTACGATTTGGTGTGTCTTGACATCATGATGCCCGTAATGGACGGCTATCAGGTGTTAAAGGCAATTCGCGACATCGAGGCGC
Organism: uncultured Lachnospiraceae bacterium; assembly: GCA_964393865.1. GTDB lineage: Bacteria > Bacillota > Clostridia > Lachnospirales > Lachnospiraceae > Suilimivivens. The sequence continues at coordinate 11,982 of CAYMUW010000061.1, forward strand.
AGAAAAAAATCCCAAAGGACAAGTGCGTAAAGGTAATCATGACTTCGGCACTGAATGAGGAACATAAGGTAAAGATGGCTTTTGATTTGGGCTGTGAGGCATATGCGGGGAAACCGATTGATGTTCAGAAATTAGAACAGGTACTGAAGAAATTAGAGTTAATATAATGTGGTAAGAGAAACATTGGGAATGGAGGAAATATGGCTGAAGAATTAGACGTAAGCGGCATGCTTGACATGTT
>CAYMUW010000062.1:0-11944 GCA_964393865.1 uncultured Lachnospiraceae bacterium
CGCAGAAGGACAGGATGTTCGCGGGACTGAGCGTTTCGCGCAACTATGGACATCAGAGCGCGATCCTTGCGGGCATGATGGCGGCGCGGGCGAAGGCGGATGCGGTGGTGACGATCGATGCGGATCTGCAGCAGGACATCGAGGCGCTGGACAGGTTTCTGGAGTGCTATGAAAACGGCTGCGATATTGTATACGGCGTGCGCAATGACCGGAATACGGACGGCTTTTTCAAAAAGGCGACCGCTGGCATTTTTTATAAACTCATGCATGTGCTGGGCTGTGAAACGATCACCAATCATGCGGATTACCGCCTGATGTCAAAGAAGGCGTTGGACGCGCTTGCGGAATTTCATGAAACAAATCTGTTTTTGAGAGGGCTGATTCCCACCATGGGTTTCCAGTCCGACATTGTATATTTTGATGTGAAAGCACGGGAGGCTGGACAGTCCAAATATAATCTGAAAAAAATGGTCACGCTGGCGATGGACGGTATTACATCCATGAGCACCAGGCCGCTTCAGATGATCGTGGTGCTGGGGCTGCTGACATTTTTGGTCAGCATCGGCATTTTTATTTCCTGTATCTGGGACTGGGCGCACGGTCAGGTCGTTGCGGGATGGACGACCACGGTCGCATCCACCTGTCTGATCGGCGGTATGACGCTGCTTTCGCAGGGAATTATCGGGGAATATATCGGGAAGATTTATATGGAAAGCAAGGGCAGGCCCCGCTACATTGTGGAGTCCATGATTCTGCGGGAGAAAGATGAAGAGGACGATGATGAGCAGAATTGATATTCACGCGGATGATTTCGGCGAGTCCCTGCATGCCAGCGAGGACATTCTGGAATGCTTAAAGGCGGGAAAGCTGGACAGCATCAGCGTGCTTTCCAACATGAGCTGTTTTGAAGAATGTGTTAAACGGTATCGGGAAGAACAGGAAGCATTTCCGGCAGAGCCGAAGCTGTCCGTACATTTGAATTTTATGGAGGGAAGCTGTCTTTCAGATCCGGGTGAAATTCCGGAGCTTGTGGATAAAGAGGGGCATTTTTGCATCTCCTGGGGAAAGCTGTTTTTGCGTTCCTGTCTGCCGGGAAAAAGAAAGCTGAAGGAACAGCTGAAAACGGAAATGAAGCTCCAGATTAAGGCGGTATGCAGGGCGTTTCCGGAAATCAAAAGGCTGCGCATTGACAGCCATCAGCATACTCATATGATTCCGGTGGTGTCGGATGCCCTGTTTGAGGTGCTTTCGGAAAATGGCTGGCAGGTGGAGTATATCCGCAATGCGAAAGAGCCGATTTTTCCTTTCCTGAAGGAGCTGTCTCTTTACAAGACGTATCGTCCGGTAAATTTTGTGAAAAATATGATCCTGAATTACTGTTCCCTGTTTATGGAGAGCAGGTTGAGGGCGTTGCAGCTGGAGCCGATGTATTTGTGGGGGCTCGTTATGAGCGGCCATATGGATGAACGGCGGGTGGCGAAGCTGATGCCTTCCATGCGGAGAAAAGCGGAAAGAAAGGGCAGAACGCTGGAAATCCTGTTTCATCCGGGACAGGTGCAGAAAACAGAAATTTCAGCGGAATTCAGTCAGAAGGAAGCGATTGCGTTTCACATCTCGGAGGATCGGCAGGTTGAAAAAAGCGCGGTTATGCATCTTGGCTTTGGAAAATAGAACGGTGAAAGCTTTTCAGGGGTTCCGCTGAAAATGATGACAGATATAAGGAGTGGCTCATGGATAAAATTGCAGTATTGATTCCCTGTTATAACGAAGAAAAGACGATCGAAAAGGTTGTGACGGATGCGAAAGCGGCATTGCCGGATGCGGTGATTTATGTTTACAACAATAACTCGACAGACCGCACGGCGGAGCTTGCAGAGCGCGCGGGCGCCGTGGTGCGCAATGAGTATAAACAGGGAAAGGGAAATGTGATCCGGCGCATGTTTCAGGAAATCGATGCACAGTGTTATATCATGGTGGATGGAGATGATACCTATCCCATGGAAAGCGCACGGGAAATGGCGGAGCTGGTGCTTTTGCGCAATGCTGATATGGTAGTGGGGGACAGGCTTTCCTCCACCTATTTTGAGGAAAATAAGCGCCCCTTCCACAACATGGGCAACAGCATGGTGCGCGCGTCCATCAATACGCTTTTTAAATCTGATATCCGGGATATCATGACGGGCTACCGGGCGTTTTCCTATCGTTTTGCGAAAACCTTCCCTGTGCTGTCAAAGGGGTTTGAAATCGAGACGGAGATGACGATTCATTCTGTTTATAACAACATGCAGGTGGAAAATGTGGTCATCACCTACCGGGACAGGCCGGAAGGCAGCGAATCCAAGCTCAATACCTATTCGGACGGCTTTAAGGTGCTGGGAACGATTTTCAGGATGTTTCGGCAGTACCGGCCCTTTGCGTTCTTTGGAATTATGGCGTTGATTTTAGTGCTGATTGCGGTGGGATTCTTTATTCCGGTGGGTGTGGAATTTGTGGAAACGGGACTGGTTCCCAAGTTCCCGACGCTGATTGTGTGCGGTTTTGCGGTGCTGGCCGCCATTCAGTCCTTCTTTGCGGGGCTGATCCTGCATAATCTGGGAATGAAGGACCGCAGGGATTTTGAGTTCAGGCTGCAGATTGTGGAGAAAATGCAGAAGAGCAAATAAATATTGAAAGCAGGCGTATCAATCCGGGGGATTCATGCACCTGCTTTTCACGTTATGCCTTTGTGATATTGTTATTTCCCGCAATGTCTTTTATTTCTTCCGCACTTATTCCGAGCTGTTCAAGCAGACGGTCAAAATCTGCTTCTATTTCCGGTAAGCCCTCTTTGGAAGAGGAAAGGTAGAAAAGCAAATGAGAAATATCTCTGTCGGGTGTCACCACAGCTTCATCCTCGGGAGCGTGCGTAAGCGGCAGGTTGGAGAATAATTTGTCGGTCACTGATCCTCCTCCCCGATGCTGTTTTCTGATAGCCTGTTTAACAGCAGTTCAACCAGGTTCAGGTCCTCACCGGAAAGCCGGCTTAATTGGCGCAGGATATGGCGCTGCTGTTCGGTAGTCGCGGATTTTGTAAAAAACTCCTCCGGCGTCATCTCAAAATATTCACATAGATCGAAAAACGCTTCAAATGATGGCAGGGATCTGCCGGATGAAATGGTTTGTATGTAGGTTTTGCATTTCCCTATCTCCATGGAAAGGCGATATTCCGAGATGTTTTTCTCCAGCCGCAGATCGGTGATCTTTTCTCTTAAATACTGTGCATAGTCCATAGGATACCCTCCTGATAAAATTATAGTTGATTTTATTGTGCTAATATCCGTATTAAAATAGTTAAAAGAGCTATATATAAATAAAATAACGAGTACAAAACGTTATAAACGAAAATGAATCGTATACGGATAAAAAACTATGACGGGGCATTTTAGGCGGCTGCTGACCGGAAATTGAATGTGACCGCGGCCTGTATCCGTGTGTTGATTGCAGAATGCTTTGACCGTAAATCGCAAAATAGTACATTAAGGGTAAGAAATCATAAACGCATTCCGGCAGGCTGTGGTTTGCTGCTTGCCAAGAGAGGCGAAGATTGCTATACTGGATATATGTGAAAAAACAGCGTATATGATTGCCGCTTAAGCGGTGTCAGATCATATCATGTGAGGAGGTTTTTTATGAAGTTAGTAGTAGCGGGAACCGGTTATGTAGGTCTGGTAGCGGGCGTGTGCTTTGCGGAAAAGGGACACGATGTAACCTGCGTGGACGTGGACGAGAATAAAGTGAAGCTGATGGAATCCGGAGTGTCGCCCATTTATGAGGATGGCCTGGAGGAGCTGATGCGGAAAAACTATGCGGCAGGGCGGCTGCATTACACGACGGATTACAGATCTGCATATCGGGACCCGGATGCCATTTTCATCGGCGTGGGAACGCCGGAGCAGCCGGACGGATCTGCAAATTTAAGCTATATTGCGTCTGTCTGCAGGCAGATCGCGGAAAATGTGGAGAAGGATTGTCTCGTCGTGGTGAAGTCTACGGTACCGGTGGGAACAAATGACCATGTGGAGCAGTTTATCCGGGATTTTCTGGTGAGAAAGGAGCTGCATATTGAGGTGGCATCCAATCCGGAATTTCTTGCTCAGGGATCGGCGGTGCATGATACGCTGCATGCGGCGCGTATTATTATCGGAACGGAGAGCGAAAGCGCAGAACGCACGCTGCGAAAGATATATGAACCCTTTGGGCTTCCCATCGTGGCGATGAACCGCAGATCCGCGGAGATGACCAAGTATGCCTGCAATGATTTTCTGGCGCTGAAAATATCCTATATGAATGATATTGCAAATCTGTGCGAGCGGATCGGCGCGAATATTGACGATGTGGCGAGAGGAATGAGCTACGATGAAAGGATCGGCGCGAATTTTCTGAAGGCGGGCATCGGTTACGGCGGAAGCTGTTTCCCCAAGGATACCAAGGCGCTGAAATTTCAGGCGAAAAAAGCGGGGTACCGGCTGCGCACGGTGGAAGCGGCGGTGGACGTCAATACAGAGCAGAAGATAAAGCTTTTTGTGAAGGCGAGCAACCGCATGATCAGCTTCGAGCGGCTCAAGGTGGCTGTGCTGGGGCTGGCGTTTAAGCCCGGCACGGACGATCTGCGGGAAGCGCCTTCACTGGACAATGTTGCGCTTTTGCTGGAGGGCGGCGCGGATATTTTCGCCTACGATCCGGTGGCTGAGGACAACTTCCGGAAAAAATATCCGGAAGGCGCACATGGAAAGGGAACGATCACCTATGTGCGGGATGTGGAGGAAGCGCTCAAGGATGCCAATATCTGTTTTGTGTTTACCGAGTGGAAAGAGATCCGGGCGGTCAGGCCGGAGCGGTTTGCAGCGCTGATGCGCACGCCATTGGTGTATGACGGCAGAAATATTTTTGATTTAAAGGCGATGAAGGATGCCGACGTGGAGTATTACAGCATCGGCAGATAAATGATTTTCAGCGGGCGGCAGCGTGTCCTGATGCAGGATGGCCGTTCGCTGTATGTATGACGGGAGATCTTCATGGAGAAAGATGCAACGATTCTGATCACGGGAGCGGCAGGCTTTATCGGTTCCAACCTGGCGGCGCGCCTTCTGGAGACGAAAAAGGATATCTGCGTGGTCGGACTGGATAATTTGAACGATTACTATGATGTGAGCCTGAAGGAGGCGCGTCTGGAAGCGCTTAAGAAGGAGGAACGGTTTACCTTTATAAAAGGAGATCTGGCGGACAGAAGCTGTCTGGAACGTATTTTTTCAGAATATGAGCCGGAGGTCGTGGTGAATCTGGCGGCTCAGGCGGGGGTACGGCACTCCATCAACCATCCGGACGATTATGTGGAGAGCAATATTATCGGATTTTATAATGTCCTGGAATGCTGCAGACATTCCTGTGACGGCGGAAAAAGGGGCGTGACGCATCTGGTGTATGCTTCAAGCTCATCCGTATATGGTCAGAATAAAAAGGTGCCCTACAGCACGGAGGACAAGGTGGATAACCCGGTCTCCCTGTATGCGGCCACCAAGAAATCCAATGAGCTGATGGCGCACGCTTACAGCAAGCTGTATGGGATTCCCTGTACCGGGCTGCGCTTTTTTACCGTATACGGTCCGGCAGGCAGGCCGGACATGGCGTATTTCGGATTTACCAATAAAATGGTAAAGGGTGAAAAAATCCAGATTTTTAACTACGGCGATATGCGCCGGGATTTTACCTATATTGACGATATCATCACCGGCGTGGTGAAGGTGCTGGAAAAGGCGCCTGCGGAAAATGAGGACGGCGTCAGATACAGGCTCTACAACATCGGAAGCAATAAGCCGGTAAGCCTGCTGTATTTTGTGGAGACGCTGGAGAAATGCCTCATGGAGGCAGGGGTGATCGACCGTCCGGCGGAAAAGGAATTTCTGCCCATGCAGCCGGGGGATGTGTATCAGACCTATGCGGATGTGGAACCGCTGGTGCGGGATTTCGGATTTAAACCGGAGACGCCGATGGAAGAGGGACTAAGGCGGTTTGCACAGTGGTATGCGGAATATTATTAAGAAAAGATTAAAGTGTAACTTCTTGCTTCTGAAGTTTTGGAATGGTAAGATAAGATTAACCTGGCAGTAAAGTAGAATTAGAGGAGGAGACGGCATTGAAAAGCAGAGTTCGTGTTTTGGCTGGAATTCTTTGTGCATGTATGCTGATGACGTCAAATGCGACATATGTTCTGGCAGAAGGCACATCGGAAAACAGCACAGAAGTGCAGGTGCTTGAAAACGGGGAAGAGCCTGAGGGCAGCTTGTCAGATGAAGGGAATGGAGAAGATGTTTCAGCAGCATCGGAGGTTTCCGATGAAAGTGCAGCGTTTTCCGAGGAAGGAGCTATGGAAGGCACAGATGCTCAGGAAACGGAGAGCAGCCTGGTGGAAGAGACATCGACGGAGACGGTAACGGCGTCTGAAACGGAAACCTGGGAAGAAAGCGCTGAAGAGACATTTGATGAAACGGAGACAGTAACAGCGCCTGAAACGGAAACAGAAACGGAAAGTGAAACAGAGACGGAAACCGAAGCAGAGATGGAAAGTGAAATAGAAATAGAAACGGAAAGCGAGACTGAGACTGAGATTGAGACAGAAACAGAGTCGGGCGATCCGGAGACGGATATTGCTGTAATGGCAGTGGAACGCTATCAATTTGGTGTAGAAGAGGATGGAACCCTTAAGGTATTATCGGGAACGCTGAGCGGGGTCATTAATAATATTCCGGCTGGGACCAAGAGAATTCCGAAGGGGATTTTTAACGATAACAGTGAAATTACCAAAATAGTGATTCCATCCGGTGTTGAGGAATTTGAGGCAGGAGCCTTTAAGGGATGCTCCGGGCTGTTGGAGGTCGAATTTGAAAATAATAAAACCTCTGCCACAGAATTTCCGGAGGAGCTGTTTGCTGAATGCAGTAAGCTGCGGGGACCGAATGGCGGAAAGAGCTCGTTCACCATACCGGAAGGAGTGGTGACGATTGGGACACGCTGCTTCAGCGGATGCAGCAACGGACTGAACAGTGTGGAGTTTTCATCCAGTGTGGAGGAAATCGGATTAAAGGCGTTTGAAGGCTGCAGCTCTCTGGTAGATGTGAGCCTTTCAAATGTGGAAGTGATCGGTGCAGAGGCCTTTAAAAATTGTGCTGAATTGGAAACGGTAATCTTTTCCGCAGATCTGCGAAGAATCGGCGGAGCGGCATTTAACAGTTGCAAGGCTCTGACAAGTGTGAATTTGTCCGGAAATAAGAGCAATGAACTGGTCGTGGAGAATGGCGCATTCATAAACTGCAGCGGCTTAAAGACTGTGATCCTGCCGGCATCCATGGCTGAGATTGCAGAGGAGGTTTTCCGGGATTGTACGGCATTGACCAGCCTTACAATTAAAAACACCAGTGCGGGGGAAGGAATCCGTGTGATCCGTACGAATGCATTTTTAAATTGTACTGCCCTTGCGGCAATTGATCTGTCGGAATCCGTTTCTTCTATTGAGAGTGATGCGTTTGCAGGTTGTACCGCATTGAAGAATATTACGATACAGAACGGGAAGAATGCAGATGTGAGCGTAGGAAGTGAAATTGAATTGCCGCTGGATGCATTTCCCACCAATACGGGATTGGTTGTAAGCGGATACGGCGGAACGGTGGAAGAATGGGTTGGACGCGTTCGGGCTGCAGGCTTTACTACGATCAAATATGTGGCCCTTTACACCTCATATACATTACAGGCAAACTGTGTTGGCAGCGGTAAGGTGAGCCTGAATAAAGCCACTGCAAAGGAAGGGGATACGGTTTCGGTTACGGTAACGCCCGAGAGCGGATATGCGTTAAAGAATATTTATTATGGGGAAAACGAGCTGCCTCTGGATGCGAACATGCAGTTTACGGTGGCCAAAACGGATGCAAATGACAATAAGAAAATCAAGGTCACCGCAGAATTTGTGAAGGCGGATGCTTTAGCGTACAATAGTCTGGCGTTTAGGGTGAACGGAATTAAAAAGGAGGCAATTACCCTGGCATCTGTCTGGACGAGCCAAACCCTGAAGCTTGTGTATAATGATAATGGGATTTATAGGGAAATCGGTAACTGGGCGTGGGATTATTCCAGCAATTATCCGAATGTAGTTTCTGTGACGAAAGAGGGCGTGGTCCGTGCGGTCGCGATGCCATCCGCAAGTCAGCAAAATAATATATATATTACTGCAAAGCTGAAAGCAAATCCCAAAATAAAAGTAGAACTGCAGTGTTTTATAGAGAATGATGCCAAGCTGGCTAGTCTGGATTTTGTTGAGGCCGCAGATGCATCTAAGCGGTTGAAGACGGCGGACGAACTGGAAGACGGCATGAAAGTGTTCTGGTACAGCAAAGCCTGGGTGGAGACTGCAGTCAGCAATAAGCAGACACGAAATTTTGAAGTGAATGTGTCGGCGATTAATGAACAGGGAAAAACAATAGACGCTGATTTAAGCTGGAGCAGCAGCGATACCTCTGTTGCAAAGGTATCCAGCAGTAAAACTACTGGAAGTAAGAATATGATCAGTGTCTGCGGTATCGGTGAAGCAGTCATCACGGTGAGCTCCACGAATGCGGCGAAGGATGGTGTGAAACCGCTGAAGTTTGTGGTCAGGGTGCTAGATCTGACACCGCGTATGGTGGAAAGCAGCCTGAGCCTGAATCTGAAATCTGAAAATACACCTGCGTCATTTACGTTGCTGCCGGTATACGGAAGCACGCTGCAGACCGGCGAAAGTGAGCTTTGCAAAATTGTCAATGGCAAATGGGAAAAGGTTGATGATTTTTATGTTAACATTGAAGACTATGATGCTGTTGACCAGTGTAATAAGGTATCATTTGATTTATACAGCAATTCAGATTATGTGAGGGCAGAAAAGGCAACCACCGTTAAAGGCTTGTATTTAAAGGTTAAGATAGAGGGTGAAGATGATCAGTATGTGAAGCTTCCGAATATCGCTATTACGAATACGCTTCCGAAAGTGACAGTCAAGCTGAGCGGAAAGATCAATAAGTTTTACACGGGAAGCTCAGCGAATCAAACCAGAGTGACAGCGGCAGTTACATATCCGAAAGGCTACGAACTGGAGAAGGCCCCTTATCTGGAAAATTTGGATACAAAGGAAGCAAATGCGTACTTTGAGGACAACTTTACCATTGACTATGAAACCTATGAAAAAGAAGGCAAGCTGATCATTCAGCAGAAGGAAGATGTGGACCAGCTGCTTCCAGCAGCAAAGCCATCTGTCAGCGGCTATCTGTGCTTTAAGTATAAGGGATTGGAAGCGGTTAAGGTCAAGATTACAGTTGGCACTGAGACGAAGCAGCCCAGCTATTCCATCACACCGGCATCGTCCACCGCCAACGTATATGCGAAGGGACAGATGTATGAGATACAGCTCTATAATAAGGGCACCAAAAAGAATGAGAATCTGAAAAACTTTACTGTAACGTGTTCGGCATCGGGGTCAACGGGAGTTTTTGCTTATGGTCAGGTGACGCCGGAAATCAGCGAGGATGGAAGCTATATTCTTCTGAAGCTGCCGGAGAATGCCGATATTGTGAAATCGAAGGCTGTTCTCACAATAAAGGGAGAGGATTGGAGTGCGCCGCTCAGCTACACCTTTACTCTGAATACGGTGAACAAGAAGCCCACGGCGAAACTGGCTGCGTCAACGATTACGATTAATCGTTCCTGCTATGACAGCAACTCTACAACTGTGACGCTGAATCAGACGGATGCGAAACTTACGGAGATGAAGAAAGTTATTCCGTCTAAGGTGAATGTAGAAGCGGAAAAAATTGATGTGACCTTTGAAACAGATGAAAACGGAAACGGGAAGATTGTTGCCAGGATTAAGGAGGGCGTAACTCCCAAGAAAGGAACCTACAGTTATCAGTTTGTGCCTTATGTTGTCTATGCAGGGACAAATCAGACGGAAGAATTGGCGAAACTGACTGTGAAGGTAAAAATTGATGAAAAGCAGCCTTATTTGAAATTGAAATCCGCCAGCTATAAGCTGAATGCAGCGCTTTTGAGAATCCCGTATGAAGAAACGGCGGAAACGGATATCACCTGGATGGATCTGCCCACAGAAGGCGGCTTCAAGAAAGCACCTGATACATCCGAAATGAAGATCATCTGCAACAAGGTAGAAAATGATAATCTCATACAGGTTGCGTTTGATGATTTGACCGGAAAAATGAAGGTTTCCCTGAAAGCGGGAGTGGTTATTCGCACTGGTAAAATGAGCGTAGAACTGCAGGGTTTAAAGGCTGTTCGCAGCGATGGAGGAATGATCGAATTAAAGCCTCTGAAGTTTACCGTGAATGTTTATGATTCGACTCCGACGATCAGTTTAAAGGCTTCCGGTAGCATCAATGTATTGAATCCGGACAGTGAGATCGTGTATACGCCTACCATCAAGAACTTTAACGGTTCCATTGAGTCTGTGACAGTGAATGGTGAAATAGACGAAAATGATAAATGGCAGTGGGCGGAGAACGGGAGCGAAAATATTCACTTTACTGCAGAGTTGGATGAAAAGGGTAAGATCCATCTGTCTGCGGCGAAGAATGGGCTTCAGAAACGTTCTTATACAGTGCAGCTGAAGCTTATCATGGCTGGTAAAGAGTATGTGAAAGATGTGAAATTTACGCCTACCCAGACGATGCCGAAGGTAAAGCAGGGGACTACAGCCATGACTTTCTACAAGGGGGTTCCGGGATACTCCGTATCCACTACGGTAACCAGAAGTAAGGATACCGAAGCGAATATTTCTGATGTAGTGTGGGCGAAGGCTGTAAAAGAAAACGATGTTTTGAGACAGGCATTTGAGGAGCCGTATTTTGAAAATGGTAAGCTCACAATTAAGCTGAAGAATCCAACTCTGTTGAAAAAGGGAAGCACTTATACCCTCACTTTTGCGGTTTATTGTGAAAATCAGTTGGATGGTGTAGAAGGAACCAATTTCAAAATCAAAGTGACTGTAAAGTAAGACAGGAATTACGTCTGCTGGTTACGGAATGAACATAATGAATTTCATACGGCAACTGGAAATATTCACAAACCGGATATGCGGCGATCGGACAGCATATCCGGTTTTGTGAAATATGGGGAAAGAGAGTGAAGGAGATGAAAAAGAGAAACGTGATGGGATTGATCTTGGGAATAACGGCGGTATTTATTGTGACAGGTGCGGTTGGATATTGGATTTATGAAAGAAGGCATACGGCCAATCTCAGCCAGTTGGAGATGGATGGTGAAGAATACTATGAAATGAACGAGCTCATTGGAGAGGCGCAAAGCGAAAAAGAAGCTGAGGAAATTGCAGAGCTTTATGGAATCATACTGTTGGAATATCGTGAAAATATCGCATTGTTCCAAACGGAAGAGGACCCGCTGGACGTGATCGCCCGCGGTGAAAAGGAGGGATATCCGCAGCTATGGCTGAATGATATCCGGCAGACTGGCCAGTAGAGTGAAAATGGGGGAGAAGATGCCGAAAAGAATACATAATAAAAAGCTGAAAAACATAATATGCGCGGTGATGCTTTCAGTGGCAATGTTTACTTCCTCTGTTGAAGCGGTATGTGCAGCGGGAATGGTGAAAGCGGTGGATGTGTCAGAAACAGAATTGGGAGCGGCGACAGAGAGCGGGACGGAGATTGAAACTGTGGCTGAAATAGAAGCCGGAGCAGAAGCAGAAATGGAAAATGAGGCTGATAGTGAGACAGAGGCAGAACCGGAAACAGAAACTGTGGCTGAGACTGAAAGCGGCTTAGAGCCGGAAACCGGAGCGGCGGCAGGGAACGAAGCAGAGGAGAAAACCGGAACTGGCACGGAGGCCGAAACCGGCACAGAGGCTGGAACCGGC
>CAYMUW010000063.1:0-11668 GCA_964393865.1 uncultured Lachnospiraceae bacterium
AGAAAATGGAGGAAACGTAAATGGCTCGTATTGCAGGTGTTGACTTACCGAGAGAGAAACGTGTTGAAATTGGTTTGACTTATGTTTATGGAATTGGAAGAGTAAGTGCTAACAAGATTCTTGAGAAGGCAAAAGTTAATCCGGATACTCGTGTAAGAGAGTTGACTGACGAAGAAGTTAAGAGAATCAGCGAAGTGATTGACGCTGAGTACATGGTAGAGGGTGACTTGCGTAGAGAAGTTGCCATGAATATCAAGAGACTTCAGGAAATTGGATGCTATAGAGGTATCCGTCACAGAAAAGGACTTCCTGTGCGTGGACAGAAGACCAAAACCAACGCAAGAACCAGGAAAGGTCCCAAGAGAACTGTTGCTAATAAGAAGAAGTAATAGTTATCGGCAGTTGTTGTTACTCACAAATATTTTATTGAGAAAGTAGGTTAGTTTAAATGGCAGCAAAAAAAGTTACAAAAAAAGTGACAAAAAAACGTGTCAAGAAAAACGTTGAACATGGACAGGCACATATCCAGTCTTCATTTAACAATACCATTGTTACATTGACAGACAATGAAGGAAATGCTCTTAGCTGGGCAAGTGCCGGAGGTCTTGGATTTAGAGGTTCAAGGAAATCTACTCCCTATGCAGCTCAGATGGCAGCTGAGACAGCTACTAAGGCTGCTCTGGTACATGGATTAAAGACAGTAGATGTTATGGTAAAGGGACCCGGTTCAGGCCGTGAAGCAGCTATTCGTGCACTTTCTGCATGTGGACTTGAGGTAACCAGTATCAGAGACGTGACACCTGTTCCTCATAACGGATGTCGTCCGCCTAAGCGTCGTAGAGTTTAATTTTTAAATATTAATAGTAACCCAAAAGTTGGAAGAAGGCGTTAAAACGCTGTAAACAATAATTTCAGGAGGAAATTTGAAATGGCAGTAAACAGAGTTCCGGTATTAAAGAGATGTAGATCCCTTGGTCTTGATCCCGTATTTTTAGGATATGACAAGAAATCTAACAGAACAAATGCAAGAGCAGGCAAGAAGGTAAGTGAGTATGGCCTTCAGCTGAGAGAAAAGCAGAAAGCAAAATTCATCTATGGCGTGCTTGAAAAGCCTTTCAGAAACTACTATGAGAAGGCTGATAGAATGAAGGGAATGACAGGTGAAAACCTGATGGTCCTTTTGGAAAGCAGACTGGACAATGTTGTTTTCAGAATGGGATTTGCAAGAACCAGAAGAGAAGCAAGACAGGTTGTTGACCACAAGCATATTCTGGTAAATGGAAAGTCGGTAAACATTCCTTCCTATTTGATTAAGGCAGGGGATGTAATCGAAGTCAGAGAAAAATCCAAATCCTTACAGAGATACAAGGATATCCTCGAAGTAACAGCAGGAAGATTGGTTCCTGAATGGATTGATGTAGATCAGGAAGCATTCAAGGGAACTGTTAAGAACCTTCCGACAAGAGAAATGATTGATGTTCCTGTAAATGAGATGCTTATCGTCGAGTTGTATTCCAAATAATACCGTATAACGATGCACTAAGGCAGCAAGATACGCTATCTGAGAACATCTGTAGTATACGGCGAAGAGACCCTGAGGCAGCTATATATGCTGCCTAAGAGTATCTATATCATATGTGGAAGAGGTGCAGAACAGCTCTTTCGATATAAGAAATTGATGTTTGGGATATGCGGAATAGAAGTTTAAATGTTCGTAAAGGAGGGTATTGGCAGTGTTTGATTTTGAAAGACCAAATATTGAGGTGGCAGAAATCTCTGAGGATAAAAAATATGGCAGATTTGTCGTAGAGCCTTTGGAAAGAGGTTATGGTATTACACTCGGTAATTCACTTAGAAGAATTATGCTCTCTTCACTTCCTGGTGCTGCTGTGAGCCAGGTAAAGATAGAAGGTGTGCTTCATGAGTTCAGTTCCATCGAAGGTGTTAAGGAAGATGTGACAGAAATTATTATGAACATCAAAAGCCTTGCTATCAGAAATAACAGCGATACAAACGAGCCTAAGACCGCATACATTGAGTATGAAGGCGAGGGTATCGTGAAAGCATCTGATATTCAGTGCGATCAGGATATTGAAATTTTAAATCCTGACATCACAATAGCAACCTTAAGCGGCAAGAATACCAAGCTTTACATGGAGCTGACTATTACCAAAGGAAGAGGCTATGTAAGCGCCGATAAGAACAAGAGCGAGGATTTGCCGATTGGAGTTATTGCGGTTGATTCTATTTATACACCGGTTGAAAGAGTCAATATAACAGTAGAAAATACCCGTGTTGGTCAGATCACTGATTTTGATAAGCTGACTTTGGATGTGTATACCAATGGAACATTGGTGCCTGATGAAGCTGTCAGTCTGGCTGCAAAGGTACTCAGCGAGCATTTAAGCCTTTTCATTGATTTGTCTGAAAATGCCAAGACCGCAGAGGTTATGGTAGAAAAGGAAGAGGACGAGAAGGAAAAGGTTCTGGAAATGAGCATTGACGAATTAGAGTTGTCAGTTCGTTCTTATAATTGCTTAAAGAGAGCAGGTATTAATACCGTTGAAGAATTAACAAATAAGACTTCCGAGGATATGATGAAGGTTCGTAACTTAGGACGTAAGTCACTGGAGGAAGTATTAGCTAAGTTGAAGGAGCTGGGATTACAGCTTAATCCAAGTGATGAGGCATAATCCGGCCGAATAATTTCGTGAAGCATTGTTGCGGTAAGCCCAAGGAGCGCGCAATATGTTCTCATAAATGGAAGCTGTTCTTTCATATGGAGAGAACAGAATGTAACTGCATTCGGTAAGTAAGTCCAAAGAGCATGGCCGGATGTACCATGACGGGCACAGCCCATTGAGAAAAGAAGAAATTTCCTTTGGAGAGAAATCTTCAGAAGAGAAAACTTCTTTGGAAAGGAGCCAAAATGGCAAAATACAGAAAACTGGGAAGAACATCAAGCCAGAGAAAAGCACTGCTTAGAAGTCAGGTAACAAGTCTTCTTTATAAGGGAAAGATTATTACCACACAGGCAAGAGCAAAGGAAGTTCAGAAGATTGCTGAAGGGCTGATTGCACTTGCAGTTAAGGAAAAGGATAACTACGAGACAGTTAAGGTTTCCGCTAAGGTTCCTGTTAAGGACAAAGATGGAAAAAGAGTAAAAGAGGTTATTGACGGCAAGAAGATAACTAAATTTGAAACTGTTGAAAAGGAAATCAAGAAGGATCTGCCTTCCAGACTCCATGCAAGGCATCAGATGTTGAAGGTTCTCTATCCTGTGACCGAGGTTCCCGCTACAAAGGCAGGAAGAAAGAAAGGCACAAAGGAAGTAGATCTGGTTGCAAAGCTGTTTGATGAGTACGGACCCAAGTATGCAAGCCGCAACGGTGGTTATACAAGAATTATTAAGATCGGCCAGCGTAAGGGTGACGGTGCTTTGGAAGTAGTTCTTGAGTTAGTTTAATACAAAATCTTAGAAGCTCTATGAATTTCATGGAGCTTTTTTGTATTTGACAGAAAAATACATTTGTTTTTAGAAAACAAATAAGGAACAAATAAGGAATTGTGGGATTTTTGTGGACAATTAACACTAAAGTGCTATAATAGAATTAAAAATATATACATATTACACAAAAGGGGTAGGAATAAATATGAAGATAAGATCTAAAATTCTTTTATTGGTGCTTTTCCCATTGCTTTGTTTGGGGATTGTGACGATTATTGTCGGTAATGTCAGAATTAGCGAAGTGGTATCGTCAAGCATCGAAAACGGTCTGCGGGGAAGTGCTGTGGCCATAAGAGAAGCTTTACATTATGCGGATGAAGGAAGCTATCAGCTTGATGGGGATAAGCTGTATAAGGGAAGCTTTAACATCAGTGATGCAGTTGATCTTGCGGATATGGTTAAGGCGTCGGCTGATACTGATATTACCGTATTTTATGGTGACACCAGATATATGACATCTGTGGTGGATGCACAAGGAAACCGCGTTGTGGGGACACAGGCCGGACAGGTTATAGTAGACAAGGTTATTAACAGCGGGCAGGAGTATTTTTCCGAGGATGTTAATGTGGAAGGCATGGAGTACTATGGATATTACATACCATTGTATGATGAGGTCTCAGGTCAGGCAGTGGGAATGATTTTTGCCGGTATGCCTCAGGCGGATGCAAAAGCGCAGATCATTAAAATTATTTCTTTGATTACCGGAATTATGTGTGTCCTGATTATTTTGTGCTCTGTAACAGGCGCGATGGTAGTAAGCCGAATTGTTAAGGCACTTCAGCAGGGAACCAATGCACTGGAGAATGTTGCCAAGGGTAATTTGAAGGTAGAGTTGACTAAAAGGAATTTAGAGCGTAAGGACGAAATCGGAAATATTTGCCGGGCGATCAATATGCTTAAGGGTGAGTTGACGAAAATTATTACGGATGTCAAGAAGCAAAGCAATGCGTTAAGTGATGACTCTGCGATTTTAAGAGCGAAAACGGAGGAAAGCTCCGATCATATTATACAGGTTGAGCGTGCTGTGGAGGAAATTGCACAGGGCGCAGGCAATCAGGCGGAAGAGACTCAAAGTGCTACGGAGAATATTATTATTATGGGCAATATGATTGAGGAAACCGCCAATGAAATTGATGTGCTCAATGAGAATGCCAAGCAGATTAAAACGTTGGGACAGACGGCGGCAGGCACTCTTCAAAGCTTGCAGCAGATCAATCAAAAGACAAAGGAATCTATTGATGTGATTTATGAGCAGACCAACACAACTAACACCTCTGCACAGAAAATAAAAGAGGCAACTGCTCTGATTACAGATATTGCAGAAGAGACGAACCTATTGTCCTTAAATGCTTCCATAGAAGCTGCAAGAGCCGGAGAACAGGGCAGGGGCTTTGCTGTAGTTGCATCTCAAATTCAAAAACTGGCAGAGCAATCCAATGAGTCCGCAAGACAGATTGAGGAGATTATCAATCTTCTGCTCAGTGACTCGGAGAGGGCCGTTGAGACCATGGAAGAAGTAAAAGAGATCATGGAAACCCAGAGCGAGAATGTCTCGAAGACAGACGAACAGGTAAAGCAGGTTCTGGGTCAGGTAGATGAATCCATCGAGGCAATCGGCAGAGTGGCAGAGAAGACTACCAGGATTAATGAGGCCAGAGTCAGCGTTACCGATACGGTACAAAATCTTACTGCGGTTGCTCAGGAAAATGCAGCCAGCACGCAGGAGTCTGCTGCTTCCGTTAATCAGGTGAGTGAAATTATCCATAACATCGCCGACAGCGCAAAAGCGCTTAAGGAGATTGCAGAGCAGATGGACAGAAGCATGGAGAAGTTTGAGGTATAGCAGAAATTATACATACGGAGCGTGGAATGGATACAATTTATCAGGCAGTAAAGGAACTTTTAAAATCATTCGTTAATTTGTTTGTAGCCGTAATAAATCTGATTGCCGGAGTAATTAATGGTTTAGTCGGAATTTTAGGTAAGCTGAACCCCAGAGCTTCGCAAAAGCTGAATGAAATCAGTGAAAAGGGCTTTGAGGCTAAAGCGGAGGGAAATGATATAAAGAAGCGGCGTTTCCGGGAAGGCGTAACACTTTCCGGATGTGAAGAAGAGATGGCCGCTTCCATCAGAAAGGAGCTTCAGGAAAAGGTTACCAGCAAGGAACGGTATTATTACCTGCATGCCCAGGCAGAGGATCAGGGACACGCTTTCTATTGTATTATACTTGCAATTTTGGCGTTTGGTTTATTTGCCTCCACCATGCTTTACAGTGTGGGAAGTTCAATCGGCACAAGAATCTTTGCCGCAGTGATTATGGCTGCCTTATGTATTTTTGTCTGTGTATCGATTGCAAAGTATCGGAAGAGAATACTGAGAAACCGTATTGCAAAGGTTATTCTCGAGGAGGAGTTTAAGGAACGGAACTGGTGCAAGATCCATCCTATTTCGGAGGTAAACCGGGAAGAGAATAGTACCGGTAAAAATGAGCTGGTTCAGCGGGCGGAAAGCCTATAAAACAGTTGAATGAGGATGTCTCAGATTGAGGCATCCTTTTTATGTAATTGGTAAGTGCTGTAATCGTAGTGGAAAAGTGCAGGTTGCGAGGATTGCGCTTTTTTGACAATAAAAGTTACATAATTTTGTTCTGTGTGATACGATATATAAAAGCATATCTTTCTGTTTTTCATTCGAGTTATTCTAAACTCAATTCTTATTGTTCAAGAAAGCTTGATGCAGAAGTGGAACGCGCAAAGAAAAGCGAGACGTGGAGGCGGGAATATATGAAAGAAATTGTAGATCGCATGGATATAAAGCAAGAGGGATACAAGAAGGCATAAAGCAGGGCGAACAGCGCATGAACAGACTGATTGTTCTGTTAACAGAGCAAAATTGTACGGAGGATATTATCAGGGCTGCAAAGAATGAGTCATATCAGAAACAGTTGTTTGAAGAATTTGGCATATAAATGATTAACGGCATCTAAGCAAAGTGCTTAGGTGCCGTTTTATGGTGCAAAGGCTTGATAAATGAAATCATGTATGTGAAAAATAATTTGCTTATGGAAGAGTTTTCTGAAAATGCTGATAATCCTTGCAGGAATTCCAGTCGCCGCCCCAGGTGAAACCGTGCTCCTTAAAAAGCTTATAGCACAGATCGTTTTCATCGATTTTGTAAGGAAAATTCTGGGAGCGGTCAGCATATATTTCACTGCCCTTAGGAGAAATATAGTCTTCGCCGCTTCCATATTTATCAAAAACAATATAGGGGTTATAGAAAGGGTTAATGTCAATGGCGCAGCCCAGCCCATGCTTGGAAAGGCTGTCTGTTCCATCCACTACCCGGTAATTAAAGCAGGAGGTGTTATTGTCTTCCATGGAAGCGGTATCATCTCCATTATATTCTTCAATCAGTCTGATTTTTTCGATCTGGTATTCGTTTTTATATAATTCATAAAAAATTTCTATTAAATCCTGTGCAATGCCCTTGTTGCAAATCAATTCTCCGGTTTGAACTTCCCCGTTAAAATCATAATATAATACATTCATATAGCACAGATCATCATAGGATATGGCAGCCTCCTCCTGATCTGCGATTACATTGACTGCCTGAACGGAAAGGGCGGGAACGATACTTTCGGATACGGGGTAAGAGATGCCGGTGATTTTGGCAACTACGGCATCTGTCAGAGGCTGATAAAAAAAGCCGTCCTGATAATGGGTGCTGTCTGCTGTTTCCACCTCCGTTGGGAGAAAGCCGGGTACTGCAGAATTACCGATTTCAGGAGAAGGCTGTACAGCTTCTGAAGAGGGCGTGGGGGATGGCTTCTGTGAGGGTGAAGGGGAGGGTGACTCTGTTTTCGCAGGAGTGGCATATGCGATTTCAGGATTCTTGTCCGCATATTCGGCTAAGGTTTCGCCGCGCGTAAGTATGCGGATAATCGCAGAGCACATCAGTATTAATAAAAGCAGCAATCCTGCCGGTTTTAACCATTTATCCATTGAAAAAGATCCTTTCGAAAAAAGTAAATTGCGGTTCATCCCGGTTTCCAAGAAGCCGTTCAGCCCGCTTCCAGAGAAGCCGTTCAGCCCGCTTCCAGAGAAGCCGTCCAGTCCGCTTCCAACGAAGCAGTCAGCCCGCTTCCAGAGAGGCCGTTCAGCCCGCGCCATTCGCAAAATCGCGCCTGCGGCGCTTCCCGCTGCTGCGCAGCTGTTTTTGCTCATAAGAAGGCGCTCATCTCATGCAGTTATCAGCTCTCAAAAATGTGCAAGCACATTTTGTGAGCGCTATTAACTGCATGGCTGAACTGGTATATAGAAATGATACGATAAATCACAATCTATTGCAAATAAAAACAATATCTAGTACAATAAGGAGCAGGCGAAAATTGTAAACCTGTCGTAAAAATGAGGTAAACAAATGGGAATTATTAAAACAGAGGATTTGGTTTTTGAATATATCCGAAGAGATGAGGAAGGAAATGTTGAGGGCATCAGCAGAGCTGTGGATGAAGTCAGCCTTGATGTTGAGCAAGGGGATTTTGTGGCTATTTTGGGTCACAACGGTTCCGGTAAATCAACTCTGGCCAAGCATATCAACGCTATTCTTTATCCTACGGAAGGAACGGTTTGGGTGGATGGAAAGGATACCTCCAAGGAAGAGTTTTTGTGGGAAATCAGGCAGGAAGCAGGTATGGTATTCCAGAATCCCGATAATCAGATCATCGGGCAGGTAGTGGAAGAGGATGTAGGCTTTGGCCCGGAAAATCTGGGTGTGCCCACCAAAGAGATTTGGGAGCGGGTAGAAGAAAGCCTTAAGGCAGTGGGGATGTATGAATTTCGAAAGCATTCTCCCAACAAGCTTTCGGGAGGACAGAAGCAGCGTGTCTCCATAGCAGGAGTAATTGCCATGCATCCCAAATGTATCATATTGGACGAGCCGACTGCCATGCTGGACCCCAATGGACGTAAGGAAGTGATCCGAGCGGTGAGGGCGCTGAATGATGTAGAGGGTATTACTGTTATCCTGATTACACATTATATGGAAGAAATTATTCATGCCAATAAGGTGTTTGTGATGGACAAGGGCAGAATTGCCATGGAGGGAACACCCAGAGAGATATTCAGTCAGGTGGAGAAGTTGAAGGAGCTTAGGCTGGATGTGCCTCAGGTTACATTGCTGGCCCATGAGTTGAAAAAGAGCGGACTGAATATTCCTGAGGGAGTATTAACCACTCAGGAGCTTGTGAAGGCACTGGGACTGTAAGTGCCAAAGAACCGGCCGGATGGGCGGTAAGGTGAGGATAGAGAAATGTCAATCATTTTGGATCATGTAAGTCATATATATGAGGAAGGGACTGCGATGGAGTATGCGGCCCTGAAAGATATCAATCTGGTGATACCGGACGGACAGTTTATCGGTTTGATTGGTCATACCGGATCAGGCAAATCAACTCTGGTGCAGCACCTAAATGGACTGCTGGCCCCTACCAGGGGAAATATCTATTACAACGGAGCGGACATTCATGAAAGCGGTTATAATAAGAAGGAACTGAGAAGTAAGGTAGGACTGGTATTTCAGTATCCGGAGCATCAGTTGTTTGAAATTGATGTGTTTTCGGATGTATGCTTCGGGCCTAAAAATCTTGGTTTGGATAAAAAAGAGACAGAGCTTCGGGCTTATGCGGCTTTGAAGCAGGTGGGACTGGAGGACGAATATTTTTATCAGTCTCCGTTTGATCTTTCCGGCGGTCAAAAAAGAAGAGTAGCCATAGCCGGGGTACTGGCTATGAAGCCGGAGGTTTTGATTTTGGATGAGCCGACGGCCGGACTGGACCCCAAGGGAAGAGACGAGATACTGGATCAGGTGGCCAAGCTCAGGGAAGAGACGGGAATGACGGTAATTCTTGTGTCACACAGCATGGAGGATGTTGCCAAGTATGTGGATCGGATTATTGTTATGAACAAGGGTGAGGTAATGTTCGATGATGTTCCCAAGGAGGTTTTCAGGCATTATAAGGAGCTTGAGCAGGTAGGGCTGGCGGCTCCTCAGGTAACCTATATTATGCAGGCCCTTAAGGCAGCAGGACTTGCAGTGGACACGGATATTACCAATATCGAGGAGGCAAAGGCAGCAATCATACAGGCGTTGAAGCTGCAGAGGTAGCGGAATGTTAAGAGATATTACGTTGGGACAATACTATCAGACAGATTCGGTGATTCACAGACTTGACCCCAGAGTGAAGCTTGTGACGACACTGTGTTATATTATTTCCCTTTTTATTGTGGATAACTGGATAGGATATGCGATTGCGGGAGTTTTCCTTTTATTAGTGATTAAGCTTTCCAAAGTGCCGTTTAAATTTATGGTAAGAGGAATGAAGTCCATTGTGTTCCTGTTGCTTTTTGCTGCGGTGTTTAATCTGTTTTTGACGCCCGGAGAAGTAGTGGTAGAATTCTGGAAGCTTCGTATTACCAGGGAGGGAATAAGGCTGGCATCCCAAATGGCGGTAAGACTGGTGTTCTTGATTATGGGCTCCTCTGTTATGACCCTTACCACTACCCCCAACAATCTGACGGATGCTTTGGAAAAGCTGCTCGGACCGTTAAAGGTGCTTAAGGTGCCCGTCCATGAAATTGCAATGATGATGTCCATTGCGCTTCGCTTTATCCCGATTTTGCTGGAGGAAACGGACAAGATCATGAAAGCGCAGATCGCCAGAGGCGCAGATTTTGAAAGCGGAAATCTCATTAAAAAAGTAAAAAGTCTGGTACCACTTTTGGTGCCGCTGTTTATCTCAGCGTTCCGGCGTGCCAATGATCTGGCGATGGCTATGGAAGCCAGATGTTATCGGGGAGGAGACCATCGAACCAAGATGAAGCCCCTTATTTATAAAAAGAGAGACGGACTTGCCTATGGCGTTGTGGTTTGCTATTTGGCGGTTTGTATTGTGTTTGGCAAGGTGCTTTGGTAAGGCACCCTGGAAGGAACAGGAGATTATTTTGAAAAGGATAATGCTGGTGGTTGCTTACGACGGAACGGCCTATCACGGATGGCAGGTTCAGCCGGGGGCTCCAACAATTGAGGGCGAATTAAACAGGGCGTTAAAAGAACTGCTTGGTGAAGAGATACATGTAATCGGAGCCAGCAGAACCGATTCAGGCGTACATGCTTTAGGCAATGTGGCAGTATTTGATACCAATACCAGAATTCCGGCAGAAAAACTGTCTTATGCACTGAACCAGAGGCTGCCGGGGGACATTAAGATACAAAGCTCCGAGGAGGTACCGGGAAATTTTCACCCAAGGAATTGTGAAAGCCGGAAAACTTATGAGTATAGGATTTTAAACAGAGAGTTTCCTCTTCCCACAAAAAGCAGATATTCTTACTTCACATATGTGCATCTTAATCTTGAAAGGATGCAGGAGGCTGCCGGGTATCTGGTTGGAGAGCATGATTTCAAAAGCTTTTGTGCCACGGCGGCGGTAGTGGAGAGCACCGTTAGAACGATTTATGAGCTTTCGGTGGAAAAGACAGGGGAAGAGATTGTCATTCGCATTTGTGGAAACGGTTTTCTTTATAATATGGTAAGAATCATTGCGGGCACTTTGATGGAGGTGGGGAGAGGCAGCCATAAGCCGGAAGAGATAAGAGATATTCTGGCGGCACAAAACAGAGCGGCGGCAGGTCCTACGGCTCCAGCCTGTGGATTGACGCTTGTCAGATATGAGCTTCAGAACGGACCTCAAAATGAAAAAAGGCTGAAAAAGGCTGAAAAAGGCTGCTGAAAAAAGCCTGAAAAAAGGCTGCTGAAGTGAAAAGTTTATTTCCACTTTGAAAACTGCCAAGGGAAAAGTGGCATTTACTCTTACAGAAAAGGGTAAATGTCATTTTTCTCTTTAAAATAGTGGCATTAAGTGTTACAATTTATTTATCAGATGACAGATCATCAGGATTTATATGTATATTTTTGCATGCTAAAAGAGCGGACTTTAATCGAACATTTATTCAGTGTAGGACTAAATTCCACTTTTGGATGGGAATATATGATCCGTCCTGACAGCCATCTGTAAAAGTTAATTTTTGAGAAGGTAAGGTTTCAAAATAACCTTATCTTTCTCTATCTTATGGATTCCGTAAGCCTCAAGCTTTTCGTACAGA
>CAYMUW010000064.1:0-11483 GCA_964393865.1 uncultured Lachnospiraceae bacterium
TTTCAAGCGCGGTAGTCTTTAAGGATTCCGCCAGTTCTTCCCCTAATTTGGTGGCGGAAAGAATCGCTTTTCTTCCATCGTTTTCGTCAGCTGATTTCATGATAATTCCCTTGCGCTCTAAGCGGGAGAGAATGCCGGCCATAGTGGACTGTGATAACCTCATTTTTTCTTTCAGCATAACGGCGGTGATTCCCGGATTCTCTAAAATCGCGCGCATGACATCACTTTGGACGGATGTCAGTCCGATTTCCTTTTCCTTGATGTTTCTAAAATAGGTAACGGCATTTCCAAGCTGTACTAACTTGGTCGCTGTTTTGAATTGAGAAACCTCTATCATTGAGAAACCTCCAAACACAATAAAGTTCGTAAGCGAACTATCGCTTGCGAACTATATTGTATCACCACTGCTATCATCTGTCAATGGCGTATCAGAACTTTTGCATGAATGTCCGGACTATGATTTTTTTGAGTAAATCCAAATATCATTTAGGCATAAAAAAGCACCACTCGTGTGAGAGCGATGCCCATAAATATTCGTTTCTTTTTTATTTGAATAATACACTATCGGACGATAAATCTTTACCCCCTCGCAGTATGAAAAACAGTATACTTCAAATTTATGATTTTTCAATTGCGGCAATATTTATTCATCTATCTTTCATGGCTCTGTCACAAACTGTCAAAATTTGATGTCCCAATCCTGCAACTCCTGCAATGGGTAGCAAAATAAAAACACAGTGCATAATGATGGTTGCCATCCCGACTGTCATTGGAGATATGAGACTTACTACATAAGGAACACTTGAAATAGGCGAAGTTCCCAAATCAGCCTTAATGGAAAAAGCTACTCCTAACGACATGATAAACATACCTATACAAAGGAATAGGTATCTCTTAAAATATTCAATTTTTTTCATATATGATTTCATGCCTTTCTTTTCTTGTAAAATACTATTGAATCGAAAGAATGAAACCATCACCTTTATTTCTTGGCAGATTAGGTATTTTCCAAATCCATATAATTATATTTCCCATCAACTTATCTCCAAAGAGCTTTAAATTATAAAAAGTCTGATTTTCCGCTCTCACAGTATTGCAATTCGAATTTGTGAATTATTCAATAGCTACAACAGACTCTCATCCAGCTTCTTTTTTCCTCTCTGATTATATCGGAATACAGGCAAACGCTGATAATGAAATGTTGTAAAACGGTATTTTTTTGTTGTGAAATATAAAAGAAGCATCATGCAATGCACAATGCTTCTCATGCCGGCGATGGGACTTGAACCCATACTATGTCACCATAAACAGATTTTGAGTCTGCCGCGTCTGCCATTCCGCCACGCCGGCAAAGCTTTAACAGCCGAATAATATAATAGCACACTCGGCTGTTATTAGCAAGTTTAAAAATGAATTTTGTTATAAATATCCAATCCGTCAAAGGTTGCAAAATAATCCTTCGGTGTTTCTGCCCTTCTGATCAGCTTTACGCTTCCGTCCTCCTTAAGAAGCAGCTCTGCTGATTTCAGCTTTCCATTATAATTATATCCCATAGCATATCCGTGGGCTCCGGTATCATGAATAACCAGATAATCTCCCTTTTCAATTTCAGGCAGCATTCTGTCAACTGCAAACTTGTCATTATTTTCACAAAGTGAACCCGTAACATCATACTTATGATCACAAGGCGCATCCTCTTTGCCCAAAACCGTAATATGATGATAAGCTCCGTACATTGCAGGCCGCATTAAATTCACTGCGCAGGCATCCACGCCGATATACTCCTTGTGGGTGTGCTTCTCATGAATTGCCTGAGTCACCAGCTGTCCATAAGGCCCCATCATAAACCGTCCCATCTCCGTGTAAATTGCCACATCGCCCATTCCTGCAGGAACCAGCACTTCCTCATACACCTGACGCACGCCCTCACCGATTGCACGAATGTCATTCGGCTCCTGATCCGGTGTATAAGGGATACCTACACCTCCCGAAAGATTGATAAACTTAATATCCGCTCCGGTTTCCTTTTCCAGCTTAACCGCAAGCTCAAACAAATCCTTTGCAAGCATGGGATAATATTCATTGGTCACTGTATTGCTGGCAAGAAATGCATGAATACCAAAATTCTTTACTCCCTTTTCCTTCAAAAGACGGTATCCCTCAAACATCTGCTCTGTGGTAAAACCGTATTTGGCATCTCTGGGATTATCCATAATTCCATTGCTCATCTGAAACACACCGCCAGGATTGTATCTACAGCTCATGGTTTCTGGGAGCTTTCCTAAAATATTTTCCACAAACTCAATATGGGTAATATCATCCAGATTAATGATCGCACCTAATTTTGCGGCATAGCTGTACTCCGCTGCCGGTGTATCATTGGAAGAAAACATAATGCCATGGCCCGAAACTCCCATTGCCTCACTGAGCATCAGCTCCGTCAAAGAAGAGCAGTCACAGCCACAGCCATATTCACGCAGTATCTCTATTAAGTAAGGATTTGGCGTTGCCTTTACCGCAAAATATTCCTTAAATCCGGGATTCCATGCAAAAGCCTCCTTCACCGCCCTGGCATTTTCCCTGATCTGCTTCTCATCATAAATGTGAAAGGGCGTAGGGTATGTCTTTGTAATCTCCTGTACTTGTTCCTTTGTCACGAATGGTATCTTTTTCATTTTGTTTCTCCTCCTCTAAGCTGTATCAGCTTTATTTCATTGCTAAGTGCATCCTTAAAAACTCTGATAAAATTCTCCTGCCCTGTATACAAACAGGTGTCATCCTGATTGCCCTTTATTTCGCCTGTAAGTGCATAGGCCGAATCGATAATCAATCTGATATCATTTCCTCTTTCGCTGCCGATATAACAAATTCCTTTCTTACGCCAAAGCTCATGTTCCGGCTCCTTATCGGTAATTAAAACTACCTTAATATCTTTCTCAAGCGCCATAAAAAGCTCATTCTGCAGTTTTTCAATCACCTCCCATGCAGCGGAAATATATATGCGCATTCTGGCTTCCCTGATCATATTTTCAGCCTTGTTCCAAATATTACGGCATCCGCTGATGGTAATATAACCGATCTCCTTTTCCCTGGTGGCAGGAATATTGTGAACCAGATACTCCTTTTCCCGACTCAGCTCTCTGATTTTGTTTGCACAAAATTCCTCCACAGGCACGCTTCGATACTTGCTGGAATTTCCTTCCTCCAAATAGGCGGCTCCCATATCAGCCAGCTCTGACAGTGCACTGTAAACATTGGACCTTGAAATTCCGGTAAGCTTAGCCACCTCATACCCTGTCATCTCACTGTTTTTGTATAGCGTCAGATAGATGACAGCCTCCTGTCTGGTAAGCCCAAACTTCATTAATCCTTCCAGTATTGTATTTTCTTCCATAATAATCACCAAAAAAGGGAATAAAACCATTGCTTTACTCCCTTAACTTCTCATAGGGCTAATATTTAGTGGTTCTTTACAGGAACACTATATATCAGTCATATCAGTTTGTCAATATAAAATTATATATTCTCAATCTGCCAATCTATGGGCTCTATACCGTTCCTCTCAAGAAACGCATTGGTCTGGCTGAAATGTTTGCATCCAAAAAAACCTCTGTATGCGGAAAGCGGACTTGGATGCGGTGCTTTCAAAATTAAATGCCTGGGATTGGTCAGCATGGGAATTTTGCTCTGCGCCGGCTTACCCCAAAGCAGATAAACAATCGGACGATCCTGCTCATTTACCGCCTGAATAATAGCATCCGTAAACTGCTCCCAGCCCTTCCCCTGATGTGAGCCTGCCTGATGGGCACGAACCGTCAACACCGTGTTCAGCATCAGCACACCCTGCTTAGCCCATTTCTCCAGATAACCGTTGTTGGGAATATAACACCCCAAATCGTCCTGAAGCTCCTTATAAATATTTTGAAGGGACGGAGGCAGCTCCGGCTGATCCGGCAGTACCGAAAAACACAAACCATGCGCCTGATGCTCTCCATGATAAGGGTCCTGGCCCAAAATCAACACCTTGACCTGACTTAGGGGCGTAAGATGAAATGCGTTAAAAATATCATCCGCTGGAGGATATACCACTCTGCTGTTATATTCATTTTTCACAAACTGATAAAGCTCCCTGTAATAGGGTTTCCTGAACTCTCCCTGAAGGCAATCCAGCCAATCATTGCTTATCATTGCCATATCGTTTCTCTAAACCTCCTACAATCTGACGGAAATTCCTTTATCTCTCAAGTATTCCTTTACTTCTCTGATTTCAAGCTCTTTATAATGGAACAATGATGCCGCAAGTACCGCTTCCGCCTTTCCCTCGCAAAGCGCTTCATAAAAATGCTCTCTGGTTCCTGCGCCTCCTGAGGCAATAACCGGAATAGACACATTTTCCGCCACCATTCTTGTCAACGCAATGTCATATCCCGCTTTGGTGCCGTCACAATCCATACTGGTAAGAAGAATTTCTCCCGCTCCCAGCTTTTCCGCTTTCATGGCCCATTCCACCGCATCAATTCCCATATCCACACGGCCGCCGTTTTTATATATATTCCAGCCATTCCCATCCTGCCTTATCTTGGCATCAATGGCAACCACCACGCATTGACTTCCGAATTTGTCGGCAGCCTCGCTGATTAATTCCGGGGTCATAATCGCCGCAGAGTTTACGGCCACCTTGTCTGCACCCTCCCGCAAAATCATCTTAAAGTCATCTACGCTTCTGATGCCGCCGCCAACCGTAAACGGAATAAATACGGTTTCTGCTACCCGCCGCACCATATCCGCTTTAATCGCTCTGGCATCCGAGGAGGCTGTTATATCAAGAAAAACCAACTCGTCCGCACCGGCCTTATCATATTCCTTTCCTACCTCTACCGGGTCGCCTGCATCCCGCAGATTTACAAAATTGGTTCCCTTTACAACTCTTCCGTTATTGACATCCAGACATGGAATAATTCTCTTGGTATGCATTCCTGCTCCTCCATTCACGATGCTCTGCTTATGCTGATAAAGTTTTTGAGAATTTTAAGTCCCACATCCGAGCTTTTCTCCGGATGAAACTGACATGCAAAAATATTTCCTTTTTCCACGGAGGCATGTATCAAGGTTCCATATTCTGTCGTTGCCTTCACAATATCCTCCTCCGCAGCCTTCAAATAATAGGAATGCACAAAATAAACATATGCATCCTCCTCGATCCCCTCAAAAAGCTTTCCCTTATGAGGAAATTTCAAAGAATTCCAACCAATATGAGGAATTTTCAACCCTTCCGCATCCGGTATTCTTAAAATTTCTCCTTTTAACAATCCCAATCCCGGCACTCCGGCGCTTTCATCACTTCTCTCAAACAAAAGCTGTAATCCAAGGCATATTCCCAAAAAGGGAGTTCCTCTCCTTGCAATCTCATGAATAATCTCCACCAAACCATAGGCATGCAGCTTCTCCATTGCATCGCCAAAGGACCCTACTCCGGGCAAAATCACCCGGTCTGCATTTAAAAGAAGCTCCTTATCTCTGGTAATTACAGCCTCTTCTCCCAGTGCCTGTAGCGCTTTTTCCACGCTTTTTATATTTCCTGCGTCATAGTCAATGATTGCTGTCATTTTTCTTCCCGGCCTTTCTCATTCATTTGGCTTGGCTAATAACTGATAATCTCTTCCTCCTCAGGAAGAATATCCTGCGGCACAGAAGGGGTGGGCTCAGCTTTTTTCTCACCCGGCTTCACAAAATCCGTTCCATAAACCACCGAGTTCAGCTTTCTTGTGTAGGTTTGATTGTCATAAGCATTAATTTCCAGTGCTTCCTCTTCTGAAATTCCATAATTGCTTTCCAAAATACTGCAAATCTGGTGATACAACGCATCCACTTCATTGCGCACACCATATTCATCCGCAGCAGTTAAGTCTTGATAGCAGCTAATTCCCTGCAAAAGCGCATCCACGGCTTCCAATTCCCTGCCCATAGCAAGGTTATTTTCATAAGACTTGAGCTTACGCTCCAAGCGCAATACCGTCTTTGCCCGGTTAAAGACCAGCTTGTCACTGGCATTTAAATGCTTATTATAAAGCAGCTCATAAGCCTCCTCATAATCTCCTATATAATAAGCGTCCCTGGCCGCTATTTTATCCGAATATTCCGGCAGAAACATACTCAGCAGCAATATACATGCAAGCAACGTAGCACAGAAAGCAATCAGTAAAAACAAATTCCTCCGGCTAAGCGCCTTAACAGGCTTTTCCTTCTTTTCTTCCTTGGCCTTCTTTTCCTTCCGGGACTCCCTTACCTTTTTCTTTTTCTTGTCAGATGCCCCTGCATCCTCATTTTCCTGTTCATCATCGTTGTTATCTGTCTGCTTTTTCTCTTTACCTTTTTTGGATTTACCTGCTTTTTTATCCTTTTTCTTTTTCTTATCTTTCTCTTTCTGATCCTCTTCTTCCAATTCATTTAAGATCGATGCATTTTCCGATGAAATATTTTCAACTTCTCCGGAAGTATTTTCGTTTTCCTCTTCGGTAAGAGCTGTCAATATTCTGGAGAAAAATCCTGGTTTTCCTTCCTTAACAGGCTTCTCCTTCTTATTCTTCCTGGCATCTGAAGCTTGTCCACCCTCCCCGGCCACTTTATCATACTGCCCTGACGAGACATCCTCCGTATCACCGGACTTCTCCTCCAAAATCTCTTCCAGATTATCTAACTGCGCAAACAAATCATCGTGCTTTTCTTCAAAAGGTATTTCCTCAGTTGACGCTTCCTCGCCGGAAACAGCTGTTTTATCCTTGCTCTTTTTCTTTCCAAACAGTCCAAATCCCCGCCCTGCTTTTTCTCGTTTTGCGCGCTTTTTCTTTGCCTTGCCATTTAGCTCATCGGTCTCGGCCGTAGAAGCTTCCTCCGGTTCTGTCGATACTCCGTCATCAAACACGGGGATACTCTCCTCACTTTCATCTGCTTCAACCAGATTCCCTATGTCATTCATACTTTCCAGCAGAGCAAGCATATCATCATCCACCGCTTCATTCCGGTCCGTCTCGTTTAAAAGTCCGTTGATTTCTGCTAAATCCTCATCATTGTCTATACTAATATCCTGCTCAGGTAATTCTATATTAATGTCATCCGGTATCTCTACTGCAATATCCGCCGATGCCTCTTCCTTATCGTTCTCCATCTCTCCGCTTTGTTCAATCGCATCCAGCATATCTGCCAGATCCTCGGAAGACACAGAAAAAGAGCTATCGCCGGTCGGCTTAGCATTCATCTCCCGCATAACATCTTCCATTGTTCTGGGCTTCGTATCTCCCTCAGTCATTGCCTTTAACAGATCATCAAGATATTTTTCGTCAGTAGACATAGCAACCCCTGCTTTCCCTTTTCATTATTTTAATAGTTTATCATACTAAAAACCATTCGACAATTCATTTAAAAATTCTTCCGGCTTTTGACAAATTCCATATCCACGTTCCTTTACTTCTTCCGCAATCTGATAGAGTCTGCTATGGACACGAAACAATTGAGATTTCTGATTAAAAAAAGTAATTCTCTCAAACGGCCATCTGATTACCGTAGGATATTTCATTCCGACTCCCAGTTCCAAAATACAGACATTTTTATTCACTGTCCCCTGAAGCCATTTCTTATATGTCATCCACTTATCCATATAGCCTTCTTCTATGTAATGAGACGCATCTGTATTGTTAAAAACCAGCGGCTTTTGACAAACCGGACATTGCGGCTGCATCATTTTATTCTTCTGACCTCCTGTCAAGAAACTGTCCTGCACCTGAGCCAGCAGTTCATTATCCACATCATACAGTGCGGTACTGCACTTTTCACTACACTGAAGCTTCTCATAACCGCCACAGGGTTCCACAATCCTCTCCTCATTTAGCCCTGCATCTCTCCATGCTCCATCACGACAAAGTGAGACAATAAAATAATTTTTCCCTTCCAGACATTTGGCAAGATTGCTATATGCCTCTCTGCCTTTTTCCCGCCATTCCTGTAATAATATTCTCTCTAAATAAGGCAGCATCCAGCTATCTCCTGCAGCTTCCTGCGCTTTCAGATATCTTTCATTCTGCCGCACCTGTTTTAGCCCATCCATTTCTTCCCCGATGCCGACTAAAACCAAATCCGCTTCCCTGATTTTATCAATTATATGATTAATCATTTTTTCCATCGCCTATCGGCTCTCCCGCTTAACATGCTTTTATTTAATAAAGAGCCGGAACTTCTTCCGGCTCTTACTAAAATTCTAAGATTATCTTATTATTTTCGGCCTACCAGATCATCTATAACCCTTACAAGATTTCCGATCTCCGGCTTGGATAACTGTGCATCCGCTCCCAATGCCTCTCCCTTCCTCTTCATCTCTTCATTAACAAGGGAAGAAAAGATAATAACAGGAATATCCTTGGTTGCATCATCATCCTTAACTAACTTGGTAAGTCTGTGTCCGTCCATAATCGGCATTTCAATATCCGTAATAATACACTGAACATTCTGCTTCAAAGTACCATCTTCTTTGCACTTCGTAATTACCTCATAAGCTTCCTGCCCATCACAGGTGTGAATAAGATTGATATATCCGGCCTGCTTTAAAGAATCAACAATAAGCCTGTTCAACAAAACAGAATCCTCTGCGATCAAAATCGGAACCGTACTTCTTCCTCTGTTGCCCATTTCATCAATTTCACTGACCTTTAATCCGGTCTCAGGATTGATATCAGTTACAATTTTCTCAAAATCCAAAATAATAATCAGTCTGTTATCTATTTTGACAATTCCGGTGGAAATGCTTTCTTCAGCACTGGATACCGTTGCTCCGGGTTTAATGATATTTTCCCATGATACTCTATGTATTCCTCTTACCTCATCCACGTGGAAAGCTATATCCAGCTTATTAAAGTTGGTAATAATAAACAATCCACCCTCCTTGGATACTCCACGCTGAAGACAATTCTTAAGATCAATCGCTGTAATCATCGTATCTCGCGGCATGAAAATTCCTTCAATGCTTGGATGTGCATTCGGTACGGGCGTAACTGTCTGATAAGGAATAATTTCCTTAATCTTTGCAACATTTATACCATATGCATTTCCGTCCAACACAAATTCCAAAACTTCCAATTCGTTCGTTCCATTTTCCAAAAGAATTTTTGTATCCATTCCTTATAACCATACCTTTCTCATATTTTGCAAATCTGCGTGATTAAAAAGTACCCCAAAATTCCTTAAAAAATAATCCCCTTATTCATTGGGTGTTTAACACTTGTATTTACCTTAATGAAAATTATAACATATATCTCATTTTCAAACAATACAATTTTGTGACTGAAAACGGCATTTAAAAACGGCATTTCACAATCATCTAAGAAACATCTGAACCTTTCCGTTCCCGCTTGCTTGCATACATTCTTTCATCTGCCTGCCTTAACAAATGCTGATAATTCTTTTGCCCCTTAATTATACTGTACCCAAAGGAAAATCGCAACGGGACCTTCAAATCACTGTCAATCTGTACTACACTGTTATCCTGCAAATATTTCAATTTTTCTATACTTTGCATCAATTCCGCTTCACTATTATAATGATATAGGAACAGTACAAATTCGTCGCCGCCCTGCCTTGCGGCCACACAGTCATACAAATTGACGGAACTGATCATCTCAGAAATTTTCTTAAGATAAATATCACCCTTTCCGTGGCCATAGCTGTCATTAATTTTCTTTAATCCATCGGCATCTATCATAATCATTGCGCCATGTCCAAGCGCTTCTGGAATATTAAACAATGCAGATAACTTATTGTCAAGACCCCGTCTGTTGTATAGGCCTGTTAACGGATCAATATCCCTCTCAGCCTCAATTTTCCTGCGCCTTATTATCTCTTCTGTCACATCCATAACTACACCGAGAATATCATGGTTCTTGACAATCTCTTCAAGCTTTACATAGATTTCATTACTGCCCTCAAGGCAAAATACCCCTTCCTCCTCAGGAACAGGATTTTCCCGAAGCTTCCCAATATACTCCTGAAACAGCTTATAATCGGAAGCCAGCTGCTTTGTTTGCTCCTCATCAAGTGAAAGAATTTGGGAGACATATTCCGTAAAACGGACACTTTTCATTTTCGCATTGTATTCGTATACACCGATACGCATATTAGTCTTATTCAGAACATAAGAAATTTTATCGGTACTGGATAAAAGGCTTTTTATCATTTCATTAATATGACTGCTGAGCTCAGAAAACTCAAGGCTGCTCTGAACATCCACCCTTTCATCAAGATTTCCGTCAGAAATCATTCGCAGCTTTTCGTTGATGCTATATATATCATTAATTACAAATTTATTCATATACCATGTCACTGCCGTGACAAGAATTATTGCAACCAGAATAAGACATACCGCAAGCCCTGCGGTAGTGAACGGAATATTATCATAAAGTACCTTATCAGAAACAATACGTCCAATCAGGTTCGTATCTACTACCGTAAAAACACAGTAAGAAGGGACACCGTTGATATTGGCGTGAAATCCAGTCTGCTGTTCTTCTATTCGTTCCATGTCAAGACCAATTTCTGTCAGATTTTTCCCTATATCATCAGGCGTAGTTGCTCCCTTAATCTCACCGCTTTCCATATCAATGGCATACAGGTCTACTCCCACATTAGCCTTTAACAGTGAAAAAATATAAGATAATTCATTTTTCTCTGTGATCTTCATTACATTAACAGGCTCCATTCCCACCTGTACAATGAACTCTCCGTTTTCACTCCAACATGCTGAGTACTGCATCATTTTACCTTCAGCGGTATTCGGAGTAATGCCCTGGACAAGTTCTAACGTTTTATCCTCAAGCATAGGCTTGAAGAACCCTATCTGCTCTCCGGAATCAAAGGTATAATCATAATATTCCGGATGGGTCCCCGTAAAAATCCGTCCTGTTGTATCAAAAATATGTATTTCATCCACTTCAATAAATTCTGCAATTTTCTTAAGTTCATCAACACTTTTCAATACAGAAGGATTACACTGAATAATGTAAGCGATAGCTTCTGCGTTCCGCAGACAGGTCTGACTATACTCATCTTTAAGCTCTATAAGCTCCTTTTGATTTTCTGTTAAGATCTGCTCAATCTGACAGAATATATCGGCTGAACTTTCCCTCGCCTGCCGCTGTTCATTTAATATTTGTGCGGAAAAAGCAGCAATGAGAATTGCTGCGACCATAAACAGCGTAATTCTACGCAAATATTTGACAACTATTTTCTTAATATTAGGCATCTGTTCTCCTCCAAATGCTAAACCGCCACAGTTTGAGCAGTGAAAAAGCGCAAGCTGCAAAGCTTGCGCTTTTTCACTACGATGACAACATTTTTTTATCAAAAGGAGCTGATCAAAAGATCAGCTCACAACAATCATAAAGTATTTCAAGTCATACCTTCAAAACCGAACACCAGGGATTGTATCCTCTTTAGAAACA
>CAYMUW010000065.1:0-11060 GCA_964393865.1 uncultured Lachnospiraceae bacterium
TAATAATGTATATACTGGTGACTTATGAATGGCATGGCTGAACTGTTACGTTTTTTATTGAGAAAAATTAGTTGACATTCCTCTGTAACTGCTATATACTTCTTCTGACATAAAAGTTTGATAATCAAAATATTTGATGGTTAAAATATTTGATTATCAAAAGAAATAAAAAAAGTTAAAAATGCAAAAGGAGAGTGGTTATGTTAGAAAGAGTTGCGGAAATTATCAAGGAACAGTTAAATCTGGAAGGCGTTACAATTACTATGGATACTTCCTTTGAGAAGGATCTTGAGGCAGACTCGCTGGATTTGTTTGAGCTTATTATGGCTCTTGAAGAGGGGTATGATATTGAAATTCCTTCTGAAGAGCTGGAAAAACTTACTACGGTAGGAGCAGTGATTACCTATCTTCAAAGCAAAGGGGTAGAGGGATGAAAACCAGAGTAACGGAGCTGTTGGGGATTAAATATCCTTTGATACAGGGCGGTATGGCATGGGTTGCAGAGCATCATCTGGCAGCGGCTGTTTCAAAAGCCGGAGCCTTGGGAATTATCGGTGCCGGCGGAGCGCCTGCGGAATTTGTGAGAGACCAGATCAGACAGGTAAAAGCAGCTACTGACAATCCCTTTGGAGTTAATCTGATGCTTATGAATCCGGAAGCAGATGCAATTGCACAGGTTATTGTAGAGGAAGGGGTAAAGGTGGTGACCACCGGTGCAGGAAACCCCGGAAAATATATGGCTGCCTGGAAGGAAGCGGGAGTAAAGGTGATTCCAGTAGTGGCCAGCGTGGCAATGGCAAAAATGATGCAGCGTGCAGGTGCGGATGCAGTGATAGCTGAAGGCATGGAGTCCGGCGGTCATATTGGAGCAGCCACCACCATGGCGCTGGTTCCTCAGGTTGTTGATGCGGTAAGTATTCCGGTAATTGCGGCGGGAGGAATCGCAGACGGAAGAGGCTTTGCGGCAGCGCTTATGCTTGGCGCGGAAGCGGTGCAGATGGGAACCCGTTTTGTAGTGGCAAAAGAGTCCATTGTACATGACAATTATAAAAAGAGGGTTTTGGCAGCGAAGGATATCGATTCGGAGGTGACGGGAATGAGTCATGGTCATCCGGTTCGTCAGCTTCGCAATCCTATGACCAGAGAATATTTAAGACTGGAAAAGGAAGGCTCTTCCTTTGAAGAGCTGGAGCATCTCACTCTGGGCTCTCTGCGCAAGGCAGTGGTGGAGGGTGATGTTGTAAACGGTACTTTGATGGCAGGCCAGATTGCAGGTCTTGTGAAGGAAGAGCAGACCTGTAAGGAGATGATTGAGGAGATCATGCAGCAGGCACAGGCACTGCTTGGCAGAAAGGAATAAAGAAGAGGGTATGAGTAAGATTGCATTTATGTTTCCCGGTCAGGGAGCCCAGTACATAGGTATGGGAAAGGACTTTTACGAGAACGAAGAAACAGCCAGGGAAATATTTGACAAGGCGGGCCATATTACAGGAATGAATATCGCAGCGCTTTGTTTTGAAGAAAATGACAGGCTGGATATTACAGAGTTCACGCAAATTGCTATGGTAACATGTGAGGTGGCAATCCTGAAGGTGCTGCAGGAAAAAGGAATCCATGCTCAGGCAGCGGCAGGCTTAAGCCTTGGAGAATACAGTGCCATTGTTGCCACAGGAGCCATGAGAGCGGAGGATGCTTTTGACATTGTCAGGCGAAGAGGCGTTTATATGCAGGAAGCGGTTCCCACTGGCGGCGGAATGGCAGCAGTACTGGGACTTGACAGTGCGGTGATTGAGCAAGTGTGTGAAGAAACACCGGGAATTGTTTCTATTGCAAACTATAATTGTCCCGGGCAGATTGTTATTACCGGAGAAGCGGATGCAGTCGAAAGAGCAGGAGAAGCCTTAAAGGAAAAGGGAGCAAAAAGAGTGGTTCCCTTAAAGGTCAGCGGTCCTTTTCATTCACAGATGCTTACAGATGCAGGGGAAAGGCTGGCCAGAGATTTGGAAAAGGTTCAGGTTATGAAGCCGAAAATTCCCTATGTGGCAAATTTGACAGCGGATTATGTAACAGAGGCGGAGCCTGTCAGAGAGCTTTTGAAAAAGCAGATTTCCTCCCCGGTGAGATGGCAGCAATCAGTGGAAAGAATGCTGGCAGACGGTATAGATACCTTTGTGGAAATAGGACCGGGAAAAACCTTAAGCAGCTTTGTTAAGAAGATCAACCGGGAAGTGACTGTTTTAAACATTGATAAATATGAGGATCTTTCCAGGGTAGTGGAGGTGCTTAAGAATGCTTAACGGGAAAGTGGCGCTGGTCACCGGCGCAGCCAGAGGAATCGGAAGAGAGATTGCTCTTACATTAGCCGAAAAGGGCGCTTCTGTGATTGTAAATTATAACGGTTCAAAGGAAAAGGCACAGCTGACCGTGGATGCAATTAAAGCTGCGGGAGGAAATGCAGTCAGCTACGGATGCAATGTGGCGGATTTTACTGCCTGCGGGGAAATGATTGCGTCCCTGATTAAGGAATACGGACATATTGATATTTTGGTGAACAATGCTGGTATTACCAGAGATAATCTGCTGATGAAAATGTCGGAGGAAGATTTTGACAAGGTAATTGACGTCAATTTAAAGGGATGCTTTAATACCATGAAGCACCTTTCCAGGCAGCTTTTAAAGCAGAAGGGTGGAAAAATCATCAATATTTCTTCCGTAACGGGAGTGATGGGAAACGCAGGGCAGGCCAATTACTGTGCTTCCAAGGCAGGAATTATCGGTCTTACCAAGAGTGCGGCAAGGGAGCTTGGAAGCCGTGGGATTACCGTAAATGCAGTAGCTCCCGGCTTTATCGAGACGGAAATGACGGAAGTATTATCGGACTCTGTCAGAGAGGCCATGAAGGAACAAATTTTATTAAAGAGAACAGGAACAGCCAAAGAAGTGGCAGGAGTAGTGGCATTTCTTGCCTCTGAGGAAGCGGATTATATCACCGGACAGGTAATTTCCGTGGATGGCGGTATGGCAGTGTAACAAAAAGGGTGAAGCTAGAAGGGAGAGCAGCGTAAGATGAGCAGACGAGTGGTAGTGACCGGCATGGGAGCCATTACTCCCGTGGGATTGAATGTGGAAGAATTTTTTCAGGCATTGAAAGAGGGCAGACACGGTTTCGGAACCATCAGTAAATTTGACAGTACCGATTATAAATGTCATATTGCCGCAGAGGTAAAGGGCTTTGAAGGAAAGGATTACATGGACTTCAAGGCTGCCAAGCGCATGGAGCTTTTCAGCCAGTATGCCGTTGCTGCGGCAAAGGAGGCGCTTTTGGATGCGAAGCTTAACATGGAAGAGGAAGATCCTTATCGTGTTGGCTGCGCAGTGGGATCGGGAATAGGAAGTCTTCAGGCTATGGAAAGAGAGTATGACAAGCTGGTAAACAGAGGACCTTCCAAGATTAATCCGCTGATGGTGCCGCTTATGATCTCCAATATGGCGGCAGGAAATGTGTCTATTCAGTTTGGCCTTAAGGGAAAAAGCATTAACGTGGTTACAGCCTGTGCCACAGGAACCCACTCCATCGGTGAGGCTTTTCGAAGTATTCAATACGGTGAAGCGGATGTGTTCGTGGCAGGAGGAACGGAAAGCTCCGTTACCCCTCTTGGCATAGGCGGATTTTGTGCGCTGACGGCCTTGTCTAACGTGGATGATCCCGATAAATGTTCCCTTCCCTTTGATAAGAACCGCAGTGGCTTTGTCATGGGAGAAGGCTCCGGCATTGTGATTTTGGAGGAGCTTGAGCATGCAAAAAAGAGAGGGGCACACATCTATGCAGAGGTGCTGGGCTACGGAAGCACCAGCGATGCTTATCACATTACCTCCCCGGCGGAGGACGGAATGGGAGCAGCCAATGCAATGCTTTTTGCCCTGAGAGACGGAGGCGTTTCGTCGGAGGCGCTTACCTATATAAATGCTCATGGAACGGGTACTCACCATAATGATCTTTTTGAGACCAGAGCCATCAAGAAGGCCTTTGGGGGACATGCGTCAAAGATTCATGTAAATTCAACCAAGTCCATGGTAGGACATCTGTTAGGTGCGGCGGGGGCAATTGAATTTGTGGCCTGTGTAAAACAGATGGAGGCTGGTTTTATCCATAAGACGGTGGGATATGAGACACCGGATGGGGAGATGGATCTGGATTATTGCAGGGAGTCCTATGATGAGGAAATTCCTTATGCACTAAGTAATTCCCTTGGTTTTGGCGGTCACAATGCAAGTATCCTGATCGGACAGTACAAAGAATAATGTTAGAAGCATGAAAAAGAATTACTGATATAAATATATTATGTTAACCAAAAGGAGGCAGCTATGTCTTTATTATCTGCAAAGGAAATCATAGAAATTATTCCGCACAGGCAGCCCTTTATGCTGCTTGACACCATAGAGGAGCTTACGCCCGGTATCCGTGCTGTAGCGAAAAAATGTGTTTCTTATAATGAGCCCTATTTTCAGGGACATTTTCCCGGTGAACCGGTGATGCCGGGGGTGCTTATTATAGAAGCTCTTGCACAGGCCGGCGCAGTGGCAATTTTAAGCGTGGAGGAGAATAAAGGGAAAACCGCTTATTTTGCGGCCATTTCATCTGCCAGATTTAAGCGGAAGGTGGTACCGGGAGATGTGCTGATGCTGGAAACGGAAATTATCAAGCAGAAGGGAAGTATCGGTATCGGAAAAGCCACTGCTACGGTGGATGGCCAGATAGCGGTACAGGCTGAGTTGACCTTTGCTATTTCATAGAAATTGTCAGTGACGGACACTTTGGAGGCAGAAAATGTCGGGATTATTTCGGAAAGAAAAATATATACATTTGAAGGGCGCCGAAGCCTTAAAAGAGACACCGGAAAAGCTAAAGAGTCTGCTTCGCGGGGAGAAGGATGGCGGGCAGGATAAGGCTAAGGAGCAGATCATTGTCTGCCCGGATTGCGGAAAAGAGTTAAACAGGGCCGATGTTGTGATTAACAGCTATATCTGTACGGAATGCGGAAGCTATTTTCGGGTAAGGACCAAAAACAGAATCCGTATGGTATGCGATAAGGACAGCTTTGTGCCCTGGCTGGAAGATATGCCGGTCAGCAATCCCCTTAATTTCCCGGGGTATGAGGAAAAGCTGCGGGATGTAAAGGAAAAGACAGGGCTGCATGAGGGTGTAACGGTAGGTCTGGGAGAGATTTTCGGTGAAAAGGTATGCCTGGGAGTCTGTGATTCCCGTTTCCTAATGGGAAGTATGGGGCATGTGGTAGGAGAAAAGCTTACCAGCGCCATAGAAAGAGCCACAGCGGAAAAGCTTCCGGTGATCCTTTTTTGCTGCTCCGGCGGAGCCAGAATGCAGGAAGGAATCATTTCGCTGATGCAGATGGCCAAGACCTCTGCGGCACTGAAAAAGCATTCCGATCAGGGGCTTTTGTATGTGGCAGTGCTTACCGATCCCACAACCGGCGGCGTAACGGCCAGCTTTGCCATGCTGGGAGACATTACGCTGGCAGAGCCGGGGGCGTTGATTGGATTTGCAGGGCCCAGAGTCATAGAACAGACCATAGGCCAAAAGCTGCCGAAAGGCTTTCAGAGAGCGGAGTTCCAGTTAGAGCACGGTTTTGTGGACCGCATTGTCGAGAGAGATGAGTTAAAGCCGGTGCTGTATCAGATTGTACATTCTCACAGAGTTTCTGCGGAAAATAAGAATTTCAGCACCTTCACAGAAGAAGTAGAGAAATTTCGTCCCACGGAGACCGGAAGGGAAAGGCTGGCTAAGGCACCGTTGAAAACCGCATGGGAGAAGGTGAAGGAGGCAAGAAGCATTGAAAGGCCTTCGGCGCTTACTTATATTGATTATATCTTTGATGATTTCATGGAGCTTCACGGAGACAGAAGCTTTCGTGACGATAAGACCATTGTAGGCGGAATAGCATGGCTTTACGGTCAGCCCGTGACGGTGATCGGTGTACAAAAGGGAAATGACGCCAGGGAATGTGCGTACCGAAATTACGGCATGACCTCCCCGGAGGGCTACAGAAAGGCTTTGCGCCTTATGGAGCAGGCAGAAAAGTTCCATCGTCCGATTATCTGTCTGATCAATACCTCAGGCGCATATCCGGGAATGGAAGCGGAGGAGCACGGACAGGGAGAGGCCATAGCCAGAAACCTGTTTGAAATGTCGGCAGTCAAGGTGCCGGTTCTGTCTATTGTGATCGGCGAAGGCGGAAGCGGAGGAGCACTGGCTCTGGCCGTAGGAAACGAGGTTTGGATGCTGGAAAATTCCACTTATTCCATTCTTTCCCCGGAAGGCTTTGCCTCCATTTTGTGGAAGGATGGAAAACGTGCCAGTGAGGCAGCACAGGTTATGGGAATTACGGCAGGGGATTTAAAGCATCTTCAGGTCATAGAGAGAATCATTCCCGAATATGGCAGTGCAGGGGAGGAAACCGTAAGGGATATTGCCGGTTATATGAAGAGTCATATGGTAGAATTCTTACGAAAATTCGACGGAATGGACGGAGAACAAATTGCAGCGCAGCGTTATGAACGCTTTAGAAAATTTTAAAAGGTTTTGTGATTTTTACGTTTGGGAATGGAGGTAAATATGCCGGCAAGAATAGTGGGAACAGGAAGTGCCCTTCCGGGTTTGTGCGTCAGTAATCAAAAGCTGGAGGAATTGATGGACACCACGGATGAGTGGATCAGAAGCAGAACAGGGATAGAGGAAAGACATATTGCGGTGGAGGAGACTACCGCTTCCATGGCTGTTTCGGCAGCGAAAGCTGCCATGGAGGATGCAGGCGTCGATGCACAGGAAATTGATTTGATTATTGCCGGAACCGTATCCGGTGATATGTGCTTCCCCTCCTTGGCATGCCAGGTGCAGAGTGCTGTTTCGGCAGAAAATGCCATTGCCTTTGATGTGAATGCGGCATGTGCCGGTTTTCTTTTTGGACTTTCCATTGCGGAAGCATACTTTGCGGCGGGAATGGCCAAAACAGCTTTGATTATCGGAGCGGAAACGCTTTCCAAAATGATGGATTGGAATGACAGGAGTACCTGTGTCCTGTTTGGAGACGGAGCCGGAGCCGCCATTGTGAAAAAGGATGAAAAAGGAATTATGGGATTGGTGCAGGGATCAGACGGCGGACGAGGCGAAGCGCTTATCTGTCAGAACAGACCGGTGAATAATCCCTTCGTTAAAAATCCCACAGATCTGGATTATACGAAGATGGACGGTCAGGCGGTGTATCGTTTTGCGGTGAAGACAGTGCCTGCTTCCATCACGCAGGTATTGGAAAAAGCGGAAACAGATGCCGGTGAAATTAAATATTTTTTGCTGCATCAGGCAAATATAAGAATTATAGAGGCTGTAGCCAAAAAGCTGGGGCAGCCTATTGAAAAATTTCCCACAAATTTACAAAAATGTGGTAATATATCAGCAGCAAGCGTGCCTGTTTTGTTAGATCATGTCAATAAAAGCGGCAAATTGCAAAAAGGAGATCGGATTGTGCTGGCTGGCTTTGGCGCCGGCCTTACCTGGACGGCAGCGGTTTTAACATGGTAAATATGGCTTTTAACACATAGTGACGGAGAAGATATGGAAGCGGATAAGACACTGAATACATTACTTGTTACCCTTTTCAGGGACATTATGAATATTGAGCAGGATGCTCTTATTACCGGGGAATTCGTTGACATTACCATGAATGACATGCATGTGATAGAGGCTGTCGGCTGCGGAGAACCGAGCCCCAGTTCCGTAGTAGCCAAGAAACTTTCGGTTACAATGGGTACTCTCACAAAGTCCGTTGACAGACTGACCCGTACAGGGTATGTGCTTCGCGAGAGAAGTGATGAGGACAAGAGAGTAGTTCTTCTTTCCCTGACTGAAAGAGGGCAAAGGGCATATGAACATCATCAGCGTTTCCACGAGGAAATGATTAAGGCTGCTATGGGACAGTTTAATCAGCATGAGGCGGGAATTTTGATTCATTCGCTGGAGGGACTGGTCAATTATTTTAACAGCCACAAAAAGAAATAAATTTTGTGAAAGGAACAGGCCGGGAGCCGATGATAGACAGGGAAAAGTTTCATGTTCTTAATTATGTCAAAAAGGAAGAATATACTGCCAGCATGAATGGCATGAGGTATATGCTGCGTAAGAAAAAAACGGAGGATCAGGATAAGCTGGAGGTAATTATCTGGCCGGAGCCTTATTGTTTTGCCAAGACAGAGGAGGAAAAAAAGCAGCGGGCAGAGTTTCCGTTTTCGGATGAAGGAGTTATGGAGGCGGCGGACTGGCTGAATCAGCAGTATGAACAGCAAAAGCCGTTATGGGAATTATCTACAAAAATAACGTTACTGTAATTGTGAAACACTGGAATGAGTTATTTTTTTCATTTTTTTGTTGAATGGGTGTGAATTATGGATTATAATATACATAGTTAACATAATTCGAGTGTTAGGGGAGATAAGAAATGACATCATTGGTGTTTGACGATCAGGTATTTAACAGGGAGGTACCTTTTTGCAGGGTATACAGTCTTGAGGGAAAGGAAAAGCTGGAAAAGCTCTTTCTTAAAAATCGTATATCCTACTATATTGAATGGCAGGATCGGTCATTTGTCTCAAGGCTGTTTGCAGGAGATAAGCAAAAAGAAAAAAATACATTTACGATCCGCATCAATGAGGCGGACGTAGAGAAGGCAACCGAGTTGGTTCGGGGAATAGAGTCGGTTAAGTTGAAGAAATGTATGGAAAGTTAAATGTGAGTCCTGGGTAAGTTACCTGGGACTTTCTTTTCAGTGGGAGGAACCATGAGTCGAAAAGAGAAAGAAAGTATATGCCCTGTATCTGATAAATGCGGCGGCTGCCAGCTCTTGCATATGGACTATGGGAAACAGCTGGCCTGGAAAAAGGAGCAGGTTTCCGGACTTTTAAAACCCTATGGCAGGCTGGAGCAGATCATAGGCATGGAAAATCCGAAGCATTACAGATGTAAGGTTCATGCAGCCTTTGGAAGAGACCGGCAGGGAAATATTATTTCAGGTGTTTATCAGACAGGCACCCATAGGATTGTACCGGTAGAGGACTGTCTTCTGGAAAACGAGAAAGCGGATGCAATTATAGGTGCTATCAGAGGAATGCTAAAGTCTTTTAGGATCAAAACCTATGATGAGGATACCGGCTATGGGCTGCTTCGGCATGTTTTGATAAGAACGGGATATAGGACAGGACAAATTATGGTAGTTCTTGTCTTAAGCTCTCCTATTTTACCTTCCAAAAACAATTTTGTGAAAGCGCTGTTAAAAAAGCATC
Source organism: uncultured Lachnospiraceae bacterium (assembly GCA_964393865.1). Lineage (GTDB taxonomy): Bacteria > Bacillota > Clostridia > Lachnospirales > Lachnospiraceae > Suilimivivens. The sequence goes on from CAYMUW010000065.1 coordinate 9,352, forward strand.
CGGAGATAACCACCGTGGTAATCAACGTGAATGACAAAAAAACAAGTATGGTGCTTGGTCAGCGTCAGCAGGTTATTTACGGTCCCGGATATATAGAAGACGAACTGTGCGGTATGAGATTTAAAATTTCACCAAAATCCTTTTATCAGGTCAATCCGCCTCAGGCAGAAGTGCTGTACAAAAAGGCGCTGGAGTATGCCGCCTTAACCGGAAAAGAGCGGGTGCTGGATGCCTATTGCGGAACCGGAACGATCGGTATGATTGCAGCCTTCAAAGCATGCAGTGTGTTGGGCGTGGAGCTGAATCAGGACGCAGTTAAGGATGCGATAGAAGGGGCAAAAAAGAATAAAATTTCCAATATCCGGTTTTGGAAGGCGGATGCAGGAGATTTTATGGCGGATATGGCGCAGGAAGGAGAGAAGGTGGATGTGGTTTTGATGGACCCGCCCCGCAGCGGAAGCAGTGAAAAATTTCTGTCTGCGCTGGTGAAGCTGAAACCGCAAAAGGTGGTATATGTATCCTGCAACCCGGAAACGCTGGCAAGAGATCTGAAGTATTTATGCGCTAAGGGGTACCGCATGAGAAGGGCAGCTGCGGTGGATATGTTTCCTTTTACGGATGATATTGAGTCGGTTGTAATGATGCAATATCAATGATACAGTATCATTGATATAGAATATCATAGAAAAGAGAAGAAACAGAAACAATTGCCATATATAAAAAACTAATAATTAGTAAAGACTTTTGTAAAAGATTTTTTATGATAAATATTATTGACAGAGAAAAAGCTGCTTCATGATGTGACGTATGTGTTATCACATTTTCCTATAAGGTAATAGAGTGGGCGCTCTCACATTTAAAATGTGAAAAAATAGCTGAGATTGGATGTTGTAATGGAAACCATCCTGTTTATTTGACAGAATGGAATGGGAAAAAGGTTGTTCTTTATATGACATTAGTTTCATCCTCAGGTGCAGCCACCTGCCTGGAGGAAGCCCGTTGCCTGACAGGATGTACAAATTATATAATCTTTGGTTCCTGCGGAACCCTGGATGCTCAGATGACCTGTGGAAAGCTGATTATTCCCACACATGCCTATCGGGACGAAGGTCTGTCTTATTATTATCTGGCTGCTGACGACTATATTGAGATGAAAGGCTGAAAAATTAAGACAGGAGGGCTGTATTTGCGTAGAAATGGAACTGGCGGGAGTGCAGGCAGTTTGTGATTATCATCATTTATCGTTACGAGCCTTTTTGTTTGCCAGTGACTGTCTTGGTATGGAAGAGTGGAGTAACGAGCTGCTGGGGACGGAACAGGAATGGGACACCCAGATAAAATACTTTACATTGGCAATGGATATGGCAGTGTTATGAGTTTCGGGAAGGTTTCAGCAACTATTTATCAGGGGTAATAAGCATGTTTGGAAAAAAGAAAAATCTGAAACAGGAGTATGATAAGGAAAACCAAAAACCGGTTATCAAGTGCAGCATATGTACAGGTGAGCAGGTTGCAGGATTTAAGGATATTCACACAGGAAAATTTCAGGAAGTGATGCTGATTAAGGGAGAGAAGGATTTGCAGACTTTTAGGGAAATGTATGATCTGGTGGATGTGTCAAAGGAATACTAGGACAAATCTTGGATGCAAAGCAATGAAAACGGAAAACTTTAAGTTTCAATGCAAACTTGGAGTTTTCCGTTTTTTTG
>CAYMUW010000066.1:0-11050 GCA_964393865.1 uncultured Lachnospiraceae bacterium
TGGCTGATTTGGTGAAATTCCAAAACCGACAGTAAAGTCTGGATGAGAGAAGAAATTGCAAAAGTAAAGCAGTTTTTTTGTTTTGCATAGGTTTCACTACGGAAACGTGTTTCCTGTTTGCAGTAAATGTTACCCCGGATATTAATCCGGGGTTTTTTTCGGTAGAACTTTTTCCGGGAAATTGAAAGGAGAACAGTTAAAATGGGTAACGGATTATGGACAAGTGTAAAGGACAATGTAGTGTTTGTTCTGGTATGTGTGGGGATTGCGGTGGCGCTTTTTGCCATTGCCTATCTGGCGGAAAAGCTTATTAAGAAGAGAGACGGCGATACGGAAAGAGTACTTTCCACCAGAAAGATTGCAATGATCGGTGTGTTTGCGGCAATTTCAACAGTGCTTAAGATGTTTGAATTTCCTGTGCCTTTTGCACCGTCCTTCTATGAGCTGGACTTCAGTGAAATACCTGTACTGATAGGAACCTTTGCCTTTGGACCGGTAGCAGGAGTCATGATTGAGTTCTGTAAGATTTTATTAAAGCTCTTAATAAAGGGAACCAGTACGGCTTTTGTCGGAGATCTGGCCGATTTTGTAATCGGATGCAGCTTTATCCTTCCTGCTTCTATCATTTATATGTTTAAGAAGACCAAGAAGAATGCCATTTTGGCTTCAGTAACCGGTACGCTGATTATGAGTGTGTTTGGAACCCTGTTTAATGCAGTTTATCTTCTGCCTGCATTTGCGTCACTGTATGGAATGCCGCTGGAGGTAATTGTGGAAATGGGCACAAAGGTCAATGGAAGCATTAACAGTGTAGCCACACTGGTGATTTTTGCGGTAGCCCCTTTAAATCTGCTGAAAGGCTCCAGTGTATCCATTGTCACCCTTTTGGTATACAAAAGGCTCAGCCCTATTTTGAAAGCGGGAACAGTCGGTAAGGTAAAGAATGCTGCGGAAAAGGTGGAAACTGTCAAATAAAGCAGTACAATAACAGATTAAGATGAAAGTTCTAGAGAACCCTGCATATGGAAAACTCCTGTGCAGGGTTTTTGGTATTTCTTGTAGCAGTTCTTTAGAAAAAATTAAGTTTTTTATATGGGAATTTGAAATATTTACGTCATATAATTCGTTATACTTTTTAGTTGGGACAATAGAACAGATATAAAAAATTGGGTATTGACAATTATTGTATTAGTAATATAATACAATAGTACAGATGATTGAGCCGCAGCAACGGCGGAATGTGAGGAAGCATGGGAGAACTGATTGAAATTCGGGATATGTGCAAGATATATAATCCCGGTGAGAATGAGGTCCGGGCACTGGATCATGTGGATTTGAAAATTAATCAAAATGAATTTGTGGCCATTATCGGTCAATCCGGTTCCGGCAAATCTACTCTGATGAATATGCTGGGGTGTTTGGATGTTCCGACCAGCGGAGCATACATATTAAACGGACAGGATGTATCCGACCTTGCGGACGATGAACTGTCGGATATCAGGAACAGGGAGATAGGATTTATTTTTCAGGGCTTTAATTTGATAGCCGGTCTTACAGCCATTGAAAATGTGGAGCTTCCGCTGATTTATCGCGGGGTGGCTAAGAAGGAAAGAATTCGCTTGGCTGAGACTGCATTGGAGAAGGTGGGCTTGAAGGAAAGAATGGAGCATAAGCCCTCCGAGATGTCGGGAGGACAGCAGCAGAGAGTGGCCATTGCCAGAGCGATTGCACAGGCGCCGCCGGTTATTCTGGCTGATGAACCTACGGGAAATCTGGATTCCGGTTCCACCAAGGAAATCATGGAAATTTTGAAAGCGCTTCATGCCGACGGGAGAACTGTTATACTGATTACTCATGATAATGACATTGCTGCAAGGGCAAAGAGAATCATCCGCATTATGGACGGTAAAATCGTGGATGACATTATTAACGATAAAGAAATATAAATGGAATTTTGATAAAGGAGGGGAGCGTTCCTGTAAAGAACGCTTCGGAATGGAGGAGAAAATGTCAAAGAAGGAAAAAAAGGAAAAGAAGCCGTTGGATAAGGCAGCCAAAAAGAAACGCAGGAGAATTATTATATGCAGCATAGTGGGTGTGGTTATCGTGCTTTTTGTTTTGATGAATGTCTTAGGCAGCAGTAACGTACAGGCGGTTGTATCAACTACTCTTGCGCAGACCGGCGAGATTGAGCAGACCATCAATACAAGTGGAACGGTGACTACTCTGGAAACCAAAAACTACTTTTCGGATGTAAACGTAAAGATCAGTGATGTGTCGGTGCAGGCAGGAGATGCCGTACAGGCGGGGGATGTATTAATTTCTTACGATCAGGATGCACTTGCAAGAGAAAAGGAACTGGCGCAGCTGTCCGTACAGTCTGCGGAGGGAAGCTACCAGAATTCCATTCAAAGCAACAATGAAAAGCTGGGAGATTTAAACGAGGCAAATATCAATCTTGACGTGCTTGACCAGCAGATTGCGGATACAGAAGCTTACATAAAGGGTCTGGAAAACAAAATTGCAAAGAAGCAAAGCGATCTTGCCTATGAAGGAGCGCTGCTCCAGATTTCTCTTTTAGACTGGCAGGAACAGCCGGATTCCGAGGAGTACCTGAACCTTCAAAAGCTTGTTCAGCTCAATTCCTATGAGCAGCAAAACAATAAAGAAATCAAAGGATGGCAGGATGAACTGGAGGTTTATAACAAGATGCTGTCCGATTATAAGGAATACCGCTCTGAAATGAAATCCCAGAAAAGTTCTGCCGAGGCAGGTAAAATGACTGCAGGAGCCAGGCAGGAGCTTGAAGCAACCAACCAGACCAAGGAAATAGAAGCGTCCGATTCCCTGGAAAATCTGGAAGCTGCGGAAGGCGGCATTGTAGCTGAATTTGACGGTGTTGTTACGGAAGTGAATGCCGTAGAGGGCGGAAGCGTGGCGGCGGGAGGTTCCCTTCTTAAGCTGGAGAGCACCGAGGATGTTATGGTTAAAATATATGTAACCAAGTACGATCTGGATAAAATATCGGTTGGGCAGGAAGCTGCAGTCACCATCGGAAGCAAGGAATATCAGGGCAAGGTATCTAAGATTAATAAGATGGCGGAAAAGAATAGCAGTGGTGCTGCCGTAGTAGGCGCAGAAATTAAAATTACTAATCCTGACAGTGATGTCATATTAGGCGTGGAGGCAAAGGTTGTCATTGGCACCGCTAAGGCTGAAAATGCGATTCTGATACCGGTAGGAGCAGTAAACGTGGATGTGGACGGTGAGTTTGTCTATGTGGTTGATGAAAACGGCATTCTTACCAAGCAACCTATTGTTACCGGCATTTCTTCAGATACTATGGTTCAGGTGCTTGAGGGTATCAGTGAAGGAGAGCAGATTGTGACAGATGTGACAGCCGATCTTCAGGAGGGCATGTCTGTAATGGCAATGCCTCAGCAGTAAGCAGAACGGAGGCTGAATATGGCACAGATTTGGGAATACATTAAAATTGCCCTGATGAACATTAGAAGTAATAAGGGACGCTCGATCCTGACTATGCTGGGTATCATCATTGGTATTTCCTCCGTTATTATGGTTATTGCCATTGGCAATGGAGTCAGGGAGAAGGTTAATTCGGAATTGGATGCCTTTGCAGGCGGTCAGATAGCATTTTATGTTGACACGACTCGTAAGGACACGACCGTTACCTTCGATCAATCGGATTTTGATGCAATTCAGGAGCAGATAGAGCATGTAAAAGGAGTTACGTCTCAATTTTACAGCTGGGGAACAGCAGAAGGACCAAAGGGAGATTTTGATATCAGAATGCTGGGCGGCAGCGTAGGGCTTCAATACACTTCCTCCGATTCGATCATTAAGGGAAAGTATTTTACACAGAATGATTATGACAGCGCAAATAACGTGTGTGTTATTAATGAAAGCAGTGCGGTGGCGCTTTTTGGAACTACTGATGTAATCGGGATGACATTTGACGCTACCTTCTGGGGAATTACACAGGAACTTAGAATAGTTGGAATTCGTGCGGATAGTGCATCCGTACTGGTGAGTATGAGTTATGGAGGAGACACTACCATACAAGCGGAAGTGCCCCTTACCTTTATGGCCAATAAATTAGGCTACTATATCGATGAAATAGATCAGTTTTACGTAATAGCAGAGTCTGCGGAATACTCATCGGAAATTGCATCGAAAACTCTTGCTTTGCTGGAAAGCAGACATAATGTCCGGGGAGAAAATCAGATTATGATGGAAAGCTTTGCGGATTATACGGAGCAGTATGATACCATTCTTGGCTTTATCACCATATTTATTTCCTTTGTGGCGGCTATTTCGCTTTTGGTAGGCGGTATTGGCGTTATGAATATTATGTTGGTGTCCGTTACGGAAAGAACCAGAGAGATTGGTATAAGAAAAGCGTTGGGAGCAAGAACGGGCTCTGTACTCTTACAATTTCTTGCAGAAGCAGGCATCATCACACTTTTGGGAGGCCTGATTGGTATTATTCTTGGCATATTGGGAGCTGCAGGTGTGGGAGCGCTTTTTGGATTAACTCCGGAGGTCGGCATTGGAACAATTTTCTCTGCATCTTTGTTTTCCTGCGGCGTGGGTATTTTCTTTGGTATCTACCCGGCAAAGAAGGCAGCAAAGCTCAGTCCTATCGAAGCGCTGCGGCACGAATAATTTCTTTATGCCTGCTTAAGCAGTATCTGAACCGTATGAGGCTTTTTTTGCGGTTGCACTTTATTTGTTTTTTAGTATAATATTAAGAAGAGTGGAAGACATGGGAACTGCCGCCGGCAGTTCCTTTTCACTTTGGAATAAGTATGACAGGAAGGTATGAGTAATTATGGAAGTGGAGTTTGATGTGAAAATAACACCCGGAGCATTATATGACTATATGCTGTTTCATACCTATACCAGCCCATCCGGGTTAATCGGAGCGGTGGTGGGAGCGCTGCTTGTGACGGCGTTTTTTATGGGCGCCGGCATCCTGAGTCTGATTGCGGGACTTATTATTCTTCTTTATCTTCCGTGGACATTGTTTATTAAATCCAGACAGCAGTATTTGGCAAACCCGGCATTTAAGACGCCCCTTCATTATAAAATGACAGAAGAGGGGATTGAAGTTTCCCAAAACGGAGAGACACAGAGCCAAAAGTGGGAGGACATGTTTAAAGCGGTATCTACTCCCCGGAGCCTGATTGTATATACATCCAGAGTGAATGCTTCTATTTTTCCCAAAAAGGATTTACAGGAAAATACGGCTGCAGTGATACGGATGATTTCTACGCATATGCCGCCCAAAAAGGTAAAAATCCGCAGCTGATCAGCAGTTGATGCGTGGGAAAGGCATGATGATATGAAGGAAGAAATTTTTGAAAGCTTTAGCCCGGAGGATACCTTTCGGCTTGGAAAGAAAATAGGAGAAAAGGCGCTGCCGGGGCAGGTTTTTACCCTGATTGGAGATTTGGGAGTGGGTAAGACCGTTTTTACACAGGGAATGGCAGCAGGCCTTGGCATTACGGAGCCGGTGAACAGCCCTACCTTTACGATTATGCAGGTTTATGAGGAAGGAAGATGTCCCTTTTATCATTTTGACGTCTATCGAATCGGAGACATTTCGGAAATGGATGAGATCGGTTACGAGGATTGTTTTTATGGAAATGGGATTTGTCTGATTGAGTGGGCGAATTTAATAGAAGAAATCCTTCCGGATCGCTATACCGGAATTACCATCTCCAAGGATTTAGAGAAGGGATTTGACTACAGAAAAATCATAATTGAGGAGCGAAACCATGAAAATAATTGCGATTGACAGCTCCGGCCTGGTGGCGTCGGTTGCCATTGTGGAGGATGATATTCTCATAGGAGAGTATAACGTACAATACAAAAAGACCCATTCTCAGACGCTGCTTCCCATGCTGGATGAACTGAAAAGGATGGTGGAGCTGGATTTAAGTACGGTAGATGCCATTGCAATTTCAAAAGGGCCGGGGTCCTTTACCGGATTAAGAATAGGTTCAGCCACGGCTAAGGGCTTGGGACTTGCCATGAACGTGCCGCTGGTGGAGATACCGACATTGGATGGATTGGCATGTAATCTGTATGGAACGGACAAGCTGGTCTGCCCGATGATGGATGCCAGAAGAAATCAGGTTTACACAGGAATATATGAATATGTTAAAATAAATAGAGATGCATCTTTTGCAGAAAACGGTTCCTTTTCTTTTGAACTTCGCAGTGTGCTTGCGCAGTGTGCGGTGGCCGTTGACGAACTTGCGGATCGGTTAAATGAGCTGGGCAGGGAAGTGATTTTTCTGGGCGACGGGGTTCCGGTTTATGCAGGAAAACTTGCAGAGCTTATGAAGGTACCCTATAGCTTTGCACCGGCCCATATGAACCGCCAGAGAGCATCAGCCTTTGGTATGCTGGCTTTCCGGTATCTGAGAGAGGGTAAGGTTACGGATGCAGGAAGTCATGCACCCGAGTATTTAAGACTGTCACAGGCGGAGCGGGAGAAAAGGGAAAAGGAAAATGGATCTGAACATTAGACCGATGGAAGCGGAAGATGTGGCGGCTGCTAGCCGGATAGAGAGTGAGGCTTTTTCCATGCCGTGGTCAGCGGAGGATTTTCTGGAAATGGTGGAAGCCGATTATGCATATTATTATGTGGCGGAAACCGGCGGTGAAATTGTCGGGTGCTGCGGCATCAGGAATCTTTCAGGAGAAGGGGAAATTACCAATGTGGTGGTGGATGCCCCGTACAGACAAAAAGGAATTGCCCGCAAAATGTTGGAATATATGTTAAATGAGGCTTCCCAAAACGGAATTGGTGACTGCACTCTGGAAGTGCGGTGCAGTAATTTGCCGGCAATTCATTTATATGAAAGTCTGGGATTTAAGGGGGAAGGGATAAGGCCAGGTTTTTATGACAGGCCTAAGGAAAATGCTCTGATTATGTGGAAAAGATAGGCAGAGCATGGAAGAATTACCACTGTTTCTTATTTTTCTTTTATGTATAATAAGGTAAGGAAGGAAAGCGTTTAGTGGGGAGAATAAGCTTTCAACACATTAAAGGAGGATAAGACCATGAGAATTTATATGGATGAAAATAAGCAGGAGCTTGCTGCAGTAATTTGCAATAAATGCAAAAAGGAACTGACGGTGGAAAACGGCATTATTACAGAAGGCTGTTATCATGGAGATTGCCAATTTGGTTATTTCAGTAAAAGAGATGGAATAAAGCATTCATTTGATTTGTGTGAGGAATGCTACAATAAATTTATTAAAAGTTTTGCCATTCCGGTAGAAGAGGAGGAACTTAAGGAATTGCTTTAAGATGACGCCCTGTTTGATAAAAGCGGAATGGACAGCACAGATACGGAGGAACTATGCTGGATATTTGTTTGCTGGGAACGGGAGGTATGATGCCGCTCCCATACCGCTACTTGACATCCATGATGGCCAGATATAACGGACAGAGCATATTAATTGACTGTGGGGAAGGAACACAAATTGCCATGAAGGAAAAGGGATGGAGCCCCAAACCGATTGATGTCATTTGTTTTACCCACTTTCATGCAGATCATATCAGCGGACTGCCGGGAATGCTTCTCACAATGGGGAATGCGGAACGGACAGAGCCGCTGCTTTTGGTGGGACCAAAGGGGCTTTCCAAGGTGGTTGCATCTCTCAGAGTGATTGCGCCCGAGCTTCCCTTTGTCATTGATTGTCTGGAGCTTTCAGAGGCAGAGCATGTGATACGGTTTGACGGATTTCGGATTGAAGCCTTTAAGGTAAACCATAATGTTCCCTGTTATGGATACAGTATATGTATTGACCGGATTGGTAAATTTCAGGTGGACAGGGCTGTCGCGTTGGGGATTGAAAAGAAATATTGGAATCGCTTACAGCGCGGAGAAACAATAGAAACAGAAGAAATGACACTTGTGCCGGAAATGGTGTTAGGGACTGCCAGAAAGGGACTTAAGGTAACTTATTGCACAGATACCAGACCCACGGAGGGAATTGTTAAGCATGCTGCCGGGTCGGATTTATTTATCTGCGAGGGCATGTATGGAGAACCGGACAAAAAGGCCAAGGCGAAAGAAAATAAACACATGACCTTTTATGAGGCGGCAGAGCTGGCCAAAAGGGCACAGGTGCCGAAACTGTGGCTGACACATTACAGTCCTTCCCTGAACAGACCGGATGAGTACCTTCCGGCAGTAAGGAAGATTTTTCCCAATACGGAGGTTTGCAAGGACGGAAAAAGCATTGAATTAATGTTTGGGGATGAGGATTAAGAGATAATCATTCAGATTGAGGAAAGGAGGAGTACAATGAAGAAAGAGAAAAAACGCAGTCGGGCTGATATAAAGGGATTTTTAGTCGGGGTTGTTCTACTGTGTCTCGTGATCGGATATTTTTATTATTTATCCAACAAAAACGCCAATGATGTCCAGAATGATGAAGTACAGGTTACAGTAGTGCAGGAAGCGCTGATGCGGAATTTGGAAAACAATTATCCTCCTTCTCCGAGAGAAGTGTTGAAATATTACGGTGAGCTTATGCAGTGCTTTTATTGCGAGGAATACACGGAAGAAGAGTTTGTACAGCTGGCAATGCAGATACAGGGACTGTATGATGATGAGCTCGTGGCAAATAAGACCCAGCAGCAGTATCTGGAAGATCTTAAGTGGGATATTGATAATTTTAAGGAACAGGGAATTGTGGTGTCCAGTTATAATCTTCCCTCCAGTACGGATGTGGAGGAGTTTAAGCAGGACGGTTTCCGATGGGCAAAGCTTTATTGTAGCTTTACATTGCGAAAGGACACTCAGCTTGAGGTGACCAATGAGGTTTTCCTGCTTCGAAAGGATGATCAGGGGCACTGGAAAATTTATGGATGGATGCTGGCAGAGGATGAGGAACAGCCAACACAGAACTGATGTATTCCGGTTTGGACGGAGAAAGGTGAATTTTGATGGATAAGGATGTTTACATATTGGCAATAGAAAGCTCCTGCGATGAGACGGCAGCTGCAGTGGTAAAAAACGGCAGGGAAGTGCTTTCCAATGTGATTTATTCCCAGATTGCACTGCATACGGAATATGGCGGCGTAGTGCCGGAGATTGCTTCCCGTAAACATATTGAAAAGATCAATCAGGTTATTTTGCAGGCGCTTTCCGAGGCAGGGATGGAGCTTCACGACATGACCGCAATAGCTGTAACCTATGGCCCCGGATTAGTTGGGGCTTTACTTGTGGGAGTGTCAGCGGCGAAGGCAATCAGTTTTGCCAGCGGCATTCCGCTTGTGGGTGTGCATCACATAGAAGGGCATATCAGCGCCAATTTTATTGAAAATAAGGATTTGGAGCCTCCGTTTGTCTGCCTGGTAGTTTCAGGAGGACATTCTCATCTGGTGGTAGTGAAAGATTACGGCGAATATGAGATCATCGGCCGAACCAGAGATGATGCGGCGGGAGAAGCCTTTGACAAGGTGGCTCGTGCTATTGGACTGGGCTACCCGGGAGGACCTAAGATTGATAAGGCGGCTAAGGCAGGGAATGCGGATGCCATTCATTTTCCAAGAGCAAAGGTGGCAGACTCGGAATATGATTTCAGCTTCAGCGGCTTGAAATCGGCAGTGCTGAATTATCTCAATTCCTGTCAAATGAAGGGGGAGGAAATTGTCACAGAGGATGTGGCGGCTTCTTTTCAGAAAGCAGTAGTGGATGTTCTGGTGGAGCATTCCATGACTGCGGTACGAAAATACGGCTATGACAAGTTTGCAATTGCCGGAGGAGTGGCATCCAACAGCGGACTTCGGCAGGCTCTTGAAACGGCCTGTGGAAAAGAAGGTATCGCCTTTTATCATCCTTCACCTGTTTACTGCACGGACAATGCGGCGATGATCGGGGCCGCCGCTTATTATGAATATATTAAGGGAGTGCGGCATGGCTTTGACCTGAATGCGGTACCGAATTTGAAGCTGGGAGAACGTGCATAATGATGAAAAAAGAGGAGCGGACGGCTGCCATTGTGCTGGCGGCAGGAAGTGGAAAGCGAATGGGAAGCAGCACCAAAAAGCAATACATGCTGATTGGGGAAAAGCCGGTGGTATATTATTCCCTAGAATGCTTTCAGGAAAGCTTTATAGATGAAATGATTCTTGTGGTCGGCGCAGGAGAGACAGATTATTGCCGGAAGGAAATCGTTGAAAAATACGGTTTTGATAAAGTGAGTCATATTGTGGAAGGCGGCAAAGAACGGTATCACTCGGTGGCAATCGGCCTGCAAAGCATCAGGGACTGTAAATATGTGTTTATCCACGATGGGGCAAGGCCTATGGTTACCCGGGATATGCTGAACCGTCTGTTGAATTGCGTGAGAGAGGAAAATGCCTGTGTGGCAGGCATGCCCGTCAAGGATACCATTAAGATAGCGGATGAGGAAGGCAGCATTGCAGCTACGCCGAACCGCAGGTTGGTTTGGATGGTGCAAACGCCTCAGGTGTTTGAATTTTCCTTAATTAAATCTGCTTATGCCGCTTTGCTGGAGCAGGAAGAGGATTTCCTGCAGAAGGGGGTAGCGATAACGGACGATGCAATGGTTTTAGAGACCTTGACCGGCCATAAGGTAAAGCTGGTGGGAGGGTCCTATGAAAATATCAAGATTACGACACCGGAGGACATAGATATAGCAGAGCTCTTTTTGTCTAAAAAAGATTAGGAGGCGAAAGGTGACTTTTGAAATCTGAAATAATAAAATTAAGAAAGAACTCAAAAAGAACTCAAAATGTGACGGCATGCAAATAACGCTTCATTGTATTAAGGTGGAACAATCTGCAAACCCTGCCTGATTGCGCCTGTTTCCGGTGAAAAACGGACTAAGTAAAAAAGGTGGAATAAAAATGAATGAAAATGAAAAAAGTGTTGACACTCTCAAATTGATTTGCTAGAATAATCATTGCGCTGACTGAGAGGCGCGACATGGAGAGGTATCGAAGTGGTCATAACGAGGCGGTCTTGAAAACCGTTTG
>CAYMUW010000067.1:0-8342 GCA_964393865.1 uncultured Lachnospiraceae bacterium
ATCAAGGTTTTTATAAGGAATTGAAACAAAAAAACAGGTAGTTTTTGACACTACCTGCCAGAATAAGGGAGGATACTATATGAAAAAACGCATCGGAAGTTTTTGGGTGGAGAAAATCAGACAATGGACAAACAGAAAGGTTCACAGACAGGTGAAGGACCGGTTGTTTCGTTTTCTCCTTGAGAAGGACAGGGGCACGCTTTTGCAGTTGTATAATGCGCTTAATGAAACGAACTATACAGACGTATCGCAATTACAGGTAGTGACAATTGAAAGCGTGGTCTACATGGTGATGAAAAACGACCTTGCATTTGTGATTACGGGCGTATTAAACTTGTATGACATCAGAGTACATACAATCCGAATATGCCGGTACGATTTTTAATTTATCTTGCACAGGAATATCAAAAGGTTATTGGGCAGGCAAAGGAGAGCTTATATGGAACCAGGCAGATAACCCGCCCCACTCCTAAGTGTATTGTGTTTTATAATGGAGACAAAGAGGTTCCGGAGGAGCAGGTTTTGAAGCTCTCGGATGCGTTTGAAAATAAAGAGCATGAAGCCGATGTGGAATTAAAGGTTAGAATGCTGAATATTAATTACGGCTATAATACTGAGCTTATGAATAAGTGTCAGGTTTTAAAGGAGTATGCAGAATTTGTGGAGGTTACGAAAACATGTGCGGCAAATGGCAGCAATGTGAAGACAGCCTTAAATCAGGCTATAGATTATTGCATAGAGAACGATATTCTGGCCAAATTCTTAAGAGAACATCGCGGGGAGGTGTTGGGAATGTTATTAGAAGAATTTGATATAAAAAAGTATGAGAAATCGGTTAAGGAAGAAGGCCGATTAGAAGGGCAGGAAAGAATTAACTGTCTGTATCAGAGATTAAAAGCAGATGGACGAACAGAAGATATTATGCGTGCGATTGATGATGAAGAATATCAAAAGCGGCTGCTTTTGGAATATGATTTATAATCATGCAAAGGAGTTAACATGATCGTTAACACAGGCAGCAGGACGGATATTCCTGCATATTTCAGTGAATGGTTTTATAACCGCATAAGGGAAGGTTATGTATTAACCAGAAATCCATATTATCCTGAGCAGGTCAGCAAATACAGGCTTGCTCCTGAGGTGGTGGATGTTATTTGCTTTTGTACCAAAAATCCGGAGCCGATGCTGAAAAGACTGAATGAACTTAAGGATTTTAAACAGCTTTGGTTTGTTACAATCACACCCTATGGCAAGGAAATTGAACCGGGTGTTCCTGAGAAGGATGCGGTAATTGCCTCCTTTAAAAAGCTTTCCGCTATGGTAGGAGTGAAAGCTGTCAGCTGGAGATATGATCCGATTTTTATAACGCAAAGATATTCTCTGGACTTTCATATCAGAAGCTTTGAACGGATGGCGGAGAGCTTGCAGGGATATGTGGACAACTGCGTCATCAGTTTTATAGATTTGTATGAGAAGACGAAAAGGAATTTCCCGGAAGCCAGAAATGTTTGCAGGGAAGAGCGTGAGACCATAGGCAGAGAGTTTGTCAAAATTGGAAAAAGATATGGAATAGTTATACGCTCCTGCTGTGAGGGGTCGGAACTTGAGAAGTATGGGGTGGACATCTCAGGATGCATGACCAAGGCTGTAGTGGAAAGAGCTATAGGCAGCAGCTTAAGTATTCCAAAAAGTAAAAAGCCTGCAAGGGAAACCTGCAATTGTTTATTGGGAAATGATATCGGTATGTATAATACCTGTGCCCACGGATGTGTTTACTGTTATGCTAATTATGATATGAAAACGGTAGCCGGGAATATGAAGCAGCATGATCCTTTTTCGCCATTTTTGACAGGCGGTTTTCGGAAGGGAGACTGTATAAAGGATGCAAAGCAGGAAACCTATATAGACGGGCAGTTAAGTTTTTTTCGTGATATTTGAAAATTACGGTTAAAATGTACAGAGAAGGAGTCAACAATTTTGGAAAAGATTGTTGACTTTTTGATTTTACTTGATTTATAAAGTGAAAGTGGTAGCATGATATATGGACTTGCGTTATAATAATACAGTGTATTAACAGCTGAAATGATTTTTTTGTAAAAGAAAGCAGATAATAAGGTTTAAAATATAAATTTTCAACCAACAAGTTTTGTGCTGCGCCAAAACTTGAGCCATTAGCTGCTCCAAAGATACAGTCGCAGCATGGAGGCTAAAAGTGAAACATCGCAACGATATGAAAATATTTATCGTAGGCGGGGGAGAGATTGGAAGCGCCCTGGCCGGCCAGCTCTCAAGAGATGGCTATGAACTGACAGTTATTGATAGAAATCCGGATGTTGTGGGAAGTCTTAGCAATTCTATGGATATTATCTGTTATGAAGGAAACGGTGCATCCTATGCCACCTTACAGGAGCTTGGCGCCGGTAGAGCAGATATCTGGATTGCTGTTACGGAATCAGATGAGCTTAATATTTTAAGCTGTATGACCGCACATATGCTTGGAGCCAAGCACACCATTGCCCGTATCAGGGATGTGGATTATGCAAGGCAGAATCGCTTTTATAGAGATAAGCTTGGTCTTTCCATGATTATTAATCCCGAGCTTGCAACTGCCATGGAAATTGTAAGGCTGTTGCGTTTTCCTTTGGCTACCAGAGTGGAGGTGTTTGCCAAAGGGCGTGCTGAGCTTGTGCAGATCAGTGTCAGAGAGGAGAGCCCTCTTGTTGGGAAATCCCTGATTGAAATTAATCAGAATATGGGTATTAATTTGTTGATTTGTGCGGTGGTACGTCAGGGGGAAGCTTTTGTACCCAAAGGCGATACGGTAATCTGTAAAGACGATATTTTATATATGACAGGGGCAGCAGAGGAATTTCGTAAGTCCTTTAAGAAGCTGAAGCTTCCGGTAAAACCTCTTCAATCTGTTATGATTGCGGGTGCAGGAAGAATTTCCTATTATCTTGCGGAGGCTGTTTTGCAGCAGGGCGCCAAGGTGACGCTGCTGGAAAAGGATAAGGAGGAGGCAGAGGAGATAGCCGAAGCCATTAAAGGAATTAATGTAGTTTGTGATGATGCATTGGCTTATTTTGACTCCATGTCACAGACGGATATTCAAAATACGGATGCGTTTATCACGATTACGGATAATGATGAATACAATCTGGTGGCTGCCATGTACGGGGAATCACAGGGGATCGGCAAAGTGATTTCCAGAATTAATGCCAAATCAAGATTAAAGGTACTGCCTGTGCAAAGTAAAATTTGTACGATTTCAAGGGAAGATGTTGCAGCTGACCGTATTCTTGGCTACAGCCGTTCTTTGCTGAATGCCGAGGATAAGGATGCAGTGGAGTCTTTGTACAGGCTGATGGATGGTAAGATAGAATTTATTGAGTTTAAGGTGGATGAGAAGGATAAAAATCTGAATGTACCGCTGAAGAATTTGAAGATGAAGCGCAATATGCTGATTGGCTGTATCATCAGAGATTTTGCAACTATTATTCCCAGAGGGGATGATGTGATCCTGCCGGGGGATACGGTCCTTGTAGCGGTGATTAACAGACAGATTGCACGTCTGGAGGATATTTTTGATTCTTAGTGAGGCGAGGAACAGATTGCAGATATCAGAAAGGCGTAACTCTAGATGAATAAAAGAAAAATTATCAGCATTATCGGTAAGATTATTTTAATAGAAGCGGTGCTTATGATCCCGGCACTTTTGGTGTCGGCGTATTATAGGGATGGAGACACGGCTGCATTTGCATGCACAATGATTCCAGCATTGATTGTCGGTATTCTTTTTTCCTCCGTGAAACAGTCGGACAGAAGAATGAGCAGTCGGGATGGATATTTCATTGTTGCGGCTGCATGGATTATCATATCACTGATAGGAGCCGTGCCGCTTTATCTTGCGGGGGGATTTCCCTCCTATTGGAATGCATTGTTTGAAATTGTATCAGGATTCAGTACCACGGGGGCATCCGTGCTTGCAGAGCCTGCAGAGCTTGGCCACGGCGTGCTTTTCTGGCGAAGCTTTACTCATTGGATCGGCGGTATGGGTGTGCTTGTATTTGTGCTTATGGTTATGCCCATGGAAAATGACAATTCCATGCACCTTGTGCGTGCGGAGGTTCCGGGACCTACGGCCGGAAAGCTGGTTCCGAGAATGCGTACCACCTCCATGATTTTATATGGTATTTACACGGTAATGACGTTATTTTTACTGGTTTTGCTGTTGATTGGCAGGATGCCCTTGTTTGACAGCTTCTGTATTGCCTTTGGCACAGCGGGAACAGGCGGTTTTGCGATCAATTCGGCAGGAATTGCAGGTTATAACAGCACTTATATAGAAATCGTGCTCGGGATATTCATGCTTTTATTTGGCATTAATTTTAATATGTATCATTTGATTTTGCTTGGGAAAATAAAGGATGTTCTGAAGTCAGAGGAAATAAAGGTATATTTTGGCATTGTCTTTCTGGCTACCGCTGCGATCTCGGTCAACACCTTCAGCAAGGTCATAGGGATAGGTTCCACCATCAGAAATGCTTTTTTTCAGGTGGCAAGTATTATTACCACGTCAGGCTTTGCCACGGTGGACTTTAATTTGTGGCCGGCATTTTCCAAGCACACCATTGTACTGTTGATGATTATAGGAGCCTGTGCGGGTTCCACCGGCGGCGGTTTTAAAATATCCCGTTTAATTATTCTGGTGAAAGCCTTCTTTGCGGAAATCAGGCATATTATTACGCCCAAGGCGGTGATTACCGTCAGGGTAGACGGAAAATCACTGGATAAGGATACGCTGAATTCCACCAAGATTTATGCAGCGGCATATATGATCCTGATTTGTGTATTTACATGGATCTTGTCATTGGACGGGAAAGACCTGACTACCAATCTGACTGCGGTTTTATCCTGCTTTAACAATATTGGGCCGGGACTTTCCAAGGTGGGTCCTATGAGCAATTTCAGTGTGTTTTCCGACTGGGCGCAGGTGCTTTTATCCATAGTCATGCTTACGGGAAGATTGGAGATTTTCCCGATGTTTCTATTGTTTGCAAAATCAACACATGACAGGTAGGGGGGAATATGAATGACTGATTTTACAGTAAGTGAAATGCTGACAATGCAACAAAATTTACAGGATAAATATAAAGATAAATGGGAGCCTATATCCCCTGACACAGGGAAAAACAAAATGCTGTGGATGATAGCGGAAATGGGAGAGGTTATCGATATTGTAAAGAAAAACAGTACTGATCAAATAATGGAAGAGGGCGAAATCCGTAAATGGTTTGTTGAGGAGATGGCTGATGTTTTAATGTTCTATAATGATATGATGCTGTGCTATGGGATAACTGTTGACGAATTGAAGCAATCCTACACTGAAAAGTATGAAAAAAATATGAAGCGCTGGTAAAACGAAGAGGTGGCAAGAATGATACTGTCAGATAAAACAATTAAAGAAATGTTAACCAAAGGAACCTTGGAGATAGCGCCGTTGACAGAGCAGCAAATACAGCCTGCCAGTGTTGACATTCGTTTGGGAGATACATTCAGCGTGGTAGAGGATTCTTCCACAGGAATTATTACTCTGGAAGAGGAGATAAAGTATAAGACCATAAAAACGGATACTTATCTTTTATTGCCGGGGCAGTTTGTTTTGGCTACGACGATCGAATATTTTTCCTTGCCCAATAATCTGACGGCATTTGTGGAAGGAAGAAGTTCATTGGGGCGTATGGGATTATTTATACAAAATGCGGGATGGGTTGATCCGGGATTTAAAGGAGAAATCACCCTGGAATTATACAATTCCAATCGCTGTGCCATTGAATTGAAAGCAGGACGCAGGGTAGGACAGCTGGTTTTTGCGGAGATGGACCAGGAGGCCTTAAATCCATATCATGGAAAATATCAGGGACAAAAAGGCGCCACGGGTTCGTTGGTTTTCATGGATCGTGAGCCCCGCTGCCGGAATTGAAGCATAATAAAAGAGAAGCGTCACACCATAACGATTTTTAGTTATAGCGTGGCGCTTCTTTTATGATACATTTATTAATATTCCAGTGCCTTTTCCTCACCATTCATAACACGGAGAGAACCCTGAGCCAGAGCAAGAAGCTCGTCTTCACCGGGATAAACAGTGAAAGGAGCGATAAATTCGGCTCTTTCCTTTAATCCGGCAACCACTGCCTTGTCGTAAGCGATACCGCCTGTAACAATGATCTGGTCTACTTTCCCTTTCAGAACACATGCCATGGAGCCGATATTCTTAGCTACCTGCATGATGAAGGCTTCGCGGACTTCTGCAGCTTTCTCATCGCCGTCTGCAATCATCTTTTCCACGTCACGCATATCGTTGGTTCCTAAATAAGCATTGAAACCGCCGTTTCCAACAGCCTTCTTGTAAACTTCCTTTTCGGAATACTTACCGGAGAAGCACAGCTTAATCAATGCGCCGGTAGGTACTGCACCGGCTCTTTCAGGAGAAAATGCGCCGTCACCGTCCAAAGCGTTAAATACATCAATAACACGTCCCTGTTCGTGAGCGCCTACGGAAACGCCGCCGCCCATATGCACAACCACCAGATTTAAGGAGTCATAGGGTTTGCCCTGCTCCTTAGCATAGCGTTTGGCAACAGCCTTCTGGTTCAGCGCATGGAACACGCTGGTACGGGGCAGCTCAGGAACACCTGAATATCTGGAGATGGGCATCAGTTCATCCACAACAACAGGATCGACAATATAAGAAGGAACGCCGATAGAGTCTGCAATTTCTCTGGCCAGAATGCCGCCCAGGTTGGAAGCGTGCTGACCCTGTACACCGATCTTCAAGTCCTCTAATAAATCGTCGCTTACGGCATAGGTACCGCCGGGTATAGGCTTTAACATACCGCCGCGGCCTACGATAACCTGCAGAGACTTGATATCAAAATCCTTTTTGGCAAGAAGATCAAGAATGATCTGTTTGCGGAAATCCTTCTGATCTACAATGGAAGCATACTGCGCAATTTCCTCAGTAGAGTGGCGAAGGGTTTCTTCGAATAAAAGGGTTTCATCCTCGAATACACCGATCTTGGTGGAGGTGGAACCGGGGTTAATGATTAAACTTTTAATAGACATTTGCTTTCCTCCCAATTATTTAGTTGTTTTTTGACATTGCTTCAGCAACAACAGCGCCTAAAGCAATGGAGTTTACCTTGGTTTCAAAATCATCGGAACGAGAGGTTAAAATAACGGGAGCCTTGGTTCCGGTAAGGATATTTCCGTTGACAACCTTTGCGGTATGTACCAGACACTTGTAAACAAGGTTTCCGGCATGAATGTCGGGGAAAAGAAGAATATCGGCATCACCCTGGATTGCTCTGTCCGTAGCTCCTTTGTGCTTAGCTGCTTCAGGATCAATAGCAAGGTCCAAGGATAAAGGACCGTCCACGATACATCCACTAATCTTTCCGTCTTTATTCATCTGTGTCAGCTCTCCGGCCTCTACGGTAGCAGGCATCTTGGGGTTGATTACCTCAACAGCTGCCAGAGGAGCCACTTTGGGATTTTCAATACCGCAGGCACTGGTAATTTCGAGTGTATTGTTAATAATATTTACTTTATCTTCCAGTGTAGGATAAGGAATGAATGCTACATCGGTTAAGAAGAGAAGATGGTCAATGCCTTCAATGTCAAATACACATACGTGGGACAAAGGCTTACCGGTACGAAGTCCGACCTCCTTGTCAAGAACGCTCTTTAAGAAGCCCTTGGTGTCAATGAGCCCCTTCATATACATGTCAGCTTTTCCGTCGTGAACCAGCTTGACTGCGGTAAGAGCTGCCTCGGTGGTATCCTCCACGTTGATGATTTCAAAACCGTTTAAATCCATGTTCATAGAAACGGCAATTTCCTTAATTTTCTTTTCGTCACCAACTAAGATGGCATCTGCAATGTTTCTCTCCTTGGCTGCCTTAACGGCTTCCAATACGGCAGAATCCTGAGCTACGGCAACAGCAACCTTTTTGATGCCGCATTCATTAACCTTGGCAATTAAATCAGCGAATGTTTTACTCATTTGTTTTCACCTCGTATAATTATTTATATTTTATGTAGTGTCGAGCTGTGCTGCCCTTTTACACACCGACGCTAATAATCACATCGTTAAAATAATAACACTGTTTGAGGGAAAAAGCAATCATTCAGACCGCTATTTGCCTTTTCCTTTTAAGGCGGCAAGTTCAGCCTGCAGCCTGGCTATTTCTTTTTGAGATGCGGTAAGCTGATTCTTGGTGTCGTCAAGCTGATTCTTGGTGTCGTCAAGCTGATTCTTGGTGTCGTCAAGCTGATTCTTG
>CAYMUW010000067.1:8442-10433 GCA_964393865.1 uncultured Lachnospiraceae bacterium
GTGTCGTTAAGTTGATTTTTGGTGTCGTCAAGTTGATTTTTTGTATCATCAAGCTGACTCTGCGTAAGAAGCAGTTTATTTAAGGCTCTTTGCTGTATGCATTCTATATCACGTTGGTTACGGTAATATTCTTCCTGCGCTTCGCACTGCATACGAACCTTTTCTTCTGCGCTTAATCGGTATAAGGTTTCGGAAGCTTCACTGACATATTCGTTTTTGGTAGCAAGCATTTTGATTTCCTCCCATGTGGCTGCTTTAAAAAGCTTTGCCCAATAGTCGATATGATGAGCTTTATCCTCATCGGTTGCTAAATAGGTATAGTTTAAGTTTAGCACAGACAACCTGATTTTGTCACTATAAATCGCATAATTTTTAACGTTCATTAACTTATAAGTTGCATAAAATTCCGGATGATCAGGAAATAAATCGAAATCAAGAAGTCCGATGTGAATAACAGGTTTTACTTCTGAATAATTCTGTCCTTTGTTAAGGTGGTCAAAACTGCGGCATAGATAACTCAGGGAACGGTCAGGCCAATTGCCGGCATTTAGTACCTGCATTTCCAGATTAATAATGGTGTTATCATTCATTAATACCTTGATGTCGAGAAAAAAGGTCTTTTGGGTAATGGAGGCACCAAGTTCAATGGGATTCATGATCACAGCAGAAGAAATTTCAGAGGAGTGGAGATGTAGCAGGGAACAGATAAGCCCTTTTAAGACATTGTTGTTTTCCTGAAGCAGAGCGCGAAAAAGATAATCGTTTGTCAGCTTGTAGGGAAGCGGACCGGTAGCAGCATTTAGAGATATGGGGATGTGCTCAGATGAAATGATTTGCATAAAAGATAAGAACCTCCTGTATGAAATGAATAAGTGAAATGGAATAAAATAGAATTTTAAAAAGATTTTATAGAGTAGGAAATAAAAGAACAGAAAGCTTTTATTCAATTTCTTATATGGTATTTTTATCACAAAAAAAGGAAAAAGTAAATCTTTTTCCATTAATCCGCATGTAGAAAATTTCATATAGAAGCAAAGAATAAAAATACCGTAAACATCAATCAGTTGTATTTAGGGATGATAATTTTTCGTTTTTCCCCAGATATTGTATTGTGCAGTTTGCTATCATGCTGGCAATAAGCAAGATTTTTGAAGTTGTGAAGCCGCAACGCTTCAATGGGGTGTTGTAAACGAGTTATGCTGTTTCTTATAGCGTTTTGGAAAGATACAACACCAGACCATCATCATTTTTGCAGTCCGCATAAGGCTGACACACCTTATCGTCATACCAAACCCCTGTACCGTCTGGAATGTAGCCTCGCTTGACATACATGCGCTGTGCACTTCCGTAACCGCTGTGCAGCCCTACGCCAAGATATACCGTATCACTGTATTTTGATGCTATTTCTTCTGCAGCGTTCATAAGCCTGCTGCCAATGCCGTGGCAGCGGTATTTTTCAAGAACGCCGAAATCCACAATTTCGGGAAAACCTTTGCCTGCAAACGCACCCCATGCAGAATTGAGGTACACGTTGATGTAACCTGCAACATGACCTTGATACTCGGCAACTAATGAGATAGCTCTATTTTCGGACTGATCCTTTAAACGCATTTCGTATTTATCAATATTGGCATCCCAGCCCTGGGCAATTTCTTCTGCGGTTATAATGGGTGCATCGGATGCGGTCATATTTCTGATTACAATATCTTTATCCTTGTAAAATGTCATTGCAGTACTCCTGTATTTGCACAATGGTTAGCTTTGCATATTATACAGTATAAGGGAATAAAGTACAAGTTCGGTCTTTGCTTGAGTTTCCGCAAATTGCAGGCTGAAGTGAAAAGTTTATTTCCACTTTGAAAACTGCCAGGGAAAAAGTGGCATTTACTCTTACAGAAAAGGGTAAATGTCACTGTTTTTGTTTCAAAAAATAGAGCTAAGTGTTACACTTTATCTATCAGGTGACTAAGATATCAGGATTTATATATATT
>CAYMUW010000068.1:0-9046 GCA_964393865.1 uncultured Lachnospiraceae bacterium
GATCGAAGCAGCCCGTGTCGCTATGACTCGTTATATCAAGCGTGGTGGTAAGGTTTGGATTAAGATTTTCCCTGATAAACCAGTAACAGCTAAACCCGCAGAAACACGTATGGGTTCCGGAAAGGGCACACTTGAGTACTGGGTAGCAGTAGTTAAGCCCGGACGTGTAATGTTTGAAATTGCAGGAGTTTCCGAAGAAATCGCGAAAGAAGCTTTACGTCTTGCGACTTATAAGCTTCCTTGCAAGTGCAAGATTGTTTCTAAGGCAGACTTGGAAGGTGGTGCATCAAATGAAAACTAACAAGTATGTAGAAGATTTACAGGCAAAATCAGTCGCAGCATTGGCTGAGGACTTAGTAGCAGCAAAGAAAGAACTTTTCAATTTGAGATTCCAGAATGCAACAAATCAGCTGGATAATACTGCAAGGATTAAAGAAGTAAGAAGAAATATTGCAAGAATTCAGACAGTGATCACCAAGAAGCAGAAGGAGGCTTAAGAAGCCGTAGAAAGCGCCGTTTAGGCGGCGGTGTGTTGCAGGAATGTCAAAGAAAGGAGATATCATCGTGGAAAGAAATTTAAGAAAAACACGTACCGGTAAAGTTACCAGTGATAAAATGGATAAGACAATCGTTGTTGCAATTGAAGAGCACGTTAAGCATCCCCTTTACAAGAAGGTCGTTAAGAATACTTACAAGCTGAAAGCTCATGATGAGAACAACGAATGCCGTGTTGGTGATACCGTTAAAGTGATGGAAACAAGGCCTTTATCCAAAGATAAAAGATGGAGACTTGTTGAAATCGTTGAAAGAGCAAAATAGTATTTTGGAAGGAGAATTAGCATGATTCAACAGGAAAGCAGACTGAAAGTCGCTGACAATACAGGTGCAAAAGAAATCCTTTGCATCAGAGTTATGGGTGGATCTACAAGAAGATATGCAAATATCGGCGATGTGATCGTTGCTACGGTTAAAGATGCAACACCAGGCGGCGTTGTAAAAAAAGGTGATGTTGTAAAGGCTGTAGTTGTTCGTACCGTAAAGGGAGCACGTCGCAAAGATGGTTCTTATATTAAATTCGATGAAAATGCTGCTGTTATTATTAAAGATGACAAGACTCCCAGAGGGACTCGTATTTTTGGACCGGTAGCAAGAGAGCTTCGTGAAAAACAGTTTATGAAAATTGTTTCCCTGGCTCCGGAAGTATTATAGGAGGTGCTCGGCATGGCAACTTTAAAAATCAAGAAGGGTGATACCGTTAAGGTAATTGCTGGAAAAGATAAAGGAACAGAAGGAAAGGTAATTTCCGTTGACGCCAAGAACCATAAGGTAGTAGTTGAGGGAGTTGGTATGGTTACAAAGCATACGAAGCCTTCAGCAGCTAATCAGAATGGCGGCATTGTTCAGAAGGAAGCTCCCATTGATTTGTCAAACGTAATGTATGTTCACAAGGGTCAGCCTACAAGAGTTGGCTTTAAGATGGAAAACGATAAGAAGGTACGTTTTGCAAAGTCAACAGGCGATGTGATTGATTAATCTGGGAAAGGAGAACTGAGAGCGTGAGCAGACTTAAAACTATGTATAATGACGAGATCGTAGATGCTATGATCAAGAAGTTTGGATATAAGAATATCATGGAAGTACCGAAGCTCGACAAGGTTGTTGTCAACATGGGTGTTGGCGAAGCGAAGGACAATGCGAAGGTATTGGAATCCGCAGTCAAGGATCTTGAGACAATCACAGGTCAGAAGGCAGTACTTACCAAAGCTAAAAAGTCCGTTGCTAACTTCAAAATCAGAGAAGGTATGGCAATCGGCTGCAAGGTTACCCTTCGTGGTGAAAAGATGTATGATTTTATTGATCGTCTTATCAATCTTGCATTACCTCGTGTGCGTGACTTCAGAGGCGTAAATCCCAATGCGTTTGATGGCAGAGGTAACTATTCACTGGGTATCAAAGAGCAGCTTATCTTCCCTGAAATTGAGTATGATAAGGTAGATAAGGTAAGGGGAATGGATGTTATCTTTGTTACAACAGCTAAGACAGATGAAGAAGCGCGTGAATTGTTAAGATTATTCAATATGCCATTTGCGAAATAGGAGGAGGTAAATTCATGGCTAAAACATCAATGAAGATTAAACAGCAGCGTAAACCGAAATTCTCCACAAGAGAATATACCCGTTGCAAAATTTGTGGACGTCCACATTCTGTTCTTAGAAAATACGGAATTTGCAGAATTTGCTTCCGTGAGTTAGCCTACAAGGGTCAGATCCCCGGCGTGAAGAAAGCAAGTTGGTAGGAAACATTGGCCTGCGGCCGAAGTTTTGACGTTATAATAGGAGGAAATAAAATGACAATGAGTGATCCTATTGCAGATATGCTTACAAGAATCCGTAACGCAAATACTGCAAAACATGATACAGTAGACATTCCCTCTTCCAAGATGAAGCTGGCTATTGCAGACATCCTTTTGGAGGAAGGATACATTAAGAAATATGATCTGATCGAGGAAGGAAGCTTCAAGACAATCCGTATCACCTTAAAGTACGGTGCAGACAGAAACGAAAAGATCATCAGCGGATTAAAGAGAATTTCCAAGCCCGGTCTTCGTATCTATGCCGGTAAGGAAGATCTGCCCAGAGTGCTTGGCGGACTTGGTATCGCAATCATTTCCACAAATCAGGGCGTTGTAACTGATAAGAAGGCAAGAGAACTCCAGGTAGGCGGAGAAGTATTGGCCTACGTGTGGTAGACGCATAAAAATCAAGCACGAGCGAAGCGAGTATTTGATTTTTGCGGCACCACAACGAGAAAGCCAAGAGCAGCGTGAGCTGCGGGCAGATGCAAAGCATATGCGGCTTTCGAGTTTGCAACCACTAAGTTGTAGTAAATAATTATAGGAGGTACGGGCATGTCACGTATAGGAAGAATGCCAATCGCAATCCCTGCAGGCGTTACTGTTGAGGTTGCAGAAAATAATAAAGTGACTGTAAAAGGTCCTAAGGGAACACTGGAAAGAGTGCTTCCGGCAGAGATGGAAATCAAGGTAGAGGGAGCAGAGATTACTGTTTCCAGACCCAATGATTTGAAGAAAATGAAGTCTTTACATGGTCTCACAAGAACTCTGATCCACAACATGGTAGTAGGTGTTACGGATGGCTATGAGAAGAAACTGGAAGTAAATGGTGTTGGTTACAGAGCAGCCAAATCCGGCAATAAGTTAACCTTATCTTTAGGATATTCTCACCCCGTTGAGATGACAGACCCTGAAGGTATTGAAACAGTACTGGAGGGTCAGAACATCATCATTGTTAAGGGTATTGATAAAGAAAAAGTTGGCCAATTCGCAGCTGAAATCAGAGACAAGAGAAGACCTGAGCCTTATAAGGGTAAGGGTATCAAGTATGCTGATGAAACAATCAGACGTAAAGTTGGTAAGACTGGTAAGAAATAGATAAGGAGAGTGTAAAGATGGTTAGTAAAGAGTCAAGACAAAAAGTTCGTGTTAAAAAGCACATGAAAATACGTAACCGCTTCAGCGGAACAGCTGAGAGACCTCGTCTTGCAGTGTTCAGAAGCAATAATCATATGTATGCTCAAATTATTGACGATACAGTTGGAAATACCTTAGTTGCAGCTTCCACCGTTGAAAAGGAAGTTAAGGCTGAGCTTGAAAAAACCAATAACGTTGATGCAGCAGCATATCTTGGAACAGTCATTGCTAAGAGAGCAATTGAAAAGGGTATTGATACCGTTGTTTTTGACAGAGGCGGCTTTATATACCAGGGTAAGATCGCAGCGTTAGCTGATGCGGCCAGAGAAGCTGGCCTGAAATTCTAGGAAGGGAGAAACTAAACATGAGACGTACAATCATCGATGTCAGCGGCATGGAAATAACAGAAAAAGTAGTTTCCATCAAGCGAGTAACCAAGGTTGTTAAGGGTGGTCGTAACATGCGTTTTACAGCTCTGGTAGTAGTTGGAGACATGAATGGTCATGTTGGCGCTGGACTTGGAAAGGCAACAGAAATTCCCGAGGCGATCCGTAAGGGAAAAGAGGATGCCATTAAGAATATGGTTTCTGTTGCAAAAGATGAGAATAATAGTATTACACATGATTTCACAGGAAAATTTGGTTCCGCTTCCGTTCTTTTGAAGAAGGCTCCTGAAGGTACAGGTATCATCGCAGGTGGTCCTGCACGTATCGTTTGTGAGCTTGCCGGTATCAAAAATATCCGTACAAAATCACTTGGTTCTAACAATAAGCAGAATGTTGTGCTTGCAACAATCGCAGGCTTAAGCGAGCTTAAGACACCTGAGGACGTGGCAAGAAGACGTGGTAAATCCGTTGAGGAAATCATGGCATAGGAGGGAATGAAAGATGGCAGAGCAGAAAATGTTAAAAATCACTTTAGTGAAATCTCCTATCGGTGCAGTTCCCAAGCATAAAGCTACTGTAGAATCCATGGGACTTAGAAAGCTGAATAAGACGATTACATTGCCTGACAATGCGGCTACAAGAGGTCAGATTCAGCAGATCAGACATTTAGTAAAAGTTGAAGAAATTTAATAGATAAGGAGGTGTCAACAAAATGGAATTATCAAATTTAAGACCTGCTGAAGGGTCAAAGCACAGTGATAATTTTAGAAGAGGTCGTGGACACGGTTCAGGAAATGGCAAGACTGCCGGCAAGGGCCATAAGGGTCAGAAAGCTCGTTCAGGAGCACCCAGACCCGGCTTTGAAGGTGGTCAGATGCCTTTATACAGAAGAATTCCCAAGAGAGGCTTTACATGCCCCAGCTCAAAGGAAATCGTAGGTATCAATTTAGGAGTACTGAATGATAGATTTGAAGACGGTGCTGTAGTTGATGTGGAAGCATTAATCGAAAGCGGCATTGTTAAGAATCCCAAAGATGGCGTTAAGATCCTCGGAAACGGAGAAATTACCAAGAAGCTTACAGTAAAAGCAAATGCTTTCAGTGCATCCGCAAAAGAAAAAATTGAAGCTGTTGGTGGAACTGCAGAGGTGATGTAATATGCTTACAACCTTGAAAAACACATTTAAAATTAAAGAAATAAGAAATAAACTTTTATTCACATTTGGCATGCTTGTTGTGATCCGTTTGGGATCACAGCTGCCCGTGCCCGGTGTTGTCAGAGGTTATTTTTCTGCCTGGTTTGAACAACAGGGAGGCGGGGATGCGTTCAATTTCTTTGATGCTGTTACAGGCGGATCGTTCACATCTATGTCAATTTTGGCACTGAATATTACACCGTATATCACATCTTCCATCATTATGCAGCTCCTTACGATTGCAATTCCCAAGCTGGAAGAAATGCAGAAGGAAGGCGAGGACGGAAGAAAGAAGATTGCTTCTATTACCCGTTATGTGACGGTGGCGCTTGCATTGATTGAATCATCAGCAATGGCTATCGGTTTTGGCAGGAGCGGTCTGTTGGAAGAATATAATGCAATGAATGTGATTACTGTAATTGCTGCGCTTACTGCAGGAAGTGCATTTCTGATGTGGGTAGGCGAGCGAATCACAGAAAAGGGTGTTGGAAACGGTATTTCCATTGTGCTGGTAATCAACATCATTTCAAGAGTGCCTCAGGATATTAAATCATTGTTTGAACAGTTTGTTTTTGGAAAGGCAATTGCAGTAGGCGCCGTTGCAGCACTGATTATCTTAGCTATTATTGT
The DNA here is from genome assembly GCA_964393865.1 of uncultured Lachnospiraceae bacterium. GTDB lineage: Bacteria > Bacillota > Clostridia > Lachnospirales > Lachnospiraceae > Suilimivivens. The sequence goes on from CAYMUW010000068.1 coordinate 5,702, forward strand.
TGCAATGGTTGTTTTGGTAATTATCTTAAACGACGGAACACGAAAAATCCCCGTGCAGTATGCAAAGAAGGTACAGGGAAGAAAGATGGTAGGCGGTCAAACCTCATCTATTCCGTTAAAGGTAAATACAGCCGGCGTTATTCCCATTATTTTTGCATCGTCTCTGATGCAGCTGCCCATTGTTATCTGCAGCTTCTTTAATTATCAGGGAACGGGTGTATGGGGACATATTTTGAAGGGCTTAAATTCCAGCTACTGGTGCAAGCCCAGCGAACCTGTATATTCAATCGGACTTTTGGTGTATATTGTATTGGTAATTTTCTTTGCCTACTTCTATACATCCATTACCTTTAATCCGTTGGAAATATCAGAAAACATGAAAAAGCAGGGCGGCTTTATTCCCGGTATCAGACCCGGAAAGCCGACCAGTGAATATCTGACAAAAATCCTGAATTACATTATTTTTATCGGTGCAGTAGGACTTACAATCGTTTGTGTAATACCTTTCTTCTTTAACGGTGTATTTGGCGCACAGGTATCCTTTGGCGGAACCAGTCTGATTATTATTGTCAGCGTTGTGCTTGAAACCATGAAGCAGGTTGAGTCTCAGATGCTGGTACGTAATTACAAGGGCTTTTTGAATGATTAAATGATTTAAATACAATTAGAGGTTAAAGGAAACAAAGGCGTAGAGCATAAAAGGTATGCTTGGGTTTCCTTTGCCTCTATCTTGCGTTCTGGAATAGAGAAAGAAGAAAGAGGCTGAATATGAAAATTATTATGTTAGGGGCACCTGGCGCCGGAAAGGGAACACAGGCCAAAATGATTGCGGAAAAATACAGTGTTCCTCATGTTTCCACAGGTGATATTTTCAGAGCCAATATCAAGAACGGAACAGAGCTTGGTATGGAGGCTAAAAAATACATGGATCAGGGACTTCTCGTTCCCGATGAGCTTACCGTAAGGATACTGCTTGACAGAGTGGCACAGGATGACTGCAAGAACGGTTATGTCCTGGATGGCTTCCCGAGAACCATCCCTCAAGCAGAGGTGCTGGACGGAGCACTTTCTGAGATAGGCGACAAGATCGACTATGCAATCAATGTGGATGTTCCCGACGAGAACATAGTCAGAAGAATGGGCGGCAGACGGGCTTGCCTTTCCTGTGGTGCAACTTACCACATAGAACATATTCCTCCCAAGCAGGAGGGGATTTGTGATACCTGTGGCAAGGAGCTGGTTCTCCGTGATGATGATAAGCCGGAGACAGTGAAGAACCGCCTGGATGTTTATCACAAGCAGACCCAGCCGCTGATTGATTTTTATGAGGCAAAGGGAATCCTGAAGAGTGTGGACGGAACTGTTCCCATGAATGAAGTGTTTGCAGCGATTGTTGCAATTTTAGGATAGTAAGAGAGGGCTATAATGGCTGTAACAATTAAGTCGGAACGTGAAATAGAATTGATGCGTGAATCCTGCAAAATACTTGCGGAGGTTCACGCAAAGCTTGGTGAAGCGGTAAAGCCCGGTATCTCCACGGGTGAAATTAATGCACTGGGAGAGCAGATGATACGCAGCTATGGCTGTGTGCCTAATTTCCTGAATTATAACGGATACCCGGCCTCCATTTGTGTTTCTGTCAATGATGAGGTGGTGCATGGCATTCCCTCTAATGTCAGAATCTTAAAAGAGGGTGACATTGTCAGTCTGGATGCGGGATTGATCTATCAGGGCTATCATTCCGATGCGGCCAGAACTCATGCGGTAGGGAAAATCAGTGATGAGGCAGCGCAGCTGATTGCGGTTACCAGACAAAGCTTTTTTGAGGGCATCAAATATGCGCGGGAGAGCTGTCATCTTTATGATATCTCCAATGCCATTGATGCATATTGTACGAAGTTTGGCTACGGCGTGGTGCGGGATCTGGTTGGACACGGCATAGGCACCAGTCTTCATGAAGATCCTCAGATACCGAATTTCAGGCAGTGGCGCCGGGGAATACGGTTAAGAGCCGGTATGACGCTTGCCATTGAACCTATGATTAATATGGGAAGCTGCTGCGTGAAATGGCTTGATGACGATTGGACGGTGGTTACACAGGACGGATCTCTGTCGGCACATTATGAGAATACGGTGCTGATTACCAAGGGAGAGCCTGAGATACTTACATTGCTGCCGGGTATGGATTAAGAAAAGGCAGGGGTGAAAATGATCGGAATGTTTGCCATATCAAAAGCTGGACATGATAAAGGAAAAATGTATGTCGTAATTGACGAGGAAAATGATTTACTTTATCTGGCTGACGGGAAAATCAGAAAGCTGGAAAATCCCAAAAAGAAAAAGAAAAAGCATCTGCAGATAGTCGGTAAGGATCTTGATCCGGTGATCGTGCAGAAGCTGACTCAAAAGCAGACTCTATATAATGAAGAAATAAAGCATGCCATTAAGGCCAGGACAAATAAGGAGGTAACAGATGTCAAAGGCTGACGTAATTGAGATTGAAGGAACTGTTGTGGAAAAGCTTCCCAATACCATGTTTCAGGTTGAATTGGAGAATGGACACAGAGTGCTGGCACATATCAGCGGTAAGTTGAGACAGAATTTTATTCGTATTCTTCCCGGTGATAAGGTGACCCTGGAATTGTCTCCCTATGATTTGAGCAAGGGAAGGATTATTTGGAGAGATAAATAAAAAGACGAAAAGAATTTCTAAGATTTTACAGTACAAAATCTAAGAAATTCTATGTTTCGTCTCAGAAGAATTGCGAGGCAATTCTTCCAAAGGTCGGCATGTATGTTTGCAAAGATGCTATGCATTCTTGTTGGCATGCCGCACGGGAAATAAAACGAATATAAATGCAAGATTTGTCTTGTATTTGTAGATATATCATGCTATAATGTAAAACGGTCTTTTTTGAAAGGAGGTTTAACATGAAGGTTAGATCATCAGTAAAACCGATTTGCGAGAAATGCAAAATCATCAAGAGAAAAGGACGTATCAGAGTTATCTGTGAGAATCCGAAGCACAAGCAAAGACAAGGATAATCCACTGCGTTAGTTCTACAAAGGCTGCTTAGGCAGCATAGATAGAAGCAGGAGGGTTCTTGTCCGATTAGTGTGAAAGCGGCTGCAGTGCAGCATCAGGCTGTACTGATTTCCATATAATTGTACGACGGAGCCTTAGTGATTACTTCTTGATTCGTGAATGCTTCATTCGCGTAAGATCGGAAACGTCCGGTTGGGCGTAATTTGCCCCAATCAATTAGTATCAGCACATAAGATGTGCGTAAAGAAAATGGAGGAAACGTAAATGGCTCGTATTGCAGGTGTTGACTTACCGAGAGA
>CAYMUW010000069.1:0-9031 GCA_964393865.1 uncultured Lachnospiraceae bacterium
TCCCTGCTGGTAAAGCTACACCAGCACCCCCGGTTGGTCCTGCACTTGGACAGCATGGGGTTAATATCGTTGAATTCACAAAGCAGTTCAACGCAAGAACCGCTGATAAGGGTGATGTTATCATTCCTGTTGTTATCACGGTATATGCAGACAGAAGTTTCAGTTTTGTTACGAAAACTCCCCCGGCAGCAGTACTTTTAAAGAAGGCATGCAACATTAAATCCGGTTCAGGAACACCGAACAAGACAAAGGTTGCTACAATTTCCAAGGCTAAAATTCAGGAGATCGCAGAGATGAAGATGCCTGACTTAAACGCGGCAAGCCTTGAGGCAGCAATGAGCATGATCGCCGGTACTGCAAGAAGCATGGGTATTACGGTAGAAGACTAACTAATAAATTTTCAAAGAGTGGGAGACATAGAACGGGAATGTATAAGGCGCTGCCTGAATGTTTTCGAATGTCGCTTGAACCATAGGAGGAATTAATAATGAAACATGGAAAGAAATATGTAGAGGCTGCAAAACAGGTTGACCGCTCAGCTGCATATGAGGCTGCTGATGCAATCGCACTTGTTAAGAAGACTGCAGTTGCTAAATTTGATGAAACAATCGAAGTTCACATCAGAACAGGATGTGACGGACGTCATGCTGAACAGCAGATTCGTGGTGCAGTTGTACTGCCCAACGGAACAGGTAAGAGCGTTAAGGTTCTGGTATTTGCTAAGGGTGATAAGGTGAACGAAGCTGAGGCTGCCGGTGCAGATTTTGTTGGCGGTGATGAGCTTATTCCCAGAATTCAGAATGACGGATGGCTTGATTTTGACGTAGTTGTTGCAACTCCCGACATGATGGGTGTTGTGGGACGTCTCGGTAAGGTTCTCGGTCCTAAGGGATTGATGCCTAATCCTAAGGCTGGTACAGTTACCATGGATGTAACTAAGGCTGTCAATGATATCAAGGCTGGTAAGATTGAGTACAGACTTGACAAGGCAAACATTATTCATGTGCCCATCGGAAAAGCTTCCTTTACAGAAGAGAAGCTTCAGGAGAACTTCAATGCTCTGATGGAAGCTATTGTAAAGGCAAAACCTTCAGCGCTGAAGGGTCAGTATTTAAGAAGTATCACACTTACTTCTACAATGGGACCTGGCGTAAAGGTCAGCGTAGCAAAGTTCTAATTTAATTTTAACCGGATTGAAACCGCTTCTCTGTATCGGGGAGGCGGTTTTTGTGTTATACTGTTTATATGAAAAATAAAAAGGGAAAATCCAACAAAAAAATAAATAACAAAAATAGCAATTCATCTCCTTTTAAGGTGTTTGGAGTTACGCTTGCGGTTGTGCTTTTGGTTGGCATGGCGTTCCTTATGGGGGTTAAATTTTTGCCTGCAATTCTCCAAAGAGGAGAGATGCCTGAGAATACCGGTGAGGAAGGCGGCTTTCATTTTTTCTGGGAAAGTGTTCCCGAGGAGAAAGAGACTTTGGCGGAAACTGAGGAAGTGAGCAGATATGGTGCAGAGCTTGCGGACGAGGAATACCGAAAGGCGAACAGGATCTATGCATGGGAAGCGGACAGTGAGGATGAAGTGACTATCGGATTTATCGGAGATATACTTTTCGATGATGAGTATGCAATTATGGCGAATTTGCTGCGGCGGGGAACAACCATTGACAATGGAATTTCAGCAGATATGCTGGCGCAGCTTCATGGAGTGGATATTTTGGTGGCCAATAACGAATTCCCTTTTACTGACAGAGGGACCCCTACGGAGGGAAAAACCTACACTTTTCGGGCGGATACCGGAACGGTGTCTTATCTTCATGATATGGGTGTGGATACGGCGGTGCTGGCCAATAATCACATTTATGATTTCGGTGAGGTGGGGCTTCTTGATACGCTTGATACATTGGACGGGGCCGGAATACCGTATGTGGGAGCAGGAAGAAATCTGGAGGAGGCGTCGGCTCCGATTTATTATATTGTTAATGATATGAAGATTGCGCTGGTAGCTGCCACGCAAATCGAAAGGCTTGATAATCCGGATACCAGAGGAGCTACGCAGGATGCCGCCGGCGTATTTCGCTGCTGGGCCCCGGAGCTGCTGTATGAAAAAGTAAAGCTGGCCAAGGAAAACAGCGACTTTGTGATTGTATATATCCATTGGGGAACGGAAAATGTATCGGAGCCGGACTGGGCACAGCTTGATCAGGCGCCAAAGCTTGCCGAGGCGGGAGCAGATTTGATTATTGGAGATCATCCTCATTGCCTGCAGGGCATTGCTTACTTTGATGATACGCCGGTGATTTACAGTCTGGGTAATTTCTGGTTTAATTCCAAAACGGTGGATACCGGAATGGTAAAGGTTACCATCGGACCGGAAGGGTTAAGGTCCTTTCAGTTCCTTCCGGCAGTACAGTCGGATTGTCGGGTAAATTTGGCATATGGTGAGGAAAAGGAAAGAATTTTAACTTATATGCGAAGCCTGTCGCCGGGGGTGACGATTGATCAGGAGGGAAATGTGAGTAAATAGGTGTTGACATTATCATCCGTCTGTGATATTTTAATAAAGGTCATTTTGACTATGCCGAAGACAGCAGGTGCCTGAAGATCCATAGGATGTGAGGGCGTAAGCGTATCGCCTGCCGAGGAGAAGAGTTTACAGATTTGAAATTCTGCCCTTCCGTCTTCGGAGGGGCTTTTTTAATACAATGGGTTTACGCCTGTTGGCAAATTTGAAAGCACTTGATTTCGGCACCAAAATCTAACAGGAGGTAAAGAAAGTGGCAAAAGTTGAATTGAAACAACCTATTGTTGAAGAGATTTCTGCAAAAATCAAGGATGCACAGTCTGTGGTTCTGGTTGACCATCGCGGACTTACCGTAGAGCAAGATACCAGACTTCGCCGTCAGCTCCGTGAAGCAGGTATCACTTACAAGGTTTACAAGAACACCATGATGAATTTTGCATTCAAGGGAACTGACTTCGAAAGCCTTACTCCTTATCTGGAAGGACCCAGCGCAATTGCTATTTCCACAACAGATGCAACAGCTCCTGCAAGAGTACTTTGCAAGTTTGCAAAGGAAGCAGATAAGCTTGAGATCAAGGGCGGCGTTGTTGAAGGAATTACTTATGATGCTAAGGGTATTGCAGAGGTTGCTAAGATCCCTTCAAGAGAAGAACTGCTTTCCAAGCTGCTTGGAAGCATTCAGTCTCCTATTGCAAACTTCGCACGTGTTATGAATCAGCTTGCTGAAAAGGGCGGCGCAGGAGAATGTGAAGCGCCTGCAGCAGAAGCAGCAGCTGAAGAAGCGCCTGCAGCGGAAGCTCCCGCAGAGGAGGCGCCTACAGCAGAGGCTCCCGCAGAGGAAGCACCTGCAGCAGAGGCAGCAGCCGAAGAGGCACCTGCCGCTGAATAAGCATCCGGTTTTCGGGTGATTGAAAACAATTAACAATGAAACATCAAATATGAATGGAGGAAATAAAAATGGCAAAGTTATCCACACAGGAATTAATCGACGCTATCAAAGAGTTGACAGTATTAGAGTTAAATGATCTTGTAAAAGCTTGTGAAGAAGAGTTCGGCGTTTCCGCAGCAGCAGGTGTTGTAGTTGCAGCAGCAGGTGCCGGTGATGCAGGCGCAGCAGAAGAAGAGAAGACTGAGTTTGATGTAGAGCTTACAGAAGTAGGTCCTAACAAGGTTAAGGTTATCAAGGTTGTTCGTGAAGCAACAGGTCTTGGCCTGAAGGAAGCTAAGGATCTGGTAGATGCAGCTCCTAAGACATTGAAAGAGGGCGCTAGCAAGGAAGAGGCTGACGATATCAAGGCTAAGCTTGAGGCAGAAGGCGCTAAGGTTACATTAAAGTAACCGACAGGAACTATAAGAAATAAAGAGCTGTGTATCGGAATAACCGATACATAGCTTTTTGTTTTTCGTAGGAAATTTTTGGTTGACTCGTTTGGGGACTTGTAGTAAAATGGATAGTGCACTATTGTGGTGTGGTATGCATAATTAATCATAAGAACGGGGTGAATAGTCAATGGAAAAGAACAGAATACGTCCCATTGCCGCAGGTAAAAACATGCGTATGAGTTATTCGCGGCAGAAAGAAGTTCTGGAGATGCCTAACCTGATTGAGGTTCAGAAGGCTTCCTATAAGTGGTTTCTGGATGAAGGACTGAAGGAGGTTTTTGAGGACATTTCTCCGATTGCGGATTACAGTGGACATTTGAGTCTTGAATTTGTGGACTTTGAGCTGTGCGAAGATGACGTGAAATATTCTATTGAAAAATGTAAAGAGAGAGATGCTACCTATGCAGCTCCCCTCAAGGTTAAGGTACGTCTTTACAATAAGGAAAAAGAAGAGATCAGTGAGCATGAAATTTTCATGGGTGACCTTCCGCTTATGACAGAGACAGGTACTTTTGTCATCAACGGCGCGGAGCGTGTTATTGTAAGCCAGTTGGTTCGTTCCCCTGGTATCTACTATGCAGTCAGCCACGATAAGATCGGAAAGAGGCTGTTCTCGTCAACTGTTATTCCTAACCGTGGTGCATGGCTGGAGTACGAGACTGATTCCAATGATATTTTTTATGTGCGTGTTGACCGGACCAGAAAGGTTCCCGTCACTGTTCTGATCAGAGCTTTGGGAGTAGGAACAACCGATGAGATCAGAGAGTTGTTCGGTGACGAGCCCAAGATTGAGGCCAGCCTTGCAAAAGACGTTTCTACCAATTATCAGGAAGGTCTTTTAGAGCTGTACAAAAAAATCCGTCCCGGTGAGCCTTTAAGTGTTGAGAGCGCGGAAAGCCTGATCAACGCTATGTTCTTTGACCCCAGAAGATATGATTTGGCGAAAGTCGGAAGATATAAATTTAACAAAAAGCTTGCATTCCGCAATAGAATCAGGCATCATGTTCTCGCAGAGGATGTGGTGGATACTACAACAGGTGAAATACTTGCTTCGGCAGGAACCAAAGTAACTGCCGAGCTTGCGGATGAGATTCAGAATGCGGCAGTTCCCTATGTATATATCCAGACAGAGGAGAAGAATGTAAAGATTCTCTCCAATATGATGGTAGATATTACACATTTTGTTGAATGTAATCCCAAGGAGCTGGGCGTTACGGAGCGTGTATATTACCCTGTACTTGTACAGATTATTGAGCAGTTCGGTGATGATCCGGAAGGTCTTGCGGATGCTATTAAGAAGAATGTGCATGAGCTTATTCCCAAGCACATTACAAAGGAAGATATTCTTGCTTCCATCAATTATAATATTCATCTTGAGTACGGTATCGGCAATGATGACGATATCGATCACCTTGGAAACAGACGTATCCGTTCCGTTGGTGAGCTTTTACAGAACCAGTATCGTATCGGTCTTTCCAGACTGGAGAGAGTGGTTCGTGAAAGAATGACTACTCATGATGCAGAGGAGATTTCTCCTCAGGTTCTGATTAACATTAAGCCTGTTCAGGCTGCCGTGAAGGAATTCTTCGGTTCCTCCCAGCTGTCTCAGTTTATGGATCAGAACAATCCTTTAGGTGAGCTGACACACAAGAGACGTCTTTCAGCCCTCGGTCCCGGTGGTTTGTCAAGAGATCGTGCCGGATTCGAGGTTCGTGACGTACATTATTCCCATTACGGAAGAATGTGTCCTATCGAGACCCCTGAAGGTCCCAATATCGGTTTGATTAACTCTCTTGCATCCTATGCAAGAATTAATGAATATGGTTTTATCGAGGCGCCTTATCGTAAGATTGATAAGACAGATCCGGCCAACCCCCTAGTAACCGAGGAGGTTGTTTATATGACTGCCGATGAGGAAGATAACTTCCATGTGGCGCAGGCAAGTGAAGCGTTGGATGCGGAAGGCCATTTCGTCAGAAATAACGTATCCGGACGTTACAGGGAGGAGACCTCGGAATATCCGAAGGCGTTGTTTGATTATATGGATGTGTCTCCCAAGATGGTTTTCTCTGTGGCAACAGCCCTGATTCCTTTCCTTGAGAATGACGATGCTAACCGTGCCCTGATGGGATCTAACATGCAGCGTCAGGCAGTGCCTCTTTTGACCACAGAGGCTCCTGTTGTCGGAACCGGTATGGAACCCAAGGCGGCCGTTGACTCAGGTGTCTGTGTGCTGGCCAAAAAGTCGGGTACCATTGATTATGTATCCTCGAAGCTGATCAGAATGACCTGTGATGACGGAGAAAAGATGGAGTTCCATCTGACTAAATTCTCCCGAAGCAATCAGTCTAACTGTTATAACCAGAAGCCCATTGTGTTTAAGGGGGATCATGTGGAAGCAGGACAGGTGATTGCAGACGGCCCTTCCACCGCAGAGGGCGAGCTTGCATTGGGCAAGAACCCGCTGATTGGATTTATGACGTGGGAAGGCTACAACTACGAGGATGCTGTTCTTTTAAGTGAAAGACTGGTGCAGGAGGACGTATATACCTCCGTGCATATTGAAGAATATGAAGCAGAAGCCAGAGATACGAAGTTAGGACCGGAAGAGATTACAAGAGATGTTCCCGGTGTAGGTGATGATGCCCTGAAAGATTTGGATGAGAGAGGTATTATTCGCATCGGTGCTGAGGTTCGAGCGGGAGATATTCTGGTAGGTAAGGTTACTCCCAAGGGAGAGACGGAGCTTACCGCAGAGGAAAGACTGCTTCGCGCTATTTTCGGTGAAAAGGCAAGAGAGGTAAGGGATACTTCCCTTAAGGTTCCTCACGGAGAATACGGTATTATTGTTGATGCCAAGGTTTTCACAAGAGAAAACGGTGATGAGCTTTCACCCGGTGTAAATCAGGCAGTCCGTATTTATATTGCTCAGAAGAGAAAGATTTCCGTTGGTGATAAGATGGCGGGACGTCATGGTAACAAGGGTGTAGTTTCCCGCGTTCTTCCTGTGGAGGATATGCCTTATCTTCCTAACGGACGTCCGCTTGATATCGTGTTGAATCCTCTGGGTGTACCGTCCCGTATGAATATCGGACAGGTACTGGAGATTCACCTTTCACTGGCAGCCAAGGCATTGGGCTTTAACGTGGCAACTCCGGTATTTGACGGTGCAAACGAAAATGACATCATGGATACGCTGGATCTGGCTAATGATTATGTGAATTTATCCTGGGAGGAGTTCGAGAAAAAGCATAAAGAAGAACTGCTTCCCGAGGTAATGGATTATTTATATCAAAACCGTGATCACAGAGAGCTGTGGAAGGGCGTGCCCATTTCCAGAGACGGTAAGGTAAGGCTGCGTGACGGTAGAACCGGTGAATATTTTGACAGCCCGGTTACCATTGGACATATGCATTACCTGAAGCTCCATCATTTGGTTGATGATAAGATCCATGCTCGTTCTACAGGCCCTTATTCTCTGGTAACGCAGCAGCCCTTGGGCGGTAAAGCGCAGTTCGGCGGACAGCGTTTCGGTGAGATGGAGGTTTGGGCGCTGGAGGCTTATGGCGCTTCCTACACATTGCAGGAAATTCTGACAGTGAAGTCCGATGATGTGGTTGGACGTGTGAAGACCTACGAGGCAATTATCAAGGGAGATAATATTCCTGAGCCCGGAATCCCCGAATCCTTTAAGGTATTGCTCAAAGAGCTTCAGTCTTTGGGACTGGATGTAAGAGTAACGCGTGATGATAATACCGAAGTGGAGATCATGGAAACTATCGATTATGGTGACAATGATTACCGTTATGAAATCGAGGGCGAAAATAAGAATTATGATTATGAAAAAGATTCCTTTGCTTCCATGGGCTATCAGCATCAGGAATTTGATGAGCAGAGCGGTGAGCTTGTAAGCAGTGATGATGATGAAGAGGTGCAGGACGCAATGGACGATGAGTTCGAAGAGTTTGCTTCTGAGTCATATGATGAATAAAATAGCCGGAAGTGGTGCCAGGATTTGAAGGGCACAAATCTCCAGACTTTGAAAGGAGCATGGAAATAGCGATGTCAGAAACAAAGCAAGAAGTGTATCAGCCGATGACGTTTGATGCCATCAGAATAGGTTTAGCATCACCTGAGAAGATCAGAGAATGGTCCAGGGGTGAGGTTTTAAAGCCTGAGACTATCAATTACAGAACTTTAAAGCCTGAAAAGGACGGATTGTTCTGTGAGAGGATTTTTGGACCCAGTAAGGACTGGGAATGTCATTGTGGTAAATATAAGAAGATCAGATATAAGGGCGTTGTCTGTGACCGTTGTGGTGTAGAGGTTACCAAGGCCAGCGTTCGTAGAGAGCGTATGGGACATATTGAGCTTGCTGCTCCCGTATCTCATATCTGGTATTTTAAGGGTATCCCCAGCCGTATGGGTCTGATTTTGGATCTTTCTCCCAGAGTGCTGGAAAAGGTATTATATTTTGCGTCCTATATTGTTTTGGACAAAGGAGAAACCGATCTGGAATACAAGCAGGTGTTATCCGAAAAGGAATATCAGGATGCAAGAGAAACATGGGGCAATAAGTTCCGTGTGGGCATGGGTGCAGAGGCAATCAAGGAGCTTTTGCAGGCCATTGATCTGGAGGCTGAAGCTGTAGAGCTTAAGACCGGCCTTAAGGAATCCACAGGTCAGAAGAGAGCCCGAATTATCAAGAGGCTGGAAGTGGTTGAAGCTTTCAGGGAATCCGGTAACGAGCCTTCCTGGATGATTTTGGATGCCATTCCGGTAATCCCGCCTGATATCCGTCCTATGGTTCAGTTGGACGGCGGTCGTTTTGCTACCTCCGATTTGAACGATTTGTATAGAAGAATTATTAATCGTAATAACCGTTTGAAGAGACTGCTTGAGTTGGGCGCACCTGATATCATTGTCCGCAATGAAAAGAGAATGCTTCAGGAAGCAGTGGATGCGCTGATTGATAACGGAAGACGCGGAAGACCCGTAACAGGCCCCGGAAACAGAGCGCTTAAGTCTTTGTCCGATATGCTGAAGGGTAAGTCAGGCCGTTTCCGTCAGAACCTTTTGGGTAAGCGTGTTGACTATTCAGGACGTTCCGTTATCGTGGTAG
>CAYMUW010000070.1:0-8223 GCA_964393865.1 uncultured Lachnospiraceae bacterium
GTAACCACAGGGGGTTGCTGGATTTATCTCAGATATTCACTTCAAAACTCAGAGGTGCAGGCTTTGGCGGATGAGGATAATGTTGTTTCCGTTCATTTGCTGGAAAAGCTGGGATTTGTTTTTGACCGCAATGTTACCATATCTGACCGTCATTATAAGCTTTTTATAAAAAAATATAAAAAAAGAGTTGACAGACAATAAAGCAGATGCTATTATCCAATACATAAAGCAAAGGCGCTATGGAATATCCGTAGTGCCTTTATTATTTTCTTTGTTAAAAGGAAATAAAATATCAGAAATTGTGGAGCGAAGATGCTTATATGCCGGAAAAACATCTTTAGCTCCACTTTTTATGTGAGGAGGAAAAATTATGACAGAAGAAATTATGAGTGCCGTAAACGGTCAGGTATTTGCAGTCTGGTTCTTAATCGGTGCAGCGTTGGTTTTTTGGATGCAGGCCGGTTTTGCAATGGTAGAGACGGGCTTCACCAGAGCAAAAAATGCAGGTAATATCCTGATGAAAAATCTGATGGACTTTTGTATTGGTACAGTAGTGTTCATCCTGATTGGTTTCAGCTTATTGCTTGGTGAGGATTTGTTAGGCTTGATCGGCAAGCCGGGACTTGATATCTTTACAGCGTATGAAAGCTTTGACTGGTCCAACTTCGTATTTAACTTAGTGTTCTGTGCTACTACCGCAACAATTGTTTCCGGTGCTATGGCTGAGAGAACCAAATTTTTATCCTACTGTATTTATTCCGCAGTAATATCAGCGCTGATTTATCCCATTGAAGCACACTGGATCTGGGGCGGCGGCTGGCTTTCACAGCTTGGGTTCCATGATTTTGCCGGTTCCTGTGCAATTCATATGGTAGGCGGTATTTCCGCTCTGATCGGTGCAAAGTTACTTGGGCCTCGTATCGGAAAGTTTGTAAAAGATAAAGACGGTAAGGTTACGAAGGTTAATGCATTTCCCGGACATAATCTTCCTATCGGTTGTCTGGGTGTATTTATTCTGTGGCTTGGCTGGTATGGATTTAACGGTGCGGCATGTACCAGTGTTGAACAGCTTGGCTCCGTTTTCGTAACAACAACGGTTGCTCCCGCAATCGCTACCGTAGTATGTATGATCTTTACTTGGATCAAATATGGTAAGCCTGATGTTTCCATGTGTCTGAATGCATCTTTGGCAGGTTTGGTTGCTATTACAGCTCCCTGTGATGTGACTGATGTGACAGGTGCAATTATCATCGGTGCAGTAGCCGGTGTGCTGGTAGTATTTGGTGTATGGCTCTTAGATTACAAGCTTCATATTGATGATCCGGTAGGTGCGGTTGCAGTTCACTGCTTAAACGGTGTCTGGGGTACTATTGCAACAGGTCTTTTTGCAACCACTTCAGCTCCCGGAAATGACAGTGTTGTAGGTCTTTTCTATGGCGGCGGTTTTAAGCAGCTGGGAATTCAGCTTCTTGGTTTTGCAGCAGTGGCTGCATGGACAGCAGTAACAATTACAATTGCATTTTTGATTATTAAAGCAACTGCAGGGCTCCGTGTCAGTGAGGAGGAAGAGATCGTTGGTCTGGACTCCTGCGAGCATGGTCTTCCTTCAGCATATGCCGGATTTAGCATTATGGATATTTCCAATACAATGACCATGGAAGTAAATGAAAATACAAGTCTTGGCACAGAGGATTACGAGGCAGCTTCCGAGACGCAGAAGGCAGCAGCGGTTAAGGTGGTTGAGACTCCTGTTGCAGCTACAGGCATTTATAAGGTTGTTGTGATTGCAAAGCTGGCAAGATACGAGAATTTGAAGAAAGCCATGAACGATCTTGGCGTAACAGGTATGACAGTTACACAGGTTATGGGATGTGGTGTTCAGAAGGGCGCCGGCGAAATGTATCGTGGTGTTGAAATGGATGCAACCCTGCTTCCCAAGGTTAAGGTTGAAGTGGTTGTCAGCAAGATTCCTGTTGAGTCTGTTATTGAAGCAGCTAAGAAGGCTCTTTACACCGGTCATATCGGCGACGGAAAGATCTTTGTATACAACGTAGGTAAGGTTGTTAAGATTCGTACAGGTGAAGAAGACTTTGCAGCTTTGCAGGACGTAGAATAAATTGCTTTTATCTAATCCCTTAGTTTTATATATTAGCAGATCCCCGGGTGCTTCCACCGCCCGGGGGTTTTGCTGTTTATGATATAGCCTAAAAAGAAACCCCAAGGAGCGGCTGCCCCTTGGGGTTTCGCCTTGTGTTAGTTTGGTACTAATTTCTTTAATTAATGTAAAAATAGGGTTGTTGGTTACATAATGTAACTAAATTAGCAGAAGCCTTTGGATGAAATGGGGAATTTATAAAGTGGGATTAGGAAATTGCAGAGATTTATTTACTTAGGAGGAAGAAAAAATATGGAGTTAAAAAGTATGGATAAACTGATTCAATCAAAAGAGCTTATAAATGGACTGCGGAGCACAATGATATTTCTAGAGACAGGTAAAAAAGAAAAAGCAGTGCCCGTAGCTTTATTTTCGACCTTTGAAACGGTACTGGAAAAAATTGGATTACTGCTTTATGAGATTGAAGAAATTGAAAAGAAAGAGAAATGATCTAAGATTCCTTTTCATGAATAGACTGCAGGAATATTCTGAGCGTTTCTCTTTGGGATGGTGTCAGCAAAGATATCTCATTTAAAAGAGAATCTTCTGTCGCCCGCAAATCGGCATTACTGTCAAAAAATTCCTTTAATGAAATTCCAAGGGCTTCACAAAGGGCATCCAGGATGTCGACGGACGGATTGTTGTAATTTCCCATTTCAATCTCCCGTAAGTAACTTTGAGAGATTCCCGCCTGCAGTGCCAGACGATTGATTGAGAAACCTCGGGATTCTCTAAAGTATGCAATGCGCTTGCCAATATTTATGTCCATAAAAAACATCTCCTTATTATCGTGGATAGTAAAATTATTTATACATAAGCAGGATAGCAAAGATAAATCAAAAAAATTACATATATACCGATTGATTATTATTAGTATACTGTGATATAATTATAAAAAGTGTCAAAAAGGAGGCGCAGAGTATGTTAAGTTTAACCTTATCGGTGGGAGACAGTCTGCAGATCGGTGATGATATTGAAATTGTTTTTAAGGGAAATACCTCGTTAGATCGTACAAAAGTCAGCATTGATGCGCCAAAAGAAAAAAATATTAAAAGACTTCCGGCATCCAAAGGACCAAAGTCCAAGAAGATAATTTTTGTAAAAGCCGGAAATCAAGTCAGGGACTTTAAGCATGAGGTATAAAAAGAAGGATATCTTGAAAACGATCAGTATGCTGAAGCAGGTGAATGCGGTTTTCAGAACAGGGGGGGGGAAAAAAGCAGTCCTTTCTGTTAAAGCAGCCTTGCCCGACTGTCAGGAGGCAGCTATTGAAATTGGAACTTATTTGGAAACGTTGGGAGAAGAGGCGGAGCATCTCGTTAAAATATTGGAGAGTTATTGCGAAAATATTTACCTGCAGAACATAAATTTTGAAAACCCGGAAAAATGCCGTAATATTGCCAGGAAAATTCAAAGGCAGTTAAGTGAGGTGGAAAACGGAGTAAAATCCAGTCTGCCGAAAGATAAAAAGGAAGTCCTGTTTCTGCCTTATAAAGCCTCCATGTGGGACAGCCTTGAGAGTGTGTGGATGGCGGCACGGGAAGATGAAAACTGTGAAGCTGTTGTAATGCCGGTGCCATATTTCGATAAGAATCCGGATGGCAGCCTGGGGGAAATGCATTATGAGGGCGGAAAGTTTCCGGAGTATGTGCCTGTAATGGACTGGAAAAGATATTCCATTCCGGAGCACCGCCCGGATGTTATTTATATCCATAATCCCTATGATCAGTATAATCATGTAAC
The DNA here is from genome assembly GCA_964393865.1 of uncultured Lachnospiraceae bacterium. Classification (GTDB taxonomy): domain Bacteria; phylum Bacillota; class Clostridia; order Lachnospirales; family Lachnospiraceae; genus Suilimivivens. Next base: position 3,899 of record CAYMUW010000070.1, read on the forward strand.
CAGTGTTCATCCGGATTTTTATTCGGCGGAATTAAAAAAGCATACAGATATGCTTATATATATACCATATTTTATAACAATGGGCGGGGTGAGCGAGGAATTTTGTACACTTCCGGCCTGTTATTATGCGGATTATGTTTTTCTGGAATCGGAAAGAGTAAAAAAGATCTATCTGAAAACATACGGCAAAGTGTATGGGAAGGAGTTGCGGGACGGCAGGAAAACGGTACTTTTATTCAACACGTCATTAGGGGCATTGCTTAAGGAGAATGAGGCCTATTTGAAAAAAATGAAGTCGGTATTTCTCTTTTTTCAACAGGAAAAATCCCGGAGGAAAAATGATCTGCTGCTATGGTGGCGGCCGCATCCTCTGTATGAATAAGGAAATAAACAGGATGCTTGCAGAGGAGAAACCCGGAAAGATATATATGGCGAAGCTGCCGCGCAATCCGCGGAGCGGAAACGGGGCGGGGACAGGCCGGTATTTTCTCCGGGTGTGGAAGAAAGGATATGTGACAGAAAGGCTGCAGTGGAAATGCAGGCGGAATGACATTGAGATCATAGAAGTATTGGGAAAAGGCTTGAGCATGGAATGCAGCGTCTGCGGAGCAGACGCTGTATCCGGAGCATACACTGTATCCGGAGCATCCTGCGGGAAGCAGCGAAAAAACATTTATGACAGTTTTAAGTGTCAAAACTGCGGACATGAAGCAGACAGAAAAGTGAACGCGGCAAGAAATGCGCTGAACAGGGGAAAGACCGGCAGGCAGTTTAACAAGGAATTTCCTAAAGACAATCCTATGGATTGATGCATGGTCATATGACACTGCCCTACAGATGAGCCATTCAAAAATGTGGTTTTACTGCCGCAGCAGGCGGCGGACTGTGAAAGCAGTGTCTTGATATAAAAAGGAAGGGGAAGCCTTCCAAAAAAAACGGCGTTAGAATACAAACCCAAACCGCGGAGCGGTTTGGTATGGAATTAGGTACGTCGGCATTCCCGTGAACTCAAATTTTCGATAAATCGAAAATAATCCATTAATGGATTTGGAGATGTAGTGGGGTGCGAAGTTAAGGCCGGGCTTTTGGCTTTCATCTAGTGGAGCTGAAAGACCTGTTTTAACACCGCCCGGTGAGGCGGCTAAGGTGCCCTATAAATTTTCTATGCATGGAGCGGCATCAGCGCTGTGCATAGGCTGTGGAGGGCAGCATTGTTACTGATATAAGGATAGTGTGAAAAATAAATTTTTCACACGGCAAATTTGTGCTTGCGCCCAAATTCGCAGACATTGGCAGGAATGGAGGATTAATATGCAGGGAGAGCAAGGAGAAGCATGACAGCAGCATTAATATTTGCCGGCGGAACAGGCAAGAGGATGAACACACGCTCGAAGCCGAAGCAGTTCCTTGAGATACACGGAAAACCGGTGATCATCTATACATTGGAGCATTTTGAGTACCATGAGCAGATAGACAGCATACTGGTCGTCTGCGTGAAGGAATATATCGAAGAATTAAAAGGGCTTTTGAGGCGTTTTGGCATAACGAAGGTAAAAAAGATCGTGCCGGGCGGCGGGACAGGTCACGACTCCATATACTGCGGCCTCCTTGCGATGGGGGAATACGCCGCCGAAGATGACATTGTCCTGATACACGATGGGGTGCGCCCGCTGATCACGGAGAAGCTGATCACGGACAATATAGAAGCAGTCAGGGAATACGGGAACGCGATAACCTGCGAGGCGGACAGGGAGAGCCAGATCATAAGCGTTGACGGCATAAACGTAAAGGAAATGCCGCCGAGGAGCTATATGTATACGGCAAAAGCGCCGCAGTCGTTCCGCTACGGGCGCATCAGGGAGCTTTACGAAATGGCGCGGGAGGACGGCATCAGGAGCATCGACTCCGCGCACCTGTGCAGCCTCTACCATGAGCCGATGCACATGGTGGAGAGCACCAGCAACAACATGAAGATCACGGAGCCGGCGGATTTCTACATCATACGCGCCCTGTATGACGCGCAGGAGAGCCAGCAGGTGTTCGGTCTGTGATAAAATGCGGGGCAGGATAAGGGAACATGCAGTAAGAAGAAATGCCAAACACATGGTCAAGCAGTGCCTGTCCATGTGTTTGGCATACACAAAATTATCTGAGGTTACTATGTTGAGCCGCCAAAGGAGGCATGTTTTTTATGAGGAAAGCGCAGCAGCGGGAGATACTGGATATCCTGAAGACCCTTGAAGAGGCGCATGGGGAAATACGGAATTTGCTGCGGCAGGATATGCAGGGTAGCCAAAGCATACAGAACATGCTCTGCGAGTGCCAGGAATCTGCCATTTCCCTCGGCGGGAGCATAGAAAAGCTGGAAGGCGAGGGGCATAAAACAGTCGCCTGCCTGGAAGAATACTGTGAACTGCTGTTCAAGATATCCGAGGAAATAAAAAGCGGAGGCATCAACCCAAACCGGATCCATAAAAGCCTGAACAGACAGCTCATCAGGATAGGGAACAGCGCCAAAAATGACATCCGCATAAAAAAGGAAGTGGTATTCCTGCCCTACAAGGCATCCATGTGGGACAGCATGGAAAGCGTGTGGATGGAGGCGGACAAGGATGAGGACTGCGATGCATATGTGGTCGCAATCCCGTATTACGAGAGGAACAGGGACGGAAGCCTTGGGACGATGCATTATGAAGGCGGCGAATACCCTGATTATGTGCCCGTAACGGACTGGCAGTCATACAAGATCGAGGAGCGGAAACCGGACGCGGCGTATATACAGAACCCATACGATGACCGAAATTACGTCACCTGCGTACACCCCCGGTATTTTTCAAGAGCATTGAAAAAAAGCGTGGAAACGCTGGTCTATCTCCCCTATTTCGTAGGGATTGGCGGACATGTGGACGAGCATTTCTGCACAGCGCCGGGAGTGATGAACGCGGACCGGGTGGTAGTGGAGTCAGAAGAAGTAAAAAAGACCTATATAGAGAGCATACGGAAATATGAAAGAGAGAACAACTGCAGGGGCATCTTCGGAAATCTGGACGGAAAATTCACGGTGCGGGAAAGCCCCAAGCTGGAGCGCATACGGCGTGTCATGGAGAGCGGGAACATAGAAATCCCGGAAAAATGGAGGGCAAAGATATATAAGGCAGACGGCACAAAGAGAAAAGTAATCCTCTACAATACAACGATAGATGCCCTTTTAAAACACAGCGGCACATACATGGAGAAACTCGAAAGCGTGCTGGATATTTTCCGGAAGGAAAAGGGGGATTTTGCCCTGCTGTGGAGGCCGCACCCGCTGCTGGTGTCCACCATCAAATCCATGCGGCCGGATCTTTACCGGGAATATATGGAGATTGTAAAGAAGTATCAGGGAGAGGAATGGGGAATTTATGACGAAAGCGCTGACATAGACCGGGCAATTGTCCTGTCGGATGCCTACTACGGCGACTGGAGCAGCGTGGTGGAAATGTATAAAGTGACAGGGAAGCCGATTATGATACAGAACGCGGAATTACCGGGCGCAACAGCCTGAGTTTAATCCGATAGCGAACGGCATAAATAAAGTCGTTTTCTATTAATCGATAGAAGAAAAGCATTTAAAAACATGAGATTTAACAAACAAGGAGGAAAAAATATGGCACAGACGGCATTAGCAATTAATTTGTCACCCGATGGATTTACCTATGAACTGGAAGGAAAACAGAGGATTGTTTTGGACAGCCCGGACCGCATTGATCTGCAGCGCTATCTGCTGGAAGGCATGACTCTGCCATCTAATGAAGATGCGATGAAATCAGCTTATTATCTTGATGATGAACAGATGAAAGGGTTTACGGATTTGCTGCGGGCCTTTCAAGACATCCAGCAGCACTGCAGCGATTTCTACAATGGCGCATACACCAATTCCGTACTTTTGTCTTCTTCCATCGTCCAGTTCAATCTTACTGCACAGACCTACCTGAAAGGTATAAGCACCATTGCAGATGATTTTGAGCATGGCAGGATTACATCTGATTATGCGGAAAAAGCCGTGACATCACTTATCAAACTTATGACAGACCAGCTTGACAAGTTCATTGCCGATTCCGATGAGGTATGCTGCGGTGTCAACAGATTTTTAGACGAAACATACCAAGACAATGTGGTCTTAAACGGGCAGGATGGAAAGTCGGGGCTGAAAAAGGAATATGAGGATAAATATAAACTGAGCGAGTCAGACATCCAGCAAATGGGAGATGATATAATAAAAGCTAAACAGGAACTAGTGTATTGACACATTGATAATTGAACTTATTCTGTATCCCGATTAAATA
>CAYMUW010000071.1:0-7895 GCA_964393865.1 uncultured Lachnospiraceae bacterium
AGGAGGAGTGACAGATGAAAAAGCAGGATACTTCTCAGGACGTGAATAACAGGCTTATTCGGAATTTCTGGGATATCAGCCATACCATGCGTCATATTTCCGAGGGGAAGGGCAGTCAGAAGCGGATTTTGATTATCCTGAATGAAGACGGTGTTATGACCCAGAGAGAATTAACGGAAAAACTGGGCATCCAACCCGGTTCGGCAAGTGAAGTAATCAGTAAGCTGGAGGGGGCGGGACTGATCAGACGTCTGCCAAGTGAAACCGACAGAAGAACAACGGATATTCATCTTACCGATACAGGAAAAGCCGCCGCCGGGGAAGCATATGCACAGAGAGAGGAACGGCATGAAAGGATGTTTTCCTGCCTTGCCGACGAGGAAAAGGAAGCTCTGCTTGGCCTTTTGGAAAAGGTGAATGCATCCTGGGATATTTATTATTGGGAGAATGAAGCGGAGCATGGAAATATAAATCACAGAAAGGGCTGCAGAAAATTTTAGCGCAGGGATAAAAAGATGTGGAAATATGTTAGAAGATATATTCATTTTGCCATTGTTGCCGCTGCCTTTATGGTTGGCGAGGTAATGATGGATTTGCTACAGCCTGAAATTATGAGCAGGATTGTGGATGACGGAGTGCTGGGCGTTAATAATAACGGCGTGGGAAATTTACAGCTGATTTGGAACGTGGGATTGCAGATGATCTGCCTTGTGATTTTTGGCGGTCTTTGCGGCTCCTTAAATAATATGTTTGTGCATTTGACGGCGCAGAATATCGGAAATGAGATGCGTAAGGACTGCTTTCGCAATATTATGACATTCTCCTTTCCGCAGGTGGATCAGTTTGGCACCGGTTCTCTTGTGACCCGTGTGACTAACGATATTACGCAGGTGCAGAACTTCGTGTCCCTGTTTGTCCGGGGCATGATCCGAACTTCCATGCTGACATTCGGAAGTATCTTTTTCATGTTCCGTTTAAACCGACAGTTTGGGATAGTTGTTTTATGTACTTTCCCATTTATTGTAGGATGTATGGCTTTGTGTCTGAGTAAGGCCAATCCCCTGTTTGGAAAGCTGCAGGCACAGCTGGATCAGGTGAATGCAATCATGCAGGAAGATGTGTCGGGAATTCGAATCATCAAGGCCTGTGTACGGGAGATTTATGAAAAAGTACGTTTCGGGAAGACCAATGATGAGCTGATTAAAACCCAGCTTCGTGTACTGACTATTTTTGCTTTTATGAATCCAGCAGTGAACGCTCTCATGTATGTGGTTGTGGTTGTGATACTGCTGGTGGGCGCCGCCGGGGTCAGTACGGGAGGCACAACACCGGGTCATATTATGGCGGCAATCACCTATACCACACAGCTGCTGAACGGTGTTTTGATGCTGGCAATGCTGTTCCAGAATATTTCCCGCGGTATTGCTTCCTGGAAGAGAGTGAAGGAAGTGCTTTACAGCAAGCCTCAGCTTGTGGACGGCAGCTTTGACGGAGAAACCGGGGCTCGCGGAAAGATCGAGTTTCGGAATGTATCCTTTGCATATCCAGGCAGCAGGCATATGATTTTGAAAAATATTAATCTGACCGTTATGCCAGGTGAAACCGTGGCCATCATGGGAGCAACCGGAAGCGGTAAATCTTCCCTGATTAATCTGATTCCCCGTTTTTATGATGTGACGGAAGGAGCTATTCTGGTGGATGATGTGGATGTGCGGGAATATGTGCAGAAGTCTCTGCGGGAGAAGATTGCAATTGCGCTGCAAAAAAGTGAGCTGTTTGGGACCAGTATCGAAGAAAACATTGCCTGGGGCAAACCGGGAGCGGATGATACTGCCATTCAGGATGCGGCAAGGATTGCACAGGCGGACGGATTTATCAGCTCCAAACCGGATGGCTATCAGACCATGGTGGCTGAGCGGGGCATGAGCCTGTCCGGCGGTCAAAAGCAGAGAGTATCCATTGCCAGAGCTATTATAAAGGGCGCTGAGATTTTAATTTTTGATGATTCTACCAGTGCATTGGATTTAAAAACGGAAGCGGATTTGTATGCGGCTTTAAAGGAATCCAACTCCGAATGTACCAAGGTTATTATTGCACAGCGAATTGCATCTGTGCGCAGCGCCGACCGTATTGTGGTGCTGGAGGGCGGAGAAATTGCTGCCTGCGGAACCCATAAGGAATTGCTGGCTTCCTGTAAGACCTATCGGGATATTTATGATTCGCAGATGAGAGAGGAGGATGAAGAAAATGGCTGATAAAAAACTGGAGGAACGAAATATTCCAGGGATGATGAACCGGGGAAATCGATTTGCGGAGGTGGAGCATGCGGAGAATGCAGGAGCTACCTTAGAGCGGATTATGACCTACTTTGCCAAAGAAAAGGGTATGGTTATCTCCATGCTTGCAGTGGTGATTTTGGGCACGCTGTGCGGAGTTTATGCACCCAGCCTGCAAAGTAAGGCTATCGATATTATTGCGGGGGAAAAGACAGGAAGGCTTGTAAATACGCTGATTCTGATGCTGACGGTGTACCTGATTTACAGCTTAAGCCAGCTGCTTCAGGGGCTGATCAGCGCACGGTTAAGCCAGCGTATTGTGAAGCAGATGAGGGATGAGCTGTTCGGAAAGATTGTGGATCTGCCGATTCGTTATCTGGATACCCATTCTCATGGCGATGTTATGAGCCGTATGACCAATGATATTGAAAATATTTCCACCACCGTATCCCAATCCCTGCCCTCCCTGTTTTCGGGAGTGCTGACGATTATCGGAACGGTCTGCATTATGCTGTGGTATTGCTGGCAGCTGGCGCTGTTAAGCTGTGCAAGCGTGATACTGACTTTGCTGGCTACGAAAATTCTGTCTGCAAAGGTTCGGAAATTTTCCCGGAGGCGGCAGATGCTTTTGGGGCAGCTGAACGGTACCGTGGAGGAAATGATTTCCGGCTATCGGACTGTAGTGGCTTACAATTATCAGGATATTACCACCGAGGAATTCTGTGAGGTGTCGGATTCGCTGACCAAGGCGGGAATTCGGACCGATGTTTTCAGCGGCGTTATGGGACCGATTATGAACTGTATTGGAAATATCGGATTTGTGATTATTGCGGCGTTTGGAGGTTATTTTGCTGTTCACGGCCTGATTTCCGTAGGCGTGATTTCCGCATTTATTGTATATGCCAAGCAGTTCAGCAGGCCGATCAATGAGCTTGCTCAGATTTACGGGCAGCTCCAGACCGCTGTTGCAGGCGCTGAGCGGGTATTTACCGTTTTGGATGAAACCAATGAGGATATGAGCGGTCAGCCTTTGACGGAGGACAGAGGCGCCGAAGTGACCTTCCGTAACGTGAATTTTTCCTATACGCCCGATCATCCTGTCATTCGTGATTTTACGCTGACGGTTCCTTCCGGCAAGACGGTGGCTCTGGTAGGGGCAACCGGAAGCGGAAAGACCACGGTGGTGAATCTGCTGATGCGGTTTTACGACATTGACAGCGGAGAAATTCGGATTGGAGGTCAAAATATAGCGGAGGTGTCCAGAGACAGTCTGAGAAAAAATGTAGCTATTGTTTTGCAGGATACGGTGCTGTTTACAGATACCATCCGCAATAATCTTCTCTATGCCAATGAGACGGCAGCGGATGCGCAGCTGGAGGAAGCAGTGCGGATGAGCCGCTGTGATGCCATGCTGAAAAAGCTTCCTCAGGGATATGAGACCCTGCTTACCGGCTCCGGCGCCAACATCAGTCAGGGACAGCGTCAGCTGCTGGCTATTGCCAGAGCCTTTGTGGCAGACCCGGAAATATTGATTTTGGATGAGGCTACATCCAATGTGGATACCCGAACGGAAAAGGCGATTCAAAGTGCCATGCAGCAGGTTATGCAGGGGCGTACCAGCATTGTCATTGCACACAGGCTTTCCACCATCCGGGATGCGGATTTGATTGTGGTTATGGATCAGGGAAAAATTGTGGAACAGGGCAATCACGAAAACCTGCTTATGCAGAAGGGTAAATATTATGATCTGTATATGACGCAGTTTGCAGGCTTTGCCACCTGATAACCCTTTGGCGCAGAGGAAATATTTCTTTGCCACAGCAGGCTCCTATGTTATACTGAGAGCAGAAAGTTTGGACAGGGAGGAACAATTCATGTATCAGGATCAAAAAATCTGGGTGGGAAAATCCGGAGATGAAAAGGTATATATTTATCCCAAAATGGCAAACCGCCACGGAATGATTGCAGGCGCTACGGGAACAGGAAAGACCGTTACCTTAAAGGTGCTGGCAGAGTCCTTCAGCGACTGCGGAGTGCCGGTTTTTCTTGCGGATGTAAAGGGAGATCTGGCAGGAATGTGTCAAAGCGGCGTGGAGAGCGAAAGCCTTCAGAAGCGTATTGACGCTATGGGGCTTATGCAGGAGGGATTTTCGTTCCATTCTTATCCTACTGTCTTTTGGGATGTGTACGGGGAAAAGGGACTGCCGCTCCGCACTACTGTTTCTGAGATGGGGCCCTTGCTGCTTGCAAGGATTATGGATTTGAACGAAACGCAGACGGATATTCTGACCATTATTTTTAAGATTGCAGATGACGAGGGCCTGCTTCTTTTGGACAGTAAGGATCTGCGGTCCATGATACAGTACGTAACCGAGAATGCCAAAGAATACGGAGTAAAATACGGAAATCTTTCCAAGCAGAGCCTTGGCGCTATTATGCGTACGGTGGTAGCTCTGGAAGCGCAGGGAGGCGAGCTGTTTTTCGGCGAGCCGGCTCTGAATATTGCAGACTTGCTTTGTACGGACTGCAACGGGAAGGGAACCATTCAAATACTGGATTGTCAGAAGTTGATTAACAGTCCTACCATGTATTCCACATTTATGCTGTGGATGATGTCGGAGCTTTTTGAAACGCTGCCGGAGGCAGGAGACCGGGATAAGCCTAAGATGGTATTTTTCTTTGATGAGGCCCATCTTTTGTTTGACTCCGCATCAAAGGCGTTATTGGAGAAAATTGAGCAGGTGGTAAAGCTGATCCGCTCTAAAGGGGTGGGCATCTATTTTATTACCCAGAACCCTAAGGACATTCCGGGTGGTGTTCTGGGACAGCTGGGAAATAAAATTCAGCATGCGCTTCATGCGTATACGCCTGCAGAGCTAAAGGGAGCAAAGACGGCGGCTCAGTCCTTCCGTGAAAATCCGGAATTTGATACCTTTGAGGTATTATCACAGCTTGGAATCGGCGAGGCTTTAATTTCCGTTTTGGATGAAAACGGTATCCCTACCGTTGTGAAAAAATGTCAGATTCTTCCGCCCCAAAGTAAAATGGGAGCTTTGGAGGATGAAATTCGAAAGGGGATGATTACAGACAGCCTTCTTTATACGAAGTATGCGCAGATGCTGGATCGGGAATCTGCTTACGAGGTTTTGGAAAAGCGAGTCATAAGCGAGCAGGAGGCTGAACGCAGGGAGGCAGAGGAAGCAGCGGCAGAGAAATTAAGGCTCAAAGAAGAGACTGCAGCGGAAAAGCAGCGTCTGAAAGCGGAGGAAGCTGCCCAAAAAGCAGCAGAAAAAGAGGCAGCAGCCAAGCAGAGGAAGACGAAATCCGCTGTGAAGAGCGTGGCAAATTCGGCAGCGGGCACCATTGGGCGGCAAGTCGGGAATACCATCGGTCAGTCTATCGGCGGAAGCTTCGGCAAGAAGCTTGGCGGAAATGTAGGCGCTTCTCTTGGTAGAGGAATTTTAAGTACATTGTTTAAAGGATAGTGGTAGTGCTTAGATGGCAGTTGTCATTTTTTAGCAGAGAAGTACATAGGTACATTAGGATAAAGGCGGCAGGAAATGATACAGAGGAACAAAGGAAAAAGACGAAACAGCTATGCGGAGGATTATGTGGTTTTTGATTTGGAGACCACCGGCATCAATCAGGAAAGGGATGCGATTATTGAAATATCCGCCATTAAGGTACAGAACCACGAAGTGACAGGTGAATTCTCCACTCTGGTCAATCCCGGAAGGCATATTCCGGCGGGAGCTACGGCGGTAAATGGAATTACGGACGATATGGTAGAGGATGCTCCGGATATTAAAACAGCTATGGAGGACTTTTTGGATTTCATCGGGGATTACGTGCTGGTAGGTCACAATATTCATACCTTTGATACCAATTTTATCTATGATGCGGCCTTAAATTTCCTTGGAAAAGAGCTTAAGAATGATTATGTTGACACTCTTTATATGGCCAGAAGGTGTCTTCCGGAGCTGTCTCACCACAGGCTTGTGGATGTGGCGGAGCATTTTGGAATACAGACGGAAGGAGCCCACAGGGCGCTGTTTGACTGTATGATGAATCAGGGCTGCTATGAGGCGATGGGAAAGCTGATGGAGAAAAGAGGAGAAGCTTTCGGTGAGGAGGAAGATCAGGCTTGCCCGGTATGCGGCTGCGAGCTAGTGCTCAGGAAAGGAAGATTTGGAATGTTTTATGGGTGCAGCGGATTTCCAGGGTGCCGGTATACCAGAAATGCCAGGTGATTAGAGTGGGCACACGAAGTCGCAGGACAGCAATAATATTGTAAATGTAAACAGTCATATCCCCTCAGAATACTTCATAGAATGTAAAAAAGTATTCTGAGGGGAATTCCTTTGAAAGATTATATCGAGGAACGAGCAATCGATATTGCCAATTATATCATTGAGAACAATGCCACCGTAAGGCAGACAGCGAAGCAGTATGGGATCAGTAAGAGCACGGTACATAAAGATGTGACGGAAAGGCTTGTGCAGATTAATCCGTCGCTTGCGAAGGAAGCAAGGAAGGTATTGGATGTGAATAAATCCGAACGGCATATCAGAGGCGGGCTTGCTACGAAGGAGAAGTATCTGCATTTGCATGCATAAAAGATGGATGAAAACAGGATGTATTGAAAAATGCGTCCTGTTTTTCTGATGCAGATTGGTGGAAAGCAGAATGCCAATGATTACAAATAAATGCGTACGTGATGTGGGATTTATACAGTTTACAGTGTATTTGATGTACAGCCTTGAAAGGAAAAAATAATTCGCACAAATAATGCAGAAAGTAAGCTTCTTTGCAGAAAAAATAGTAAAATAAAAGAAAAACTTTTTCGCAAAGAAGTATCAATGGGAAGAGAACAAGAGAGAATCCGAAGAAAGCTGGAAAAGAATCCTGCTGCAGAATGTAATAAGGTCAGACAAAAGTACTGTCCAAATCTGTTTCGGGATTTTGCAGACACGAAAGATCCGAGGCAACAAAGTTATATAGACTATACCAATAAGGAAATGCTGGGAACAGTGTATTATAAAGGGATTGCAGGAATTGAGAGCATGCAGTCCATGACTTATGAATTCAATAAGGAACAGGTAACGGAAAATTTGTTCCGCCTTATGGGGGAAAAGGAGAAACCATACCTTCCCCATTGGGTGACGGTTAATGAATATTTGGAGCGTCTGGATCCGGAAGAACTGCAGAAAGTACAGCAGAAACAGGTCTGCGGACTGATCCGGAGGAAAACATTTGACGATGCAAGATTCCAAAAGAAATGGCTGGTCATCGTAGATGGGACACAGATTTATTCAGGAAGCAGGAAACTGAATGAGGGATGTCTGGAACGCCATTATAACAAAGGGACAGATGAAGAAACAGTAAATTACCACAGCGACGTGCTGGAAGCGAAGATAGTACTTGGTGAGAGGCTGATCGTGAGTATAGCCAGTGAATTTATAGAAAACAACGGGGAAGATGCAGAAAAGCAGAAAAACATGAGTGAAGGGGAACGGAAACAGGACTGTGAAACCAAAGCCTTTAAAAGACTGTCGGAGAAAGTGAAAAAGGCATTTCCGAGGCTGCCCATCATACTGCTGGCAGACAGCCTGTACGCCT
>CAYMUW010000072.1:0-7831 GCA_964393865.1 uncultured Lachnospiraceae bacterium
GCTGCGCAGCAGCGGGTTTTGCGAATGCAGCGTGGAGGGGCTGTAAATAGTAACCATTTCTGCGGTTTCCGCACGGCATTTGATGCCGTTGTAACGACTGATTCGGGAGCAAAATACTTTTAAATAGACCAATATCATTTTTCCCTCTCCGTGCATATCATGGGCTGTGCCCATGATACTGCATCAATACGTATTTGGAAGTTTTACTTCCAAACTTTGTCCCGTTTGAGTCCACTATATGAGTCCTCTTTCTGTAAATAAAGAGCATAGTGATCCTATACAAAAAAAGTACACTGTATAGTCCACTTTTTTCACTAAAAAGGTGGACTGCGTAAAGTAATTTTTGCCTATAGGTCCAATTTCCCTGTGCAAAATTCGGAAATCCTTGCAAAAAAGAGAAAAAGTGGACCATTAGAATGAATTTTTACTTATAGGTCCATTATTTATAGAATAAAGCATGAATCGCTCCGGTATAAATCCATTTTCCCTTTCCATCCTTTAGAAAGGCGCTCTCTGCAGAATCTGCCGACAAGCTTTCAGTACCGACACAGAGGGTGCAGTAATCTACTGTTTTTTTTCAGAAACGGTAACCTGAGAACGGCGTTTTGATCATATTATGAGTTTCCTCATTTTCACCAGGGATTAGCCGCTCCCCGCACCTACGATCCGCTGGACTGATAATGCCGCACCCCGATTCTCCAGAGCCCATAGCAGGGCGCCGGAAAAACAACCGCCAACAGGGGCAGGAAAATATACACGGGATTGCTGACCCGGCCCAGGATATTACTGCAGCGGATAATACTGAATCAGGGCATAGGGCACAATCACCGTTGCCAGCCGCAGCAAACGCTTTCCATAGATATCCAGCGGATATTTGCCGATGGTTCCTTATCCCCTGCTCATGCAAGTTGTTTTATCGTGACAAAAAACGGACAGACTTGTCAATCCTCCCTTTCCCGGATTCCAAATGTCTGGTACCATTCACCCGCATTGTCATTTTTTTCATGGTACTTAACAGTTTTATGATTAAATAATTTTATCCTGAGAAAAAAGTTTTTTTCGCTCCAGTTTATTTGTATACATCTTTTCATCCGCTTCTTTTATTAATGTATGATAATCTGTACTGCCTTTCGCCAAACAGAAACCAACGGAAAATCTGAGCGGAACATTTAAATTCTCCGCCAGCTGTGAGGAGTAGTGATCCTGGAGATGTTCCAACGAGCTGATCACGCCCATCAATGCCTCCTCGCTCTCATAACCATACAAAAGCAATACAAATTCATCCCCACCCTGTCTGGAAAATATGCTGCTTTTTGTAACGACGCTTTGTATCAGCCCGGAAATTTTCTTAAGATATATATCTCCCATTTCGTGCCCATAGGTATCATTAATTTCTTTCAGGCCGTCCGCGTCTATCATGAGTATTGCGCTGTGTTTCAATTTCTCCGGGCTGCTGAACAAATCGGAAAGCTTTGCTTCCAGACCACGCCGGTTATATAAACCGGTCAGAAGGTCGGTATCCCTTTCCATCTCAATTTCCCTGCGCTTCATCATCCTGTCCGTTACATCAATCGCAACGCCAAAGAAAGCATCCTCGTCTTTTATTTCTTCCAGCTTGACATACTGTCCGTCTACCCTGTATACACTCTCTTCACCCGACACGGGATTTGCGCATATTTTATCAAGAAACGCTCTGAATCGGTCGGGATCTGCGGATAATTGTTCCATCGTCTCAATATCCGCGGACAATATCTGGGGAATATATTCTGTAAAGCGGACTCTCTCCATATGTCTGTTATATTCATACACGCCGATATACAGATTGGTCTTGCTGAGTACATAGGATATCTTTTTGTTGTTGTCCAGTAAACTTTTCACCATCACATTAATATATTCGCTCAGGTTGGAAAACTCAATGCTTCTTTGAACGTCCACAACCTCCTCAAGCTTTCCGTCGGTAATCGCTTTCAGCTTTTTATTCACCTCATGAATTTCGTTTACAACATATTTATTCATATACCATACGACCATATAGGCCAGCAATAATGCAATTGCCGTCAGGCACAGAAAGAATATCAGCATAGTGCCGGGCAGACGCCGGTAAAGGGCGCTTTTTAAAATCACTCGCACGATATAATTGGAGCCTATTTTTTTCAGTACGCCAAAAGCATCCTTCCCGTTTATTTTTGCGTTGAAATCTATTTCATCGCCCGTCATGTCATCTAAATCCAAACCGATTTCCGCAGAATCCTTCCCAATGCTGTCCAGATCCGAGGAGCCTACGATTTCTCCCGTTTCGGCATCTATTGCATAGTAATAAACCTCCGGATTCACACGGAACAGAGAAAAAATATAGGACAATTCGTTTTTCTGTGTGACTTTCATGACATTCTCCGGATTCATGCCCACCTGCACGATAAACTCTCCGTCATCGCTCCAGAGGGCGGCGTACTGCATCTGCTTTCCTTCCGCCGTATTCGGCGTAATATCCTGAACCAGCTTTAATGTTTTATCCTCCAGCAAAGGCTTGAAAAACATTATCTGTTCCCCGGAATCAAACGTGTAACCGTAGTATTCCGGATTCGTACCCGCAAAAATGCAGCCGGTTTTATCAAAAATGTGTATTTCATCCACCTCTACGGACACAGCGATTTCTTTCATTTCTTCCGGATTGTCTAATATATCGTAGTCGCCCTCAATAATACGGGCAATGGCTTCTGCATTATGCAGGCAGGTCTGTTTGTATTCTTCCATGACTTCGTCCAGTTCCTTTTGATTCTCTTCCAGTACCTGTTCCATTTGTGAAAAGGTTCTGATCGCATTTTCGTGCGCAAGCTTTTTTTCATTTGCTGCCTCAATGAAAAAGACAACTGTCATTATCACCGCTACCGCAATTGTTATCGTCCGATAAATATATCTGCTGATTATTTTTTTTAGCGTATGCATAAGTATATACTCCTTAAGGTAAATACCTTCGGTTGAAAGTAAACGTTCATTCACTCGTCATTAAAATATGTGCTGATGTGGTTTCATTCCTGTTATTTCTCCGGCTGCAGACAGCCGGCTTAAACCGAAAGACAGCAGCTGGAATATAGCGTCCTCGGTTTCTTCGTCATCCGGCAGAGTTCCCTCGACCGTATACTTGGCATACATTACGGTAGAAATAAGAATATGAAGCCACAGTAAATCCTGATTGATCCGTTTCAATTTCGGGAATACGTTCTGAAAAGCGTGAGCCATACCGGCAAACATATGAAAATAGGATGCGTCACCCAGAAGCGGAAGTAAGGCATCCATAAGCTTTTTACAGACTGCATCGGGTCATTACGCAGGGTTTGGAGATTGAAATCAAATGTTCGAAAATCTCTGCCGCTTGCTTATTTATATGCGTAAAACACTCTGTCAATAATTGATCCGTGCTGTCAAAATAGCGGTACAAGGAACCGGCTGAAATTCCCGCTGGTCTGCTGACGTTCTGAATTCGTACACCCTCCATGCCGTATTGCCGCACGGCTTTTATCGCAGCGGTGATAATTCTGTTTTTCATATCATCCAAAGTGACCACTCCCTTTGCAAAAACTCGTGTATAATATACCACCATTTCAGTTCGGTTGTAAAGTGTGTCTTTCTCTACTGGCATAGATATATGGTCGAGTAGACTAGCCCCCTGCGGGGCAAGCCCCTCTACAGAACCGGACGTGCGGCTTTGGTTGGTAGACGTGCCCCTCACGAGACACGCCCCCAAGTAGATCCCGGCGTGCAGCTTTCCTGCACCGGGCTCCTCATGCGGCTAATTACGTGACGAATCTCTGTGTATCCTCCACTTTTCTCCTCAGAATCACTTGCCTTATTGACTCAATCACTGTGTATCGAATAAGTTTCTTCCAAGAATATCACCACATGCAACTGCCTTCCCTCCTGCGGCATTACTCACATTCATTGGTACTATGCAGTTGTCCGACTGCCTATTATCCTTCCAGTTTCCTGGCACGACTGCACGCTGTACTGTTTTGCACTCACTCTTTACGATGGCTCGACAGAGATAACAGGCTCTCTCCAGTTGACTGAACATTCACTATGTGAAGCATGATTGGCACTAATGCCCCGTGGGAGCACGTACTCCCTCACCCTATCGGTGGTACGTATACAGCCTTCCACCTGCAAATTATGTCGGCCTCCCAGAAGTTGCCGATCTTTACTATTTCCTTGAACCACCATAGCAGTACATAGTGCATATAGATGTTTGCAATGATTGGAGAGCAGATGGAACCTTATGTGGAGCTAGATATTATGCCGAGATACAGTCTGCCAGTTTAGTATTCATCAGGGTTCTTAGTTGCTGAACTCGGCATAATATATCTCTATTTCAGAGAATTCAAAAACTGCATGAGATCCTTGTCTTTGCTCCAATCAGGCATATCTGCTTCCCCGGTAACTTTAGGCGCAAGCTTATTGATTGCATCATTTTTTAGACGGTTATCGGAACGGACATAGTATTTATGACAAGCTTTACATAAATACTATCTTGAAATCGGAAGCGAGGCGATGACAAAAGCAGTGCAGGAAGCTGAAAAACAGCTTACCGAAAAAGGGATCACTACACCTGAAGTTTCTGACTGGAAGGATCCCGATATCCTGCTTAGCATGGGGCTGATCTTCGGTGCCGTTTGCTTTATCCCTCTGATCTACATGCTGGTCCGCCACATATCCGGAAAACGTCTGGAAGCAAACGGCCAGGTGCTGCGGGCTACAGTGGAACGCATTGACTTTAATTACGCCGTTACGTACAACGGACAGCATCCTTATATTATTTATTGCACCTACTATGATGCCTGCAAGGATGTAACCTACCGGTTCAGAAGCAGAAATCTGACGGCGGATCCCAGCTTTAACTATGCACCGGGAACTTCCATTGATTTGTATGTAGGTCCCCGGGACTACAGCAAATACCAGGTAAAGGCAGAACAAAATCCTAATCCGAGGTTAATTGACTATACCTGATATATTCTTGAAGAAAGTGTGAAAGTGTACCTCTTTCAAATTCCCATTCAGAAACAGGCAAACAGGAAAAGCGCTACGCAAACGGTCAGACCGTCACACAGCGCTTTTTCTGTTCCTTGTTTATCTGGCATGAGTTATACGTTCTGAAAAGCTTCTTTATAACTCACTGCTCTTCCTCCCCGGTATTTCATTTTTCGTACCATTATGTACGATGTACCTACACCATTCCCCTTTGGGTATACGGTAACCTCTTCCCCTTTTTGACGTATGTCAGCGTCATTCCCTTTTACTGCACATTTCTGCACAAAATCCCCTTTAACCGGAGTCGGTTCCGCCCTGCTGCACCACCTTAAGATTTGGCTCTCCCACTGTACTGCATCTCGTGGTTTTCCCCGGACCGCTTGTTTCCTCCTGCATTCCTCTTAGGGCCTGGACGATGCTTGCCGGTACAGCCCTTCATATTCAGTTTAAATACTGTCGTCAGCCCCACACTGGCAGGATTGAAAGCAAAATCTCCTCTGCCGTAATGTTCCATAATCAGATGAAGCCCTTTCCGTTTCTCCTCCTCATCGGTTACAATCTCCATCACTCCATATCCAATCACACTCTCATAAGCCATACTGCAGCTGCCCTTTACCTCGTCCCAAAAAAGCAGATGTTCACAGTCCATCTCAAAGCTCACCTGGGAATGCCGCTGCATCAGTTCATACTTTCTGCCCTCATGTGCGCCGTGAAAATAAAAAGTTACTCTCTCTCCTTCACGCTCCATACCAAAATTTAAAGGAAGAATATATGGATAAGGGTTATCTTCATCCACCATAGCAATCCGGCATACATCACATTTCTCCATAATTCGGAGCATTTCTTCAAAATCCGTGATTTCTCTGTCTGCACGTCTCATAAACTCTGTCCCTTTCTTTCCTTTAACTGCTTTTCCCGAGATTATTTCATACACTCCCGTAAATCCGCAAAGCTCTCCACTCTGGTAGCTAACTTAAGCCATCTTCGCAAGGTCTCTGTATCCTCCTCCACATTGATCCGGCTGCAGATATCCTCTGGAATCTCTCCCAATTCCTCCAGAACATCCAAAATACTCTGCCTGCTTCGGCTCAGATCCCCCTCTCTTCTACCTTCTTTTCGTCCCTCTGCCAGACCCTCTGCCAAGCCCTCTGCCAGACCCTCTTCCAGACCCTCTGCCCTGGCATTCCTCTTTTCAATATTTATATCCATCTCATATGCTCGCCAGTTCATATACTCAACCTCCCATTCCTTATGGGTTCTTGCCTTCTCTACCGCCTGCTCCAGTTCCATTGTAAATCCGTCCGCCGCCTGATTGTCCTTGATGTAGTCCAGAAAATGCGCCACATCCTCCGGCAAACCCGTTCGATCCCCATAGGGATTCACAAATATCTTTCTGGTACCGTCTCCCAGCAACAGCTTCGGCATCACCTCGCACCTGTTTTCAAACACATAAAACGGCAGCTTCTTCCCGAAATAATCAAATGCACAGATAAACACAATTACCGATTCCGGCAACAGGTCATAGTCATCCCCTTTTTCAATCAGATTAAGATCAATGACTCCCTGGTAATACCTCAGGCGTCTCGGCAGATTCTTATTTTCATAGGTTTGCATTTCCAGATCATATACTGTCCCCTCCTCATCATCCAGATACACATCCAATCGTATGCTCTTAGCTTCCGGGGTAATATTCATAACCTTCTCAGCAGTCTTAATATCTACTTTTTTGATCGGTTTTCCCAGAATCAATTCCAACATATGCCGACATAACTCGGGATTGTGGGTAATTACCTTACAGAACATAAAATTGTCGGTAAACGTCAGCTTCTTGTACTCTTTCGTCATAATTTCTCCTCCTGCTTTTGTCTGAGCAGAAATGAAAGAGCCATGCGCTTTTACAATGTATCAAAGCCATCTCTCCAAATCCCTGCTCTGTTGTTAATAATGGAATGGTAAAAGCATGAATTTTCGTAAATAATCCTTGATATGACCTTGATATGTCCTGAAAACGTGCAATCTCTGATGACCACGTCCAATATGAAAAAAATGCTTTGTATGTATTATGCCATATATCGCACATTTTGTCAAATTATTTATAATTATCCCGGACCCACGACAAACGCATGAATGTCTAATCTATCCCAAGTATAAAATCTGAATTTTTATCAGTTCTTCTATAAACTGTGCCGGTGCAAAGCTAATATTAAAACGCCTTCTTCTTAACGACATTTTTGTCCCTCGTATCTCTATCAGTTTCAGTTTTCTGCATCAATTAATTTGTTTTTATGAAATTGGAGCCTCACCGATTATTTTCTTCACCGGATGCCTGATTACCGTCTTTAACCTTTCAGACGGCACTCGCCTGGCATCACTCAAATAAATCTCATGATGAAACCTTTTATCTGTAATACCAGTTCGTAACCCTCAGCAGTCATAAAATCATGCAACATTTCAACTGTAGCCGGTTCGTCATCGTAGGAGCCGATATGCATGCATTGAACACATAGACCCTCGTCATAGGTAAGAAACTCTACTTTTGAGAAATCTTCTTTCTTTTTCTTCGCTGCTTCTCCTATTGCCCAACCAAAATCCTCTTTTGTCACAAAATCCGGCAGTCTGATCAATGAATTAAAATCCTCTTTCCGGCTGTAATCAATCCCCTTAATAGTATTCCGCCACCAGAAGCCTTCCAGCGGCGGCACTACATAATCAAAGTATCCGTCAATTTGATGATTTCCTTTTTTGCTCATTTTAAGTTACTATTTACAGCCGATTTGGACAGATACACAGATTCGTCGAGCTTGCTCGT
>CAYMUW010000073.1:0-7789 GCA_964393865.1 uncultured Lachnospiraceae bacterium
TGTATTGGTGGTGCTCAATGGCGTATCGGTGGTGCCGTAGGAGCGAAATAATCACAGAAGAAGCAGTCCTCTCACCTTCCAGAATAACAGACTGGAGGATAACAGAAATTATGCGAAGCTTCTCAGGCGGACGCTGGACAATGTAAATGTAGGCGGCCATACGGTGATCCTTACGCCGGGCAGATATAATGCAGCATATTTTGAGCATTCTTATCTGGCGGAAAAGACGGGAGCGCATCTGGTGAACGGCTCTGAGCTTCGGGTGAAGGATGATAAGCTGTATTATGAGAGCTACAACGGTAAGCTGGAGCGGGTAGGCGCTGTTTACCGCAGAATTTCCGATGAGTACCTTGATCCCATGAATTTTAATCCGGAGTCGGTTATCGGCATTCCTCATATTTATGACGTGTACCGCAAGGGAAATGTGGCGCTTTTAAATGCACCCGGCAACGGAGTGGCGGATGACAAGGGAATTTATTACTTTGTGCCCAAGATGATTAAATACTATTTGGGTGAGGAGCCGATTTTAAGCAATGCGCCTACTTATCTGCCTTTTTATGAGGAAGATATGAAGTATGTGCTGGAGAACTTTGATAAGCTGGTACTTAAGGATGTGGCAGAAGCAGGCGGCTACGGCGTGGTATTTGGCAGCAGCATGAGCAGACAGCAGAAGGAAGATTTTACTGCACTTTTGAAGGCGGAGCCCAGAAGGTTTATTGCTCAGGAGGTTATTGACTTTTTGGATATTGATATTCTGGAGGGAAATGAGACTCTTCCCAGAAAGGCAGATCTGCGTGCCTTTGTGCTGATGGCGGATGAGCCTTTGGTGTGGAAGAGCGGGCTGACCAGATTTTCCCGAAACCCGGATTCCTTTATTGTCAATTCGTCACAGGGAGGAGGATTTAAGGACACATGGGTATTATCTCAGTAGAACAAACGGATAGGCTGTTGTGGCTTGGAAGATATTCGGAGAGAGTGTACACTACTCTGCGGTTATATTACAACAGCTTTGACATGATGATTGATGAAATTACGGACAGTTACGCTGAATTTTGTAAGATGATAGATATTCCCGATATTTACGGCTCCAAGGAAGCATTTAAGGAAAAGTATCCTTTTGACGAGGAAAATCCTGATTCTATTTTAAGTAATTTGAACCGGGCATATGATAATGCCATTGTTCTTCGTGAGGAGATCGGGTCGGAGGCGCTTTCTTACATACAGCTGGCTATTTACGATATGAACAGGGCCAAAATCAGCCGTGCGCCCCTGATTGAAATGCAGCGTGTAATTGACAATATTCTTGCATTTTGGGGAATTGTAGATGACAGCATTGATTCGGAGCAGGTTCGGAATATTATTAAGGCTGGGAAGCGTATTGAGAGAATTGATTTATATGCCCGGCTTGGTATGGAAAGAAAAGAGCTGGTAAGGGAGATTGACCGTCTGGTGCCTCGTATCGAACGCAGCGGAATGGAGTACCGGAAGAATAAGATCGGCACGCTGAAAGAGCTTGTAGCTCAGCCTGAAATCAATTATTATAAGATTGTGTATGAGGTAGAGACAATCTTATAAAGGAGCAGGTAAAGTGAAAAGCTTACATTTTGATTACTATATGGAATTGGAGTATTCCCCGCCGGTAAGAAAATGTCATTTTACGATTAAATGCATTCCCCAGGATACAAGCAGGCAGAAGGTGGAAAGGATCAGCATAGATGTGACTCCCTGCGGCAGTATGGCGGAAGGGTATGATTCCTTTGGCAACAAGCAGCTTTTCGGCTGCGTGGAGGAGGATCATGAACGGTTTCAATATCATATCGAAGGAGTAGTCAGAACAGGACTTGCCGACTGTGAGCCGGTGGAGAATGAGAATATTCTGGGAATTTACCGCTATCCTCACGGACTGACGGTGCCGGGAGAGGGACTTAAAGCGTATCTGGAAAAGCTTCATGTGGTGGACGGGCTTTCTGACTTTGACAAAGGAGTTTTTCTGATGCATAGTCTGTATCGGGATTTTTCCTATGAAAAAAATGTAACTGACGTGACGACAACGGCGGAGCAGGCATGGCAGCTTGGCAGGGGAGTCTGTCAGGATTATGCGCAGATATTGATTACCCTTTGCCGAATGGAAGGGATTCCGGCAAGATATGTAACGGGGATGCTGATTGCCGAGGGCTACAGTCATGCCTGGGTGGAGATTTTGTGCGGTCATAAATGGTATGGGCTTGATCCTACCAACGATCTGATTGTAGATGATGAGCATATAAGGATCGGTGTGGGGAGAGATGCGGCGGACTGTCTGATTAACCGCGGCATTATGACAGGCGGAGGTAAACAGACCCAGAGAATCAGAGTGCTTGTGGAGGAGAAATATGATTAAAACAGTGGCATCTGTGGGGCTTCCCGTAGATGAGGTATTGGAGATTAGGAAGAACCGGATTAAGTCGGATACCAAAATCAATGGTAAAAAGAAAAGGATCAGTATAGTAACGGGAATACATGGAGACGAACTGGAGGGTCAGTTCGTCTGTTTTGAGATCATCAGGCGCATCCGGGAGGAAAAGGATAAGCTGACGGGGATTGTGGACATTTATCCGGCCATGAACCCGCTGGGGATCGATTCCATTACCCGGGGTATTCCGGGCTTTGACCTGGATATGAACCGGCTTTTTCCGGGAAACAGTGATGGAGACATGACAGAGTATCTTGCCTCGCAGATCGTGAAGGATGTGGAGGGCTCCGATGCCTGTATCGATATTCATGCAAGCAATATTTATCTGACGGAAATACCCCAGATCAGGATCAATGAGCAGCACAAGGATGAATTGATACCGCTGGCAATGAAAACCAATGTGGACTTTATCTGGGTACATGGCGCAAACACAGTTTTGGAGTCCACCTTTGCACACAGCTTAAACAGCAGAGGCGTTCCTACGCTGGTAGTGGAAATGGGAGCAGGCATGCGGATTACGAAGTCCTACTGTAATCAGCTGGTAGACGGGATTTTTAACCTGATGAGGGAAATGGGCATTTGGCAGGGAGAGACGATTATGCCCAGAAAGCCGATTATTTCCCAGAACCCGGATGATGTCAGCTACTTAAATGCCAGCGTGTCAGGAATATTTGTTCCTAATGTAAAGCACTGGGAGCATTTGAAAAAGGGAGATCAGATTGGAAGCATTATTGATCCCCTGCGCGGGAAGGTACTGGATGAAATTCTTTCTCCCGTGGACGGCATTCTCTTTACCATCAG
Source organism: uncultured Lachnospiraceae bacterium (assembly GCA_964393865.1). GTDB lineage: Bacteria > Bacillota > Clostridia > Lachnospirales > Lachnospiraceae > Suilimivivens. Next base: position 3,254 of record CAYMUW010000073.1, read on the forward strand.
AGAATATCCGGTTGTGGACGAAGGCTCGCTGATGGGCAGGCTTCTCAGGGATGAAGCGCTGAAAGAATAAACAAATATTATTTTGATATGGATAGATTGGCATCAGGAAGGTTTAGCTACATGAAAAAGAAAATTATTTATGAAATTAAAGCTTTATATCGGGACAACTTTCGTGTCACGGGCTATGAGTTTGGCAGTGGAAAAAAGTCAGTCTGCGTCGTGGGAAGTATCCGGGGAAATGAAATCCAACAGCTTTATACCTGTTCCCAGCTGGTGAAGAGATTGAAAAAGCTGGAGGAGGACGGAAAGCTTGTTAAGGGACATAAAATTCTGGTGATTCCGTCCATCAACCCTTATTCCATGAATATTAAGAAGCGTTTCTGGTCTACGGACAATACGGATATCAACCGCATGTTTCCGGGTTATAGTCTGGGGGAAACTACGCAGAGGATTGCGGCAGGGGTTTTCGAGGTGATTAAGGACTACCAATACGGCATGCAGTTTGCTTCTTTTTATATGCCGGGAAATTTCACGCCCCATATCAGGATGATGAAGGCCGGATATGAGAATGTGGAGCTGGCCAGGGAGTTTGGAATGCCTTATGTGGTTCTTCGGAATACCAGACCCTATGACACCACCACCTTAAATTATAACTGGCAGATATGGGAGACCAACGCGTTCAGCATTTATACCACTACCACTGCTGAGGTGGACAAGGAAAGCGCAGGTACGGCCATCAGAAGTATTTTGAATTTTCTTTCCAAGGAAGGCATCGTGGATTACTGCGGGCATGAAGGCTACATTTCCAGAGTGGTGGAGGACGTCGATATGGTACCGGTCAGAACCAGAGTGGCAGGCATTTTTGAAAGTGAAGTCAAAGTGGGAGATGAGGTCCTAAAGGGGCAGCTTCTTGCCAGAGTCATTGATTCTTATGAGGGAGAGGTGTCGGAGACACTGACAGCGCCCATAGACGGAATTGTATTTTTTCAACATAATGATCCGCTGACCTATGCGGATACAGCGGTCTTTAAATTAATGAAAGGCAGGTAAATTACCTGCCTTCCATCATGTAATCCATTAAAAGCTTAATATCTTCGGGATCGGAAGCGATCAGCTCCATTTCGTTGATAAATGTATTGTCTGTAAAGAGCTTACTGATTGCAAGATACTTGGTCAGTTCGGATTTCAAATTTAAGCGGTCTCCCTGCTTGGAAACCAATTCTACGCTTCCTTTGCACTGCTTGATTACATCGAGAAATTTCTCAGCGTTTTCAATGTTATACAGTTTCATTTTTCCTCCATTCTACCGCCATAGCGGTGACATGTCTTATACTGTTTCATAGTTCGTTACTATTTTATCAATCTTATAAGGCGGTTGCAATATTAATCCTGCTTAAATTTTCATTTTTTAGGAAGAAAAAGTATAAATGTTACACAGAAAATGACAAAACTGGATATCCGTCAAATCCAAAGACGCTTCCGGTAGGCGCTGGGGCTTAGGCCCATATGGGAGTGAAACACTCTGCTGAAATAAAGCATATCCTGATAGCCCAGTTGAACACTGATTTCACTGACAGGTAGCAGAGTGGAACGCAGAAGCTTGCATGCCAGATTCATTTTCTGCTGGGTGTGATATTCTTGGATGGTCATTCCGGTTGCCTTCTTGAAGCAGGCTGCCATATGCTTGTAGCTTAAATGAAAATGGGTCTCTAAAGCGGAAGCATGGAAGGGCTCCTGTACATGCTCTCCCAGAAAGCGGCATATCTGATCGGAAAGAGTGTCCTGTTTGGGCAGCAGGGAGCCGGAAAAGAAGGCGCATTCTGTAAGGAGCTGAAACAGCTTGGTATTTAAATTCCATCGCCGCAGCGGATCGGTGGAGTTCAAATAGTTAATAAACCGGGCAATCATTTTCGCGGCCTGAGAGCTTTCGGGAACATAGGAATGCTTAGGCAGTGTCAGGGTGTAAGCGGTATCGCTTGACACAAGTCCCTGATTGCCGGGCTCATTTATGATTGTAAAGGAACGGCAGCAGGCAGCAGGCGGGAAGGTGCGAAAATGAATGTAGTACCAGGAGGTGCCTTGAGGAATAGGAGTTTTGCCGTAATGATGGACACCGCTTTTTAAAAAGAACAGCTCCTCTTTTTGGATGACATAATCCTGTTCCTCCTCGGTCACACAGATATAGCCCTCCGTTACATAAATCAGGACATTGAAATCTACAATGCGGTCAGCATGTATAAAGGGATTGGAAGCAACCTCGTATGCTCCGGAGATAGTTACCGGAAGGGTGCAGGTATCAATCATAATTTCATTCATCGGAATATTCTCCATATTTATCTGAATAAATTCTATTTTTAATAGTTTTTGTAAGGATTATAATACATGTAACATGAAAAAGAAAGCAATGCTTATCATTCAAAATTGAGAAAGAAAAGCATGCGGAAAATAGAAAAGAAAGAGGTGCGCAATGAAGACACACAGACAAATTAATGTGAAAAACTTTGAAAGCAGGGAGGGCTTTATTTATCGTTATCAGAAGCTGATTAAGGATGTGGTTATCCCATATCAGTATGCGGTCTTGCATGATCAGGTAGAGGGCGTGGAAAAGAGTCATGTGGCAGCTAATTTTGAAAACGCTGCCAGAGCAGTCAGAGGAGAAGATGTGGGGGACGGCTTTTATGGAATGGTATTTCAGGACAGTGACGCCGCTAAGTGGATTGAGGCGGCGGCCTACAGCCTTGCCACGTTTCCTGACCCGGAGCTGGAAAAGAAGGTAGACGGACTGGTTGATAAGATTGCGGCGGCTCAGGATGAGGATGGATATTTAAATACCTATTTTACCATTAAGGACAAGGATAAGCGTTGGACCAATCTGCTTGAGGGGCATGAGCTTTATTGTGCGGGACATATGATGGAGGCTGCAGTGGCATATTATGAGACCACCGGAAAGGATAAGCTTCTTCAGGTTATGCAGAGAAATGCGGCGCATATTTACCGGCATTTTGTGACGGAAGGGCATGAGGGCTATCCGGGGCATCCGGAGGTGGAGCTGGCGCTGCTGAAGCTGTATCGTGCCACCGGAGACCGGAAGTGTTTGGAGCTTGCAAAGCATTTTATTGACGTGCGTGGTGTCAATAGGGATTTTTATAAGCAGGAAGTGGAAAAGAGAGACTGGAAGGTTTGGGGAAATGACGCCTCGGATTATGATTATCAGCAGTCCGGTAAGCCGGTGCGGGAGCAGTCTGACGCCACGGGGCACAGTGTGCGTGCGGTTTATTTATATACCGGAATGGCGGATTTGGCGTCGGAAACAGAGGATCAGGAGCTTCTTGCAGCATGCAGGAGGCTGTTTGCCAGCATTGTGGACAAAAGAATGTATGTGACCGGCGGTATCGGTTCAACAGCTTTAGGCGAGGCATTTACGGTGGATTATAACTTGCCTAACGATACCGCTTATGCAGAGACTTGTGCATCTATCGGATTAATGTTTTTTGCTTCCAGAATGCTGGAGCTGGAAGCAGATTCCCAGTATGGGGATGTGATGGAGCGTGCTTTTTATAATACGGTGCTGGCGGGAATGCAGCTGGACGGGAAGAAGTTCTTTTATGTCAATCCTTTGGAGGTTATTCCCGGGGTGTCGGGAGTGGCAGTGACCCATAAGCATGATCTTCCGGTGCGGCCCGGCTGGTACACCTGTGCATGCTGCCCGCCCAATGTGGCAAGATGCATTGCCTCTATCGGAAAATATGCCTATGGTGAAAATGAGACCACGGCTTATATCCATTTGTTTGCAGAGGGAAAGATTTCCTTTGAAAACGGTTTGGTGTTGGAGTGCGAAACAGGCTATCCATATGAATTTAAGGTAGTATATCGTGCAATAGATGGAAGCGGCAGGGTAGCGGTAAGAAGGCCGGACTGGAGCAGAAATTTCGGTATTTGCATTAACGGCGTGGAGGTGCAGGAGCAATGTGAGAAGGGTTACTGGTATCTGGATCATGTGAAACAGGGAGATGTGATAGAAATTGCTCTGGACGATCAGGTAAAGAAGATTTATTCGTCTGCCAGAGTTGCCAGTGACAGCGGCTGTGCGGCACTGCAGAGAGGCCCCTTGGTATACTGTGTGGAGGGCACGGATAATGAGGGGGATGTGTTGTCCTTGTCCTACGCGGATGGAGGTGCGGCAGCAGCAGAAAAATATGAACCGGAGCTGCTGAATGGAACTGTTGTGCTTAAAGTAGACGGCTATAGAACGCAAACAAATTCATCACTTTACACTTATGAGAAGTTAAAAGCGGAACCATGCACGATTAAAGCAATACCCTATTATACATGGGGAAACCGGGGATTAGGGGAAATGCGGGTATGGCTGCCGGAGAAGTAAGGAGATTTTGGTTCCTGCATCAAATAAAGCCTGAATGGTAAAGAGAAGAAAATTCACAACTATACTTAACATGTTTTCCCCTCTCATATTAAAATATTTTAATATGGTAGTGTCAAATAATCTATGAAAAAATGAGCCAAAAGAAAAAGGCTCGA
>CAYMUW010000074.1:0-7525 GCA_964393865.1 uncultured Lachnospiraceae bacterium
TGCTTATGGAACGACACATAGGAAAAAAGGCGAGGCGAGCTTCAGGAAAGAATCACTTAAAAGGGTGCAAGAGATCCGGTGGATCTCTGCTATGCACGGACCGGAGCGGTAGCGGAGAACCGAGGAAGAGGACGGAAGCGGATGATGTCCGATTTCGGGAGTCTTTTGAAACAGTTAGAGGCACGGCACACATGTGGCGGGAATAGCCGCAGGGAACGGAAGGGCTTCCCAGGGCAGGAACCGGGGCGTAGCCTTCGGCAGTGAGCTGCTGGTGGTGAAGCTGGGGACGCCCCGGACGGACTCCTTTCCCCGTACCACAGAGTTGATGCAGGGCTTGGATTATGTGCTGCGCAAGGCGGAAGAACTGCGAAGACCGGTGGCAGTGAACATCAGCTTTGGGAATAATTACGGTTCCCATGACGGAACCTCCCTTCTGGAGACTTATCTGTCGGCGGCGGCAGATAACTGGAAAGCTTCTGTTATCATCGGAACCGGAAACGAGGGGGCCGCCCGGATACACACCTCAGGCAGCCTGGGAGAGCGGGCTGAGGAGCAGGTGGAATTTGCCGTCAGTCCCTATGAGGTCACTTTGAATCTGCAGATATGGAAGTCCTATACAGATGAATTTGCCATCCGTATCCGTCATCCCAATGGGCGTAGTGTGGAAACGATCCGGAAGCAGCAGGGAGCCCAGCGGTTTACGCTGGGGGATACGGAGCTTCTGGTCTATTACGGGGAACCCAGCCCCTACAGCCCTTATCAGGAGATTTATCTGGATTTCCTTCCGGTGCGGGATTATATTGACAGCGGAATCTGGAGCGTGGAGCTGGTGCCGGAGCGGATCGTGACCGGACGCTTCGACATGTGGCTTCCCTCCGGGGGAGTGCTGAATCCGGCTACCGGATTCCTGTATCCTACGGAGGAGACAACGCTGACGATTCCGTCTACGGCATCAAGGGCAATTTCCGTAGGGGCGTATGATGCTTACTATGACCAGCCTGCGGCTTTTTCCGGCAGGGGCTATACCCGCACCACTAATCTGGTGAAGCCGGATATCAGTGCGCCCGGCGTTAATATAGAATCGAGTGCGCCGGGAGGCGGCTATACCGTCCGCAGCGGCACTTCCATGGCAACGCCCTTTGTCACAGGAGGCGCTGCTCTGCTCATGGAATGGGGCATTGTCCGGGGAAATGATCCTTATCTCTATGGGGAGAAGATGAGGGCGTATCTCATCCGGGGAGCCAGACAGCTTCCTGCTCTGAGGCAGTATCCCAATCCACAGCTGGGTTGGGGCGTATTGTGCGTGTCGGAGAGTATACCCATTTAAAAAGTTTCCAAAAAAATAAAAATAGTATTGACAAATTGTTGGAAAGAAGTATAGTATAGTTCAAAAGTAAAAAACATATTAAACCTAGTACTAAACTAGGAAATAAATCAACCAGATAAACCGGAGGGTTTTGAGAAAGGAGGAGAAAATTACTATGTCGATCTGTTGTTATATGTATATGAGTTGTTGTAAAGCTTATTGTAAAAAAATATAAAGAATTCAGGCAGATACGAACATCGTAAGTACAGTACAAAAGCATTGTATATGGAATGGTGTGAAGGACTCATGTTTGAATGGGTCTGTTTTTTTTCGCAAAATTCGATAGATTGCCGGAAACACTTTGAAGCAAATTGAAAAAGTGAGGATAAGAAGAATGGGAAGCTTATTTACATCAGAATCCGTTAGGAGGGGAAATAAATGAAAAAGGTATTTAGTACAAAAACTGCTTTGAATATACTGATCGGTATTGCCGCACCGCTGTTTGTGCTATTGGGCTGGAATTATGCTACTGTGTCAGGAGCGGCTAATCAGGCAATACTGCCTTCTATTAAAAAAGTACTGGATACGGCTGTAACATTAATTGAAAACGGAAAGCTGGCTGGCCATTTGGCAATTAGCTTTCAGCGAGTGCTGAAAGGCTTTGCAATTGGAGCAGTGGCGGGTGTAATTCTTGGAACTATCATGGGATATTCTAAGTTTTTTAATCGATTCTTTGGATCCCTGGTTGGAATTTTACGCCCAATTCCGATGATTGCATGGATTCCGTTGTTGATTTTATGGCTGGGTATCGGAGAACTGACAAAGGTTACATTAATCGCAGTTGGTACTTTTTGGTCAGTATTGTTGAATACTATCCATGGCATTCAGTCTGTGGACTACAAGCTTTTGGAAGTGGCTAAGGTGCTGAAAAAAAGTAAGATATCTGTAATCTTTAAAGTCATTATTCCGTCCGCTCTTCCGTCTATTATTACTGGCCTGCGGCTGGGGTTCGGCGTGGCCTGGTCTTGTGTGGTTGCTGCGGAAATGATAGCGGCTAGTAAGGGAATGGGATATATGATTACCTATGCGAGAGAAACGTCGAAGCCGGCAGAGGTTTTGGTGGGAGTATTCACTATAGGTTTGATCGGACTTTTGATTGATACGATTTTGCTTCGTATTCAAAAGCGCCTGGTAAGGTGGAATGCATTATAGGAGATAGAGAGGATAATATGAGTGTGGCAGAAGAAAAGAAAAAAAGTTTATCTATTCAGCACGTTGGAAAAACCTTTTCCCTTGATGATGGCTCTGAGGTGGTTGCATTAAAAGATGTTTCGGTTGACATAAAGGAAGGCGAATTCGTTAGTGTTGTAGGCTCCAGTGGGTGCGGAAAGAGCACATTGCTCCGACTGATTGTTGGTTTGGAAACACCGACAGAGGGTGAAATTATTATTGAGGGAAATGAGAGACTTGTAACAGGAAATATCCAGGTTGGAATGGCATTTCAGGAAGCACGCCTGTTCCCTTGGCTCTCTGTAGAAAAAAATATTGAGTATGGAATTACTGCAAAGTTAAAAAAGGAAGAGAAAAAGGAAATTGTACAACAGAAGGTTGAGCTCGTCGGACTCAAAGGATTTGAAAAGGCACTGCCTAAGCAGCTGTCAGGAGGCATGCAGCAGAGGGTGAGTATAGCAAGAGCATTAGCTACTGATCCGGAGATATTGCTTTTGGACGAGCCGTTTGGGGCATTGGATGCGTTCACAAGAATTAATATGCAAAATGAAATACTTGAAATTTGGAAAAAATCAAAGAAAACGATGGTTCTTGTTACGCATGATATTGATGAGGCAATTTACTTAAGTGACAGGATTATTATTCTATCTTCCAGACCGGGAGAATTGAAAGAAATAATATCAGTGCAATCCTCGCGCCCAAGGGATCGAAGCAGCAGTGAATTTGTTTCAATTCGTAAAAAGATTTACAAAGAATTCTTTAAAGAAGCTGATTTCGATCTGGAATATTATATTTAATGAAATGGCGGTAATTATAAAAATTACAAATAAAAAAATACATTTTAAGAAAAGGAGATTAAAAAAATGAGCGTTATTGATTTCAGAGTAAGACCACTTTATGGAAGCTATCTTTCTTTTGCCCCGGGGTTAAAGAGAAGCTACGAAGCATTTGGATTTGAACGGACAGATTCGGTTATTGAGCCAAGTGTGGATACTTTGCTCAAGGAGTTGGATGAGGCGGATGTTGTAAAATCTGTTCTTCCCGGAAGAGGAATAGCAAGCAATCCGGAAATTCTTGAACTGGATGAGAAATATCCGGGAAGATTTATTCTGTTTCCCTTCATTGATGTTACAAATCCAGAGCAGGCATTAAAGGATATTGATGAGTTGATTATCAACGGTAAAGGACAGGGAGCGGCAATTGAGCCATATGCAGTTGGACCCGGCACCATCTGGCATTTTGATGATGAAAGAATTGATCCGGTGTATCGGAAACTGGAGGAAAATAATATTCCTGTTATGGGAACTGTCAGCGGCTGGGTTGGATCTTATACGGATAACACGCTGCCGGCGCAGATTGACCGTTTATTGTTTAAATTCCCGAGGCTGATCTTTATTGCAGCACATGCTGCCTGGCCATGGTTTAACGAGATTATTCCAATCGCGTTTAAGCATCCGAACTTATATCTGACTGCGGATTTTGAAGCATTAGGTGGAGTACAGGCGGATATCTTCCGTTATGGCGCAGAGCATATGGCCAAGGGACAGGTATTGTTTGCGTCTGGTTATCCGATCGGACCTGTAAAACAGATTATCGACCGTATTAAGGCATGGAAGCTTCCGAAGGAGGAAGAGGAAGATATTCTGTATGGCGCAGCGGCAAGAATTCTGGGCTTAGATAAATAAATATTTCAGGAGGGCAATTATTATGAAGAAAATATCTATTCTGAAAAAAGCCGTTACTTTATGGCTGGCTGCAGCTGTTGTAACTTCCTTGACAGCATGCGGAGCGGAAGCTGCAGGTGATGCTTCTGATAAATCATCGGAAAGCATAGCCTCGGAAAGAGGAGTCTCTGCAGGAGAAGATATTACGATTCGCGTTGGGGGCGGTTATTCTGCTATATATGGACCGCAGATCATCATTGCGCAGCAGCAGGGGTTCTTTGATGAGGCGTTTGCCGATCTTGATGTAAATGTAAAGGTAGAGACATATCAGTTTGCAAATGGTCCGGCGTACAACGAAGCGTTAATGGCTGGAGAAGTCGATGCTGCGATTGGTATCGGCGATCAGCCTTCCATGTCCGGTATCTTAAATGGTGACGGAGCCGTTATTATTTCCCGTGTTATTACCAATACAAAAGGGGTAGGCGTTGTGGTTCGCGATGACGCCGGTATAGAATCGGGAAGCGATCTAAAGGGAAAGGTGATTGCAACCGGTCTTGGTACGGCTTATCAGAAATGCCTGGATCTGTATCTGGCAGACTATGGCTTGACCGAGGATGATGTGGAGCTGGTCAACCTGTATGGTACTGACGAGGTTTTGGCCGCTTTCCAGACAGGAGAAATTGATGCTGCAGCCACCTCCATTTCTTACATAAAAAGCCAGGCGGAGGAAGCCGGACTTGCTCATTTGCTTTCGGATTTTACAGATCATCCGAACTATGCGTATCTTGTAATGAATGGTGAATTTGTAGCCGAACACGAGGATATTACGGTGAAGTTCTTAGAGGCGCTTCTCAAGGCAAATGACTGGTACAATGCCAATAAGGATGAGGCATATCAGATTATTGCAGAACAGCTGGATATTTCTGTTGAGGAAGTGAGAATTACAAATGATGATGTTATAGAAGAAATGAAATTGGATGAGGATGACTTTGAAAATTTCCGGGTGACATACGATTTCATGGAGGTGAATGACTTGCTGCCTGCAACGACCGACGATCTCTCAACCCTGTATGATACAAAATACATTGATCAGGCCATTGAGAATGTTGGAAATAGCAATTAGATGAAAATAGATTCTCTGAACGAAAAAAGTCCTTTGTGGATGATCATTATTATGTCTGTTCCCAGTATTCTGTCTCAGATGATCGGATTACTCAATAATGTGATTGATCGTATGTTTGTAGCAAGGATTGCAGAGGGCGGAAGCTATGCTTTGGCGGGACTTGGAATTGTTGTTCCCATAGTGACGATTTACGGAGCTGCTGCTAGTCTGGTAGGGCGTGGAGTTAGTCCTATAGCTAGTATGCAGCTGGGAACAGCGGCAATCGCTACAGTGGCCGGAGAGACCGTGATTACTGTTTTGAATATGTCATTTCTTATGGGAAAAGACAGCGCTTTTACTGTAAAGCTTTCCAATTGCCGGTTAAAAAGAAAAACCGTAAAGGATATTTTGGTATATGGCTTTACACCCTTTTTTCAAGCCTCATCGGAGGGGCTGGTACAGATCTTGTTTAATTTTGAAATGGGAAAGTATGGAAATGACCTTTACATTGCGGAAATGTCAATCATTTTTACGATCTCACAGTTTTTATATATGCCGCTGAATGGCATCTCAAATGGAGTGCAGCCGATCCTCAGCTATAATTATGGAAAGAAGGATATGGAAAAGACAAAACGTGCCCTGCTGCTGGCGTGCGTGGGACTTACTATATTTCTGTTTGTGAAACATCCCTGCTGCTGATCTGGCCTGACGTTTTTATTAAAATTTTTGTGGATGATCAGGAAATGCTCAGGATCGGAAGGCAAGGCGTGCGATTGTTCTTCCTGGGTTCCCTGTTCAGAGGCATACACTTTGGAATACAGGGAGGATTTATAGCCTTGGGGAAACCGGAGCTTGCTTTTATCGGCGCATCCCTCCGAAAAATCGTACTGTTGATTCCGCTGTTGATGTTTATTCCTTCCCTTTTGGGTGTAAACGGAGTGTATCTTGCAGAGAGCATTACAGACGGTATCAGCGTGATCATGATCCTAATTATGTATTTTGCTGTTCGAAATAAAATATTTCAATCAACAGAAAAGAAAAATGGAAAGGGAATGTTATGGCAAGATTAGATAAAAGCTTGGAAACACCAAAGCTTACCTTTAAAAATAGAATTATTATGCCGCCGATGTATACCGGTAAAGCCAGCGAAGAAGGAAGCGTGACAGAAGAACTGTTACAATACTATGATGAGCGTACAGAGAGTGGAAATCTGGCAGCTGTAATTGTGGAACATAGTTATATATCCCAACAGGGAAAAGCAGGTCCCAGGCAAATATCTATTGCCACAGACGATGCGATCGCCGGACTGAAAAAACTGTCGGAACTGATTCATAAAAATGGCAGCCTGGCAGTTATTCAGCTGAACCATGCAGGCGGCGCAGCCAGAAAAGAAATAACTGGTGTGGATGTCATATCTCCGTCAAAAGTGGAATTTACTACATTTTCCAAAAATCTGGGCGGAGATAAAATAATGGATCAAGCAGATATTCAAAAGATTACAGAAGAATTTGCTCAGGCGGCTATACGGGCAAAAAAGTCAGGATTTGACGGGGTTGAAATACATGCCGCTCACGGTTATCTTTTGAATCAGTTTTACTCGCCGATTACAAATAAAAGAACAGATGCATACGGTGGAAATGTAAAGAACCGTGTGCGCATCCATACAGAAATAATAAAAAAGGTGCGGGAGGCTGTGGGGGAAGAGTATCCTATTTTTCTACGCTTGGGAGCCGTTGATTATCAGGAAAATGGAAATACCGTGGAAGACGCACTTAAAGCAGCGGAATTCATGGAGCAGGCAGGCGTGGACGTGTTGGATATTTCCGGAGGTTTGACTGGTTTTGCGGTAAAAGGGAGAGAAAATCAGCCGGGGTATTTTGCGGACGCATCCAAGCCGATCGCAAAGGCGCTTTCCATTCCGGTGATATTGACAGGAGGCTTTCAAACCTTAGAACAAATAGAAGAGAGCCTGGAAAAAGAGGAAGCAAGTCTGATCGGTGTGGGAAGAGCTATTTATAGTGACCCACAGTGGGCAAAAAAAGTGAATTATACAAAAAAACCGAAAATAATCGGTGAAACAGAAGAACTTGCCGCAGGTATGGAAGAAATATCTGCAACCGTAGAGCAGTTGAGTTGAACGATGCACCATTTTTGGCGGGTCATTCAACTTATCATAATTACTGGCTGTCGCCTGCCTCATCCTCATCCCTGCACCGATCGCAT
>CAYMUW010000075.1:0-7405 GCA_964393865.1 uncultured Lachnospiraceae bacterium
ATGGTATCATAGAAAATCCGGATATAGAGAAGCACCGCCATTCTCAGGATCATGTGGGAGCGCTGCTTGGCAATTCCAAAGAGCTTCTCTATAAGAGCATCAAAATCAAGGATATGGATGGTGAATGGCTCAGTGTTAACCGGGCACATATGAAGAAATATGTGATCCTATACTGTCATGGAGGCGGATATTCTACGGGAAGCAGCCTTTATGCAAGGACACTTACCACAAAGCTGGCCTCTTCCACTTCCATGGATGTCTTTTCCTTTGATTACCGGCTGGCGCCTGAAAACCCTTATCCGGCGGCAGTGGAGGATGCTTTAAAGGCATGGGATTACCTGATGCTCTTGGGATACGGAGCAAGAGACGTGATTGTGGCAGGAGACTCGGCAGGAGGAAATCTTGCACTGGCTCTGGTGCTGAAGCTGAAGGAGCAGGAAAGGCTTCTTCCCAGAGGACTGGTGCTGATGTCGCCGTGGACGGATTTGACATCCTCGGGAAAATCTTACAGCAGCAGGGCAGAGGTAGACCCTGTCCTGGATGCGGAGTATCTGGAGAGGATGATTGTAAATTATGCCGGGGAAAGGGATTTGACAGAGCCCTTTATTTCGCCGTTGTTTGGGGATTTCCGTGGGTTCCCTCCTGTGTATATACAGGTGGGAGACAACGAAATTCTGCTTTCGGATTCCGTGAAGCTTCACAAAAAGCTGATTCAGGCCAATGTGTCTGCAAAAATAGATATTTTTAAGGGAATGTGGCATGTATTTCAAATGTCGCCGCTTAAGGCCGCATATGATGCAATGGAAAAAAATGCGGAATTTATTTTCGATATCTGCAGATAAGGAAAAAGGATTTTTGGATTTTGCGCCGAATAATGATATTAGGAAGTTTTTTTGAAAACGGGAGCTGTACATGAACATACGAGAAAATCTGGAAAGGTTGGAAATGGAATATTTGAGCCCTTATGCGGCACACAGCGCAGACTCCAGAGGGAGGCTGCGTGAGGAAGAGCAGTGTGACATCCGGCCGGTGTATCAAAGGGACAGGGACAGGATACTGCATTCCAAGTCCTTTCGGAGATTAAAGGATAAGACTCAGGTATTTCTGACCCCTGAGGGAGATCATTACAGAACCAGACTGACTCATACGCTGGAGGTTTCTCAGAATGCCAGAACCATTGCCAAGGCGCTGCGTATGAATGAGGATTTGGTGGAAGCCATTGCGCTGGGGCATGATCTGGGACACACACCTTTCGGCCATGCCGGGGAGAGAGCCTTAAATGCGGTTTGTCCCTATGGCTTTTGTCACAGTGAGCAGAGTGTGCGTACCGTGGATATTCTGGAAAAGAACGGCCAGGGACTTAATCTGACTATGGAGGTCAGAGACGGCATTCGAAATCATCAGACCAAGGGAAAGCCCTTTACGCTGGAAGGCAGGATTGTCCGCTTGTCGGATAAGATTGCTTATATTCATCACGACATGGATGACGCCATTCGGGCAGGGATACTGAAGGAGGAGGATGTTCCCAGAGAGATTGCGGATGTGATCGGCTATACCACAGGCGAGAGACTGGATCATTTTATTCATGATATTGTAAGTACCAGCTACGATAAGGATGATATTTTAATGTCTGAGCCGGTAGCAAAGGCGATGAAGCAGCTTCGGGAGTTTATGTTTGAACGGGTTTACCAAAATAAAGAGGCCAAAAGTGAAGAAGGAAAGGCGGAGATGTTGATTCAAACGCTATACAGCTATTACCGCCATCATCTGGAGCTTTTGCCCGATGATCTGATTCAGCTGGTTCGTAAGGGAGAGCCGGAGGAGATGATCGTCTGTGATTACATAGGAGCCATGACGGATCGGTTTGCCATTGCAAAATATGAAGAAATCTATATTCCCAAATCATGGCATGGATGATAAAAGAATGGAGACGGAATGTATTATCCGGATGAATTAATAGAAGAAGTACGAACCAAAAACGATATAGTGGATGTTATTTCAGGATATGTGCGCATTCAAAAAAAGGGAAGCAGCTATTTCGGGCTGTGTCCTTTTCACAATGAAAAATCCCCGTCTTTTTCGGTGTCCCAAAGTAAGCAGATGTTTTACTGCTTTGGATGCGGGGCAGGGGGAAACGTATTTACCTTCGTTATGCAGTATGAGAATTACTCCTTTCAGGAGGCGGTAAAGCTGCTTGCCGACAGGGCGGGAGTAAATCTTCCCGAGATGGAGTATAATGAGGAAATCAAAAAAAGAGAATCCTTGCGAACCAGACTTCTGGAGATAAATAAGGAGGCGGCCAAGTACTTTTTTTACCAGCTGCGCAGCGAAAGAGGACAAGTTGGGTATCAGTATTTAAGGAAGCGGCAGCTTTCAGATGAAACCATTAAGAAATTCGGTCTTGGTTTTGCCAATGTGACCAGCAATGATCTGGTGCAGTATTTAAAGAGCAAGGGCTATGAGGATCGGTTGATTACGGAGGCGGGGCTTGCCAGCTTCGATGAAAAGTACGGACTGCATGATAAATTCTGGAACAGAGTCATGTTTCCCATTCAGGACAGTAACCACAGGGTAATCGGTTTCGGCGGCAGAGTGATGGGAGACGGAAAGCCGAAATACTTAAACTCGCCGGAAACAATGATTTTTGATAAAAGCCGAAATCTGTACGGACTGAATTTTGCCCGTACTGCCCGCACCAATAATATTATTTTGTGCGAGGGATATATGGATGTGATTGCCATGCATCAGGCCGGATTTACACAGGCAGTGGCGTCACTGGGAACTTCCTTTACAGCGGGACAAGCTAACCTTCTTCGCCGTTATGCCAAGGAGGTAATTCTTGCCTACGACAGTGACGGAGCCGGGGTCAATGCAGCCCTTCGTGCCATCGGCATTTTAAAGGAAGTGGGACTTACCGGAAAGGTACTGAATCTGGAGCCCTATAAGGACCCGGATGAATTTATGAAAAATCTGGGACGCGAGGCATTTGAGAAACGTCTCAAAAAGGCGGAAAACAGCTTTTTCTTTGAACTGCGTATGCTGCAGAGAGAATATGATCTGTCTGATCCGGAGTCCAAGACCAGATTTCATCGGGAAATTGCCAGGAAGCTGTGCAGCTTTTCCGAGGAAGTGGAAAGAGAAAATTATATTGAAGCGGTGGCGGAGAAGTACCACATCGGATTTGATAATTTGAGGAAGCTGGTACAAACCTATGCGGCGCAGACCGGTCTTGCCATGCCGGCTTCAAGGCCCAAATCGGGCATTCAAAAGAAAAATGACCCGCAGGAAAACAAAAGGAAGCCTCAAAGGCTTCTGCTTACATGGCTGGTGGAGGAACCTGCCGCCTGGCCTAAAATTAAGAAATATATATCCCCGAAGGATTTTACCGAGGATTTATATCAAAAAATAGCCGAAAAGCTTTTTGCGGATCTGGATGCAGGCACCTTAAATCCGGCGGCAATTATAAGCTTGTTTTCTGATGAGGAGCAGCAGAGAGAAGCGGCTGCGGTGTTTAACACCAAGTTGATAGAGTTAGATACCCAATCAGAGAGAGAAAAAGCGTTTCACGATATTGTTTTAGCGGTTAAGCGTAACAGTCTGGATTACTTATCCAGCCAGCTTGGTTCTGACATTTCGGCTCTCGGCAAGGTGATTGAGGGCAAAAAAGCACTGGAAGAACTTAGCAAAACGCATATTTCGCTTGATTAAGGCTAATAATGGTAATGCATACCCGAATAAAATAGGAAGGATGGAAACCTGAAATGGATGAAAACACACAGGCAAAGTTTGATGAGAAGCTGTCTCAGCTCTTAGCTATTGCCAAAAAGAAAAAGAATGTTCTGGAATATCAGGAAATTACAGATCATTTTGCTGACATGGCCTTGGGAGAGGAACAATTTGATAAGATCATCGAAACTCTTGAGCAGAGCGGTATCGATATTCTGCGGATTACCGAGGAGGATGAAGTAGATGAGGAGGAAATTATTTTGACAGAGGAGGACGAGGCGGATGTAGAGAACATTGACCTGTCCGTTCCTGACGGCATCAGCATTGAAGATCCGGTCAGAATGTATTTGAAGGAAATCGGCAAGGTGCCGCTTCTCTCCGCTGAGGAAGAGATAGAGCTTGCACAGAAAATGGAAATTGGCGATCAGGAGGCCAAGAAGCGTCTTGCAGAGGCCAACTTACGTCTGGTTGTCAGCATCGCCAAAAGATATGTGGGCAGAGGGATGTTGTTCCTTGATTTGATTCAGGAAGGAAATATGGGTCTTATTAAGGCTGTGGAAAAATTTGATTACAGAAAGGGGTACAAGTTCTCCACCTACGCTACATGGTGGATTCGTCAGGCTATTACAAGAGCCATTGCGGATCAGGCGAGAACTATCCGTATTCCTGTTCATATGGTAGAAACGATTAATAAGCTGATTCGTGTCAGCAGACAGCTCCTGCAGGAACTGGGGCGTGAACCTACCCCGGAGGAAATTGCTCAGGAGATGAATCTGCCTGTTGAGCGTGTCAGGGAAATTTTAAAAATATCTCAGGAACCGGTATCTCTGGAGACGCCTATCGGTGAGGAGGAGGATTCTCATCTTGGCGATTTTATTCAGGATGACAATGTGCCGGTGCCTGCCGATGCAGCGGCCTTTACACTGCTGAAGGAACAGCTTGTGGAGGTGCTTGGAACCCTGACGGAAAGAGAGCAGAAGGTGCTTCGTCTTCGTTTCGGACTGGATGACGGACGTGCCAGAACGCTGGAAGAGGTTGGCAAGGAGTTTAATGTTACAAGAGAGCGTATCAGACAGATTGAGGCAAAGGCGCTCAGAAAGCTTCGTCATCCCAGCAGAAGCAGAAAGTTAAAGGACTATCTGGATTGATGAGCGGAAGAACGATTTTATCCGCCAGAATGCAGGCAGTTGTGGATATGGTTACCCCGGGAAATCGTGTGGCAGATGTGGGCTGCGATCATGGCTATGTGTCCATTTATCTGGTGCAAAGCGGCAAAGCTCAAAGTGCTCTTGCCATGGATATTCATGAGGGGCCTCTTCTGCGGGCCAGAGAGCATGTGGAGGAAGCCGGGCTTTTGCCATACATAGAACTGCGGCGGTCGGACGGCCTTTTGTCCTTTGAGAAAGGTGAGGCAGATACCCTGATCTGCGCCGGCATGGGAGGAAGGCTGATGCGGAAGATTCTTGAGCGGGAGATGGACAAGACGCTTTCCTTCAAGGAGCTTATTTTGCAGCCTCAGTCTGAAATTGCGGATTTTCGCAGATTTATCGGAAAGATGGGATATTCCATCATAGAAGAAGATATGATATTAGAGGACGGAAAGTTTTATTCGGCTATGAAAGCAGTCAGAACCGGGGACAATATGACACTTTCGGAAACGGAGGCCAGATTTGGACCGATCCTTCTTAAGCGTAAGCATCCGGTGCTGAAACAGTATCTGGAAGCCCAGTGGGAAAGCAGTCTAAAGCTTAAAAAGGAGCTTCAGGCAGCAGGTGGAGGGCCGCGGCTGAAGCAAAGACTTTCGGAACTTCAAAAGGAAATGGATTATATAGTGAAAGGTATGGTTTCATATGGTGACGATTACGATTGGCGGGGAAAAGAAGCAATATCCCAAGGGAACACTTTATGAAGAGATCGTTAAGGAATATCAGCCGGAATATAATCATATGATTGCGCTAGTGATGGAGAATAATAAGATTCGGGAGCTGATTAAGCCGGCAAATAAGGATTGCAAGCTGTCCTTTTTAACACTGCATGATAACATTGGGCATAAGACCTATGTGCGTACTGCACTGATGACATTGGTGAAGTCTGTGTATGATGTTTTGGGAGCGGAAAAGGTCAGCAAGGTTAAGGTAGAATTTGCCATTGGCCAGGGATATTACTGCCGTGTTAAGATGGATGAAAAGCTGACCTGCCAGCATGTGAAGCAAATCAGTGCAAGAATGCATGAATTGACACAGGCGGATCTGCCTATCACCAAAAAGTCTTATCCTATAGACGAAGCAATGGAGATTTTCAGACAAAACAGGATGAAGGATAAGGAAAAGCTGTTCAAATACCGAAGAAGCTCCTTTGTCAATATTTACTGTCTGGACGGATACTATGATTATTACTATGGATATATGCTTCCCAGTACGGGATATTTGAAATATTATGATTTGATGCTGTACGAGGGCGGTATTCTGCTTTTGATTCCGGGAGCGGATGAGCCTGATAAGATTGATTATTTTGAGCCCAAAGAAAAATTATTTCATACGCTGATTACCACTGCCCACTGGGGAGAGATGATGGGAATTGATTCGGTGGGAGATCTAAATGATATGATTTGCGACGGACAGATCAATGACATGATACTTGTTCAGGAGGCCCTGCAGGAAAGAAGGATTGGCGAGATTGCCAAGGAAATTGTGGACAGAGGCAGCACCAAATTTGTACTGATTGCAGGCCCTTCCTCGTCGGGCAAGACTACTTTTTCCCACAGATTATCCATTCAGCTCAGAACCTACGGAATGATTCCTCATCCGATTGCATTGGATGATTATTTTGTAGACAGGGAAAAAACACCCAGAGATGAAAACGGAGATTACAACTTTGAATGTCTGGAAGCAATTGATGTAAAGCAGTTTAATGAGGATATGAACAGACTGCTGCAGGGAGAGACCGTGGAGCTTCCCCAGTTCAATTTTAAGACGGGAAAAAGAGAATATCACGGTAATTTCAAAAAGCTTGGACCGGAGGATGTGCTGGTAATTGAGGGAATTCACGGTTTGAATCCGGCTACCACCTTTTCTATGCCGGATGAAAACAAGTTTAAGATTTATATCAGCGCATTGATCAGTTTGAATATTGATGAGCATAACAGAATTCCCACCACAGACGGAAGGCTGCTGCGCCGCATGGTGCGGGATGCCAGAACAAGAGGAACCTGTGCCAGAAGAACCATTGAAATGTGGCCTTCGGTAAGGCGGGGAGAGGAAAAATATATCTTTCCCTTTCAGGAAAGTGCCGACGAAATGTTTAATTCCGTATTGATTTATGAGCTGGCGGTGCTGAAGCAATATGCGGAGCCTTTGCTTTTTGGCATTAAAAAGAACGAACCGGAGTATTACGAGGCAAAGCGGCTTTTGAAATTTCTGGAATATTTTCAGGGAATTGACAGTCAGAATGTACCTTCTAATTCTATCTGCCGGGAGTTTATCGGCGGAAGCTATTTCAATGTGTAGCGAGCTTTGATACTGCAGGCACATGGGTGCAGTGAATAAAATACTGTGCAACAGACAATTGAATATAAGTTTAATAAAAGCAAGTAGAATAAATGATCGCGGCTGACGGAGTATCCGTCAGGTGAGGAAAGTCCGGGCTTCACAGGGCAGGATGCCGGATAACGTCCGGTGGA
>CAYMUW010000076.1:0-7335 GCA_964393865.1 uncultured Lachnospiraceae bacterium
CTAAATACAATCTATAAAATCTTTCAATCCAATTATATTCTCTTCGTTGACAATCATATTATTCTCAAAACAATCATGTAAAATATGCTCAATGTTCTTTTCTGCTTTATCTATTGCACCCTCTGTAATTTCACCACCATGGAAATGTACAATTGGAATTCCCTGCATAAATGCAGCAATACATACCGCAAACATTTCATAATAATTAAAAAATACTTTTGGTCTATACTTTGGAGTAAATGAAAGCTTTCTTCGTTTTCACAAAGACAGCTTTAGATAAGTCCTCTATATTGCCTCCTTGCAGTTTAACGTGAATCCATTCAACTTATATCTATATAGGCTGTTTAAGAGCAAAATATTAAAGCTGAACCTGATAAAATGCATACTCCTCTCATTAACCACTATATCATAAACATACGCAGTTCCGCCAGAAATGCTCCAAGTGTTACGACTATCTGTTGAAAATGGGGATACCGGTGGTTAGTACCATCGTGTCCTGTGATGTCCTTTAAGCGATCCATTCCATTGGTCAGCGCCTTGATGATGGTATCATTCTCCGCAATAATGGAATCATATTCTTCTTGTTTTTGTTTTCTTCCAGAGCGGTTTTCAACACCTTGGACAGTTTCTTGTTGCGTTCCTGATAACAAATTCATTTATCATAAATACACATGCTTAGAAATGCCGAAGAAGCATCCTGTTTCCAAGTGTCTTTCCATCATCTATAAAATATCTGACAGAAATATAAACCTTACAATAAATTTATAAATTACTCTGCAATCAGCTTCGCAACATCAATTTCGTTAAACGACTCAATTTCTACAGTAGGTGCAACACTATGTGCAAACTTGGTGTAAATTTTGACTGCATACAGCTTTGTTTCCGGATGAGCCACAACGGGCGAGCCGCTACACACAAAAATGTAGTTCACACCATTCACGACCTGAGATGCCACGGCAAGCGGCTTTAAATTCATGCCTACCTGATCTTTCATCGCGTAATTGAATACTGCCATTTCCTGTTCCCCGATTTCGGGATGTACCTCATATGCTCCTGTCATTTTACAGCATCTCCTTTCTTATTAACTCTGCTCTTCGGCATTTCCAAGCATCTATATTTAAAACAGACTGCAAAATCTGCTCTTTGCTATTAAAATGCATTTTCTCCCATTCATGCTGTCATCATGGCACGCAGCCTCAGTGGGATATTTTATCTGTAAACGCATAAAAGACTCCACCTCCTCACGGATATGAAGTCTTTACTTACCATCATCTATATTTGTGACTCCATTCACATCCATACGCTGCCGTCCCTGCAGCTTTGGTTTATACCTTAATATTATTATCGGAATGATTACGCAGATTCTTAAGACATTCAACGCATTAATAAATAATTTACCAGCATCTCCAAAGAAAAAGTATCTTTTTCTTCCGACAAAACAGGATGCCGTTCCAGCAGAATACGATTGCGGTACTTTTCCGCACTCCGGCTCAGGACGAATGTTTCCTGGTATTCCTTTACGTTGAAGGACTCCAGGTCGATAACCAGCAATTGATTCACAAGATTAGGCATATAGATCAATTTGTTACCCACCTGCTTAAAATGCGGCCATTTCTCCAGTGTGTAAAACTGCTTTGCAAATTCCAGCGTATCAACACAGCTTACTTCCTGCTTTTCTTCCTCAAATAAATACAGCTTCTCTCCGCTCCGGGAAACCAGGAACACTTTCCCGCCCGCACAGGAAACTGCCGCGTAATATTCAAATCGGGTTCCTGTAAAGAAAGCCTCCGCAGACAAAGGAAACCGCCGGACGCTCCCGCTTTCCCTGTTCCAGCGCATCAGATCCGGGCTTTCGGCAGTGAAATACCAGAAATCCTGTCCGTCAAAGGAAATGCCCGAAACATGCTCATCCGGCAGGGAAACGCTTTTCACCCTTTTGTCCCGGACATTCGTTATATACAGCCGATCGGC
Source organism: uncultured Lachnospiraceae bacterium (assembly GCA_964393865.1). Taxonomy (GTDB): domain Bacteria; phylum Bacillota; class Clostridia; order Lachnospirales; family Lachnospiraceae; genus Suilimivivens. The sequence continues at coordinate 1,972 of CAYMUW010000076.1, forward strand.
GCCCGCCTGCAAGGTATAAAAGCTCTCTTCGCTGACAGCTCCGTGTTTCAGCAAAAATTTTATATCCGAGGGGATCTGCCACCATTCCTCACGCTCTATGGTATCCCGCTGTGCATCCCATTTCCACAGTCCCTGTTCCGCCCTGCAGGGCAGCAAATACACCTGACCGTCGGAAGCATGGGAAACCCAGGAATTCCACGGCATCTGACCGCCCTCGGCAAGCTGATAGCTTTTCTGTTTACGGCTCGCCGTATCATACACGTGGGCGCAGCCTGTGCCGGCCGGCAGAAAACAGATCTTCCCCCGGCTTTCCACACACTGAAAATGCAGGCGCATTGCCGTTTCAGCCGCTCCTTCAAAAGGGATCAGCTCCTCAATGACATGCTTGCGGATATCCAGCACGGCAAGTCCATTAAAGCTGTTATTGGAAAAATATAATTTATCCCCCTGTATTACAAAATCCGTAAAATTAAGAAAGGTTCTTGTTTCAATGATTCTTGCCTCATTGCTGAGTCTGCTGCTTTCTGCATCTATTTCTTTAAGCAGAATAGGCTTTTCCGCATTTTGAAAGGGCTGCAATATCGCATTCATATCCCCGTAATAGGCATCGCATTCCTCCACTGCGCGGTCGATATGATCGGTTTCATCGCAAATTCCCCATCCCGCTTCTTTATAATACTCCAAGATGCGCTTATATCTCTCACCCAATTCCGGATCCGCCTGTTCCAGCGTTTTTTTCATAACCGGGTGCGGTCTCCACCACAGTGTAATGTTATCCTTTCGCTTTTCAAAATAGCTTAAGGTTTCCTCCAGGCTGTCAAGAGCCTTCTCTCCCTGCTCCACAAATACGAAAGGATCATTTGCACTCAATACAACTTTCTTACGCGTCCCATCCTCACGTAATAAAAGTGCCTGCCACTCATCCGGCAGCGCCATCGGATTATTTGCAGCGCTGTCACATGACAAAACCCCGGTTTCCTTCGCTTTTTGCTCCACGTTCCGGACATATTCTCTTAACTCTTGCAATTCACTTTTATAATACGGATAATTGTGTTGGCCCGTTTTAGGAGTACACTGCCAATAATCCCCGTATATCGTACGCAGCGCCTGATCATAGCCCGCGGGTATGGGCAGCATGAAATTCTCAAACTTGGCGCTGTACACCTCTGCAAACCATTCCTTTGGAAATACCTTGTGTTTCCACCTGGCATAATCCAGATACTCCGCCAGACAGTCGCTCTCCTCCTCACTGTACATCATAGCAAGGACATTTCCCCACTTCCACATTTCAGATGACAGTTCATACCATTTTTCATCCTTGAATAAGCTGCTGTTGATGGGAAGCTTGTAATCCTTTTTTAAATAAGCAATCCCTTCCGCTATCTCCTCTTTCGTTTCCTGTTCAGCATCCTCATCATATTTCCCTCTGCTCATTTCCTTCGCCTGCTGCGCGATTCTTCCCACCAGAGCAAGAAGCTTTTCCTGTAATATCCTGTCCTCTTCCTTTCTCGGCAGATAATCCAGCGGAAAGATATCGATCACCACGCTGAACGGACACCCATGGAACTGCTCCAGCCATTCCGGCGCGATACTGATGCGGTTGCCTGTACACACACAGGAATGGAACTGATCATACCCCGCCTCTGTAAGGCAGCTTCTAACAAGAAAGCCTTCCGGCAGTTCCTTGGGCAATACCTTCATGAGTTTGTTATAATCGTTCCTCTTCAGCCAGATATCCATATCGTCATCCCAGGGGACAAAGCCCTCATGGCGGATGGCTCCAAGGAGCGTGCCATACGCCGCATACCAGGTCAGCCCATACTTATCGCATACCTCCGCAATCTTCTGCAGCAGCTCAAGCTCCGCCGCCCACACGGTTTTCATCGTAGTATCCAGATAAAAGCCTTCCCTGACTTCCTGTTCAAAAAAACCTTCCTGAAATTCCAGCATATACCGCTCCTCTCAACAGGCGGCCGGGACTTGTCTTTGCAGGCTTTCCGCTGCCTGAAAAAAGCCGCCTTTGTTTTTGCAAAGACAGCTTTCTGATAAGTCCTCTATGTTGCCTCCCTGCAGTTTAACGTGAATCCATTCATGTCATATTTATATCGGCTGTTTAAGAACAAAAGATTAGAGTTGAACACCGCCGAAATATATATTATAATATCACAATAAAAAATTTTTGAAAAGAGGAAGGAGCTGCCTGTGAAAATCTTAATGCTGACATGGAAAAGTTTTGGGAATGAAGATATCATGGACGCTTTCCGGTGGGCCGGCCATCCTGTCACGGAGCATCCCTTTTCCGACAAAGGGGCGCGTTCTGACGCGGAAACAGAGCAGGAATTAACGGAAGCTATCCGCACTTCCGCGCCGGATTTTCTATTCTCCTTCAATTACTTTCCGGCAGCCTCCATAGCCTGTAAAAAAATGGGGATTCCCTATGTTGCGTGGGTCTACGACAGTCCCTATGTGCGGCTGTACCATTACTCGATCAACTATCCAACCAATTATGTATTTGTTTTTGACAAGGAACAATATCTGGAATTTCACCGGGCCGGCATTATGACCGTACATTATCTTCCCATGGCAGCTAACACGGAGCGCTTATGCTCCATGAAGGATTTTGCCTCTTTCAAAAAGACTCCCTGGTACAACCGGCACGAAGTGGCTTTTGTGGGTTCCTTATACACCGAGAAACATCAGTTCTTTCAGCGCATGGATCAGATATCTTCCTATACGCGGGGGTATCTGGAAGGGCTCATGGCTGCCCAGAAGCAGGTATACGGCTACAATTTTATCCAGGAGCTGCTTCCTCCTGAAATTATTAAGGATATGCAGAATTCTCTCCCCATGCAGACCAGTCCGGACGGCGTGGAGAGCATCGAATACCTTTTTGCCCAATATGTAATCAACAGACAGATCACAGCCAGTGAGCGTTTAGAATTGCTTACCGCCATCTCAAAGCGGTATGCTCTTGATCTTTACACGCCAGACCGGTCACTGCAGCTTCCCAATTGTACCAACCACGGTCTTGTTGATTATTATGACTTTGCCCCATATGTCTTTAAAAGAGCAAAGATAAACTTAAATATCTCCCTGCGCAGTATTTTAAGCGGTATCCCCCTTCGGGCATTCGATATTATGGGAGCCGGCGGTTTTCTGCTGACGAATTATCAGGCTGATTTTCTGGATTATTTTATTCCGGATGAAGATTTTGTTTTTTATGACAGCAAAAAGGATCTTTTGTCAAAGATAGATTATTATTTAAATCATGAAACGGAACGTGCTCAAATTGCCAAAAACGGCCTGCGGAAAATCTCTGCAGATCATACCTATGTGCATCGTGTAAATGAGATACTGAGCTATCTGTAAAATGGTACTACCCAATCCTCCAGCACGCTGTTTTTTCCGATTATCTCCCAGGGACATGCTCTGCCGGCAAAGCAATACCTGCAGCGTTCCATGGGAATCAGCAGTCTGGCCTTCAGGACGGGAACCGTCAGCGTGTCATCATACAGATCAATTCCTTCATCCACAGGCAGCTCCTGTCCAAACGCCGTATTGAAATATTTCGTAGTAAAAGGCGCATAACAGGGCGCAAGCTTCCCCTCATGCAGACAGGTGCAGGATGCCTGAAAACAACTGTAAAAGAAATTCTCCTCCGGCTGCGCCGTCAACGTCTGCGTCTTGTTAAATTCCGTAATCATCGGCGTAATGGTATAGGGGATTTTCTGTTCATACAAAAATGCCTTGATTTTCTGAACCTTATCCTTCAATGGGGGATAGAAGGAAATATGAAAAAATGCCATATTCTTCTTCATGAGCTCTATCAGCGAGGGCTCCATGCGTTCAACCAGCAATCCGTTTGTCACAACGGTGATGATACTTGCGGGATATAACCCCCGCGCCAGCTCAATGAATTTGCCAAGCTCAGGATTCAGCAAGGGTTCTCCGCCCAATATCCGGATAACGCCGATATCAATGATCTGTTTCTTAAGCTGGCGCAGATCAGATGCGAAACGCTCATATTCTGTATAAACCGGCTGCTTCACAAGCGGTGAGTAATGCGTACAGTATTTGCAGTTCAGATTACAATGATCCACCGCATGAAACTCCAGATAAGACAAATAAGGATCCTCCAGCATCGGCAAGAGCAGCCGGGACACTGCTTCCGGCTGTTTTCTGATCCGGGAGCTCAGCCGGATTCCATCATAAATATCCTGCACCTCCACGCCTGCCCTGAGCAGTGCAAAGACAAGCTCATTCTGCTGGATATAATATTCCTTTGGTATGATGATCGCTGCAAGCTCCCCGGCAGCATATCTTCCGCCAAATTCCCGGACAGATATTTCCATATGCCCATGAGGCTCTCCCAAAACGACAAACGCATCCACAGCTACGGCTTCCCCGCCATTCTGAACAAGGATTTCAGAATATTCCTTTTCCAGAATATCCTTCATCAGACTACTCCATTTTGAGTTACCAAAAACAGCTGCATGCAACATAAAATGCTCCTCTCTATAAAAAAGATAACAAATCTCTGTGCAGTTCCCGCGCCCTGGCTTTCCAGGTATGATCCGAAGCAGCCAGGTCAAATCCGGCTGAAGCAATTCTCTGCATCCTGTTTTCATCCGAAAGCAGGTCAAGAATGGACTGTGGCAGCATAGACAGACTCTCCTCTGATAAATCAAACGGTACCCATGTATCCGGAGGCAGTTCTTCCTTTAAATATCGGGAGGCTTCCGATACAGCCACTGCGCCGCACAGCATGGCGTTAAACACCCTCTCATGACTGCCGTCCTTAAACCAGGGCAATGTATTCAGTACCATCTTACTGTTCTCCATCAGTGACAGACTCTTTTCCGGAGCAACTCTGCCTCCATAATGGACATTAGGTAGTCTGACCCAGTCGCATTGGGACCATCCATCTCCATATAATTCCAATGGGATTCCCGCTTTGGCAACAGAAGAGATTATCCGTTCTCTGTAATAAGAGCTTACCGTTCTTTCTATATATACGCAAGAGGAAATAAACCTTCGCAGTTCCTCATCCGCAAGGATCACGCCGGATTCCTGAAGCTGCTGTTCAACTACATTTTCAATAGTATCTTCCGGATTTTCCAGCAGCTGGCTGATGCTGCGCTCGCATATCCGCTCAGCCGGGAAATTCCAGATTGAAAAGTCAGGCTTTTGTGTTATGTAATCGGCATACAGGCTGCCTGCATACAGTACGTCGATTTTCCTCTCGGACACAGGTTTATGAATCGGACATAAGGAAGTCCCGCCGTGAGCCAAAAAACCGTTAACGGAAATTTCAGGATAAAACCGGTTCACATAATTCATGTGATTGCGATCGATGCATAATAC
>CAYMUW010000077.1:0-6059 GCA_964393865.1 uncultured Lachnospiraceae bacterium
AAATAAAATATTTTACGAAAATGTAAGGTAATAAAAATCGGATGGTGATTATCAATGAAGCCATACATAGATATTCATTCCCACATTTTGCCCGGAATAGACGACGGCTCAAAAGATTTTTTTACAAGCATGCAGATGCTGAAAATAGCGTCAGACAACGGTATTACTGCGATCATTGTAACTCCGCATAACAAACCTTCAAGACATAATGCTGGTTCTTTAAAAATTGGTTCCCTGATAGCGGATTTGAAGGAACAAATGGCAGATGAAGACATCGCAATAGAGTTGTATGAAGGAAATGAGCTTTATTATAGAAGCGGTCTTGTAGAAGAGATCATAAACGGAAAGGCTCTTACTATGGCCGGCAGCGACTATGTTCTTGTAGAGTTTGGACCTATGGATGATTACGATTACATACGAAACGGCATTTACAGTCTGATGGCAGGAGGATATTACCCTATTCTTGCCCATGTGGAACGCTATGCAAGAATAAGCGGCAGGGCGGAACGAGTGGAGGATTTAATACAGATGGGCTGTTATATACAGGTCAATGCCGGAAGCATCATGGGGAACCTTGGATTTGAAACCAGATTGTTTGCGAGAAAGCTTTTAAAGGAGCGGCTGGTGCACTTTGTGGCAACAGATGCGCATGACACGGGGAAACGTTCGCCTTATATAAAGGAATGTGCCTCCTTGATCGGAAAGAAATACGGAGAGGATTACAGAAGAGAGCTTATGTATGAAAATCCAGTGCATGTGATCCGTAATGAATATATATAGGAGAAGGAACATGGAGAACCGGAGAGAAAATGATGAAATTGAAATAGATTTATTGGAGCTGTGCAGTGTACTTTTTGGCAGGCTCTGGCTTATTTTAAGCGCTGGACTGTTTGCAGCTCTAATCTGTTTCGCAGTCAGTAAATTTATCATAACACCTTATTACGAATCTACTACCAAGATATACATATTGAATAAAACGGATAATGCTTCCGTTACCTACAGTGATGTTCAGATGGGCACGCAGCTGACCAAGGACTATGCGGAGTTAATAAACAGCAGATATGTGTTGGAGGAAGTGATACAAAGGCTTTCCCTTAACGAAGATTATAAATCGCTTCTTGGTAAGGTCAGTGTCAGCACCCCCACAGATACCCGTATTGTTTCCATTACCGTGGAGGACAAGGATCCGGTACAGGCCATGAATACGGCAAATTGCATCAGAGAAGCAGCCAGTGAACATATTCAGAATGTTATGGATATCGAAGCGGTTAATGTAGTGGAGACCGCCAACATGCCGACAGAGAAGGCCGGACCCAGCGTTATCATCTGGACACTGACAGGCGGCATGATCGGCGTATTTCTGCTCTGCGCCATCATTTTGGTAAGGTATCTTCTCGACGATACCATTAAGTCTTCCGAGGATGTGGAGAAGTATTTGGAGTTAAGCACCCTTGCCCTAATCCCCGTGGCAGCGGATGAGGGCGGCAGTAAGAAGAAAAAGAAAAAGCGGAAATGAAGTCACAGCATGGAGGTTAAACATGCAGGAAGTAAAATTACAGTTTGACAAATCAACAAATGATTACCGTGTGAAGGAGGCCTTTAAGACTCTGCGCACCAACATCGAATTCTGCGGCGGGGATGTGAAAGTTATTGCAATCACAAGCTGTACGCCCAATGAGGGTAAGTCCAGCATTGCAATGGAAATAGCGAAGGCATTTGCTGAAGCAGGGAACAAAACCATGTTGATTGATGCCGACATGCGCAAGTCGGTGCTGGTAGGAAGATACAAAACAGGCGCCGTAAGGCAGGGATTGACCCACTGTCTGGCAGGAAAGGCAAACTACTTGGATGTGATATGTGAGACGAATGTCAAAAATCTTTATGTGACATTTTCCGGACCGGTTCCGCCTAATCCCAGTGAGCTTCTGGGAGGAGAAAAATTCTCCTCTATAATCAAAGCGGCCAGAGGCTCCTTTGATTATGTGATTATAGACACGCCGCCTCTGGGGAGTGTAATCGATGCGGCTGTTACAGCCAGAAGCTGCGACGGTACCATTCTTGTGGTGGAGAATAATGCAGTGAGTTACAAGTTTGTCCAGAAGGTGAAGGATCAGCTTGATAAAGCAGAGGTCCGAATCCTGGGAGTTGTGCTTAATAAGGTTGACATGAGCGGTAAGGGGTATTACGGGCATTACGGGAAATATTATGGGAAGTATTACGGTAAATACTATGGCAAATACGGAGAAGAAACAAGCGTGATGAAAACTGACGTGAAGTCTGTAAGAGCCTATGAGGATACCGGCAAAATTACCGTCAGAAAAAGAACTGATGGGAAAAAAGAAAGTGACAGTGAAGATATCGAATTCATCGAGGATATTTGAGCAGAAAAGGGGATGCTTTCCGAAAAAACGGAGCGTGAAATAAATGAAGCATGGGAAAGTGACAGGCATAATACTTGCCTTTTTGAATGTGATACTGATCGTGGTATGCGCAGTCTCTTATTTCAGAATGGACAGAACAGAGCCAAGGCTGGAATTTCAGCCAACAGACATTATTTACCGTGAAGGAATGGAAGAGACAAGACTTCTTGAAGGAATAACGGCTTATGACAGCAAGGACGGAGATGTTACAGATCGCATTGTAATAGAGAAGACCATAGAAAACATGGATGACAATACCATTGTGGTTTTTTATGCGGTCAGTGATAAAGCAGGAAATGTGGCAAAGGCTTCCAGAGTATTTCAGGCCGTTTATACAGGGGAAAGCGGAATACAGGAGGAGTCGGACGGGTTCGTGGAAGCCGGTATTAATGCGGAGCTTAATCAGGAGAATAATCCGGGCAACAACGGAGCAGAGGATGAGGACGGCAGTGAAGCTGAGAACTTAGAGGAAGTCGTTCCCGATACCGCAGACGAGCCTGCGCCGGAGCCTACGGAACAGCCAATACCGGAACCTGTTGAAACACCGCAGCCAACACCGGAAACCACACCGAAGCCAAAGCCGACGGCGGACCCTTCCGCACCGGTGCTGACGCTAAAGGTATCGGAGGTAAAAGTGAATGCCGGACAGGGACCTGCATGGGTGGATGTGATCGGTACGCTTTCAGATGATAAGGATAATTATGAGACACTTTTTAAGAATTTAAGTGTCAGTAAATATGATATGAACAAGCCGGGCACCTATCAGGTGACTGTGTACACGGAGGATTCTGACGGCAATAAGTCAGGAAATGTGCCTCTGACTATTGTGGTGAAGTAGATGAAGAGCAAGAAAAGTCGAGATGTACAGGCAAATCTGGAAAAAGAACAAATTCTGAATCCGGAGAAGCTGAAAGAGAAGAAGAAAAAGAAAAAAAGAAGAATTGCCTTGATTGCCGCCTGCCAGCTTCTGGTGCTCATTGCCGTTATCTGTGTGGCTTTCCAGATTGTAAGGATGATCGGAAAGAGCAGTTTGATAAGCAAGGCGGAATCTGCAGGGCCGGAGCTTTCTCTTGTGGAAGCGCAGGCAGTTCCCCTGACTGCGGAGGAAGAGAGCAGATGGCAGGAAGGCTGGGTGAAGTATGAGGACAAAATCTATGCCTACAATGAAGATATTATGACCTTCCTATTTATGGGTATTGACAAAAACAGTGATGTGAAGGAAGTAGCCGAAGGAACCAGCGGAGGACAGGCAGATGCATTGTTTCTTGCAGTTATGAATCCCCATAACAAAACCATTCAGGTGATCGGAATCAACAGAAACACCATGACAGATATTGACCTTTATAACGAAGAAGGCGCCTACATCAACACCGTTAAGGCGCAGATTGCCGTACAGCATGGCTTTGGCAACGGAGTAGAGGAAAGCTGCGAGTATCAGAAAAAGGCAGTGCAAAAGCTGTTTTACAATCTGCCTGTTCACGGTTATGCGGCCATCAACATGAGTGCAATTCCTACCATCAATGATGCAGTGGGAGGCGTGGATGTGACAGTTCTTGAAGATTTAACCGGAATCGACAGTGTATTAGTCAAGGATACACAGGTGCATTTGATGGGGCAGAGCGCTTTCTGGTATGTAAAGTACCGGGATACCAATGAATTTGCTTCCGCTGACAGGAGACTTGCAAGACAGAAGCAGTACCTGAATTCCTTTATTAGGGAAGCTAAGGCGGCTGCCAAAAAGGATATTTCCGTAGCAATTGATTTATATAAGGCAATCTCTCCCCAGATGGTGACCGACATTACCGTGGATGAAGTGGCATACCTTGCACCGATTCTTAAAGATTACCGGTTTGACAGTGACAGCTTTTATATGCCTGAAGGTGAGACCGTGATGGGAGAGCAGTTTGAAGAATTTTATGTAGACGAAGACGCTCTTTATGAACTGATTCTTGAGGTGTTTTATGAGGAAGTGGAGATGGAATAAAAAATTTAAAAATGCATTTCTGCTTGCAATAGTGGCAGCCGGGATATTTCTTTCCGGATGCGGTGATAAAAGAGAACTGCCGGAAAGTATGGACGAGGCGGCAGATGTCACGATTGAGGAACAGCAGACAGTGGGCCTGAAATATGAAACGGCTGCAGATACTATGGTGGACATTAAGGCATTACAGGAAGAAAATCCCGATGTATTTGCTTGGCTTTACATGCCGGGGACGGATATTGATTTCCCGGTGTTACAGAGCGAGGCGGCAGATGATTATTATGAAAATCATGATGCCTCTGGAAAAGTAAGTGAAGAGGGAGCTCTTTATACGGAGCTTGCCAACCTGAAAAACATGTGTGACTTTAACACCGTGATTCACGGAAAATGCAGTGAAAACGGAGAAAGCGGGTTATTTGCGGATCTGTATCTGTTTGCTGATCCTGATTTTTTTAAAGAGCATGAGAGCGTTTATCTTTACATAGACGGAAACCTTCTGACTTATGAAATATTTGCAGCATATGAAAGAGATAACACAAGTCTCATAAGGACTTATGATTTTACTTATATGGCAGGATGCCAGGAATTTTTGAACGACCTTTACGGAACAAGGGAGATGGGCATGAACCTGCGGGAGGGGTGGAATGATCTGACACCCTATCACTTTTTAATTACTTTGACTACTCAAAGAGGAGAAAATTCGGACAGACAGTTTGTAGTGGTGGCGGTCCTTGTAGGAGACGCGGCGGGAACCATCGACAGAGTGGTTATTGAATAAATAGAAATAAGATGATATTTCCGGTCAGGATATGTTCCGGCCGTAAATATAAACCACACTCAGATTTCCGCATATGCGGAAAGAAAGGAGGAGATTGAGATGAAGAAGTTAATTGCTTTAGCATTGGCAGGCGTTATGCTGTGTTCGCTGCCCGTAATGGCAGCAGGCAGTCCTTCTGCATCAGCTGTTGTTTCATCCAGTGCATCTACAGCATCTGCTGCATCTGCGTATGTTGATGGTATTCCTACATCAGTAATTGCAGCCGCTGCCGCAGAGGGAAAGACAGTAGGAGAATATGCAAACAACGCTGTAGTTGAAGTGCCCGGTCTTGAGAGTGTAACGCCTCTTGGACAGGGGGGACACGTTATTCTTAACGGCGCTCCCAGTAATGTGACTTTTATCGTAGCAAAACCGACTGCTGCAGCAGTAAAGTCTGCAAAGACAGAGGCTGCGACGCTTGGCGGAAAAGTGCTTAATGTGGTAAACGTTAAGTCCACTATCGGCAAGTTTGATACAGCAAGAGTTAATTACTACCTGAAAGGCATTAAGGCAGGACAGAACATTAAGGTATACCAGCTCGTAAAGGGCGAATGGGTAGAACTGACCGTAGCAGAGATCAGAGAAGATCATGTTGTAGTTGACATGACAAGCTTTGGAACTCTGATGTTTGTCGAGCTGCCTGCAGCTCCCGCAGCTGAATAGTGAAAAAATTTTAATTGATCATGCATGATTAATTACATGGCGATGGGGAAGGCGAAAGCCGGAACCGAAAGGCATATTTTCGAGTGAAGGATCACTCATTGGCGAGTGTGGGGATAAGCGTACTGCCCTCCGGGCAGTACGCTGTAAAAAAGAACCTTGACAATTACATATCTTATAT
>CAYMUW010000078.1:0-5998 GCA_964393865.1 uncultured Lachnospiraceae bacterium
AACTTATATATAGACTTTTACCACAATATCCTTAAATCTGTTAGCCTTTGTGTACTCCGGACGATGTGCCATAAAATCATTCACATCAGCTCTGGTTATCAGATACTCCGTGAAGTACATATATTTGTAATCTACTTTCCTACATTGTTTATCGCTGCCTGTGCTGCCGCAAGTCTTGCAATCGGCACACGGAAAGGTGAACAGGATACATAAGTAAGTCCAACCTTATGACAGAACTCTACGGAAGAAGGATCTCCGCCGTGCTCGCCGCAGATACCAAGCTTGATATCGGGTCTGGTCTTTCTGCCCTTCTCAGCTGCCATCTGTACCAGCTGTCCTACACCGCTCTGATCCAGTCTTGCGAAAGGATCGGACTCGTAAATCTTCTTCTTATAGTATTCACCCAGGAACTTGCCTGCGTCATCTCTGGAGAAGCCGAAAGTCATCTGGGTTAAATCATTGGTTCCGAAGGAGAAGAACTCTGCTTCCTCAGCAATCTCATCTGCAAGAAGCGCTGCTCTGGGGATCTCAATCATGGTTCCAATGTGATACTGAATATCGGAATTCTTTTCTTTCTTCACAAGTTCTGCAGTTTCAACAATCACATCCTTAACATACTTCAATTCCTTCTTCTCACCAACCAGCGGGATCATGATTTCAGGAACAATATCAAAGCCCTTTTCTTCCTTCACTTCGATTGCCGCTTCCATTACCGCTCTGGTCTGCATTCTGGCAATTTCAGGATAGGTTACCGCCAGACGGCAGCCTCTGTGTCCCATCATAGGGTTAAATTCATGAAGGGAATCACATATCTCCTGAACCTGTTCCGCAGTCATCATCATCTTTACAGCCAGATCATCAATATCTCCCTGCTCTGTAGGAACGAACTCATGGAGCGGAGGATCAAGGAAACGAATGGTAACCGGTCTTCCTTCCATTACTTCATACAGTGCCTTGAAATCACCCTTCTGATAAGGGATCAGTTCATTCAATGCCTTTTCTCTCTCCTGAACGGTTCTGGAAAGGATCATCTGACGAATCTTGGGAATTCTGTCAGGCTCAAAGAACATATGCTCAGTACGGCAAAGTCCGATACCTTCTGCACCGTATTTTACTGCGTTTGCTGCATCTGCAGGAGTATCCGCATTGGTACGTACTTTTAATTTACGGAAGGAATCTGCCCATCCCATAATACGTCCGAAATTACCGCTGATGGATGCTTCCTGTGTTTTAATATCACCATCATAAATCTTACCGGTGGAACCGTCTAAGGAAATATAATCTCCCTCGTGATAAATATGTCCGCCCAGCTCAAATACCTTATCTTCCTCATTAATTGAAATCTCGCCGCAGCCTGATACACAGCAGGTTCCCATACCACGGGCAACTACCGCTGCATGAGAGGTCATACCGCCTCTTACGGTAAGAATACCCTCTGCTGCATGCATGCCTTCAATATCCTCAGGTGAGGTTTCCAGACGAACCAAGACAACTCTCTCACCCTTCTCATGAGCTTCCTTAGCTTCCTGTGCAGTAAAATATACCTTTCCTGCAGCCGCACCGGGTGATGCGGGAAGCGCCTGTCCGATTACGTTACCGCCCTTTAATGCTTCGGGATCAAAGGTGGGATGTAATAACTGATCCAAAGATTTAGCTTCAATACGAAGTACTGCTTCCTCGGGAGTAATCTTGCCTTCATCTACAAGATCACAGGCAATCTGCAGCGCTGCCTGTGCGGTACGCTTACCGTTTCTGGTCTGCAGGAAGAACAGCTTGCCTTCCTCAATGGTAAACTCCATATCCTGCATATCACGGTAATGATCTTCCAGTCTGTTTGCAATATCCAAAAACTGCTTATAACACTCAGGAAGATCCTCCTCCAGCTTGGTAATAGGCTGAGGTGTTCTGATACCGGCTACCACGTCCTCGCCCTGTGCATTAATCAGATACTCTCCGTAAATACCCTTAGCTCCTGTAGAAGGATTACGGGTGAAAGCTACGCCTGTACCGGAGGTATTACCCATATTTCCGAATACCATTGCCTGCACATTAACTGCTGTACCCCAGTCGCCGGGAATATCGTTCATTCTTCTGTATACGATAGCTCTTTCATTATCCCAGGAACGGAATACTGCCTTTACAGCCTCCATCAGCTGTACTCTGGGGTCCTGAGGGAAATCCTCTCCCATCTTGTCCTTATACACTGCCTTAAATTTTACAATAATCTCTTTCAAATCATCTGCGGTAAGCTCAGTATCGTATTTGACGCCCTTAGCTTCCTTCATCTCATCCAGAATTCTTTCAAAAAATGACTTGGGAATTTCCATAACCACATCGGAAAACATCTGGATAAATCTGCGGTAGGAATCATATGCAAATCTCGGATTCCCTGTCTTGTTCGCAAAGCCTTCTACCGCCACGTCTGTAAGTCCCAGATTTAAAATAGTGTCCATCATACCCGGCATGGAAGCTCTTGCTCCTGATCTTACCGATACAAGCAGCGGGCTTTCCGTATCACCGAATTTCTTTCCTTGCTTCTCTTCAAGCTGGGAAAGAGCTTCAAATATCTGCTCCTTAATCTCGTCGGAAATCTGCCTTCCCTTTGTGTAATAGTCCGTACATGCCTCTGTCGTTACCGTAAATCCCTGCGGAATCGGTAATCCAAGATTGGTCATCTCTGCCAGATTGGCACCTTTGCCACCCAAGAGGTTTCTCATGTCGGCATTTCCCTCTTCAAAAGAATAAACCCATTTTGCCATACGTCTTCTCCCTTTTCTTTTCTTTTTGCTGAATACCGATATGCCATAGCCACACAATCATGACATATAATCGACAACAGAAAGTCTGCCCGGCATCCTTTCTGTTATATGTACTCCTGCGTACCCGTATCCATTTGTATCGGCCACTATTTTTGACCCACATGGTTATTATAACATAACATTGTCTAATGTGCACTATAAAATGTAAAATAAATCAAGTTTTTTTATAACTAATTGTCATTGGGAATAAATGAATCAAATATAAAAATGTCAAATTGATCCCGTGAATGCTCCAGCTCCTCCTGACTTTTGATCGTCCATGCGGCGGCCATATTCCCGTACAGACTTCGGCACAGCTTTCTGGAAAGGTTTGAGGCATATTTATGATTGTAGGCCACAAAATCGGGTTTGGTAATCCAATTTAAAAGCAGATTTTGCAGAACTCCATAAAGCACCCCATGAAATTCACCCGACTTCAAAAAGCCGTCGGAAAGCTGTCCCCTTACCACATCACTGTGATGCCTTCTGTACCACCATAACGCCAGCGGATTAAAGGACTCTATGCAATACAGACCCTGATATTTACGCAGAAGAGCATCTGCCACAGGGCACACGGAAGCATCCGTCCACTCCACCTTCAGTTCCACAATAAGCGGAACCTTCCCCTTTACAAGCTCCAGCACGCTTTCAAACCGGGGAATGGTCTCTTCACTGCTGAATAACCGAAAATCCTTCAACTCGTCCCATGTATAATCACAAACCTTACCTTCTTTTCCGCAGACCCTTTCCAGGGTAAAATCGTGAAACACCACCGGAATTCCATCTTTAGTCAATTGAACATCCATTTCTATGCCATAACCGGCTTCCACTGCCTTTTCAAAGGCTGCCATAGAATTCTCGGGTGCCTCCCCGCTATTATCATGGAGACCTCTATGCGCATAATGCACGCCAAAGAAGGCTTCTCTGGGTTTTCGGTGTCCCAGCCTTGGCATAATTGTCAAAAAATAAAGAATAATAATTGCCGCCACAATAATAAGTATTACATACAATGCTGTCATTTTCTTCCGTCACCTGTTTCCTTAATAATTAAAAAATCATTTTGTCTTTTAGTCATCCACATCAAAATTCTCCAGCACGCTCTTCTTTTTATCCGGCCTTGCATCTCCATGGTGCACCTGTGTCATCGTCAAAAATGCCAACAGGGAAAATACCAACGCATAGGGAAACAAAGTCCGATAGGACACATTTTCCAGTAAAAAGCCTGACAGTACCGGCGTAAATATCTGTGCCGTCATGGAAAAGGTATAATAGGTTCCCGTAAATTTGCCGATATCACAGCCCTTACTCATTTCCACAATCATAGGATAGGAATTAACATTGATTGCGGCCCAGCCGATACCGATCACCGCAAAAGCTATGTTAATCAGCGGATGATATGCTCCCGCAAAAATTGCCGCAAAATAACAAACGCTCATTAGAACTACACCGCCCATGATGGTCTTTTTCCGGCCTACTTTACTTGCAATATTTCCGATGGGAATATAGCTGATAATCGCCGCAATCGTTGCCACCATCAGACAATCCGCAAAACCGCCGCCCTCTAAGTGCCATACCACCTTGGTATACCTGGAAAAAGCGGTTGTCACCGCATTATAAGCGGCATACCAAAAGAAGATGGATGCCAGAAGAAAAATCATGCTTCTTTTTACTTCCCTGGGCATGGCGGGCTTCCTGTTCTCCTGCACCTCGCCCGATGCATCCGCCTGCTCCAGTGCCTCCTGCTCTTCCACATCCTCATTCATGGCAATAACTCCGGCACTTTCCTCATAAGCCCTGACCTCAGCCGCCACCTTTTCCTTGACCTTCTTTTCATTAATGGTAATCATAAGCACGCCTACTGCAATCACCATCAGCGCTGCCACGCTGACAAACAGCGGCGTATAATCGGGACGCTCTCCTGTGCCTACCAAAAGCTTAATCATAACCAGTGTATAAACACCGCCTACGGCTCCCATCAGGTTAATGATTGCATTTCCCTTGCTTCTAAGCTTATTGGGCGTAAGATCCGGCATCAATGCCACCGCAGGCGACCGGTAAAGTCCCATAGATATTAAAAGGGCGAACAGCGCTGCAATAAACAGCACCAAATTGACACCCTTGTCCGCTGCCGGCAGCAGCAGCATAAAAATAACCGCCAGTACTGTTCCGCCTACAATAAAAGGCATTCTCTTGCCAAAGCCTGTGTCCACCTTGTCGGACAGCGCACCGAAAACAGGCAGAAGAAACAATGCCAGTACATTATCCGCCGCCATCAGGGCTCCCGTAATTGTCTCCCCCAGCCCAAAGGTATTCTGTAACATCAACGGAATGATATTATCATACATCTGCCAAAAGGCGGAGATGGACAGGAAAGCCAGTCCGATCAAAAAGGTACGTCTGTAATTCAGCTTCATATAATTCCCTCCCAAATTTCCTTCAATGGTATTAGTATAGCACATTTTCACATAAACTGATTACTTTTTACATATACTTTCACCCGGAGGTGGCTTTTCATGAAACAATTAAAATACTGTACCATTATTGGTATCCTTTTTGTTCTGGTACTTGGAACAGTTTTTCATTTTCTATATGACTGGGCAGAAAACAATTTTGTAATAGGTCTTTTTACCCCCATTAATGAGTCGATTTGGGAGCATATGAAATTAGTATTCTTCCCCATGCTGTTATACACTCCGGTAATGACCCTGAAATTCCAAAAAACATATCCATGCATTACTTCTTCATTCTGCCTAGGAATTTTAACAGGGACATCCTTAATCCCAATCTTTTTCTATGCCTACACCAGCATTCTTGGCAAAGATATTTTTATCTTAGACCTGGCCACCTTTGCCTTAAGCGTTGTCCTTGCCTTTGTGACGGCTTATCACTTTACCTTATTCGGTATACTGCTGCCCTATTCTCTTTTCATATATGGCTTCGTATGCCTTTATCTCATATGCTTTATAGCATTTACCCTCAAGGCTCCCGACATTGCATTATTTGCTGATCCTGCGTTTTCCAATATAAGAGCATCCTAAGTGTTCCGGGGCAGCAAGCATAAATTACAGATAAAAAATAAAAACGCTATAAGTACCACATGGTATCTTCAGCGTTTTCCTGGGTTGGGCTATTCATTTAAGAATAACAGCTCGTAGGGGAATCGAACCCCTGTTTCCGCCGTGAGAGGGCGGCGTCTTAAC
>CAYMUW010000079.1:0-5971 GCA_964393865.1 uncultured Lachnospiraceae bacterium
TAGGGATGCTGGTGAAAACGTACTTCTGTGGATAAAACTGCGGAAACTCAAGAGAGGATGCGAAAATTGTGGTAAAACAAATAAGGAGTCTCTTTGAAAAATGCTTTATTATACAACTTGGTCAATGAGTGGTTTGCCCTCATTGACCAAGTAAGTTTTTTCATTTTTTGAAATTTTCTCCTGCAATTTTTCACTAAAAAACATTGAGTATTTTTTATCCAAAAAAACCAAAACAGGACGAGAAATCCCCCGTTTCCACAGAGTTATCCACAATGACACGCGTGTCATGATCTGCAATCTCACTAACTTTTTTCTCAAAAAAAGATGTCATTTTTCTCGCTGTCCTTCATTTTCAGTATTCATACTGCAAATCTTCATCCTCCAGCTTCACAGCCATTCATTCCAAAAGCGGTCTACTCTTCCTTCCACCTGTTCCAGAGAAACTCTTTCATATTCCGACCACTCTCTGGGAAACATCTTAAGATAGGATGCGGTCAGGAAGCGTTCATCCAAAAGTGCCACAATTCCCACATCTTCCACGGTTCTTATGACTCTCCCGGCAGCCTGCAAAACCTTGTTCATCCCCGGAAAGCGATAAGCATAGTCAAATCCGTTATCCCCCTGAGAGTCAAAATAGTTCTTTAAGATTTCACGCTCATTACACACCTGCGGAAACCCTGTGCCCACAATTACCGCACCGATCAGACTGTCCTTTTTCAAATCAATCCCTTCACTGAAAATTCCTCCCAGTACGCAAAATCCCACAAGAGACTTCTCCTCTTCCTCCTGAATATCAATGTGGATAACTTTTTCCATACAAAGCCCCTCTATCGGTTCCGGCACATCAAACCTGTGAAGAAACGCCTCCCGGCTTTCCTCGTCCATATATTCTTCCTGTAAAAGGCATTCCACCCGCTCCGGATCATGAAAGTACCTGCAGTAGAGATCATATACATCCTGCAGGAATGCATGAGACGGGAAAAAAACCATATAATTTCCATCACGCCTGCTGACGATCCGGTGAATATACGAGGCTATATTGTAGTATTCCATCTCCGATCTTCTGGTATATTTGCTGGTTACGTCATCCGCAATAAATAGTCCTTTCCTTCCGGGATCAAAGACCGACTTTGCATAAACCTCATAATCCCCCTCCTGCGCTCCCAAAAGGCGTTTATAATACTGTATCGGAAGAAGCGTGGCCGAAAAGAGGATGGTACTCCTTCCCCGCATCATGCACTCCGAAAGATTTTTAGACGGGTTGACACAAAAAAGACGGATGGAAAATCCCCCATCAGATTCCATCTGGGTGTAAATCACATAATTTTGATCCAGCTTATCATTAATTAAAAGAAAATGAGATATTTCAAAGTAAAAGTCCAGAATATCACTGCGCACAGGACTGTCCTCATGCTCCTCCAGATAATCTTCCATTGTTCCTGAAAGTCTGGTAAGCGTACGCACAAAAGAGGCAATCTCTTCATTATCCCAATACTCATAGTCCTCACATGCACGCTTCAACTCCAGCAGTTCTCTGTTACAGCTTTCAAGCTGGCGGTACATTTTCCCGTCATAGTCCTTTACAATCTTTTTCAGCGCAAGAAAATCCTCCTTTAAAAGAACTGCACTGTACATTTCACGTCCTCTGTCCACCAGATTGTGGGCCTCATCAATCAGAAAAATGTAATCCTGCCTGATTCCCTCAGCAAAGAACCTCTTAAGATATACATGAGGATCAAAAAGATAATTGTAATCACAGATTACCGCATCCGCAAACAGGCTCATATCCAGGCACATCTCAAAAGGGCAAACCCGATGCCTGGCGGCATATTCTTCAATCTTACTTCTGTTGAAATTATCCGAATGCGTCAGCAAATCATATATGGCATCATTGATGCGATCGTAATGCCCCTTGGCATAAGGACAATATTCCGGATTACATTCCGTTTCTTCCATAAAGCAGATCTTGTCCTTGGCGGTTAATACAACCGACTTCAGCTTCAGCCCCTGCTTTCTCATCAGCTCAATGGTATCGTCCGCCACCGTTCTGGTAATGGTCTTGGCCGTCAGGTAAAAAATCTTCTGCCCCCGGCCCTCCCCCATAGATTTCACTGCCGGAAACAAGGTGGAAATGGTCTTTCCAACTCCGGTAGGCGCCTCGATAAAAAGCTTTCTCTTGTGATAAATGGTTTGATACACATAGGTAACCAGATCCTTTTGTCCCTGCCGGTAGGAAAAAGGAAACGCAAGTCTTTTGATGCTTTCCTGCCTGAGTCCGTTCCACTGAAACTGAAAATCCGCCCACTTTTTGTACTGGCGCATCACATCCAAAAACCATTCCTCTAACTCCTGCATTTCATATTCATGGTGAAAATATTTGATTTCCTCCGTGTCAATATTGCAATAGGTAAGCCTGACCCTGATACGCTTCAGCCGATTCTGACTTCCGTAAATATACGCATAGCACTTTGCCTGCGCCAAATGGACAGGCTGCGCCTCCCTGATTCTGTTTAAATCCCGGTAGGTGCCCTTAATTTCATCTATAGTCACCGTTACCGCATCCCGATAAGCGGCCTTCACTGAAGTATCCGTCAGCTCCGGAACCTGCGAAAGCTCCCCGATAGGCTGAATAATAATTCCGTCCGCTCTGCCATCTACATGAATATCGTATTGATCCGTGGCAAAAACATAACGCAGCAAAACCTCCGCATGATATTCAGCCCCCATCCTGCGCTGAATCATGCGGTGAATCCGTCCGCCCTCCTGCATGGCATTTTCAGGAGAAGACGCTCTTCTATTGTCAATATTTCCGGAGCGCAATACAAATTCCACAAGGCTCCTGACCGATATTTGAATTTCCATACATCCCTCGCTGCGTCAACTGGCCTTTTAACCCTCTAATCCCGTAAAAAGCCAAAAAGACTCCCTATAAAAGATAGTACGCCATCTTTCACAGGGAGTCAATCAGATGCTTATATACTTAATTCTTCTGAAAAGCAGGCCATTAACTTGCCATTGCAATGCGCTTGATCAGCTTTTCAAATTCGGCATTGTATCCGTCGTAAGACACTGTCAATATTTGATTTAAATCAAGTCCAAGTACGCCTACAATCGACTTAGCATCTACAGTAAATCTGTTGTAGGAGATATCAATGTCAAAATCACATCTGACGGCTGCTGCCACGAAATCCTTCACTTCATCAAGTCTCAATTTAATTCTACGCTGCATCATAATAATCACCTTTCCTTCACTCAAAATGCAGATCGCAAAAAACGTTTTCCTGTACTTTTACCAAAGATTACCACCCTATCTTGTGTTTGTAAAGTATTTTTTTTAATACATTTTAAAATTCCGTCATATATTTGCGGTATCTTAAGGGAAGCATATTTCTCTGAAGCTTCCCATTTTTCCGTTCTTCAATTGCTATTGTATGAAAGAAGTGGCAAAACAGTTCACTGTACACCTTTTCTCCCTGTGACAAGCCATGCTCCAGCTGTTCAAGCTTCTCATCCCCATATACCAGATACCATTCTCCGCCCGCCGGATGCAAAGCATAAATATTCCTTATCTCATCATAAATCACAAAATTCTCCAGCGGAAGCCTGTCTGCAAAATGAGGAACGATGAAGGTAATCACATTGTTCTTGGGTCCGATAACAGAATATAAAATGCCGTTTTCCAGTTCCCGGAACCGGAGAAATTCCACATGATAATGCGCTTCATTGGCTGTAAATCTGGCCAGTTGAAAAGTTCTGTTTATATAGGGGTCGGCCAAATTTTCCATAACCTCCCGCCTGTTCTTCATGCGAAAGCCGGTGACAAGCGTCTTATAAACCGCCTCTCCCTTGTCCGGTTCCGGAGAAGCAAGGGCACGGCAGACAGCCAGATAAGTCTCCACACCAAATTCCCGTTCAATGGTGTGCGCCACCTTGGCAGCCTTCTGTTCATCCGCCTCTTTTTTCTCATATATCGCAAACAGACGATAATTTTCATCCTCCTCCAGGCAGATATGAATCTGCTCATGGGGCTTTTTCATCAGATATGCGTCATAAATTCCTGTGAAAATTCCCTCCAGCGAATCTTCGCAAATCAGATAATACTCTTCCATTCCGCCTCCTTGTAATCATCAAATAGTGAAAGCTGTCTGTAGGTCATTCCATCTCTGTCAAAAGGCAGCTTTTCTTTATTGGAAATCAGATTGCGGGTAATGTAATCCTCTTCCAGCTTAGTCGGATACATCATCCTTCCGTTACAGGTAATAAAATAAAGCGCTCTTTTCAGAGTAACTCCGATCTTCTTCAAATCCTCAAACCTTAAATTTCCATTTCTTCTGGCTCTCACAATTCTCTGTGCGCTTTTCACACCAATCCCCGGCACTCTTAATATCGTCTGATAGTCCGCCCGGTTGATTTCCACCGGAAACAACTCTAAATGACGCAGCGCCCAGTCCGCTTTGGGATCAAGCATAATATTAAAGTTGGGCCTTTTCTCATCCAGAAGCTCCTTCGCCTCAAAGCCATAAAACCGCAGCAGCCAGTCAGCCTGATAAAGCCTGTGTTCCCTGAGAAGCGGCGGCCCTCCTGCGAGAGCCGGAAACTCCTTGTCCTCATTTACACTGACAAAGGCCGAATAATAGACTCTCTTCAAATCAAATTTCTTATATAGATTCTCCGCCACCGTCATAATCTGGTAGTCATTCTCCGGTGTAGCGCCTATAACCATCTGGGTAGACTGTCCCGCCGGTACAAAGGAAGGAGCATGTTTATACACCATCAGTTCATTTTTACTTTGGGTAATTCCCTGTTGGATTTGGCGCATAGGTGTTAAGATGTTCTTCCTGTGCTTGTTAGGCGCCAGGCGCTTCAATCCCTCTGCCGTGGGAAACTCCAAATTAACACTCATACGATCTGCCAGCAATCCCAGCCGCTGTACCAACTCCGGGTCCGCCCCGGGAATGGCCTTCACATGAATATATCCCTGAAAACGATAGATTGTCCGCAGCTTGTACACCGCTTCATAAATTAATTCCATGGTATAGGTAGGACTATACAAAATCCCCGAACTCAAAAATAATCCTTCTATATAGTTTCTGCGGTAAAACTGTATGGTCAGTTCACAAATCTCATCCGGCGTAAAGGATGCTCTGGGAACGTCATTGGACTTGCGGTTGATACAGTACTTACAGTCAAAAATACATTCATTGGTAAAAAGAATCTTCAAAAGAGAAATACATCTTCCGTCTGCTCCAAAGCTATGGCAAATTCCACCTGCCACCGTATTTCCAATGCCGGTTCCGTCTCCCTTCCTCCCTACTCCGCTGGATGAACAGGATACATCATATTTAGCCGCATCCGTTAAGATTCCCAGCTTCTCCATAATCGACATTTCTTTATTTTCTCTTACAATAAGATTGCTGTCCATAGCCCTGCCTCATTTTCGAACATTTGTTTGCTCTAATCATATCACAAGATTTCCCAAAAAGCAACGCTTTTACCGAACATTTGACGCCTGAAGCCTAACAAAAAATATCATTCGAAAAGGAGTATTATGTAATTTGTGGATGGGAATTAAAGAAAACTCTGGCTGACACCATTCTCACCATCAATGAAAAACAAAGCTATCATCTGGAAGCCCGGATGGCCAACGATGAAACCATTGTCCTTCGGGTTTTCAAATATGGATTTTCCCATGCAAACCGAAATCTTGTCAGTAATGAGACCTGTTCCGAATTGTGCTTCCCGGAACCTCTTATTCCCCGGTTTCTCCGTTTTCTTTATCCTGCTTATTTTTTCTATGCAGCAGCCAAATGATGATAAGTACAGTCAGAACAATGACCGCCAGCCATATAAAATAACAGATTCCGAGGAATGTCGGGCAGATATGGCACAGGCTGCATTTCTTATCCGTATATTCCTCGATATCCGCCGCTTCTTCATCTGCTGCCTCCGCCGCTTCTTCCGCCTGTTCATA
>CAYMUW010000080.1:0-5732 GCA_964393865.1 uncultured Lachnospiraceae bacterium
TAACCACAGGGGGTTGCTGGATTTATCTCAGATATTCACTTCAAAACTCAGAAGGGTGTGGAGCGAAAGGAAGCCATGAAAAAGGTGGCGGCAGACAGAGGTATCAGTAAGCGGGATGTATATCAGGTGCTTTTGTAGGGGTTGTACAATCTTAAGTAATTATTAATTTGAAAAAAATAGTAAAAAAGTACTTGTTTTTTTTGGAAGTTGTAGTAGTATATAGGTATAAGAAATAGTACTTTAGTATGGCTTAAATTCCCTAGCAGGGACGAAAGGAAGTGTAAGGTATGAGTAAAACTAAAATCACACGGATTATAGTTGCTTTAGTGCTTGTACTGGCTCTTGCAGGAGGCGGCATTGTTTATCACAATGTTGCAGTCAAGGATGTCGGAAGTGTTACTGATCAGGCTGGAAGAAGGGCCGAAGGAGAACCTGCCGATGGCATTGTTTACATCGAACCCGAGATGGTCAGCCTTGCCAATTCACTTTCCGGTACTGATGCTTCCCGCGCAGCTGCAAAAGCGGCTTTCGATATCGTTAATGCCAAGAGACAGAGTGCAGGTCTTTCCGCACTTACTTGGGATTCCGGTATTGAGCAGGCAGCAGCAGTCAGAGCAGTGGAAGCTTCTCAGGTTTGGTCACACAGCAGACCTGACGGTTCAGAATACTGGACTGTAAACAGCAATTTGATCTATGGAGAAAATCTGGCAAAAGGATATGCAACAGCTGATGGAGCTGTTCAGGGGTGGATGGATTCCGTTACCCACAAGGATAATATCCTGTTTCCTGATTTTGCTACAGGAGCAATCGTTGTTCATGTAGGAAGTGACGGTACATGGTACTGGGCTCAGGAATTTGGTTATTAAGTCAAAAGCAGAATGCCGCATCGAAAGATGCGGCATTTTTTTACTTTTAGGTACGCAAATTTGTAGATTTTTCCGTTCCTTTATTGTAAAATAAGATATATGTGATAGAAGGGCGGAAAAGCTATGAAAACTAAAATTTATAAGATCATATTAGCAGTATCTTTAATTTTAATTGTTGTGGCAACTGTCAATATTATTATTCTTGGCAGGGAATATCAAGCGGGTATTAATGAATATCAAAATCTGGAGCAGTATGTTGAGATCGTGGAAGAACCGGAAAGTGTTCCGCAGACTAATGAAGTGGAACAGGCAGATTTAGAGGAAACGAAAGAGTCTGTTATTCCCGTATCTTTGGAAATTGATTTTAATAAACTGAAAGAAATCAATGAAGATCTGGTAGGATGGCTTTATTATGAACCGTTGGATATCAGTTATCCAATTGTCAGAGGTAATGATAATGATTACTATACTCATTATACCTTTGAGAATGAAAAGAACAGTTCAGGTGCCATTTTCATGGACTTTTTGAATAAGCCTAATATGGATAATTATAATACCATTATTTATGGACATAATATGCGAAACGGAACAATGTTTGGTTCCCTTAAGAAGCTGATTAGTGACAATACGATTATAGAGGAAAATCCTTACTTCTATATTTTTACGGAAGACAAGTCTTTTATGTATGAAATAGCTTCGGTCTACATTACGACTTCCGACTCTGATACCTATAATTTGATAGAGACAGAGGAAGATCAGAAGGATTATATACAGTACATTAAGGAGGTTTCTACCTGGTGGTGGGATAAGGAAATTGCCCCATCAGATGAGATAGTTACATTGTCCACCTGTCATGGCCTTCATAGTACCAACAGAACGGTAGTACATGGAGTATTAATTGCTTCCGAAGACAGGTAAACTGTTATCCTGTTCAGGTGTGGTGGTGTTGATAATCTGCCAGCCTGTTACCTTTAAGAAATCACCCTGATCGGTTTCCGGATATAAAGGGGCTATGCTTACCTGAAGCATCTGGTTATCGTTGATAGGATAAGAAAAAGTAAGAGAGTCTGCCAGGGACGAAGAGTCCTTGAAAGGCTCTTCTTTTATTTTATCTTCATATTCGGATTGATTTTGGCTTTGATGATAAAGCTCTTCCAGTTTTTCGGATAATTCAAGAAGCTGTTGTTGAGCCTGATTACATGCCTCGTAATAGCTGGTAGTTCGCTCTGCCAGTCTGCTACTGAGACGATAGTCGGCGCTGGCACTGGTAATGGAGAGGCATGAGAAGCAAACTAAGCAAAGAATAACAATAATAATCAATATGGAGGATGTACCGATATTTAATCCATAACGTTTTTTGCTGCTCAAGGCTGTACCTCCTTTTGAGGATATAAGGAAACAGTTAATTCATAAATAAGCTCCCGGGCTTGAAGCTGGGAATTTTCGGGATCATTATCACATACTTTGATGTTGCAGTATAACAGTTGATCCTTCTGTTCTACAGTTGCGGAAACAAAATAAAATATCATGCCACTGTTTTGATAGGAAACGCAAGGAGAAAAATCCACATCAAATAAAAGATACAGCTCAGAGGCATCCGATGGAGAATCGGAGGCGTCATACAGGTAACAGTTTTGATTTTGGTTTTGAAACAATGCAGCCATTTCTTCTATATCGCCATTGCAGCCATAAAAGACCTCCGCAACATTCTGGCTCCATTCCAGGGCATGATTAAGCTCCACGCTGTTTTTGCTGATGATGTGTGAGTTAACAAAAAGCTTTACGCATACAGCGCCTGCCAGAGAAAAAAATAATATGGAAATAATTAGTTCCATCAGGAAAAGCCCTGATCGGGAAGATGCATTATTTTTCAAGCGCAACACCTCCTGAGTGGACATAAATATAAAGATCGTAGGTTTGCTGGTCTGCTATGGTAATCTGACAGTTGATAAGATTATTTCCAACGGGTGTAAGTTCAAAGTCTGATATTGCCAGAATATTTTGTCCTGCAGAAGGCCCCAAAGTGACATCCTGTCTGGCCATAAGTTCTTTTAAATATCCTTCATATTCATATAAGTATGTCCGGTATCCGGTATCTCCCTCTCCGGAGGTTATGATGACAGCCTGATGACCGTCAAGCTCTCCTATGGAAATTTGATTTTCCAGATCCGACTGGCGAACCTTTTCGGTAAGGTAGGCAAGAGCGGTTCTGGTATCAAAGTTGCTTTCCATATTATTCATAGTTTTACCGTAGATATCAGCACCGATAGAAATAAGAAAAATTGCGGAAAGGGCAAAAATTCCTAAAAGCGCCAAAACAAAAAGAATATCAATTATATGCCGCTGCTGTTTTTCTTCCATAAATGCTGCCTCACTGTCTTAGTATAATTGTTACATCCGGGCGAAGGTTAGAGCCGATAGGCTGATAATCTACAAAGAACAGATCTTTATCATAAATGAGACCGTAATGCTCCTCAATATATTCCAAACTGGGCGGGTAAAAGCCCTCCACCGCATAACAATGAATAATGTCTCTGTTCAGTGCATTTTCAAGGCTTTCCTGCTGTCTGCTGACGGTAGTTTCACTGATGGAGGAAAGCCCCAGTATAAAAAGAATCAGCAGCAGGGGACACAAAAAATAAATCATTCTGATGCGGGAAAGGAAATGTAGCGGACTTTGATCATTTTTATTTGCAAAGCGATTTATCATATCCTTGTCTCCTTCCATTAGCCGATGCTGGACATAATTCCCATAAGGGGCAAAAGAACCGACAGGAGAATAACGCCAACAATAAGGGATAAAAGAATTACCAGGGTAGGTTCAATAATAGAAATAATTCTGTTTATCTGCTTATCGGTTTCTTTTTCGTAGTTTTGGGAGATTTGCTTCATTACCGTGTCAACGGAGCCGGAGCGAAAACCCACTGTAACCATACGGGAATAAAGATTTGAAAAGATCTTAGCCTTTGACAGCGCTTCGGGAAGATCGGAATGCTGTTCGATTTCCTTTTTGCAAATCTCTATTTTTTGATTCATTTCATCGTTTTCCACAATTTGGGAAATCATATCAAGACTTTGATAGGTGTCCATACCGCTGGTAAAGGCGAGGTACATGCCGCTGGCAAAACGGCCTGCAGCCATCTTGTCATAAAATCCTTTGGTCAGGGGAAAACGGGAAAGGAGTTTTTTGATCTTCCTGCGGCCTGCCGGAGTCTTATAGAAGAAAAAGCACACTCCTATGAGAAGGACAAGAAGCAGGGTAAAAACTATGGAATAATTGCTTAATGAATTTCCGATGCGCAGCAGTGATTCAGCTAACGGGCTCATTTCCGTGCCCAGTTGGATAAATACCTGTCTGAATATGGGAAGGACCTTGACAATCAATACAACAATGACTATAAACATCATGGCAATCATAATAAGCGGATAAGTTACCGCAGAACGGATGCTTTCAGAAATGTTTTCTTCTCTTTCGTAATATTGGGCAAGGGAAAGAAGTACGGAATCAACATTGCCGGATTCCTCTCCCAGAGCAGTTAATTTGATAACATAGTTGGGAAATACGCCTGTGGCGGCAAGAGCCTGATGCAGGTAATTTCCTTCACGACAGGAATCTCCAATGGACTGCAAAAGCTCACGGCCTTCCTTATTAATGGTGTCATGCATGAGAATATCCATACCCTCTGCCGGTGTGATACCTGCCTGCATAATGAGGGCTGTTTGACGACAGAAGGATGCAATTTCTGTGTTGGACAGAAGTTTTTGTTTTTTCATTGGGTTCCTCCATACTTAGTAGATATATTTCGTAACATAGTTATTTCCGTCACCGATAAAGCTTTTAAGCTCCTTTTCACCTGTATTGGCAGCAAAGGTGGGGTCCATAATGGACCAGTTTTGACCGTCGAATTGAATAATACCGTTTACCCACCCCTGATCCTCAACATAGGTGCTGATCCAGGCGTGATATGCGGTTCCTGCATAGCCGACTTCAAGTCTGGTGGGTATTTGCTGGGAACGAAGCATGCTTGCCATAACTGCGGCATAGTCAAGACAGATTCCGGTTTTGATGCTGAAAATCACATCTACATCAGGTATATAGCCGCTTTGCACATTTTCAGCCTTATAAAAATCATAGGTAATATTTTCCACAACATAGTTATAAATGTAAATAATCGCTTCCAGATCATCATGAGCGTCGGCAACCAGATCACTGGCGGCGCTGACCACCTGACTGGAGGCGTTAAAATTGACATATTGATTGGGGTATAAAAAGGGTCCCATGGAATTTAAAATATTAATTTCCAGGTTTTCCGAAAATACGGTTGCGTATTGGTTGCCTTCCACATTTTCATAGATGCCAAGCTGGTAATTACCGCTTCCGGCCGATAAAGGAAATACCTCGTAATCGTTGCCAACCAGATCATAGGAATAGGTCATATGATCGGGACCTGCAATTTGAAATTTAACCTTAGAGCAGCTGCCCAAATAAGCGACCATGATATACCCTTCATCAACATGGGAAGCGTCAATTGTTGCATATGTATTAGAATAAACGGTTATGCCATCTGCAGAAGGAACCAGACAATTAGGTGTGTTGTCACGAATTGTGTCGGAAGAAGACACATAGGCTTCCGGCTTCTTCTGGCAGCCCTGACAGGAAAGAGCAAGGCACAGAACCAGCAGGATGGCAATCAGTTTTGACGTCATGATATTCCTCGTCTCCATTTCCATGTATTTGCCAAGGGTTTTAAACCCTATGGAATGATTATAATAGAAAAGTGATAATTTTTCCATATTCTAAACTTTTTTGTCGTTAGTGTATAATTTTTATTGGCAAAAATAAAGGGAAGAAGTAAAATACCTCTT
>CAYMUW010000081.1:0-5461 GCA_964393865.1 uncultured Lachnospiraceae bacterium
CACGAATACAGGTCACAAACACCACCCATCCACCCAGTGTTATCCAGTCCATTTTACCACTTTTTATCCACAAAATATAGAAAAAACAGCACCAAGCAACACTAAATAATGTGCCAATTACCCCATCAGTAGATTAGCTCACAAAGTACTCAACCGCATTTTCGGGGAAAAATTCCTTAAATTCAGAGTACAATTGTCCTGCAAGGGTCTTATTATGGCTTATGATAAGAGTCGGCTTATTAAGCGCTGCAATAATATTCGCCATAGTGAACGTCTTGCCCGAACCTGTGACCCCCAGTAAAGTCTGGAACTGGTTGCCCTCCTTAAAGCCTTTTATCAGGGCTTCTATCGCCTGCGGCTGGTCGCCGGTGGGGGCGTAGGGGCTGTGCAGGATGAAGCTGCTGCCTTCCGGGTGTAATATATATTCAGACTGTTCATTTTGTGCATTTTTCGCAGAAAAATTCTGCACGAACCAGTCACCTCCGATTTCATAGTAAAAAGTTTGTGTATTCGCCGGAAATTGCACAAGCGCTATCGTTTTATATACTATCGCTTTATATAAAAGGATTAAAATATCTTCCGCCGTTGACTGTCATAAACAACGCGGACAACGCCAACATGAAAACCGCTATAAAAACGGCGGCATAATCTTCTTTCCTGAAAGGTTTCTCTACGATCCATGTTCTTTTCTTATTCTTTCCAAACCCCCTAAGCTCCATTGCGTTTGATATCACTTCAATTCTCTGAAGGCTTGACAAAACCAGAGGGAACAGGATTGCCGCAGAATTTTTCAATCTGTCAGTCAGTTTATCCTTTTTGCTTAAATCAATTCCCCTTGCCTGCTGTGCTTGGGAGATTTCATGAAAATCACGCTGTACATCCGGAATATAACGAAGCGCTATGGCAACGGAATAGCCTACCTTATAGCTGACTCCGATCTTATTCAGGCTGGCAGCAAACTCACTGGGATTGGTTGTCAAAATAAACAAGAGGGCAATCGGGATTACCGCCATAAGCTTCATCATAAAGTTAAACAGATAAAAAAGTTCCTCCGCTATGATCGAATAACGCCAGAACAAATGCACGATCTCATGCTTAGTTCCGTATATATCAACCCCCTGTTCCGGCGAAAAAACAAATAATGCGATCAGGTTAAGAGCGGTCAGCCACGCTATAAACAGGACCGCGAACCGGATATCCTTCCATTTCAGCCGCGACATCAGAAAAAAAATCATGCCCATGAGAAACATGACGGTCAAAACCCTTGTATCATAGGTGATCATGGCAGCAATGCTCCACAACAGGAAAAAAATAAACTTTGTGCTTCCGGTCAGCCTGTGAATGGGGGAATCCTTTTTAATATAAGAAAGCGCCGCACTCATGCCCTCACCTCCCTGTCATATTCAATAAATGCCCTGATATAGCTTTCCGGCGGCAGATCGCAGAGCTTTGCCATTTCATACAGGGAAGTCTCCTTAAGGCTGGCCTTTGCCAGCAGCACGGGATCGGCAAAAAGAGCCTGCGGGGTTGTATCGGCAATCTTTCTTCCGTTTGCAAATACAAGGCTTCTTTCCGTATACTCCAGCATCAGATGCATGTCATGGGTGATCATTAAAACGGTTATTCCCTTTTTATTCAGATTCCGCAGGAATTCCATGATCTCCGTATAATGTCTGAAATCCTGCCCGGCCGTAGGCTCATCCAGGATCAGTATCTGCGGATTGGCGACAAGGATGCTGGCAATCGTAACACGTTTTTTCTGCCCATAGCTTAACGCATTGACAGGCCAGCTTCTGAATTCATAAAGGCCGCATATTTTCAGGGTATCATAGACCCTTTGCCTGATCACCTCTTCCGGCAGGTCCTGAAGAGTAAGCGTTAAAGCAACCTCATCATATATCATAGGCTTACTGATCATCTGATTAGGGTTCTGCATAACATAGCCGATATGCGCCGCTCTCTCCTTAATAGTATCGCCGGACATGTCGCTGCCTTTATAATAAAGCATACCCTTATCCGGTCTTTCAAAACCGCACAGGAGCTTTGCCATAGTGCTTTTGCCGGCGCCGTTTTTCCCCACAATACTGATCATTTCACCCGCTCTGACGGAAAAGCTGATATCCGTCAGATTTTCTTTTTCCGGCGTATATCCGAAATGGATCCCTTCGACTCTGAGTACTTCCGGAGTCTCTGCTGCCGGTTCCTTTTCCCTGCGCTCCGCAAACCATTTCCTGACCTGTGCCTTATGCTCTTCCTTAAGCACGAGTGTCCGCATACTTTCTACATGCATATCCTCCGTCAGGCTTACCCCCGCATATTTTAAGGCAGTCAGATACAAAGGCTCCCGGATGCCGGCTTTGACGAGCTTGTCCGATAAGAACAGCTCTTCGGGTCTGGAATCATTAATGATACGCCCATTCTCCATCAAAATGATCCGGTCGGCTCCCATATGCATGGCATCCTCCAGGCGATGCTCAATAATAATAACCGTCTTATCTCCTGACTTCTGCAGCCGGTCGATCAGCTCGACAGCATCCCTGCCTGATGCAGGATCAAGATTTGCCAGAGGTTCGTCAAATAATAATATAGGTACATTATTGATCATAACGCCTGCCATAGAAACCCTCTGCTTTTGCCCGCCCGAAAGCTCATGAGGCGCCGCTTCCATTTTATCCTCAAGAGAAACCTTTCCGGCTTCCGCATACGTTCGTTCCAGCATCTCCTTCTGCGGTACGCAATCGTTTTCCATGGAAAACGCGATGTCTTCCAGAACTGTCATTCCGATAAACTGGCCGTCCGTATCCTGGAGCACAGTCCCCACGAAGCGGCTGAGTCCGAAAATACTGGATTCTGCAGCATCTACACCGCAAATGGTCAAGACGCCCGTACTTTTTCCGGGATAACTAAAGGGGTTCAAACCATTAAGGCAATGGGCCAGGGTGCTTTTTCCGCACCCTGACGGCCCAACGATAATGATTCGTTCCCCTCTGTTGATCTCCAGATTGATATGGTGGATTGTCGGCTCTGCCTGAGCGCGATAATGATATGTATAATCTTTAAATGAGACTATAGGTTCCCGCATTTTGATCAATCTTCCTTCTGAAGGCTTCCCGCTTTTGTTCTTGTCTTAGCATAGGCTAGCAGCAATAAAGTTCCTACGATAGCGGTGGTAAGCGCGTTCATGCCCCATGCCGTTAAACTCTGTGCCACTAATTTTGATAATGCCTCATCATAGATCAGGATATCCAGCGCCGTTGCTATCCCAACCCAGCAGATACCGTGGGCTATGATCTGGACAACATTGAAGATCACAATTTCCCGGATGCCGAATTGGCCGTTTTCAATGTCGATGGCCTTTTTTACAAAACCTATGATAAGCCCATACACGGCGGATGCAATGATCCAGCTCCACCACGGGCTTCCCCATGACAAGTCGATCAGCGTATGTCCGATAAATCCGGCCAGCATACTGACAACAGGACCAAAAATAACGCCAAACACAGATAATACGCCGTACTGGATGTTAGCTGTAGTATTGGGAACAGGCGTAGGTATTGCCACAAAACGGCCCAGTACAAAAAAAAGCGCTGCGCCGATACCGATCGCTACAATGCTTTTGATGGTAATATTATTCTTTTTCTCCATAAAATTATCCTCCGTTACAAGAAAATGTTTGGTTACCAATTCCCATTTTAACATATTGCGGTTTTATTGCAAGCCGTACAGCATACTAAATAAAATAAAATGAAAACAGAAAGAATATCCCCTGTCCCTGTTCAAGCATAAAAAACCCCGCGCCAGTAACGGCACGAGGAGCGCTATTGTATCATGGTAATAATAGTATGCTGAAACATAATGCAGCATATTGCTAAGATACGGCAAATTTCAAAATATACTATTTTTCCGATTTCTATTTCTGTAACCAGTACCGCTGTCTTTTAGATCCATTATTATTTCTTCTTAAAAACTCCTACGATCTCTCTTCCAAATCCCATATCGCCCAGCATACGGAAAATCTCCACGGTACGCTCCACAGAAATATCATGGAACAGATTTTCCAGACATACCATGCTCTTATGCGAGGCTTTCCCGGTTTCAGGCTTTTCATAATAATTGGTAAAGGGATTCACAAGCCAGAAATCCACAAACGTATCCCCATAGAAATCCAGACATTCCAATCCGTTTGCGTCCAATCTGGCAATCAGTCCTTCCCGGTTAAAATATCCTGTCTTGTCCGGAGCATCCAGCCAATACTCCTCCTTCATTTCTCCCTTCTTCAACAACATTCTCTGCAGGTTAGAATAATTATTCGCAACCTTTACGACCAAAAGCGACTGTTTGTCCATGACCCTCTTTATGTTGTCCAGGCAGACATCCACGTCGTATACCATATCCAGACAACGGTCAATATTGACTACATCGTAAATTTCCCCGCGTTCTTCCATGATGGGAAGCAGCGTTTCCATATTTCCCTTTTCAAAGAAAGGCAGCATCTCCGGATGAAAATGCTCAAGCGCATAGGAACCGATGTCGATTCCCTTTACCCGTTTTCCCCTGTCATGGAAAAACTGTAATAGAAATCCCTCGCCGCATCCGATATCAAGAAGAGAATAATCCCCGCTCTTTCCTACCTTTTCAAGATTCTGCTCGATAACGTAAGCCCGTTCTTCAATCTGGTTATGCAGATATTCCAAGTCTTCCGGCGGATATTCCGTCTTTTCATAAGTAGTACCGGCATAATCCTGAAAATAATGCTCTTCAAAATATTGATTCCTTTCCTGCATCGTATTTTTCTGCCGGAGTTCATAATAACCGTACTGATTCAAAAAAACCGGCTCATAAATATCTTCTTTCTTAAATTCCTCCGGTTGGTTTATCTTCCATTCATCTTTTTGTACCATATTGCCACCCTTCCTTTCTAAGCGCTTTCTTTTGATACAATATTTTACAGGATATTCCAAAGGTTTTGGTGGACTGCCGGTCTACATTCAATTCCTTACAAAAAATTTCATTTTGCGGGCGCGCACATAAAAACAGCAGCACTTCCATTTCCGGTGCTGCTGCTTTTTTCTTACTTCATATTTCATTTTTGCTAAAATTGCCACACGAACTAATCGTTGTGAAGCCACGGGCTGAGATACTTTTCATCGACAGGCCACGGGAAAACTTCGGGACTGGCTCTGTACTCATTCGGCCGGGAGCTCGTGACCTGAATGGCAAAGCGGTATGACTTATCCCTTCGATTTACATACTCCCCCGGAATGCGGACGCCCGGCCAGCCGTTCTCCACCATTTTACTCTTAAAATAGTAATTACTGTTGACCCACTCCCCGTCCTCATCATATACAAAGACCTGAATCGTGTCCTTATCCTCATAATCGTCCCAGTTACTAAACGAGGCATAATACACTGTACTCTCCTCATCCTGATCTATAATCCACGAAAGGTCTTCGGGCGCCGG
>CAYMUW010000082.1:0-5251 GCA_964393865.1 uncultured Lachnospiraceae bacterium
TTTGAAAATGTAACAGACGCACTTCGCTCCGTGATAACACCATGATAACAAAAATGTGAAAACATCAGATACAAGGTATATTTTGAACAAAAAACCATCGAAAAAGCCCTGAAAATCACATAAAAATACAATGATTTCCGGTACAAAAGTCCGTGAGGGTGGTAGAACGGTTGGTTCAGGTCGTGTGGCTACGATTATTGAGTAATCAGTAAAAAGCTAGATTTTATCAGGGATGCGGCGTTTTTGCTTCCAAACTTGAGATTATAGCAAAGGTGGCGGTAGAATGGAATAGGAAAATCAATGAAATATCCACAAAAATGACGGGAAGGGTGAGTCATACTCGTGGAATGTGGATAACTCAACTGTTTTTTAGCATATTGGTGTTTTATATGCACAAATGCAAAATCAGGAGAAGAAGCGATTGAATTTTATATTTTATTCTTTGCCGCTGTCCGGCTGTTTAAACAATTGACGGTAATGCAAACGGACGATATAATTGTAATATAGCAATTCGCAGAACATATGCATAGAATAGATGTTCTGCTTATTTTTCTATGTGAAAACATTTTGAAACGGAGAAAATCATGAAATTATCGGAGCTTTCAGTATATAATCCCATCACAATACAATGCCATGATAATCCTGACGCAGATGCGATAGCATCCGGCTATGCACTATATGTTTATTTTCAGAGCCTGGGAAAGGAAGTGCGCATCGTATATAGCGGCAGAAACAAGATACAAAAGCCTAATCTGCTTTTGATGCTTGAGAATCTGAATATACCGATTTTATATATAGAGAATATCTCTTCATTTTGCGAAAAGGAACCGGACAGGAAGCTGCCGGGCTTATTGATTACCGTAGACTGCCAATACGGAGCAGGCAATGTGACCAAAATTCCGGCGCAGCAGGTGGCGATCATCGATCATCATCAGGTGGAAATCCGGGATGTGGAGAAGAGTGAGATCAATCCCAATCTGGGAAGCTGCTCTACCTTAGTCTGGAGTATGCTTCAGGAAGCCGGGTACAAGATAAGCGATACAAAGCTGGGAACAGCATTATATTACGGACTTTACACGGATACCAATCAATTCTCGGAGATATATAATCCGTTGGACATGGATATGCGTGAAGCGCTCCCTTGTGAAAAATCGTTAATAACCCTGTTCCGCAATTCAAATCTCTCTTTGCAGGAGATGGAAATTGCAGGAGTGGCAATGATACGAAACATTTATAATGATGACTACAAGTACGGTATCATCAAATCTCAGCCGTGTGATCCGAATATCCTGGGTCTGATCAGTGATTTCTTTAATCAGGTGGCGGCGGTTAATTGCTGCGTTGTTTATAATGAACAAAAGGATGGATACAAATTTTCAGTCCGAAGCTGTGTGAAGGAGGTACAAGCCAATGAACTTGCGGCTTTTCTGGCAGAGGGAGTAGGCTCCGGCGGCGGACATACGGAGAAGGCAGGCGGCTTTATCAATAAGACACTTTATGAAGAGGTATATCCCACGCTGCATACAGAGGCTTTTTTCAGCGAGCGGATGAATGACTATTTTGACCATTGCCAGATTATCTATGCCAAAGATTATGATATTGATATGACGGGAATGCAGTCCTATGTGAAGAAAAAAGTACCTCTTGGTTATGTGGATGCAACCGATGTGTTACCTGTCGGCACGCCTATTACCATTCGTACCTTAGAGGGTGATGTGGATATGGTGGTGGAAGATGGGCTGATGATTATGATCGGCGTGAAAGGAGAGGTACATCCTAACATCAGGGAGAAATTTTTGAGATCCTATGAGGCGACTCAGGAGTCTTACTCTGAGTATAAAGATTATGTACACTGCAAGACGGCATATGAACCTACCATTCACAACAGAGCCACAGGGGAAGTGCTGAAACTGGTAAATTATGCGAAAGTATGCATATCCAACGGCGGAACACATATCCATGCAAGAGAATTAACCGAAAGAGTTAAGGTATTTACTGCATGGGACAATGAAAAATATACGGTGGGCAAAGCCGGGGATTATCTGGCGGTACAATGTGATGACAAGCATGATATTTATGTGGTGGAAAGAGATATTTTCTTTAAAACCTATGAGAGAGATGATGCGCATTTATAAATTGTATTCATTTTTTAGACTAAATAAATTTTGGATTAAAAGCTTCCTATAAAAGACCTTTCGGCGGTTGCAACCATAAATTGCGTAGTTGCAGCCGCATTTTGATAGATTTCGCAAAATTCAAAGGGGAAGAAAGGGAGCATGATCTGTAATGTATCATAAAGAAAATGTAATTACTGCTACAAAAGCAAACCCAGGGAGAAGGATTTATACGAAACGGAAGGAATTCTTTTCAATGGTTACGCTTGGAAGGAATGCAGTCATCTCATGGAGCTGGAAGCAGAGCTGCACAAATATGGAAAGCGGCTTCTACAAAGCCATCACATGTTTTTGCCGAGGGCGGAGATCCATAACATGGAACCTTGTTTTGATGTGAAATGGTTTGAGCAGGAGGATATTAAGAATTTATATGGCCGCAGGGAGTTTTCCAATGCGGATACAAAGCTGTTTTGGCAGATAGGAATTGATGTGTTGCCGGAATACAGGAGTACGGGTGTTGGAACCGGGC
The DNA here is from genome assembly GCA_964393865.1 of uncultured Lachnospiraceae bacterium. Classification (GTDB taxonomy): domain Bacteria; phylum Bacillota; class Clostridia; order Lachnospirales; family Lachnospiraceae; genus Suilimivivens. The sequence goes on from CAYMUW010000082.1 coordinate 2,644, forward strand.
TGGTACAGCTTTTGAAGAACGAGACATTTCGCAGGGGAGCAATTCCCTTTTACGGAACAAGCCTGTCCAATCTGCATTCTTGGAATATTGCATTAAACTGCGGATTTTATCCTGTATGGGTAGAGATTGAGACGGAAGAGGAAGATTGACATGGAGAATAGACAGATATTTGAACTGATGAAATTTCTTGATTTAGGTGAAATAGCGGAAGAACCCGATGAAGTCACAGGCGGTTTGCTGCACAAAATGTACCGTGTGGCCACGCCGAAGGGACTTTTTGCGGTTAAGATGCTGAATAGGGAAATTATGAAAAGACCTGATGCACTTAGGAACACCATAAATTCCGAAAAAATAGCCGCTGCTTTCAGTGACAGCATTCCTGTGGCCGCTTCATTGGAAATCCGGGGAAGACAAATTCACGAATTAAACGGATGCTATTATATGGTTTTTCATTGGCTGGAGGGACAATCTGTTTTTCCTCCTGATATCAGTGAAAAAGAATGTGCGGTTATAGGGGATATTCTGGGAAAGATGCATCATAGGAATATCAGGCTGGAAGGAGTAGAGCCGGAGCAGGATACCGGATGTCTCTATGATTGGGAGGAATATCTGCATGCAGCTAAAGAAAAGGAGGTGCAGACCGGCGGGTGGCTGACTCAATATGAAAAAGCAATCAAAGATCTTATTACGTGGAATGAAGCAGCAGGTAAAGCGCAGAAGACTCTTGCAAAAAATATGGTAATCAGTCATAGGGATTTAGACCCTAAAAATGTGATGTGGAAAGACGGAAGGCCTTATATAATTGATTGGGAGGCAGCAGGGTATAGTAATCCTTATCAGGAGCTTTTGGAAGTAATCAATTATTGGGCGGACGATGGAAAAGGCGGCCTAAACCAAAGCAGATTTGATGCGATACGGAAGGCATATGAAAAGCATATGAGTCTGGCGCAGGTAAGTTGGGATGAGGTATTTGCCGGAGGCTGTCTGGGCACGCTGGGGTGGCTTGCATATAATGTCAGGCGAGCCTTGGGAATTGAGGCTTCGGATAATGCAGAAATCAGGTTAGGCGAAGAGCAGGTAAAGGGAACGATCAGGGAGTTATATTGCTATCAGGGAAGAATAGCGCTGATTAAGGATTGGTTAGAATATGATAGATAGTCAGGTGGAATATAGAAGTATTATCATGCGCTGCGACCGGATTGATAAAAGTGCGTACTTGGAACCGGCTTCGAATGTTGAGTTTGTATGTTATCAAAAAGGAATGGAAGCAGTCAGGGCGGATATTCAAAAAAATGCCGGGGAGTTTGTGGAAGCTTCTGCTTCGGAAGTGACAGCATATTTTATGACGCGTTATGAGGGCAGACAAGGCGAATTATCTAAGAGATGTATTTTCTTAAAAGAAAAGAATACAGGCAGGTATATCGGCACATGCATGGCATGGTTTGAGCAGCTTGGCATGGAACTTCCGATATACCTTCATACACAGCCATGGTCATACAGAGCTGTCAAACTGTACAATGACTTTGGCTTTTGCATAGCGCAGACGGATACATATGGAACAGCAGTAAACGAAGGATGGGCAGCTGAAACATTTCATACAGCTGGGTACGGTTATGACGGATAAGGCCTATCGGGGGCAGGGAATGATCAGGCAGATTATGAAGGAGATTGCCGCCGATTACGAAAAGAAGACAGACGGGATGTTCTTATTTGCCAATGACAGTGTGCTTGATTTTATCCTAAATTCGGCTTTGTAAAGGCAAAGGAGTATCAATACTCCCGGGAGGTAGATTCGCAGCAGGAGGCAGCTTGCGTTTCGGTTCCCATGAAAAATAAGAATGACTGGAGCAAAATGGAAAACAGGATAAAGAACAGCCGGTTCCGTGGAAGGTTTGATATGGTGAACAATAGTGATCTGATCATGTTCTATTTGTCACAATTCATGCAGGAGAATGTTTTCTATGTGGAAAAAAGTGACGCCTATGTGGCAGCGGAAGTGGAGGCTGATGAGGTGTTCCTGCATGCTGTCTTTTCAGAGCAGCCGGTGGAGCCTGAGGATGTGCTTCCTGCCTTTGGAAAAGAGATCAAAAGGGTTACATTGGGATTTGTGCCGCAAAATACAGAAAAGTATCAGTGTACGGAGCGGCATGAGGAGGACACCACACTATTTGTAAAGGGATTTGATTTTGAAAGTGGGAAGCTGTTGTTTTCGACCTTGTCACATGCGTAAATATATATTGTTCAGCGAATATGTAGGTTTGTCAAACATTTGTTACACTGATGCCAGATAATCCCGTAATGTTTGAAGTGGTGTCTTCCAGCCTAGCGGACGCATTGGGAAATTGTTGTAATCATTGCGGTTATAACGCCTGAGCTGATTACTGAAATCTTCAAAAGAATAAAATGTATGAGTAGCATAGAAGCGCTCGTTATCTTTACGGTGGCTTCTTTCAACCTTACCATTGTGTCTGGGAGTAAAAGGTTTAATCAGTTTGTGTCTGATGCCATGCTCCATAAGGCGAACCTGAAAATGGTAGGCTTATCAGAACCACCATAAGAACTGTGTTCTTCAAAAGCCTCCACAAAACGCCACCTGGAATATTCATCG
>CAYMUW010000083.1:0-4125 GCA_964393865.1 uncultured Lachnospiraceae bacterium
ATAGGGATGCTGGTGAAAACGTACTTCTGTGGATAAAACTGCGGAAACTCAAGAGTGTTATATCTTGGTTTTTGTCAATTTTAATGATAAAATAATCTAATAAACTATTTTATTTATACCGGAATAGTAAAAAATAATTTGATTGGGGGATCATATGAGTAAAATTGTAGTAAAACTTGAAAATTGCGTTGGCTGTAATTCCTGTGTAAGAGCCTGTCCCGTTACCGATGCCAACCGGATCATCATGGACGAGAACGGGAATCTTGCTATCGAGATCGACGAGAGCAAGTGTATCAAATGCGGTGCCTGTATTAAGGCCTGCAGCCATAACTCAAGAATGTTTGAGGACGATACGGACCGCTTTCTTGAGGATCTTCAAAAAGGGGAAAAGATCGCTGTCATTGTTGCCCCTGCCATCAAAATTGCTTTCGACGGCAACTGGCGTCATGCCCTGCAGTGGCTCCGCAACGCAGGCGTAGCCGGCGTATATGATGTATCCTTCGGAGCCGATATCTGTACCTGGGCTCATCTCCGCTATCTGGAGCAGCATCCTGACGCCAAGATCATGACTCAGCCCTGCGCCGTTATCGTCAATTATGTATTAAAGCACAGGCCGCAGCTTCTTAAATATTTATCGCCTATTCAAAGTCCTATGCTCTGCGAAGTGGTATATCTGCGCAAATATCAGCATTATACCGGCAAGATTGCAGCAATCTCTCCCTGTATCGGCAAGGGAGACGAATTTCGTCAGACCGGTCTTGTACAATACAATGTAACTATGGACCACTTAAAAAAATACTTTGAGGCCAACAGCGTAGACCTGCCCAAAGTGAAAATATACAGCGAATTTGAATTTGACCTGGAACCCGGTCTGGAAGGAGCCATTTACCCCAAACCGGGCGGCCTTGCCTCCAATCTCTTATATCACAAGCCCGATCTGGAAATCCTGAATATGGAAGGCCCCGGCCATGTTTATAAGGAATTGAATAAATATCTGGCGGAAAAAGACATTTATAAGCCACAGGTTCTGGATGTGCTTAACTGTGAATTCGGTTGTAATGAAGGCCCTGCAGTAGGCCAGGATTACAATTTCATGCAGATGAACTCCGTTATGCACGATGTGGAACTGTATACCCACAAGGAACGATTGAAGGCTACCAAGCGCGGAAAGGACAAGCAGTTTGCCAAATTTGACAGTGAATTAAAGCTGGAGGACTTCTTCCGTACATATACCCCTGAAAATGTAAGCAAAATTCCCGTCAGCAATACCGAGCTGGAAAAGGCCTTTAACCTCCTCGGCAAGACCACGGAAATGCAGCGCCATTTTGATTGCCACGCCTGCGGTTTCAGCAGCTGCGCCGATATGGCAAAAGCTATTGCCCGTGGTCTGAACTGCCCCGAAAACTGCCATCAGTATATGTTAAACCAGCTTACGGAAGAACGTAAACAGATTGCCAGATCCAACGAGCAGGTGCGTGAAATCACTTTGGAGCTGGAAAAGGTAGTTGCCGATTTAAATCAACGTATCAAAGAGGTACAGGAAGAGGCTGTCAACATTGGCGAAGCAGGCCGACGCAACAGTGAGGAAATGGGAAAAGTAATCACCTATATGTCCAGCCTTACAGAGTTAAACGCTGCCATTTTAGCCGCAATGAAGAACATTAATGTAAATGTAAATAATTACAGGGAAATGTCCAAAAACGTGGAAAAAATTGCCCAAAACATCAATCTGCTTTCCTTAAACGCAAGCATCGAGGCTGCCAGAGCCGGTGAGGCAGGACGGGGATTTGCCGTAGTTGCATCCAATATTCGCGCTCTTTCCGATGAATCCAAGGGTTCCGTAGCCAGTGCACAGGATAACGATGCCTCGATCAATCAGGCTGTTACCGAAGTGAATGACACCTTAAACGGTTTCACTTCCAATATCACTGCACTGACCGACGTTGCAAACGAGGCCATTCAGGATATTCGTGAAAACTCCGCCCGCAGTGAAACTATTCAGGATGCGGTCGCACAGGTTGGTGATATTATAAAAACCATCACTTCCATGATTGAGAAGACGAATCAAATGTAAAACATAAATTTGCAAATTACCTTTAAAATACATACTTTGTTCATAAAAAAGTACACTCTTTGCCTTGACTGTTTCTTGCCTCGTAACATATAATGAAGGTACGGTAATAGCATAATTTTTATGCACAAATAAATTAAACAAATTTTATTAGGAGGCTTACACAAAATGAGACCAGAATGGAAAGATTTTGTAGGCGGCAAGTGGGAGAACGAAGTCAATGTTCGTGACTTTATTCAGAAAAACTACCATCCTTATGATGGTGATGAATCCTTCTTAGCTGAAGCTACACAGGACACAAAAGACTTATGGCAGATGGTACTTGAACTGCAGAAGAAGGAGCGTGAAGCAGGCGGCGTTCTTGATATGGATACCAAGGTTGTATCTACTATCACATCACACGGCCCCGGTTACTTAGACAAGTCTAAGGAAAAGATCGTTGGTTTCCAGACAGATAAGCCTTTCAAGCGTTCTCTCCAGCCTTACGGCGGTATCAGAATGGCCGAAAAAGCTTGTGCTGACAACGGTTATGAAGTAGACCCTGAAATCAGCGAGTTCTTCTCAACACACAGAAAAACTCACAATGCAGGATGTTTTGATGCTTACAATGCAGAAATGAGAGCTTGTCGTTCCGCTCATATCATTACAGGTCTTCCGGATGCTTACGGACGTGGACGTATCATCGGTGACTACAGACGTGTTGCTCTGTACGGTATTGACAGACTGATTGAAGACAAGCAGGCTCAGAAGGATTCTACAGGACGTGTTATGACAGATGACGTTATCCGTCTTCGTGAGGAGCTTTCCGAGCAGATGGTTGCTCTTAAGCTGATGAAGGAAATGGCTGCTTCCTATGGCTGTGATATTTCCAAGCCCGCTACTAACGTAAAGGAAGCTATTCAGGCTACTTACTTTGGATACTTATGTTCCGTTAAGGAGCAGAACGGTGCTGCTATGTCCCTTGGACGTACATCTACCTTCCTTGACTGCTACGCAGAAAGAGACCTTGCTAATGGAACCTTTACAGAGCAGGAAATTCAGGAATTCGTTGACCACTTCATCATGAAGCTGCGTTGCGTAAAATTTGCTCGTACTCCCGAATACAACCAGATCTTCGCCGGCGATCCCGTATGGGTAACAGAGTCCCTTGGCGGTGTTGGTGTTGACGGACGTCCGATGGTAACAAAGATGAGCTTCCGTTACCTTCATACATTAACCAACTTAGGACCCAGCCCTGAGCCCAACTTAACAGTTCTTTGGTCTACAAGACTTCCTGAGAACTGGAAGAAGTACTGTGCAAAGATGTCTATCCAGACCTCTTCCATCCAGTATGAGAATGATGATCTGATGAGAGTAACACATGGTGATGACTATGGTATTGCATGCTGCGTATCCTCTATGGTTATCGGTAAGGAAATGCAGTTCTTCGGAGCAAGAGCTAACCTTGCTAAGTGTCTGCTTTATGCATTAAACGGCGGTGTTGATGAAGTTACCAAGAAACAGGTTGGACCTAAGTATCGTCCTGTTACAGGTGATGTTCTTGATTATGATGATGTAATGAGCAAGTTCATCGACATGATCGAATGGCAGGCAGATGTATATGTTAATACGCTGAACATTATCCATTACATGCATGATAAATACTGCTATGAAAGAGCTGAGATGGCACTTCATGACAGAGATGTTAAGCGTTATTTCGCAACAGGTGTTGCAGGTCTTTCCATCGTAGCTGACTCCTTATCAGCAATCAAGTATGCTAAGGTAGAGGTTATCAGAGACGAAGACGGCATCATCGTTGACTTCAAGACTACAGGTGACTTCCCTAAATATGGTAATGATGATGATCGTGTTGACAGCATCGCTCAGGATATTGTACACAAGTTCATGACAGCCATCAGAAGACATCACACCTACAGAAACGGTGTTCCTACAACATCCATTCTTACCATTACATCTAACGTAACTTATGGTAAGGCAACAGGTAACACACCTGACGGACGTAAGAAAGGCCAGCCTTTCGCTCCCGGTGCTAACCCGATGCACGGACGTGATAC
>CAYMUW010000084.1:0-3505 GCA_964393865.1 uncultured Lachnospiraceae bacterium
TCTTCCTATCAGCCGGTTGTGCAAAAAAGCAGGGACTCTCTCGAATCTCTGCTTTCTCAATAGTTTTCCCGATCTTTTCAATCAGGAAACATACGCTTATTTTTTACCGCTGATTAATTCTTAGCAGGAATCACTGCCCCGTTGTAATGCTCGGTGATGAAGTTCTTTATTTCGTCAGACTGCAGAACCTCTACGAGAGTCTTAATAGACTCGTTATCCTTGTTTTCTTCCGTTACCGTGATGATATTGGCATATTCAGAATCCTCGCCCTCCCTCATCAGATAAGACGATGTGTCAATGTCAGCTTCCAATGCTCTGTTTACGTTTACAAAATAAGCATCGAAATCCGCTGCGGAAGGAATAATATTGGCCTGATCCATCTCAATAATCTCAATGGGAATCAGGTATTCCTCAATCTCATTTACGGAAGCGTCAATAGCGGTCATATCCGGATTCAATTTAATATATCCTTCTTTTTCAAGTACCTTGAGCGCTCTATACTCGTTGGAAGAATCATTCGGGATGGCAATTACAGCATTCTCCGGCAGCTCATCCTTACTTGCGTATTTGTCTGAGAAGCATGCATAAGGCTCAACATGAATGCCGCCCATGCTGTACAGGGTGACTCCCATTTCCTCCTCAATGCTTTCCATAGCGGGTACATGCATAAAGTATGCAAAATCAACTTCTCCGTCTACCAACATGGTGTTCCATGTGGCATCCCATGTAGTGGACACAACATCCACCTCGATTCCTTTAGCCGCCAGAGCATCCTTAGCCGCTTCGAGGATCTCGCTGTGAGGGGTCAGGTCGCATACGCATTTAAGAACTACCGTTTCCCCTAAAGCGTCTGCATTGTCTGTCCGGATATCATCTGCATCCTCCCCTGTTTCCGCGGTTTCCGTTTCTCCCCCGGTATTTGCCATTTCCTGCGTATTATCGCTGCTGCCGCAGCCAGCCATAAGGGCAGACATTGTAAGAGCAGCCGCCATAATAATGGCCAGTTTCTTTCTCATAATTTTCTCCTCCTGGTTATGATAATGATATAGCCGCAAGAGCCATCAATGATAGAATAAACAGCTTCTGCCGCTTTTGTTGTAATTTTAACACAATCCATCCAAAAGCGATATCTCCATCAAATACAAAAAACGGCTCAGATCTGCCCTAAAAATATACATTTTGCCATATTCAAATCAGATGCCTTCTTTTTAAAATAATTTTTGATGTCACATCTCCTATTATCTGTACCGTCTGCACAATTATGATCAAAACAATAATTGTAGCAAACAAAAGATCATGCTCAAACCGCGTATAACCATAGGTAACTGCAATATACCCGATTCCCCCTGCCCCGAAACTCCCCGCAAGGGCTGTCATGGATATAATAATCACCACTGCATTGGTAAAGGCGCGGACTAAAGAGGGTATGGTTTCCGGCACCATAATGGTAAACAAAATCCTCATATTTCCGGTTCCCATAGCCTTAGCTGCTTCGATCTTCCCTTTGTCCAGTTCCAGCAGACTGCTTTCCACAAGCCTTGCAAAAAGCGGCACACAGCTTGCAACCAGTGAGATAATACAGGCATTGGAGCCATAGGATTTACCCACCAAAGCCCTTGCCACCGGCAGCATCACAATGATGATGATTACCTGCGGCAGGGAACGGAAACAATTGATAACAGCGCTTAAAGCTGTATGTACTGCTTTGCAGGGCGCCAGCCCTTCTTTGCCGGTCATCACCAGCACCAGCCCCAATATCACACCAAATACAAGGACAAAAGCGGAAGATACGGCAACCATGTACATAGTCTCTCCAATGGCGGGCAGTACCCGCTCCCACACCTCCATAGTGAAGGCATTCTTAAGTACTTCCCAAAAAGAATATTTGTATAAACTCATTCCGCTTCCTCCTGCCAGCAATCACTCCTGAATTTGTTGAAAACTCCAATAAAATTTTTGGCGGTCTCGCATTGAGGATGCTGAAAAATATCTTTCACAAGCCCCTGCTCCAGCAGCTTTCCATCCTCCATAACGGCCATCCGGCGGCAGGTGTATTTGATAACCTCCAGCTCATGTGTGATCAGGATAATCGTAAGCCCCAATTTCCGGTTGATTTCTTTAAGAAGATCCAGCACGGAAAGAGTAGTCTGGGGATCCAGCGCGCTTGTAGCCTCATCAGACAAAAGCACATCCGGATGATTTGCCAGCGCTCTGGCGATTCCCACTCTCTGCTTCTGCCCGCCGGAAAGCTCCCCGGGATAAGCGTCCTTTTTTTCGGACAGCCCCACAAGCGTCAGCATCTCATCTACCCTTACGCTTACTTCCTTCACGGATATCCCTGTCATTTTAAGAGGATAAGCAATATTTTGGTACACCGTCATGGAATCAAATAAATTAAACTGCTGAAAAATCATGCCGATCTTTCTTCTCTGCCTATTCAATTCCGCCTTTCCAAGGGCTGTAATCTCCTTATCTCCGATTCTGACGCTCCCGCTGTCGGGTTCCTCTAAACGGTTGATACATCTGACCAGAGTGGATTTCCCCGCTCCACTGAAACCCATAATGCCGTAAATATCCCCTTTCCCCACAGAAAGGTCAATCCCCTTTAAGACCTCAATATCCTGTTTTTTGGTGTGAAATGTTTTGTAAAGCTGTTTAATTTCGATAAATTTTTCGTCCATATAAATTCCTTCTTATCATCCAATGCAGAACGACAAATACCTTTGCCTGAACCTATTATACCACCGGTTCGCGCATTTGACACCCTGAAAATATCCGTATCAATACTTTTGTCCGCCGGCAAAAACCGTCATGACAGAGTCGGGGGGTCATTTAGAAGCTCAGGAGTTTGACACTTGTTCTTTTTATTCTTTTCCCTGTTCAACGTAAAACCGCTTCCCGATTCGGGGAAGCGGTTTAATGCGCATGACTTTCTATTTCAATTTAAAAACTCCTACAATCTCTCTTCCAAATCCCATATCGCCCAGCATACGGAAAATCTCCACGGTGCGCTCTATAGAAATATCGTGGAACAGATTTTCCAGGCGTACCGTGCTCTTATGGACGGCCTTCCCGGTTTCGGGCTTCTCATAATAATTGGTAAAGGGATTCACAAGCTGGAAATCCACAAAAGTATCCCCATAAAAATCGATGCATTCCAATCCGTTTGCATCCAGTCTCGCAATCAATCCTTCTCTGTTAAAATATCCTGTATGGTCCGGATCATCCAGCCAGTACTCTTCTTTCATTTCCCCTTTTTTCAACAGCATTCTCTGCAGATTGGAGTAATTGTTCGCAACCTTTACAACCAGAATCGACTGTCTGCCCATAACCCTCTTGATGTTATCCAGACAGACGTCCACGTCGTCTACCATATCCAGGCAACGGTCAGCATTGACCACATCATAAATCTCCCCGCGCTTTTCCATAACCGGAAGCAGCGTTTCCATAGTTCCCTTTTCAAAGAAGGGCATCATCTCCGGATGAAAATGTTCAAGCGCATAGG
>CAYMUW010000085.1:0-3211 GCA_964393865.1 uncultured Lachnospiraceae bacterium
GGTTGAACGCGAAATTTACCCGTTTCCGGAAATTATCCGGCATTAAGGGGAAAGATTTCTCAAGCCAAGGCAGTTTTCCATAGTAGATGGGAGGTAAGTCAATGAGAGGCAGCATTTCATGGGCGAGGGCGCCGGACAGGGCATGTAATAAACACGCTGAAAGCGCCTAATACAAGCAATTGTGAAATCAAAGATAATGTGGTTTTTACCAAGCCACAGAGTTTAAAAAATAATATTCAAGGAGGATAAAATTATGTTAACTTATGATAATACGGTGCGTAAGGTGCCGGAGAACTATAATGGAAATGAGTCACAGGTACAGCAGCCGGTAGCGGAAGGATTAGCCGAGGCAAACTATAATGTGAACGAATGGATGGAAGAAGGCATCAACACCCCTAAGCTGGAAATAGAAGACCTTGGTGCCATTATGCTGGAAACGAAAGATTTTAGCACCGTTACGCTGGAAGCGGGCAACATCGGCGATGCCGTGCAGGAAGCGGGAAAAGTCTGTAATGCCGCTTTGGAAATGGAAGATACCGACAATGTAGGGCAGGAAATGGGAAACAAAAACGTGCAGATACTGGAGAAGACTGGCTATAATGTGATTCTTAAGAAGCCTAATCCGGAAGAGATTAACCACAATGCGCTTTCTTACCAGAGGAAACAGGAACTGATGGACAAAGAACGTGAGGAACGTATCAAGACCAATTTCGGCCGGTACTGCACGCTTAAACCGGAAGAATTTACGATGGAAGTTATCCTTAATCCAGAATTATACGAGGCTTTGGTGTCACCATGCATTAACGGCATTTTGCGCGAGAACTTATCTGACCGGATTGTAGACTCCCTTCAGGGAAAGGACAAGAAGTTACTGCTGGATAGGTTTAAAATACGTAAGAAGCAGGCGCTGAAAGAAGCGAAGGAAGCTGAGAAGGCGGCGCAAAAAGCGGCACAAGAGGCTATGGAGGCTGCAAAGCAGGCGGAAGAGTCAAACTGCAAGGCGGTGCGTGAAGCAGGGCAGATAAAAAAGCAGGCTAAGATCAATATGACTAAATTCAGTAACCTGCCTTCAACAGCCACTGGTAATAAAGCGATTTCGTGGGATTATTGGGCGGATGATAGCGGCATTTATAAAATGACAATGACAAAGGATGGGTTCCGCAAAGATTTAATGAGTAAAAACCCTATGCTGATTAATTGCGTTGCATATACCCCGGATCCAGATGATAATATTTGTATCGAAGGCGAAGCATTATTGGAATTATTATACAAAAAGGGAAATATATGGTTCAAAAAGCTCGTGCCATCAGAATACCTGCTTGACAATAGTAAAATTAAAGCGCTGGGCAAATACCTTGCTACAATTGATCCAGGCTATTCTGCAGACTTGGTGAGATACTTCCAAAGCATGCTTGACGAAAGTACCTATGCTAAACTGATGCCATACTTGATCACCCTGAATAAACTCGGATGGGTTCAAGGATGTAAAAAGTTTTACTTTGGTGATGAACGTGAAGTCTTAAACGTGAGCATGGACAGACCCCAGTCTAATATCATTAAGGCCCTTAAGCCGAAGGGTAACCCTGATGAATGGTTCAGGACGACAAAAGAAATCCGTGCTACCAATGTCATGATGTTTAACTTCTGTATGGCTGCTGCAATCGCTTCTCCAATAGTTTACATGCTGGGAGGCAGGGACGGATACTGTTTAAATATTTACGGCCAAAGCGGGACCGGAAAATCAACCGCCATGGAAATGGCAGGATATTTATGGGGGGATATGAACGAGCTGAAAATGAGCCTGCAGAATTCTGTTGCCGGCTTGGAAACAAGATTGAACTTTCTAAGCCACATTCCGGGCCTTTTTGATGACTTCAACAATACTTCAACGAAAGAGAAAGAAGAGATTTCGAATTTTGTAATGAAAATCTGCAATGGCAAGGGGCGCCAGCTTGCGACTAGAGCGCATGGAATAAGGCAAGAGGATCGGTGGTGTAATTTCTGCCAGATAACCAGTGAAGAGAATATTGTGGCAAGGTTTACAAACAATGGCTCGATAAACCGTGTCTTTTCATATAAAGCCCCGAACAGTATTCCCTGGACGAAAGACGAGATGGGTAGGTGGAAGGATTCTCTCTCTGAGAACTACGGCTGGGGAAGCCGCTTCCTAATTGAAGTCCTGATCCGGATTGGTCCCAAGAAGATTCATGATTGGTGGAAGGAAACATATGATGATTTTTTACTTAAGGCAAAAGAAGCTGGTAAAGAGGTCATGGCAAGGCAGGTGGATGCTGCGGCACTCCTGAGCGTTGCCGACCGGATTGGGGCGAAGTACATCTTCAAGGACGGGCGCATTATTCAGCCGGAAGTATTCATTGAGGCCCTGTGGGACGCGAGGGAAGTTGACCAGAATGCGACTTTTTACAATTATATAATGGATTTCTACTACCAGAATTCTGCATACTTTGAGTATAGTAGAAATGCGGACAGTCAGTCACTTCAGAGAAACTACTATGGAATATTCATAGGGAAGGAATTAGATGCAAATGATCAAAATTACGTTTGCTTCCTGCCGGAAGTTCTGAAAAAAATGGCAAGGGAACGGGGCATTGATTGCGACCTGTTTTGCGACTGGCTGAAATCCAAGGGACTGCTAGACGCAGAAAAGGGTGGGCGTTATACCAAGCATATGTCTAGTAAAATCAAACCCAATAGGCCTCGTATGATTAAGATCTCGATGGCCCTAACTGAGGAAGAGGAGAAAATGATTGAAGCTGCAGAAAAAGCGCCATCGGGAGAGATTGATCCGGCGCTTAAGGATATGAAATTGCCGTTTAGTACAGAAGCTGACTTACTGTCAAAGGAAGAACCTCCGGCAAATGAGATTCCCGCGTTACAGGAAGCCGAACAGATGGAAATCAGACTTGATGATGAGTTTGATGAAATTGAGTTCCGCTAATTATCCAGGTTCCGTTAATTAGAGAAAGCCCAGGTCATTAATACCCCGGGCTTTTTTAACATATATTTCTGGGCTTCTTTTACGTACACTTCCGCCACCATATACTTTTTGCTTCGCATCCGTACCTTCCATACTGCGAATATAAGAAGGTTATCCTTGCCAGTGCGGCCACTGTGACAGTTAAGTAGGAGGCTATGGCGTGCCTGATATTACCGCCTGTGTTTTTGGGTTTATCTGTTTTTGCTTCCGTCT
>CAYMUW010000086.1:0-3172 GCA_964393865.1 uncultured Lachnospiraceae bacterium
CGCCTTATCCAGTTCAAAGGAAGCAAGCGCCTCCTCCTTCCACTGATCGCAGGCAGCCATAACGGCTTCTCCCATTGTCTCATCAAACCACTCGGGTATCTCTGCATCCTGTACGGTCAATGTCCAAACCGCAGTGCTGTCAAAATATGGAAAATACTTTGTTACCTCTGGATTATTTCCATCCGGAAGCGCCAGTTCTGCCGTTTCAGAATCCACCGTTGGTTTTACCTGTATATTTACTGCTTCCACGTCGTCCGAAATTCCATTTGCTTCACGGATACTGTTTGAATTATCCAGGCTTGTCCCCCAGTATATGCTTCCATCCTCTGTCACAACACAGGCAAATGCTTTGCTCGCAGAAACCTCCTCGTCCGCGATTTCTGCATAAATTTCACCTCCGTTGGCAGAATGAAGCCTCCAGAGTTTGTTACTGTCCTCACTGACGCACAGGCCATGGCTCCATAAATAATATGCGCACTCATATGGATACCCTTCCGCATCTCCGTCATAATAGTTCCAGGAATCAATAGCAAAGAAATGTCCCGCAACCGCACCGTAGAAATCTTTCTGTACCGCGCCAACATTGCTCAGTCCCATCTCCCGAATCAGGCTTCCGAGATTCGCCAGGCCCTCTGCCTCATTTCCCACACTGTTGTTCATATAATTCCACATATCCGCCGCCATCGTTGTTCCGAAGGCTGCTGTCAGCGTGTCATTTACACTGGTTTTCAAATATGTACAGAGTGAGTCCTCCAGTATTACAAATTCCCTGAAAGCTGCCAGATCTTCCGCTGTCGGCTCATAACCTTCATCCGGAGCTGCGCCTGCGCTATCTGCCGCAGTCATTTCCCGGAATGCTTCATAATCAAATATGGAATATACCTCTGATTTCCACTCCTCAAAAGCGGTCATAACGGCCTCTTCTACGGATTCGTTTAACCATTCCGGAGCCTCTTCTTCGTAAACCAGCAGTTTCCAATCCTGATCCGGATACAGATAAATATACGTCTCCTCATTATCCGGAACTACCTCAAGCTTTACATAACTGCTTTCCGCATTAATGTCCTTTAAAGCAATCAGTCTTTCATATGTATCAACGCCGGCTTCCCAGTAAACCTCTCCATCTTCTGTCGCAATGCAGACAAATCCCTGGGGATCCACCTCCAGATTTGCCATTCCATCTGCGGCCTCTGCCGGTTCACGCTCTGCCTGGCCGCCGCCCTGATCCGGACCATCCGGTTCACCACCTGGAGGACTGGTGATTTCTCCACTCCCAGCTTCCTGATCCTGGCCATTGCCATCCTGTCCCGCTTCTCTTGAAGCATTACCCATCTGCTCTCCTACCTCTGAATCACCAGCCTCTTCCGGACGCTCTTTTTCTCCACCGGCTTCTTCTCCTGCATCGCCGGATTTTTCGGTGTCAGAACCTTCTTCAGCCTCCACGGTTAATACGCTAAGCCCTGCATGTCCGCATACGGATATTCCTAAGCTCACTGCACACAGAAAAGCTGCCGCCATATACTTATTCTTCATTATTTTCCTCACTTTCCAAATACCATCATTCTCAAAAAACAGAAACTCCGATATCTTCTTATTTGAAATTTAAATTTACTTATTCCGCCACGCTCAAAAGAGTGATATCTCCTTTTGCTCCGACAATCTCAATTCCGTCCGCCTGAAGCTCCACAAGGCTTGTACCGTTTCCGTCCTCGCCGCCAACCTCACGAATGCCATAGCCATTTGCACTGGTAACAGAACTGTTACCGGAAATGGTGATCGGAAGCGTCTCATTAAACTTGTTATTGGAATCCACCAGAATGCCTGAACCGTCGAAATAAACTCCTTCGGAGGATGTCGTGTTTGCTTCCTTATCCGATGTCACTTCTTCCACAAATTCACCGGTGGCTTCAATTGTACTGTTCTCAATAGTCAGTTCTCCCGCCTTATAATAAATTCCGGTATAGCCTGTAAGGGTAGAGTCTGTAATAGTCGTATGACACTTCGGTGAAAGAACCAAGGCTGCTGTATTGGCACTGGTAAGAACCGCACCATTGATTTCAATATTGACATCATAGTTGATACCTACCTCAGCGAGTACTGCACTGCCCTTCCAAACAGCATCCTCCGTACATTCAGCCGTAATAGTTCCTCCGTTAATTGTAAGACTCGAAGTCCCTGTCCCATATTCGCGGAAAATCTTGACTCCACAGCAACACGACAGATCACAGTCATTCAACGTCGCGGTTGCCGCATCCCGAAGACAAAACGCAGATGCGTCATCGTCAATCATCGTATTCACCATCGTTACATTATTAATTGTAATGTCGGCATACTGTGCAGTGATAAGCGGAGTGCTGATTTCGCCTTCCGCATCCTCAGCGTCTGTGATCAGACTCCCCTCTTCACCGCCGTTGATAACAACCACCGGCAGGTTTTCAGGTGCTTCGCCTCCCAGATCCTCCGGTTCCTCAATTCCACCAACCATCCAGCGTGCCTCAGAATTCGTCCGCGTAATAGTATATCCATTCATATTAATGGTGACGTCCTCAAATGTAAGCATGGAGGTGCCATAGGTTGCATCAGAAAGAATCTCGATCACGGAACCCGGATACTGATTTGCGACCTGAACGGCCTCCGTCAGCGTATTAAAATCCACACCATTTACTGAGGCCATCGGAACCGGCTTGGCCATAGCCGGAAGCGCCATCATACCAAAAGCAATGATTCCTACTGCCGGGGCTGCAAAATAACGTTTTCTCATAAAAAACCCTCCTATATATAGTATTTTAATTAATTATAAATATCCATATTTAGGCATTCAATTTTGTTTCATCTCATCAAATTTCCAAAACGGAATAACTTTATCCCTTTATTCATCAGTTATTTTAGTTTTTTCGCAAAAAATCCTTGTTAATTTTTATATATACTTTAAATTATCTTTTTATTTTTCTAATTTTTTCAAAATATCTCTCTATTTCATTTTCTATAATGGAAATAAAAAATGTGCTTCGCAGGGTCTGCCCCAGCGAAGCGAGGGTACATCCTCGTGACTCCATATACACTCAATGAAGCACATTTTTTCCGCGCCGGATGCATATTGCGAAGCAATAAAGTACTTTACGCACCCGTGCGCATACCCTAAAGGGCACTCGTCGTTGCACGAAGTGCTTTT
>CAYMUW010000087.1:0-3147 GCA_964393865.1 uncultured Lachnospiraceae bacterium
CGATATTAAAAGAAAGGAAACGTGTGATTACTAGCTTCTAAATAATCATACAAGGGTAATATGAGGTATTTTTTTAACGGAAAAATTCAAAAACAGGATGATATCTACTACATCCGCGTTCCCTTTAATGTCTGGGAGGTTTGCAAGCATAGAGACATTATAAAGGCAGACCTTGTTTTGGATAACAAAATTATTGAATGCGAACTGCTTCCTGAGGATAAGGGAAATTACAAAATCCATCTGGACAATGAGGCTGTTTCCCATATCAATATTGATCAGGAACACAAAATTCTTCTTCACATTAACGGCAGCATTATCCAAATGAATCAAAACAGCCCCTACGATTTTGAGCATCCCATCCGTAAGATCGATCATATCGATGTAATTATTCAGCCCGAAGACGGCCTGTGCGGTCAAACCTGTGTAGCCATGTTAGCAGGGGTTACTATTGCGGAAGTAATCAGCGTTATGGACTGCCGGGAATGGCAGGCAACCATGGGACGCGTCATTTCCGCACTCAACTATTACGGCATCGACCACAGCGATGTAATCGTATATACGGAGGGTCAGGAAGCTACTCTTCCCAAGTGCTGTATCATGATGGAAAAGATGGGGCTTTACTGTCACTATTTGGTTCATTTTAACGGTAAATTCTATGACTCCAATCTGGGCATTATCAATGACTATGATATGAGCAAGCTTTTGGGTTATCTGGAAGTAAAGGTGGATTAACAGATACATCTTCCCATTTGTTTCAATATTTACATACCGATATTTTATGATATCAATACGAGAGCGCCATGCATATACATGCTGGCGCTCTTTATCGTTTATTAAGAACAAGGAGAGTACTAAATTATTTTTAAACTTCGAAAATCAGATCTCCATAGGTAGGTACAGGCCAAACCTTCTTGTCAACCAGCATTTCCGCTTCATCTACGGGTGCCCGCAGCTCATCCATGGCAGCCTTTACCACATCTTTATAATAGAATGCCTGTTCTTTTGCATCCTCTATTGCACCGGCCTTTGCTTCCACCTCTTTCAGCTTAGCAAGAGCTGCCTTCATAGCGGTAAGCTTCTCGGATACTTCTTTTAACAGCTCTGCTGTAACTGTAGCGTCGGCTCCTGCTTCCTTCACAGCCAAAACCGTATCTGCAAGAGATTTGCTGTACTTAATCACAGCAGGAATAAACTGCTTGGATGCCATATCGATCATAGTCAATGCTTCTATATTAATGCTCTTAGCGTAGGTTTCGTAAAGAACCTCCTCACGGGATTCCAACTCGGCCTTGGTAAAGATACCAAACTTCTCAAACAACTTAACGGATTTCTCTGTTGTCAACGTATCAACTGCCTCTACCATAGACTTAATATTAGGAAGTCCTCTTCTTTCAGCCTCAGCTACCCATTCATCAGAATATCCGTTTCCGTTAAAGACAATTCTCTGATGCTCGCTCAGATATTCCTTAATCAGATCATGGACAGCCATATCAAAGTCATCTGCTTTTTCCAGAATATCTGCAGCTTCACAGAAGGCCTCAGCAACAATGGCATTCAATGTGGTGTTGGGGCTTGCAATAGAGTCTGAGGAACCCACCATACGGAACTCAAACTTATTACCTGTAAAGGCAAAAGGTGAGGTTCTGTTTCTGTCGGTAGCGTCCTTTTCAAAATCAGGCAGTGTGGATACGCCTGTAGCAAGCTTGCCGCCCTGCAGCACATGATCTGCTTCACCGGTTTCAACCAGCTGCTTTACCACATCCTCAAGCTGCTCTCCAAGGAAAATGGAAATAATAGCCGGAGGCGCCTCATTGGCTCCCAGCCTGTGATCATTTCCCACATCCGATGCACTCTGGCGAAGCAGGTCGGCATGAATATCAACCGCTTTAATGATGCAGGCCAAAACCAGCAGGAACTGAATATTTTCATTGGGTGTATCGCCCGGATCAAGAAGGTTTACTCCGTTATCCGTAGTCAGTGACCAGTTGTTATGCTTACCGGAACCGTTGACACCTGCAAAAGGCTTTTCGTGTAGAAGACAGGTAAGTCCATGACGTCCTGCTACCTTTTTCATGGTCTCCATAACCAGCTGATTGTGATCTACTGCAATATTGGCTGTCTCATAAATAGGCGCCAGCTCATGCTGTGCGGGAGCAACCTCATTGTGCTGTGTCTTAGCGGTAACGCCCAGCTTCCACAACTCTATGTTAAGATCCTTCATATATGCGCCGATACGTTCACGGATGGTTCCGAAATAATGATCCTCCATCTCCTGTCCTTTCGGTGCCGGTGCACCAAACAGGGTACGTCCCGCAAAGATCAGGTCAGGTCTCTTTAAATATTTCTCTCTGTCTACCAGAAAATACTCCTGCTCCGGTCCTACGCTGGCAACTACCTTGGTAGCCTCTGTATTACCAAACAAACGAACAATACGGACTGCCTGTTCGCTTACTGCCTCCATGGAACGAAGCAAAGGCGTCTTTTTATCAAGAGCCTCACCCTTATAGGAACAGAATGCTGTGGGAATGCAAAGAATTACGCCGGTAGCATCCTCCTTCAAAAATGCGGGAGATGTAATATCCCATGCCGTATATCCTCTTGCTTCAAAGGTTGCACGAAGTCCGCCGGAAGGGAAGGAAGAAGCATCAGGCTCACCCTTAATCAATTCCTTTCCCGAAAAATCCATAATCATTTTTCCGTTCTCATCGGGATGAGAAACAAAGGAATCATGCTTTTCTGCGGTAATACCCGTAAGCGGCTGGAACCAATGGGTGTAATGGGTTGCTCCGTTTTCCACGGCCCAATCCTTCATTGCCTTAGCTACCACATCTGCTGCCGCAAGTGATAATTCACCGCCCTGATCGATTACTTTCGTAACTTCCTTGTACACATTTTTGGGCAGGCGCTCCTTCATAGTTGCCCTTGTAAACACTTTACTGCCAAAAAGCTCTTCAATATTTACTACTTCACTCATACTCTCTTCCTCCTAAACTAAAAAAAGGCGTTGCACATCTGTGCAAACGCCTTCGTTTGTTTCGCTTATATTACAACAAAAAATTTGAAAATGCAAGCCCCAAATAAAAATTTATGAAAAATTTTGTAACAGTTCAGCCATGCCATTCATAAGTCACCAGTATATACATTATT
>CAYMUW010000088.1:0-3015 GCA_964393865.1 uncultured Lachnospiraceae bacterium
ATCAGTTTTATTATTTTATATGGATAATTGACGGGAGGAAGCTGCAATGACAGTAAGACAGGAAGGCAACAAGCTTATCATCAGTAATGGTGCAAGTCAGGTATGGATTGAAGCCTGGGGACGTAATTCGGTAAGAGTGAGAATGACCTGCGAGCCGAGGATGGACGAGAATGACTGGGCATTGACGGAGAAGGTTGAGGAATGTGTTCCTCAGATCACAGTACGGGAGTTGGACATTACAGATCCATGGTATAAGGGCGAAGAATGGGCTAAGTACCATATGATGGGAAAGGAATATACCATGGTGAACGGAAAGATCACCGTAAAAATCAATCCGGAGGGATGGATTAGCTTTTATAATCAAAAGGGAGAGCTTCTGACAGCAGAGTACTGGCGTAACAGAGACCGTGTATGCCGTTATGCGGTTCCCATTGCTGTATCCGCCAGAGAAATGAAGCCTGTTTCAGGAACTTCTGATTTTGCTTTGACAGCAAGATTTGAAGCTTTTGAGGATGAGCGCATTTATGGTATGGGACAGTATCAGGAGAAGAATTTAAATAAAAAGGGTGCCGTTTTGGAGCTGGAGCACAGAAACAGCCAGGCCAGCGTTCCCTTTATGGTATCCAGCAGGGGATATGGTTTCTTCTGGAACAATCCGGCAGTCGGAACGGTAATTTTTGGCGCTAACAAGACAGAGTGGCATGCTAAGTCTACCCGCAAGATGGATTATTTTATTACCGCAGGGAACACACCGGCGGAAATATTGGAGCAATATAGTGCCGCTACGGGAAGAACACCTATGATGCCGGAGTATGGCATGGGATATTGGCAGTGCAAGCTTCGCTACAGAACTCAGGAGGAGCTTTTAAATGTGGCAAGGGAGCACAAGAGAAGAGGGCTTCCCATGGATGCCATCGTGGTGGATTTCTTCCACTGGACCATGCAGGGAGAATTTAAGTTTGAGCCCAGAGATTGGCCGGACCCGGATGCCATGGTCAAGGAGTTGAAGGAGTTGGGGATTGAAACGGTTGTTTCCGTATGGCCTACAGTGGATGAGCGCTGCGAGAACTACCGGGAAATGTCCGAGAAGGGCTATCTGGTGCGGAATGACAGAGGAAATGCCAATCATATGACATGGATGGGAAATACCACATTTTATGATACTACCCATCCGGGAGCAAGAGAGTTTGTATGGAATAAATGCAAGGAGAATTATTATAAGAAGGGCATCCGTATTTTCTGGCTGGATGAAGCGGAGCCGGAATACGGTACCTATGAATTTGATAATTACCGCTACTATGCCGGTCCGGCGCTGCAGTGCACCAATATTTATCCTGTTATGTATGCCAAGGGCTTCTACGACGGCTTAAAGGCAGAAGGAGAAAAGGAGATCATGAGTCTGGTTCGCTGCGCATGGGCCGGAAGCCAGAAATACGGTGTATTGACGTGGTCAGGGGATATCAGTTCTACCTTCCGTGCTATGAGGGAACAGCTTCAGGCGGGCCTTAATATGGGTATGGCAGGAATACCATGGTGGACATCCGACATCGGAGGCTTTATCGGTGGGGATATCAAAGATCCCGCTTTTCAGGAGCTTTTGCTGCGCTGGTTTGCGTGGGGAGCATTCTGTCCGGTATTCAGAATGCACGGTGAGCGTTCTCCCTGGTATGAGAGGGAGCAGGAGTTCATTAACGGTGTGAGACAGCTTACTTCCGGTCAGGATAATGAGGTTTGGAGCTTCGGCGAAGAAAATTATGAGATCTTAAAGAAATATCTTTTTATTCGTGAAAAGCTTCGTCCTTATATCAGAGAATGCATGAAGGCTGCAAGCAAAACCGGTGAACCTGTTATGAGACCGTTATTCTTTGATTTCCCTGAGGATAAGCATGCATGGGAAGTGGAGGATGCGTATATGTTCGGAAAGGATGTGCTGGTGGCACCGGTGATGGAAGCAGGAATTGCGGAAAGAGAGGTATATCTGCCGGCGGGAGCTGAGTGGACGGAGGTTTCGACAGGACGCAAATGGACAGGCGGACAGACGATTACTGCCAATGCGCCTATTGATGTGATACCTGTTTTCACCAGAAAGGATGAGGTACATGCCCTGTTTTGTTAAAAATGCACAAAAAAGTATGCCGAAACTATTTTTCGACAAGAGCGCAAAATGGCGAAAGCGAATATAATTTTATAAAAAGCTCATTTTTGATGGGAGAAATAAAATAATAAGCAAAATAGTTTTAAAAACGGGTAAAATAATATATTCATAAAATAATGGCCGGTTAAACCGCTTATCGTGGCTTGACCGGTCTGCTTATTTGAGCAAAATAGTTTTAAAAAAAAGCATGTCAGTACCTGAAAATCTTGTTTAAATACCCGAAAAAAGATTAATTTTAAAGTGGAAAAAAATTGAGAAAGTCAAATGGATAGTAATTATTGACAAATCGACGGAAATAGGCCTAAAGTACTTGATTTGGACGAAAAAAATAGATTATAATTAGGATGAAAAAAGAGGTTGGTTAAATCGTACTATATGTGCGATTTATAGGCTTGCATAGAGAAACATAACAACCAGAAATTGGTATTATATTGATTAAGTTTAAGGAGGAAGTATCATGAAGAAAGTGTCAAGGCGTACAAAGCGGATGATAGCAATTATTATGGTATATATGATAATTGTTGTTAACGTCATTGCTGCGTATGCAGACTCTGAGGAGAGTGCAATTGATTACGAGGTCCAGGTGACTGAGAATACCAGCGGCGGCGAAAGTATTACAGTTACCACAGTGACAGCAGAGCCGAATCAGCCTGCAGCTGATCCGGAGCCGGAACAGCCTGCAGAAGCTCAGCAGTCGAATCCTACAGAAGCTCAGCAGCCGGATCCTACAGAAGCTCCGCAGTCCGAGCAATCTGAACTGCCTACGACACCGATTGATATTTCTGATGATACTCTACAGGCAAAGGAACCCGTAGATGCGACACCTACAGCGACGAATTCAATTACAAAGGCAGCATATG